>NZ_JBHSDQ010000008.1:0-187048 GCF_042652025.1 Arthrobacter sedimenti | reverse complement strand
TGGGCGGCACCCCGGCGCAGGTGGAAAACGCGGCCGAAATCGCGATGGAACACAACCTGGGCCTGACCTGTGACCCGATCGGCGGGCTGGTCCAGGTCCCGTGCATCGAACGGAACGCGATCGCCGCCGCGAAAGCGATCAACGCCGCGAAAATGGCCCTCTGGGGCGACGGCACCCACCGGGTTTCCCTCGACGAAGTCATCATCACCATGCGCGAAACCGGCAAAGACATGAGCGACAAATACAAGGAAACCGCCATGGGCGGCCTCGCCGTCAACGTCGTCGAATGCTGACAGCGGCCGCCGCGGTGGAAGAACAGGCTGACGGGCGCAGCCGATGTTCGGCCGGCAGTTAGTTGTGTGCTGCCGCCCACCAGTTCAGGCTGGCGGCGAACACCAGCCATGAAATGTAGGGGAGCAGGAGCAGCCCGGCGGTCCGGCTGATGGGGCCGAAATATAAAACCGTGACGGCGACGGCGGCGATCAGGGCAAGGATGACGACCAGTCCCAGCCACAGGGCTGCCGTGCCGAGGGCGGGGTACAGGGCAAAAAATGCAGGGGTCCAGGCGAGGTTGAGGACCAACTGGAGGACATAGACCGCCATGGCCGGCCGGGTCCGGCTGGTCCGTTTCCGCCACACCAGCCAGGCAGCCACAGCCATCGCCGTGTAGAGGACAGACCAGACCGGACCGAACACGCCGTTCGGCGGGGACCAGGGAGCCTTGTCCGCAGTCGCGTACCAACCGGTGACGTTGGCCGCCGACGCCAGCCCGCCCAACGCTGCCACCACCAGGGACGCCACCAGGAACCCGAAAAGCGCAGCGACCTGAACCCCGGCGCTGTACGGCTGCCTGCCGGTGCCCGCAGGAGCGGTTGTCTCTTCCCCATCCGGCCTCATACCCCAACCCTTGTTGAACGCCCCGAGGCCCGTCAAGACGGCGTCCGGCAGCGTGAGACTGGCCATGCCGGCCGGGTCGGGGAAAAGCCGGGAGCGCGTCAGGCTTTAGACTTGAGGCTGCATGTCCGCACGCATCCAGAAGTACCGAAACCGCGCACAAACCCGATTGGACACGGCCCCCTTGCGAGAATTCACCGCACGTTTTGCCACAGCCGAGGAAATTGAGAACTGGGACAAGCACGTCACGGCCAACCCGAACGGCGGCAACATGCTGCAGTCGGCCGCCTATGCATCAGTCAAGAACGGCAGTGGCTGGAGAGTCCGGTTCCTGGTGCTGGAAGGCGGCGGAAACTCCAGCTACAACCTGGTGCTGGAAAAGCGCTTCCCTGTCCTGGGACGGCTTTGGTACCTCATCAAGGGTCCTGACCTGGCGGACGCGGCGGACCTGCGGCCCGCCCTCGAAGCGTGCGCGGCCTTCGTCCGAAGCAGCAAACTGAACGTTTTCACCATCAAGGTGGAGCCGGACATCATCGATTCCGGAGATGCGCAGCGGGAGCTGCAGGCGGCCAAGCTGGTCAAAGCGCCCAACATCCAGTCCAACGACTCCACCGCCCTGCTGGACATCTCCGGCACCGAAGAGGAAGTGTTCAAAGCCATTTCCTCCCGCGCCAGGAATGCAGTCCGGCGGGCCGAGAAGGAGGGCTGCCAGGTGGTCCGGCAGGAGCCGGGACCCGAAACCTACCGCGCCCTGTACGACCTGATGGCGAACACCGTCAACGCCAAGGGCTCTATGCCCCTCCGCAGCTACGACTACTACGCACAGTTCTGGGACGAGTTCTGCAACCGCGGCCAGGGCAACTTCTTCTTCACGTATGAGGACGGGAAGCCCAGCGTCGGCGCGTTCGTCATCAACTACGGTGCCAAGGCCACCTACAAGGATGGTGGCTCCACCCAGAACCGCAAGCAGTACGGGGATTCGCACCTGGTGCAGTGGACTGCCATCAAGCGGATGCAGGAACTCGGCTGCACCGAATACGACTTCTGCGGGACGCCGCCGGCTGCGCGCATCAAGGACAAGACCCACAACCTGTACGGCATGGGGATGTTCAAGACCAGTTTCACCAAGACGGTCACCGACTTTGTGGGCTGCCATGACTACGTGCTGTCCCCGCTCCGGTACCGGCTCTGGTCCAACGGGGGAGAAAAGGTGTTCCGCCGGATCGAAACCGCACGCACCGGCCAACAGTTTTACTGACCGCAGCCACCAGGGCTGCAAATCCAGCGCACCCCTGCAGGCAAGCCACCCCTGCCGCGAACACAGTCCGCCTAAACACCCTCAATACAGTGCGGCCAACCAAGGCCGCGAAGAGTCGAGAAGAAGGTCACCCCTTGAATACAGTTTCCGCCGCTACCGGGCTTGAATACGCCAACCTCAGCGACGCCGACTTCGAGGCCTTCGCCCTGAAGCATCCGCAGAACAGCTTCCTGCAGTCCATCGACTTTGCCCGCTTCCAGCGTGCCCGCGGCCAGCAGGTGGAGCTCTTCGGGGTCCGCCGCGACGGCGAGCTCGTGGCCGCCGGAAAGCTCAACTTCACCACCACCCGGCTGGGCTACACCGTCTGTGAATGCGCCAAGGGCCCCCTCATGGACTACACGGACCGGGACCTGGTGGGTGCCGTCGTCGAACTTCTCCGCAAGCACGCGGCAGGGCGGAAAGCTGCCGAACTGCGGATCTCGCCCAACATCCGGTACATCGCCCGGGACGCCGACGGCGCGGAGCACCCAGACATCGAGGACAACCGCCCACTGGTGGCCGACCTGGAGCGAATTGGATTCCAGCACCAGGGCCTGGACATGAACTTCGTGAACGTCAACTGGATGTTCATCAAAAACCTCGTGGGCATCCAGGACGCCGAGGAACTGATCATGGGCACCAGCTACCGGACCCGGAAAGCCATCCGGAAAGCCGAAAAGAACGGCGTCTTCCTGGAGCAGGCCACCCTGGAAACACTGGATGATTTTTACGGCGCCCTGAGCCGCGCCGGTGACGAAAAGGGCTTTGTCTACCGCGAACGCGCCTACTACGAGCACCTGCTCCGCACCACGTCGCCCGAATTCACCAAGCTCATGATGGCCAAGATCGACATTCCGGCCTACCGCAAATCCATTACGGAGCGCCTGGCCGAGGAATCGGCCACCGCGGCCGACCTCCGCCGCGAGGTGGAGGAAACGGGCAGCAAAAAGAAAGCCAACCGGCTCAAAGTGGTCCAGGACCTGGTGGACAGCTACGAGCGGAGCCTGAAGGACATCGAACGCTTCCCCGACTCCGTAGGGACCGCCACCGTGGCCGCCATCCACTTCGTCTGCTACGGCGACGAGGTGGTGTGCGTCATCGGCGGCACCGTCCAGGACTACATCTACTTCAACGGTGCAACCTCCCTGTACTGGGGGATGATGCTGCACGCGCTGGAGAAGGGGTACCCCCGCTACAACTTCTACGGCACCTTCGGCATCTCCGGGCAGGACGAGGAAGGCCACGGCGGCTACGAATTCAAGAAGGGATTCGGCGGCGAAGTGGTCCAGCTGGTGGGCGACTTCGTCCTGCCGGTGCGGCCCGCAGTCTTCCACGCGAACCGGGTAGCCAGGGCCGCCGCTGGCGCCGCCCGTACCATCCTGGGGAAGCTGCCCCTGAAGCGCGGAGCCTGACCGGCGCACCACGCACCAACAACCAACCACGCATCAACCACGCGTCCAGGGAGGAAGCGGGCATGACTGACCGGCCCGAACGGCCACGGACCAGGCCTAATACAGAAGGCCTGCCCAAGACGGAACCGCTGACCCCTGCACAGATCCGGCAGGACGCCGCTGCCCGGCGCATGCTGCGCCGCCTGGTCCAGGGCGAAAACCCGCCCACGGCCCCGCTGAGCATCGTGGACCGGCTGGCGGGCAGCCCGTATGCCAACCCCACCATCCAGGTGGGCGGCGTGGACACCTCCGCCCGCAAGACCCTGGACTTCGCCCTTCACCTCGCGGAGACCATGTTCCGCTACGGTGCCGGCGCCCTGGAAGTGGAAACCAGCATCATTGCCGTCACTGCCGCCCTGGGGTTGAAGAACATCGAGGTGGACATCACTAACCAGTCCGTCGGCATCAACTACGCGCCCAAGGACCAGACCCCCATCGCACTGCTGCGCGTGGTGCGCTCCTGGACCAACAACTACGCAGGCCTGGCGAAGGTGCACCAGCTGGTCACGGACATCGTGGCCGGCGGCGTAGGCCGCGACGAAGCGATTCGCAGGCTCAATGAGGCCATCACCAGCCCCAAGCCGTACCCGCGCTGGATGGTCACGGCCGCGTTCGGTGTTTTCGCTGCCGTGTTCGTGGGAGTGCTAGGCGGCGGTCCGGTGTCCTCGATCATCGCGTTTGTGGCCAACATCGGCATCAGCCTGCTGGCCAGGCAGCTGGGCCGGTGGCGGGTGCCGGACTTCTTCATCACCGCCAGTTGCTCGTTCGTGGTCACCATCCTGGCCCTGCTGCTGTGGCAGTTCGGATTGACCGCCTCGCCGTCCATCGTGGTGGTGGGCGGCATCCTCCTCCTCCTGCCCACCGGGCGCCTGGTGTCCTCCGTGCAGGACGCCATCAACGGCTTCCCCGTGACGGCGGCGGGACGGTTCCTGTCCACGCTGCTGACCTTCGGCGCCATCGTGGCAGGAATCGCCGTTGCCTTCGTGGTGGGGGAGCTGACAGGGCTGCAACGCATTGACGTCACGCAGACGTTCCCGCCTGCCTACGATCTCTGGGTCCTTGTCGTCTTCGTGGCCGCGGCGGTGATGGCCATCGGCATCACCGAACAGACCACGTGGAAGCTGCTGCTGCCCACGGCGGCCGTGGGCGTGGCCGGCTACCTGGTGCTGCTCGGCTGCGGTTTGCTGGGGATCGGCGACCGGTTCTCACCGGCCATCGCGGCCGTCGTTATTGGCCTGCTGGCCAGGGTGGTGGCCCTGCGGATGGGCGCGCCGCAGCTGGTGGTCGCTGTACCCGCGGCGCTGATCCTGCTGCCGGGCCTCACAATTTTCCGTTCCATGTACGTGCTCACCGTTGAAGAAGCCGAGATCCTGGCCGGCGCCGGAGGGATGCTCAGTGCCGGGGCCATCGTGCTGGGCACGGCCGGCGGCATCGTCCTGGGCGATGTCCTGGCCCGTCCACTCACCCGCAGCCTGGCCAGCAACGAGCGCCGCCGGGCCCGCCGCCGCTAGCGTGGTTCCGGCGCCGCTAACCCAGGCGCCGCAGCTTGCGGGACCTAGATCTGGCCGACCGGCAGCTTCTTCTCGGCCTGGAACACATCCTCCACGCGGCCCTGCGCCCAGTATCCGGACAGGGACACCTGCCGGCGCTCCAGGCCGCGCTGTTTGAAGAACACCTCGCGCAAGGCCTTCATGTACCCGCGTTCGCCGTGTGCAAAGACGTCCACGGTACCGGCCGGCCACTCGGCGTCCGCCACGGCGCTGACCAGCAGGTCGCCGGAACCTGCCGGTGCCCCGTTGCGCGGCAGCCAGGTGATGTTCAGCCCGGCAGGGGCGGAAATGGGCTGGATATCGGCCTCGGAGCCGACCTCCAGGAAGGCCAGCCCCGTTGCCTCGGCCGGCAGCGACTCGATGCAGGCAGCGATGGCAGGCAGGGCCGCTTCATCCCCGGCAAAGAGGTACCAGTCAGCGTCCGGGTTGGGGTTGAAGGCGCCGCCGGGGCCGGTGAAGGTGAGCGTGTCGCCCGGCTGGGCGTTGGCCGCCCACGGTCCGGCGAGCCCTTCGTCGCCGTGGACCACGAAGTCGATGGCGAGCTCCCGGGCCTCCGGGTCCACCCAACGCAGCGTGTAGGTGCGGGTGAAGGGCCACAGCTCGCGCGGCATGGTTTCGCGGATGGCCCAAAGGTCAAGGGGGGAGGGGTACTGGACGCCGGGCTGTGGAAACACGATTTTCACGTACCGGTCCACAAACCCGTTGTTCGTGAAGTCGCTGAAGCCCTCGCCGCCGGCCACGATCCGGACCATGTGCGGCGACAGCTGCTCCTTGCGCAGCACCCTCAGGTTGACCTGAGGGCGGCTCTTCTTGGTGGCGCTGGTGGCGGCAGGGACAGTGCTCATAAGGCAAGCCTAAGCTAGGGCGACGGCGGCAGTTCCCAGGTTACGTCCAGCGCACCTTGTTCCCGCAGCAGTTGGTTAACGCGGCTGAACGGCCGGGAGCCAAAGAACCCGCGCGAAGCAGACAATGGACTGGGGTGGGCGCTGCTGACAGCGGGCGCTCCGGCCAGGAGCGGCCGGACGCCCTCGGCCTCCTTGCCCCACAGCACCGCCACCAGCGGCATCCTGGACCCGTCCGCAGCTGTGCGGTTCGCCAGCGCGGTGACTGCCGCCGTCGTAATCTCCTCCCAGCCCTTGCCGCGATGGGAACCCGCCGCCCCCGCCCGGACCGTGAGCACCCGGTTCAGGAGCAGTACGCCCTGGTTCGTCCAGGCCGACAGGTCGCCATGGACACGCGGCGGAATGCCCAGGTCCGATTCCAGCTCCCGGTAAATGTTCACCAGGCTGCGGGGAAGCGGCCGGACGTGCGGCTCGACGGAAAACGACAGCCCGACGGCGTGTCCCGGCGTGGGGTAGGGGTCCTGCCCGACGATGAGCACCTTCACATCCGCCAGGGGCTGGCGGAAGGCGCGCAGGACGTTCGACGGCGGCGGGAGGATCTGGTGCCCGGCGGCCTCCTCTGCAGCAACGAAAGTGAGCACCTTCCGGAGTTGGCCTTCCACGCCGTGGAGGGCCGCGGCCCAGTCGGCTGCCATGAGCTCCGCGAGCGGGAGCTCGGCCAGGTCCGCGAAGCTGATGGCGTCCGCCGGTTCCTGCTGCAGCTCGAACAGCGCATCCGATTCAAACATCGTTCCATTGTTGCAGGCACTGCAAATGACACCCGTGTTATTCGGCCGGTAGCATGGGTGTAAGACATTGGCCGTAACCAGCGAAGGAGTGCGCCGTGGCGGAACCGGCCCGGGAACACCTGCCGGAGCACGATCCAGGGAAGTCCCTCCTGGCGGATTTCACCCTCCGCGAGTCCTCCCTTTCCGAGCGCGAACAGCAGATGCTGGCCCTGGAACGGCAGTGGTGGAAGTATGCGGGGGCCAAGGAACAGGCCATCCGCGAGCTGTTCGATCTCTCCGCAACCCATTACTACCAGCTCCTCAACGCGCTGATCGACCGCGAGGATGCCCTGGCCCACGATCCCATGCTGGTGAAGAGATTGCGTAGACTACGTACGTCGCGCCACCGTGCACGCACCGCCCGGCGCCTGGGATCCGACGCTTAGACGCCCAGGCCGGGACAACAGCCGCAATCAACAAGGATGTCCTTCCACCATGACCAGATACGCCCGCGATGAATTCGACAAGGTCCCGGAGGCCGCGTCGCGACAAGGTGTCCACCGGACGGCTACGGCCCCGTCCCGCGTGCGGCTGTGGCCCATCCTTGCGGTGGGCGTTGCGGCCCTGGCCATTGGACTGGTCTCCTTCCTGATCCTTCCCAAGCTCGGCTTCAACACCACCGCCAGCCAGGCGTCGGCAACCGTTGAATCAGCCCCGCTGGCCGGAACCGGATCCACCCCTTCGCCCACCCAGTCCTCGTCTGCACCGGGGTCCGTCCCGGTGCCGTCCGCGTCGGCCGTACCAACCCAAAGCAGCGAGCCCGAGCCCACCGCTTCCGCCAGCCAGCAGGCCGTCGTCGACAAGACCCAGGCAGTGGCCGTCTACAACGCTGCCGGCACGGCAGGGCTGGCCAGCCGCGTGGGGGGCACGGTCCAGGCTGACGGCTGGCGGCTCGGCCAGGTAGGCAACTGGTCCGGCGCCCCGCAAAAGTCCTCCGTGATCTTCTATGCCGGCCCGCAGCAACTGGCCAGCGCGCAGGAGCTTGCAGGACTGTTGAACATTCCCACCGTGGTGAACAGCACCGAATTCCAGGTACCGCTCGTGGTTGTGCTCGGCCCGGGTTACCGGTAGCCGCGCATGGCACTGGGAACCGTGAAGTGGTTCAACGCTGAGAAGGGCTACGGCTTCATCACCGTTGACGGCTCCGGTGATGACGTCTTTGTCCACTGGTCTGCGGTCCAGGGGGAGGGTTACCGCGCCCTGGCTGAGGGCCAGCGGGTGCAGTTGGACATTGGCGAGGGCGAAAAGGGCCCGCAGGCAGAAAACGTCCGGCCCGCGCAATGATGCCGGCTCACCGCTCCCCAGTCCGCGTCCGCGCAGCGCTTGCCGCGTCCCTGGCGGGCCTCCTTTCCATGACGGCCTGCGCCGGCACCGGCGGCAACGCCAGGACAGAGCCCGCGGAGGCTTCGGGCGACGGCGTCCTCCGGGTGGGCCTGATCCTTGACAACACCGGCGACAACGCCTTCCTCAACGCACCCCAGCTGGCGGCCGCCAAGGCAGCCATCCAGGACATCAACGCCGCCGGCGGACACAAGGGCCGGCCCGTGGAGCTGCTTCCTGTGCACCCGGACCAGGACACCGCAGCCCAGGCCAAGGACCTGGCGGCTGCCAAGGCGGACGTAGCCATTGGACCCACCGACTCCAGCCATGCAACCCCCGCCGTGGACATCCTGTCCCGCGCCCATGTGCCGCTCATCTCCCCGGCCAACACCGCTGCCGGCCTCTCCACCAGCGCCAGCGGAGGCTACTATTTCCGGACGGCCGCAGCCGACGTCGCACAGGGGCCCGTGCTGGCAAAGCTCGCAAAAGACGCCGGTGCCGCCAGCATCAGCGTGCTGTACCAGCAGGGTGCCTACGGCAAGGACCTGTCAGCCGCCGTCACCGATGCTGCCCAACAGTCCGGACTCAAGGTCCTGCCCGGGACGGGCTTCAAGCCGGGGGATGCCGCCGAAGCCGCGCGCTCTGCCGCCAAAGCCACGCCGGACGCCGTCGTCCTGGTGGCCCGCGACGGCGCGCAGGGCGCATTGGCCGAACTCCACAATGCAGGGGTCAGCGGTTCGAAGGTCATCCTCAGCGACGGTGCCTTCGCCCGCTACGGATCTGCGCTGCCGTCCCGGGCCCTCGAAGGCGCGCGCGCCGTCATCCCGGGCCAGCTCCCCACGGCAGCCTTCCAGGGCAAACTGCTGGCGGTGGACCCCTCCCTGAAGGACGTCTCTTACGCTGCCGAAACCTATGACGCAGTGACGCTGGCGGCCCTCGCAGCGGCCCGGGCGCAGGATGACGCGGGCCGGTCGATTGCCGCGAACCTCATTCCGGTCTCCGGCGGAACGGCGACCTCCGGGGCAGGCACGCCGCAGGCTCCGTGCCTGAGTTACAAGGAGTGCCTCGGCGGCCTCGCCGCCGGCCCGGACATTAATTACGACGGCGAATCCGGCCCGGTTGCCTTCGACACCAACGGGGACATCACCACGGCCGCCTTCTCCGTCTTCACCTACGGGGCGGACAACAACCCCACCCCCACGGGGCACGAAACAGCCGGACACTCCGGCTGATCGCCCTGGGCGAAGCGGCTGCGACAAGCGCCTTGTCCGGCGTCTTATCGCTTGCACTCTCACCTGGGGAGTGCTAATTATTGAGTTAGCACTCTGACGTACCGACTGCTAAAGCAAAGCCTGGTTTCGGCCGGCGGCGCCCTGCACCGGTCGAGGAGCGAAAGAAACACCTCACTTCAGTGAGATCCCCACGCGGAGGCATACAGAGGCCGCCGTCAAAGGATCGTCCGTCGCGGGCACTGCAGCGAAGGTTCATTCTTAACGACTGTCCCGAAAGGACTACTGCCGTTATGGCCAAGATCATTGCATTTGATGAAGAGGCACGCCGCGGCCTTGAGCGTGGCCTGAACACCCTCGCCGACGCCGTTAAGGTCACCCTCGGCCCGCGTGGACGCAACGTCGTCCTCGAAAAGAAGTGGGGCGCCCCCACGATCACCAACGATGGTGTTTCCATCGCCAAGGAGATCGAGCTGGACGATCCCTACGAAAAGATCGGCGCCGAGCTGGTCAAGGAAGTTGCCAAGAAGACTGACGATGTTGCCGGTGACGGCACCACCACCGCCACGGTTCTGGCACAGGCACTGGTCAAGGAAGGCCTGCGCAACGTTGCCGCCGGCGCCGACCCGCTGTCCCTCAAGCGCGGCATCGAGAAAGCCGTTGACGCCGTCACCGCCGAGCTGCTGAACTCCGCCAAGGAAATCGAAACCAAGGAAGAGATCGCCGCCACCGCGTCCATCTCCGCCGGTGACGACGAGATCGGTGCCCTCATCGCCGAAGCCCTGGACAAGGTGGGCAAGGAAGGCGTCATCACGGTCGAGGAGTCCAACACCTTCGGCCTGGAGCTCGAGCTCACTGAAGGCATGCGCTTCGACAAGGGCTACATCTCCGCCTACTTCGTCACCGACGCCGAGCGCCAGGAAACTGTCCTCGAGGACCCGTACATCCTGATCGTCAACTCCAAGATCTCCAACGTCAAAGAACTGGTTGCTGTCCTGGAAAAGGTCATGCAGTCCAACAAGCCGCTGCTGATCATCGCCGAGGACATCGAGGGCGAGGCCCTGGCCACCCTGATCGTGAACAAGATCCGTGGCACCTTCAAGTCTGTCGCCGTCAAGGCTCCGGGCTTCGGTGACCGCCGCAAGGCCCAGTTGGCCGATATCGCCGTCCTCACCGGCGGCCAGGTCATCTCCGAGGAAGTTGGCCTCAAGCTGGAGAACGCCGGCCTGGAGCTCCTGGGCCAGGCCCGCAAGGTTGTTGTCACCAAGGACGAGACCACCATCGTCGAAGGTGCCGGCGACGCCGACCAGATCGCCGGCCGCGTTTCCCAGATCCGCGCCGAGATCGAGAACTCCGACTCCGACTACGACCGCGAGAAGCTTCAGGAGCGCCTGGCCAAGCTGGCCGGCGGCGTTGCAGTCATCAAGGCCGGTGCCGCAACCGAGGTTGAGCTCAAGGAACGCAAGCACCGCATCGAAGACGCTGTGCGCAACGCCAAGGCTGCAGTTGAAGAAGGCATCGTCGCCGGTGGCGGCGTGGCCCTGATTCAGGCTGGCGCCAAAGCGTTCGCCAACCTTCAGCTGTCCGGCGACGAAGCAACGGGCGCCAACATCGTCCGCGTTGCCATCGACGCCCCGCTGAAGCAGATCGCCTTCAACGCCGGCATGGAGCCCGGCGTGGTTGTCGACAAGGTCCGCGGCCTGCCCGCCGGCCACGGCCTCAACGCAGCAACCGGTGAATACACCGACCTGCTGGCAGCCGGCGTCAACGATCCCGTCAAGGTGACCCGCTCTGCCCTGCAGAACGCGGCTTCCATCGCCGGCCTGTTCCTCACCACCGAAGCAGTGGTTGCTGACAAGCCGGAGAAGGCTGCTGCTCCTGCCGGCGGCGACGACATGGGCGGCATGGGCGGCATGGGCGGCTTCTAAGCTTCCCGGCCGGGATTCCCTCCCGCCAACAGAAAAATGCGGCTCCCTCCTGGTGAGGGGGCCGCATTTTTGCTGCGGATTACTTTCGGGCTGAATCCAGCATTCCCTGGACTTCCTTCGTGAAGGCTTCGGCGGCCGCCTGGGGCGTCAGCCGGTCGTACAGCACTTCATCCGTGTAGCGCTTGATCACGTTCTGGACGCTGCCCGCACCCACCGGCGGTACCGGCGGCGCATCCTTGATTTCCGGGGCGATGTCCTTCAGGAAGTTGACCACCGTGGTGTCAGCCGGCTTCAGCGAGGGCGTGATGGCGGCGACGATATCGCTGTTGGTGGGCACGCCCCTGTCCGTCATGAGAATGGCGCCGGCCTCCGGGCTGTTGGTGAGGTAGTTGATGAACTCTGCTGCCTCCTTGGGATGCTTGGAACGGGAGGAAGCGGACCAGAACATGGTGGGTTTGTAGTACATGCCGTTCTTGGCAGCAGCGCCGTCCACACTCGGGGCGCGCAGCATCTTGATGCTGCTTCCGGTGGTGGCTTCAAGCGAGCCCAGCTGGTTGGTCCACCACCATGCCATGCCCACCCGGTTGGTGCCGAAGAGGCTTTGCTCGAGGCTCGCCCCTGCGTCTTCCGTCGCGACGTTGGCCGGTGGGCTGGCCTTTGAGTCGCGCTGGTCCTTGAGCCGCTCCCAGAAGGAGGCGGCCGTGGCGGCCTGGAAGTCGAGCTTGCCGTCCTCTGAGTACAGGTTTTCGCCGTGCTGGCGGAGCCAAATGATCAGGTCGGCCTCGTTGCTGCCGTATGCCGCTCCATAGTTCTTACCGTCGCCGGCGGCGCTGATCTTCGCGGCCGTGTCCGTGAAGTCCTTCCATGTCCAGGTCTTGTCGTCGGGAAGGGGAACGCCTGCCGCTTCAAACACCTTGGTGTTGGCCATGATGACATAGGCGTTCTGACCGGTGCTCAGTCCGTACTGCGCGCCACTGTACTGGCCTGATGCGAGTGCCTCCTTGTCCAACTTCGACGTGTCGATACCGTTCTGCTTGGATAGGTCCAGGAGCGCGCCGCGGCCGCCGTATTCGGCAATGTACTTTTGGTCCATCTGGATGACATCGGGCGCATCGTTGGCGGCGGTCTTGGTTGCCAGTTTGTCCCAGTAGCTGGACCATTCGCCTGGCTCGGTCTTGATCTTGATGTTTGGGTGGGATGCTTCGAACGCGGCGATTACCTTGTTTGTCTGTCCGTTCAGGTATTCGTTGCCCCACCAGGTGAACCGCAGGGTCACCTGACCGTTGTCGCCGGACCCGCCGGATCCGCCGGCGGCGCCGCAGCCCGTGGCCAGGATGGATAGAGCCACAGCCGCAGCGCCAAGCTGAAACCTCCGGCGGCTTACTACTGGAATCGTCATTGATGTTCCCTTCGGTTGGTTTCTTCGCTCCGTGGCAGCCTTAGGTGACCAAGGATCTCGTCTCGAGAAACCGTTTTCTGAATTGGTGTGCTGCGATTCTTTCGCGCGACGGCATCCCCGTCAAGGGTATCCGGTAAGCGTTTTCCGAAAATTTCATGGTGAAAGCTGGAGGAGGAGCCGGACGCGCAGCCCGAGCCTGCGGCAGAAACAGGAGGATGGGCTGCAGTACCTCCGCGGCAGCCCATTGTCAGCTGCTTCTGGCAGGATGGATTGGTGACGATTACTGCAGCGGCTGACGGTTCGGCCTTGGGAAACCCTGGCCCGGCGGGCTGGGCCTGGTATGTGAATGACGATTGCTGGCGGGCCGGAGGCTGGCCGCACGGGACCAATAACCAGGGGGAGCTGATGGCTGTCCTTGACCTTTTGCGCGCCACGGCGCACCTCCCCGGGGAGGACCTGCGCATTTTGTGTGACAGCCAGTACGTCATCAACTCCATTACCAAATGGATGCCTGGGTGGAAGCGGAAGGGCTGGCGCAAGGCTGACGGGAAGCCTGTCCTGAATGTGGAGCTGCTGAAGGAACTCGACCGCGAACTGGCCGGGCGAACCTACACGTTCGAGTGGGTCAAGGGCCACGCCGGGCACGACCTCAACGAGGCCGCCGACGAGCGGGCCAGGGCCGCGGCCACCGCGTACCAGCAGGGAGTGGCAGCACGCTCCGGCCCGGGATTCCCCGGCGGACACCACCCCGGCGCGCACCACGATCTTTCCAATGGCCAGGGCGGCCGCGGACGTGCCCTGGAGGAACCGGCGCCTTCCGGTGTGGGACTGCCGCCGGCCACCCTGGACATTCCGGCTGCTGCCCCCGCACAAACGCAGGCAGTACGCCGGGAATCAGCGCGAACGGGTGCAGAAGGCGGGGGAGCGGGACGCCCGGCAGCATCCAGCGGGGGTGTTCCTGCGGCCGCGGGCGACCAGCGCAGGGCAGCCCCCCAGCCTGTATCGGCTTTCGATGAACTGGACCTGTTCAGCGAGTTGGACGATGAAGCCCTTGAAGTGGCCGAGGCAACGCAGTGGGCAGGCTCCATCCCGCCAGAGGCACTGGTTGAGGAGCTGGAACGCGAGCTCCTGGGGCCGCTGGTGCGGGGGGACATTGGCCGGACCGCCATCCTTCTTCACCCGGACTTTGTGGAGATCGGCAGCTCGGGCCGGGTGTGGACCCGGGACGCTATGATGATGGCCCTCGAGGAGGATCCCGGCGAACGGACCGACATTGAAATCCTGGGCGCTGACCGCATAGGCCCCAGCACGGTCCTGCTAACGTACCGAAGCTTTGCCCGGTCCGGCACGACGCTTCGCAGCTCGCTGTGGGTCCTCGACGGCGGCCGGTGGCGGCTGCGGTTCCACCAGGGAACCCCGGAAGCCTAGAGGGGGAAGCGGGGAACGTGCTGCCGAAGTGCCGGCTCAGCTGAACCGCTGCGTGTTTCCCTGCTCCGCCTGGGCGTAGGTTGCGGCCGCTGACGCGAGGGCGCCATTGATGGACGCCAGCGACGCTTCCACGCGGCCCTGCGTGATGGTCCACTCCGTGATGAGTGCCTGGAAGTTGGTGGCTGCCGAACCCCGCCATGAGCCCTGCAGCTCATCCAGGCCCCGCTTCATGGTCTGCACGTCCGCGCTGATCCGGTCCACGGTGGCCTGGACGTTGGCGGACTTCAACTGCAGTAATTCGGTGTCGACGGAAATGATGCTCATCGCTGTGCCTTTCGCTACGGCGGGTCCCTAAGGGTCCTGCGCCCGGGGGATCCGGGCTGCTGGGACGAGCCTATGGAGCAGCACCAGGCGGAAGCCACGGCGGTGTGGCTATATGTGGATAACCGATCCGTCACTGCCCGCCGCGGGGGCGGTACTGTCGTCAGCGGCGTCTTCCCCGTCGTCGCTGTTACTGCCCGGCGTGTCGTCCCGCCGCGGGAGGCTGACCACCAGGGTGGCGCCGCCGCCGTCGGTCTTCTGCACCCGCACTGTGCCGCCGTGGGATCCGACGATTGCTGCCACGATGGCCAGCCCCAGGCCGCTGCCGCCCGTCTCCCTGGTCCGGGAGGTGTCCGCCCGGTAGAAGCGCTCAAAGACCTTGGCGGCGTCGTCTTCGGAGATGCCCGGCCCATGGTCCCGTACTTCGATGACGGACCGTTCGCCGCCGTCGGTCCGGCGGACCCCGACGGCCAGTTCGATGGGGCTGCCCTCCGGCGTGTAGCGCAAGGCATTGCCCACCAGGTTGCCCACCACCTGGCGCAGCTTGGCCTCATCTCCAAGGACCGGGGCCGGGGCCGCTGCTCCGCCGTCGAGGCCGGTGAGCGTGATCGCCCTGGAACGGTCGCTGGCCTGGGTGTCCACCACCGCGTCATGGGCAACCAGTTGCAGGTCCACCGGCTTCTGCTGCAGCGGCCGCTGCTCATCCAGGCGGGCCAGCAGCAGCAGGTCCTCCACCATGGAACCCATGCGTTTGGCTTCGCTTTCGATGCGGCCCATGGCGGTGGCCACGTCCTCGTCAGTGGCCAGGGCGCCGTGGCGGTAGAGCTCGGAGAACCCGCGGATGGTCACCAGGGGTGTGCGCAGCTCGTGGGACGCATCAGCGGCAAAGCGGCGCATCCTTGCTTCCGAGGCGGTCCGCGCCGCGAAGGCGGTCTCGATGTGCGCCAGCATGGCGTTCAGGGAACTGCTCAGCCGGCCCAGCTCCGTGGCAGGGTTTTCGACTTCCACACGCCGGGAGAGGTCGCCGGCGGCAATGGCGGCGGCTGTCTTTTCCACCCTGGCCAGCGGCCGGAAGGCGCGCGAGACGGTCCAGCTGGCTATGAGCGAGGCGAGAAGCAGGGTCAGCAGGCCGACGCCGGTGACCACCAGGGTGGCGTGCTTTAGGACGTCGTCGACGCTCTCCAAGGGCAGCCCGATCACCACGACGGACGTGGTGGGGCCGTTCTGGACGGTCACCGCCACCACCCTCCAGTTTTCGCCGTCCGTCCCGCGGACCTGGAACGGAACCAGCTGGAGCGCCTGGGCCTGCTCCACCGAAATGTTGCTGATGTCGGGGTGGTCGTCCGGGTCTCCGCCGAAGGTGTACGGCTGCTCACCCGGGGTGAAGAGCATCAGGGAATAGTCGGTGGGGATGGGGTTGGGTGCCTGCAGTTGGGTGAAAGAGCGCTGTTTCCGGGCAGAGTCGACGGCGGCGTTCAGTTTGTCGTCCACCTGGCCCTGGAGGTAGCTGTGGAGCAAGGTCAGCGTCACCGCGCCGGTCACCGTCAGGGCCACGATCAGCAGGGCCATGATCATGGCCACCAGCTGCGACCTGAGCGAGGCCGACTTCCACCGCTTGAGCAAGGTCAGCGCTTTTCAGCCGTCCGCAGGACGTAGCCCACGCCGCGCTTGGTCTGGATCAGGGCCGGTGCGTCGGGGTCGATGTCCACTTTCCGGCGCAGGTAGGAGATGTAAGACTCCACGATGGAGGCGTCGCCGTTGAAGTTGTACTCCCAGACGTGGTCCAGGATCTGCGACTTGGACAGCACGCGGTTGGGATTGAGCATGAGGTAGCGCAGCAGCTTGAACTCGGTGGGGGAGAGTTCGATGACCGTGCCGCCGCGCCGTACCTCGTGCGCGTCGTCGTCGAGTTCCAGGTCGTCAACGCGGATCACCGCGTCGTCGTCCAGCAGGGGCTGCGTCCGGCGGAGCACCGCCCGGATGCGGGCCACCACTTCGTCCAGGCTGAAGGGCTTGGTGACGTAGTCGTCCCCGCCCACGGTCAGCCCGGTCACCTTGTCCTCGGTGTCGTCCTTTGCCGTGAGGAAGAGGACGGGGAAGTGTTTTCCGGAGGCGCGGAGCCGGCGGGTCACGGTGAACCCGTCCATGTCGGGGAGCATGACGTCCAGCACGGCCAGGTCCGGGGCGTGGGTATCGGCCGCTGCCAGGGCATCCCGTCCGTTCGCTGCAGAGACCACTTCGAAGCCGGCGAACCGCAGTGACGTGGAGAGGAGCTCGCGGATGTTGGGTTCATCATCAACGACGAGCAGCCTGGCTTCTGGACCGTTCTTGTTCATGCTCCCATCATGCTCCCAGACTCTGGGAGTTGTCTGGATATTTGTTGTGAGCATGGTGGTGGTCCGCTCGGGCCTACCAGTCCATCGTCCCGGGTTCACCTTTGAAGGGCCCCACTACCCGGCTGGTGATCCAGCCGCCATAGAAGCGGCCGGGCTGGGCAGTGACCCGCTCACCATCCACCTCGCAGTAGTCCATTCGGCCTGGATAGACGGCCACCCGGCCGGCAAGTGCCTCAAAACCTGACGCCGGCTCCGGGTAGGACCATGCGGCGCTGTCCGCTTCCTTCCCGCCGCCGCGGACTGTCAGGTACTTCGCCGCGCCCTTGAACTCGCAGAAGCTGCTGCCCGAGGACTGCTCGAGTGCGCCGGCGGCAAATGCTGACTGGAGGATGTAGTACACCGGCGGATGGCTGGTCTCGAGGACCCGGAGCGAATCTGTGGTGTCAAGGATGACTTCGCCGCCCAGGACGATGCGGATGCGCTCGCTGCTGGCTTCGATCCGGGGCGGGCGGGGATAGTCCCACACCGATTCCTGCCCGGGTCCGGGCGCCACCGGGACCATTCGTGTTCTCATGCCTCCAGTGTGCACTCCGCAGGCGCAACCGGCACAGGGGATTCCTAGTCCGCTGCGGCCACGTCCTTGGCGTCCATGATCCGGTAGGCATACCCTTGCTCGGCCAGGAACCTCTGGCGCTTGGCCGCGAAGTCCTGGTCCAGGGTGTCGCGTGCCACGAGGGAGTAGAAGCGGGCCGCCCGCCCGTCCTTCTTGGGCCGCAGCAGCCGGCCCAGCCGTTGGGCCTCCTCCTGCCGGGAACCGAACGAGCCCGAGACCTGGATGGCCACCGAGGCCTCAGGCAGGTCGATGGAGAAGTTGGCCACCTTGGACACCACCAGGGTCTGCAGCTCCCCGGCACGGAATGCATCAAAGAGCTTCTGCCGTACTTTGACCGATGTGTCGCCCTTGATGACGGGTGCCTGCAGGCGCTCGCCGAGCTCATCCAGCTGGTCGATGTACTGGCCGATCACCAGCAGCTGTTCACCCGCGTGCCGGGCCACCAGCTCCTCCACTACCTGGGTTTTCGACTCCGAGGTGGCGCACAGCCGGTACTTGTCCGCGTCATCAGCCATGGCATAGGCAACACGTTCATCCTTTGGCAGATCCACCCGGACCTCCACGCAGTCCGCCGGCGCGATGTAGCCCTGGGACTCGATGTCCTTCCAGGGTGCGTCGTACCGTTTTGGCCCGATCAGGCTGAAGACTTCGCCCTCGCGGCCGTCCTCCCGGACCAGGGTGGCAGTCAGCCCGAGGCGCCGCCGGGCCTGCAGGTCTGCGGTCATCCTGAAGATCGGTGCCGGAAGGAGGTGGACCTCGTCATAGATGATCAGTCCCCAGTCGTGGCCGTCCACCAGCTCCAGGTGCGGATAGATGCCGCCCCGTTTGGTGGTGAGCACCTGGTAGGTGGCAATGGTCACCGGCCGCACCTCCTTGAGGGCACCGGAGTATTCGCCCACCTCGTCCTCGGTCAGGGAGGTGCGCTTGATCAGCTCGTCCTTCCACTGCCGGGCGGCCACCGTGTTCGTCACCAGGATCAGCGTGGTGGTGGAACCGGTGGCCATGGCCGCGGCCCCCACCAGGGTTTTGCCGGCGCCGCAGGGCAGGACCACCACTCCGCTGCCGCCTGCCCAGAAGTTTTCGCTGGCCAGGCGCTGGTACGGCCGGAGCTGCCAGCCGTCTTCATTGAGCGAAATCAGGTGCGGGGTGCCGTCCACGTAACCGGCCAGATCCTCCGCCGGCCAGCCAAGCTTCAGCAGCAGCTGCTTGAGCTGCCCGCGCTGCGAGGCGTGCACCACCACGGTCTCGCCGTCGATCCTGGGCCCCAGCAGCGGGGCGATCTTCTTGGCCCGGATAACTTCCTCCAGGACCGGGTAGTCGTCCGTCCGCATGACCAATCCGTGGCGCGGGTCCTTTTCGAGGCGCAGCCGGCCGTACCGGGACATGGTTTCCTCGATGTCGATCAGCAGCGAATGCGGAACCGGGAAGCGGGAGTACTTCAGGAGGGCGTCCAGCACCTTTTCGGCGTCCAGTCCGGCGGCGCGGGCGTTCCACAGCCCCAGCGGGGTCAGCCGGTAGCTGTGCATGTGCTCGGGTGCACGTTCCAGCTCGGCGAAGGGTGCAATGGCGTGCCGGGCCTCGGTGGCCAGTTCGTGGTCCACCTCAAGGAGGATGGTCTTGTCGCTTTGGACGATCAGGGGTCCGTCGGTCACGCGGGGGAATCCTTTACTGGCGCAGTTCCTCTGCGGCCTCGATGTCGATGATGCGGTGGACGGACAGGACGCGTTCAGTGTCCTTAGCGGGATCGAACACGCGGACCCTGCCCCCGCTCACAGATAGCGGAACAACAACTTCCAGGCTGGCATTCCCCAGGTTGTCCACCACGTTCATGTTGATCCGCTGCTTCAGCCGGATGGCCCTTTGCAGCGCCTCAAGCCCCAGTTGGGTGGCAACCTCGCTGCCGGTGGTGGCACCGGGGTGGTGCCCGACGGCGGCGCCGGCCTGCCGCAGGACAACCAGTTGGGCTTCCACCTCCTCCGCCGCGGGCGCCATCCGCGGGGCGGTGTACACCGGGCGCAGGCTCTCCTGCGGCGCGGCAGGCCGGCGGAGGTGCGCGGCGGGTTCGGCGCCGTCCACGGACGGGGAGAGGCCCAGACTGCGGAGCACGGCGGCAAGCTCACGGGGCGGCGCCGACGACGCCACAACCGTAGGGGCCAGCCTGACCAGGCCCAGTTGGGCGGCCTTCGGTCCCGCCAGCAGATCGGTGAGTGCGGTTTCATCCTCACTACGGATGAAGCTCGCAGCCTGGCCCACGTGCAGCCTGCCGTGCCGGGAAGCGGTGTCCTCCACCAGGTACTCCAGCGGCTGGGGAACCGCCGTGGCCGAATGCTCCCGGAGGAACGCCAGCAGCCCGGCGGCGTCATGGCCGCGGTCCAGTGCGCGTTTTACCGACTCCGCGGAGAACCTGTAGATGGTGGCAGGACCTTGCCCCTCGGCGTCGGCCATGACCAGGAGCTGCTCCGTCAGCGCAGGGGAAAGGTAGCCCGGAGCGACAGCGGTCAGGTCAGCCTGCAGCAGCACGTGATTTAGGGCCGCGGGCAGGTGCTTGCCCAGAATCGCAAGGGCGGCGTCGGGGCGGTCTTCGGCGAAGGCGCTCCCCAGCTGGCTCAGGGCACCAGAGCCCACCAGGCCGAGCATTTCAGCCTCGGCGAGGACGCCCCGGATCAGGGAACTGAACCGCCGGGCCATCCGCGGCTGGGACCATTCGGCGCGCTGCAGCACCGCAGCGGCATCGAGGACGGGCGCGCCGCCGTCGCCATCGTCGGCTTCCCGCGTCAGCTCAAGCAGGATTTCCAGGATGCGTTTGCGGACCACCGGGGCATCGGGGCGCTGCGCCCCGGCAGACAAGGCAGCAATGGTGGTCCCGGCGGCAGACCGGGCGGCCGCTGCTCCCGGCGCTGAATTGACGGGCTGGCCCACCATGGAGGGCACGCGCTCGCTGGCCAGCCAGGCGTTCACCAGCCACAGCCATTGTTCCTGCCGCGGAAGGACCAGCCACTCCAGCTCCGGCGGCTGCACCCATGATGACGAATCGACGTCGAGGCGGATCAGGCCGGCCAGGCCGCACAGTTCCAGCAGCCGGCCCACAGCGCCCTGGTCAACGCGCAGCTGTTCGGACAGCCGCCGCAGCTCGCGGACCCCCACGCCCCCGCTCCGCAACGTGGCCAGTGGCTGGGCCTCTACCGCATGCAACAGTTCGGACACCAGCCGGAGGGTTTCCGAAATAGCGCTCAGGGCTGCGTTCCTCCGCAGCGCCGCGGTGGTGTTGCCGAGCTCGGCAACCGGCGGGGCAAGGGTGAAGTCGTTGATGATCGCCCCGCCGCGCAGGGCCATCCCCACGCTGTGCGGCAGCTCGACGTGCGCCGCGTCCAGCGGCACCAGCAGCCCGCGTGCAAGGAGCCAGTCCACGGGCCCGACGTCGGCGCCTTCCGTAGTGACCGAGGCTCTCCGTTGCGCCTGGGGGACGGCACCCATGGCCCAGTTCCGGAACTTGGCGAGCAGCGCCGTCGTCCGTTCCGGGGCCCCGGCAAGGATGTCCCGCAGGGCTTCGGGGGACGATGTCCAGTGCTGGAGCGCCAGTGCCGCTTCCATGGGCGTGGTGGCGCCGTGGATCGCGAAGCCGCTGCGGTGCAGTTCGGAGACCAGCTGCACCGCCCGCTGGGCGAAAGCCGGCTGGAGGCGGACCAGCTCGGTATAGCTGCGCCCCAGGCCTGCGGGGTAGATTCCCACCACATCCTTGAGCGAACCTACGGGAAGGTAGTACGGCTGGCTGGCCGCCGGGGGCGGGGTGCCGTGCGGGGGAGCTGCGGGATGCACCAGGGCAAGCTCCTGCAGGGTGCCGATGATCTGCTCAACCACGGCCAGCGACGAACCCCGGATCAGCTGGTGCAGGCCTTCCGCTGAGGCGCTGTGCCCGGTATCGGTGTTGGTGCAGAGGTGCAGGGTTTCCAGGACCTGCATCTGGGGCCGGTTGAGCCGTTCGAGGGCGCGCTGGACGCTGACACGGGAACTGGCGCGCGCCGCCACCGCCGCGAAGTCCGGAACAGAGGGGGAAATGAGGTCCGGCCGCGCGGCGAACAACGCCCGCAGCGAATCATCGCTGCGTGCCTCCAGTTCCATGCCGAGCGCGCGAATGAGGGACATCAGTCCAACGTTACCGCCGCCCGGCCTTTCCCGCGCGCCGCCGGGCGGCAACGCCGTCCAGGACCAGCAGGAGCATCAGGATGAAGGCCGCAGGGAGGCCGTACAGCGCGGAGTACGTGACCCAGGTGGGGGCCACCGACCCAGCGAAGGCAAGCGCCATGACCGTCCCCACGGCTATGAGGGACAGCACGGCAATAACAGCGGCGAGGACCATCAGCGGCCGCCGGTAACGCGAGGGAGTCATGGACGTAACGCTACAGCGGCTCCGTTGGTGCGGTTAAACGCTCCCGGCGCCCTTGCGCCTGCGGCGGAACGGTGCTGCAGGAAGCGTAATCAGGCATCCGGCAGGATAACCTTGAAGGATACAGACCAACACGGTTTGCGCATGCCATACCTTGAACCCGCACAACAATGCGGATGCGGTGGTATGCGGCCGTGTCTCATGACAGCAGAACGAAGAAGGTTGATTACGTGCCTACCGGCAAGGTCAAGTGGTATGACAAGGACAAGGGCTTTGGGTTCCTCGCGGGCGAAGACGGCCAGGAGGTCTTCCTGCCCAAGTCGTCGCTGCCCGAAGGGGTAACGGAGCTGAAAGCCGGCACCCGGGTGGAGTTCGGTGTGGCGGACGGCCGCAAGGGTGCCCAGGCACTGGGCCTGCGGGTGCTGGACAAGACCCCGTCCATTGCCAAGGCCAAGCGCCCCAGTGCCAAGGACCTCGCCCCGCTGGTGCAGGACCTGGTGACCGTCCTGGACAATCTGTCCGGGACCCTGTCCAAGGGCAAGTACCCGGAGGGCAATAAGGGCAAGGCCATTGCCGCCGCCCTGCGCAAGGTTGCCGACGAGCTGGACGTTTAGGCGCCCATGAATCCCCAATCTGAACAGCCGGGCGCGCCAGTGCAGGAGCAGGCTGCCAAGACTCCGCCCACACGCAAGGCAGGCGTGCCCGTATGGCGTACGGGCAAGCCTGACGCTTTCCTGGCCGCGGCTGTTGATACGGCCCGGACGGCGGTGGAGAGCATCACGCCGGCCGCCACTATCGGGGCGCACCTTGCGGCCAAGAGCGAGGGCGACCGGCTGGTGACACACCTGTTCGAGTCCCGCTTGGCCGGATACACAGGCTGGCAGTGGTACGCGGTGCTGACCCGCAACTCACGTTCCAAGGTGGTCACCGTCAACGAACTGGGCCTGCTGCCGTCCGAGGATTCGATCCTCGCTCCGGAGTGGGTGCCGTGGGCCGAACGGGTCCGCCCCGAGGACGAACAGCCGCAGGAGCCCGAGGTTGGTGGGCACGAAGCGGAGGTCGGAGAGCCGGAAGCGCAGGAAACAGCGGCAAGTGACAAAGGCCGGCAGGATTCAGGGCAGCAAGGGGAACCAGCGGACGACGACGGAGCGCAGGCAGGAGCCTAGCCGCACCTTCGCCGGGAGACCGGCCCCGCCCTCTGCCGGGCGCAACGAAAACGGCGCCGTCCGGGACAAACCCGGGCGGCGCCGTCGTACGTTAAAAGTGCCTGCCTGTGGACAGGGCCCAAGTGTGGGCAGGGCCTACTTGCGCAGCTCGCCCACCACATAGTCGATGCTGGCGAGCAGGGCGGAGACGTCGCTGGGCTCGATGGCCACGAAGGTAGCGATGCGCAGCTGGTTGCGGCCCAGCTTCCGGTAGGGCTCGGTGTCCACGATTCCGTTGGCGCGCAGGATCTTGGCTACGGCGGCGGCGTCCACAGACTCGTCGAAGTCGATGGTGGCGATGACGTTGGAACGCTCCTCCGGCTTGGCCACGAACGGGCTGGCGAAATCGGAAGCCTCGGCCCAGCTGTAGATGCGTCCGGCGGAATCGGCAGTGCGTCCGGCCGCAAAATCCAGGCCGCCATTGGAGTTGAGCCATTGGACCTGCGCGTTCAGGGTCACCAGCGTGGACAGCGACGGCGTGTTGTAGGTCTGGTTCAGGCGGGAGTTGTCGATGGCGGTCTGGAGGTCCAGGAAGTCCGGGATCCACCGTCCACTGGCCTTGATGCGGGCGGCCCGCTCCAGCGCGGCGGGGGAGAACAGGCCCAGCCAGAGCCCGCCGTCGGAAGCAAAGTTCTTCTGCGGTGCGAAGTAGTAGACATCGCTCTGGGCAACGTCCACGTCCAGGCCGCCTGCGGCCGAGGTGGCGTCCACCAGGACCAGGGATCCCTCGTCGGCTCCGGCAACCCGCTGGACCGGGGCTGCCACGCCGGTGGAGGTCTCATTCTGCGGCCACGCGTAAACGTCCACGCCGGCCTCGGCCTGCGCCGTGGGTCGCGTGCCGGGCTCGGACTTGATGATGGAGGAGGATTCCAGGAAAGGGGCCTTGTTGGTGGCCGCAGCAAACTTGGATCCGAACTCGCCGAAGGAGAGGTGCTGGGCCTTCTTCTCCACCAGGCCGAAGCTGGCGATGTCCCAGAAAGCAGTGGAGCCGCCAACGCCAAGGACAACCTCGTAGCCCTCGGGGGCACGGAAGAACTGGCTCAGCCCTTCACGGACGGACCCCACCAGGTTCTTGACCGGTGCCTGCCGGTGCGACGTGCCCAGGATGGTTTTGGATGCGGCTGCGAGGGCATCGATCTGTTCCTGCCGGACCTTTGACGGGCCGGCGCCGAACCGTCCGTCCTTGGGCAGGAGGTCGGCGGGAATCGTGATGCTGGTGTCGCTCACAGGTGCTCCAATTCGGCGGGGACGAACGTTTTGGTCCGGACGGACGGGTTGTGGTGGCCGGCAGCCGGGCGGCGGCCGTGCCATAGGCCTTCCCCATTCTGCCTGAACAGCAGCGGCGGGCGGGAACCGGCAGCGGCAAAGTCCAGACACTGAGACAATGCGGCGCGTGTGCAAGTGTTCCATGCATGCACCTGGTGCGGTTCCCTGTGGGGTCGCGGCTATTCGGACAAAGTCAAAATAGGCTAAGCTTTCCCCCGGACTACCTCGCGGGAAGAGGCGATACGGTGGGACAACGCAAGGTACTGCGCCCGAGGAGCTGAGCTGGATGACGGATCTGATCGACACTACGGAGATGTACCTCAGGACCATCCTGGAGCTTGAGGAAGAAAACATCGTTGCCCTCCGGGCCCGTATTGCCGAGCGCCTGCGCCATTCCGGCCCCACCGTCTCCCAGACCATCGGCAGGATGGAGCGCGACGGACTCGTTGTGGTCTCCGGCGACAGGCATCTGGAACTCACGGACACCGGCCGCAAGCGGGCCACCGAAGTGATGCGCAAGCATCGGCTCGCCGAACGCCTGCTGGCGGACGTTATTGGGCTGGACTGGGCCTACGTCCACGATGAAGCCTGCCGCTGGGAACATGTGATGAGTGAGAGGGTGGAGCGGCGCATCTACGAGATGCTGGACCACCCCACCGAGTCCCCATACGGCAACCCCATCCCCGGCCTTGCCGCGCTGGGCGGCCAGCCGGCCCCCGGCTTTGGTGACGGGGCCATCAGCCTGGTGGAGGCGATGAAGAGCTACGGGCCTGCGTCGGGCGTGACCATCAGCCGCCTCGCGGAACCGATCCAGGTGGAGCCCGAACTGCTGGCGCAGTTGGACGAAGGCGGAATCCGGCCCGGCGCTGCCGTGACCCTGGAACGCGTGGGCGATTACATCTCGGTGCGGGTGACCGGGATTGAAGGAGCGCTGGAGCTTCCGCCCGAGGTGGCCGCGCATGTCTTCGTGGCCATCAAGCAGGGCTGAAGCGGGACTTCCATACCCCGGGCCTGCCCTTCCACGCAAAGATAACGGAATTGTTACCAAGGGTCTTAAGCCCCTATAGTAGAACCAGTCGTTGAAACTTAAGCGTTACCTGATCCGGAGCCGAGCTCTGCCAGCGGGTCAGGTGCACGAGTCGTTACTGGCAGAGGCGGGGGAACCACAATCGGCAGCGGGGGACTGCCTTGGGGTGAAGTCCGTCAGCAGCAAGCCTCTCCAGTGAAGGATTCTTCCGGGAATATCCCTGCGCAGAAGCTTGCCCTTGGCGGGCCGGGTCTTTGATCTCTCTGACCCGAATCCGACAGCTAACTCCGCAGGCTTCTCCAGAGAGGAAACCCTTCTTGACCATGCAGACCCCCCGGGGACGCCGCCGTGCTGCCGGCCCCCCTTCGGCACCGCGGGTTGTCGAAGATGCCGCAGCGGAGCGCCCCCGCGACCTCCATCGCGACGCCCGCCGCCGCCGGGGTCCATTCCGCCAGATGACGGAGTTTGCAGCCGCCAGCGGCATAGGCCAGAAAGCCGGCATGGCCCTTGCTGCCACCGGCCTGGTTCTGACTGTGACTGTGCCCGCCACAGGTCCCGTTATGGCCACTGACGCCGCCGGCAGCGCCCCGGTCGCAGCCTCCTCCGTCACGCCCCAGCCCCAGATTTCAGCAGATATCGGTGCCCAGATCGACTTCAGCCGCTCGGCAGTGGTGACCCAGGCCGATCCGGACGGAAAGCTGAAGCAACTCCTGAGTGCCCAGTCGGCCGGCTCCGTGACGCGTGCCGCGTCAGCCGGCACCCTGGCCGCACCGCTGGCCTCGCTTGTCACCGCTTCCCCCTTCGGTTACAGGGTCAGTCCCATTACCGGGGGGTCGGGCGACTTCCACAGGGGCCAGGACTTTGTGGCGCAATGCGGGACCTCCGTCCTGGCGGCCGCCACCGGTACCGTGACCTTCGCTGGCTGGCATCAGTTCGGCGGCGGAAACCGGGTGGTTATTGACCATGGAAATGGGCTGGAAACCACGTACAACCACCTGTCATCCTTCAACGTCAAGGTGGGCCAGACCGTGTCCCGCGGGGACGTTGTGGCCCTGAGCGGCACCACCGGCGCGTCCACCGGCTGCCACCTGCACTTCGAGGTCCAGGTCAACGGCGAAGTGGTCGATCCCATGGGCTGGTTGTAACCGAATGATTGTCCACTCTCAGATCGCCGTGACTCGCCGTGACCTGAATGTGACATTGAAACAAAACTGCTGTACCGTCTAACTCGCGTCAACTTTTCCGAAGTTGACGCTCTTGAGTGGATTGCCTAACTCTGCCACCGCTCAAGGTCCGTTCGCATTTCATCGTCTGGCAGGGGCGGGGGAACCAATTTCGGCCTTCTTCCAGAAGGCCTTGGGGTTAAGTCACAAGCTTCCCAGGAAGCAGCGTGGCCGGGTGACTCCCATCCGAATCCGACAGCTCACCTCGCAGGCATTGGGAGAGGCTACCTTCGTGTCTTCACGCCATCATTCTGCGCGCCACCGTGCGCAAACGGTTCGCACCAGCCCCTTGGATGCCGTTTCCAAGGCCGTAAGTGCAAATGCCGGGACCGTAGGCCGCCAGGCTGCCGTTGTGGCAGCCGCATCGGGCCTCATCCTGAGCATGGGACTGCCGGCCACCGCTGCCGACACCACTGCCGGTGTCTCAGCGTCCACCGAGTCCGGTTCGGCCCAGACGGCCCTCGCCGTCACCGCTGCCCCCACTGCCACGGTTTCCTTCGAGCGCCCCGTGGTGAAGACCACCGCTGCTCCGAAGGTGGAAGCGGTGCGCACCCAGTCCACCGACACGGCGAACGGCGCAGCCACTGCTGCCGCTGCCGCCGGCCAGGACGCCTCCCCGGTCACCAAGACCGCCGAGACCGTGTCCTCCGCGTCCACCTCAGGCATCGCAGCCATCGCCTACACCGGCATCGGCCACTCGTACGTCTGGGGCGGCACCAGCCCCGTCACCGGTTGGGACTGCTCCGGTTTCGTGCAGTGGGTGTACGCCCAGGCCGGTATCAGCATTCCCCGCACCAACGCGTGGAGCATCATGAGCCCCACCTCCACCCCGCAGCCCGGTGACCTGGTTGTCCAGAACGGTGGAGCGCACGTCGGCATCTACGTCGGCAACGGCATGATGATCAGCGCACTCAACCCCTCACAGGGCACGCTGCTCCACTCGCCTGCAGCCACCGGTAGCTCGTCGTACTACCACCTCAATAAATAGTTCTTGGGCTCCATGCTCCAAGGGCTATTTCTTTGCCCAAAGCTTCTTCGCTAGAAACCACATCCCCGTTCGGGACGCGCCGGCGTACCCCCAAGATGCCGGCGCGTCTACCACCCTTTGCCTGCCTACATGCGGTCGCAAGGAAAACGAAAGAGAGAACTGATGACGACTCGTGCTACCGCACGGCACCGCGCCGAGGTCACCAAGACCAACTCGATCGCAGTCATTGCCAAGGCTGTCAGCGACAACGCCGGCGGCATGGGCCGCCAGGCCGCTGTCATTGCCGCAGCTTCCGGCCTGGTCCTGACCAGCGGCATTGCCGCGAATGCCGCCGACGCGAACGTCAAGCGCGACTCTGCTCCTGCCTCCGCACTGGAAGTTGAATCCGCGGTCGACGCCCCGATTTCCGCAGCTTCCACCATTGCCATCAGCTTCGAGAAGCCCGCCGTGACCACCACGCCGGCGCCCGTCGTCGAGCCGGAGCCGCAGGTTGAAGTGCAGGAAGCTGCCCCTGCTCCCGCCGCTGAGCCCGCTGCCCAGCCCGTTGCTGCTCCCAAGGTCACGGCCAAGGTTGCCACCGCTGCTGCCCCGGCCGCTCCTGCGGCGCAGGCTTCCGCCAGCGGCAAGGGTGCCGCAATCCTCTCCGCCGCCTACGCCCAGCTCGGTGTCCACCAGGACTGCACCATGCTGGTGACCAACGCCTTGGCCGCAGTCGGAATCCACTTCCATGACTGGCCCGCCGGGTACCTGTCCCTCGGTGACACGGTGCCTGCCTCCCAGGCCCAGCCCGGAGACCTCATCTACTACGCCGATGGTGGTGGAGGAATGGCACACATCGCTGTCTACGCCGGAAATGGCATGGCCGTCCATGGAGGCTTCAACGGCAACGACACCGTGGTCTTCAGCGCAAACGTGGGCTCCGGACCGGTTTTCATCCACGTCAGGTAAGCACCTCGCGTGCGGCACAGGCAACAGCCGGTGCCTACCGTCAAAGGACCCCCGCCCTCCCGGCGGGGGTCCTTTGCGTTTAAAGCAGCTCCAGGCCGGCCGGGGATGACTGCCCGGCGTCGCCTTTTCCGGCACGGCATCCGGGCGGCGATTACCTGATTTTGCACTTCTCTGTTTACTCTTGTGATGTCGATCCATAGCCCGGACATGCCGAGGGCAGCCGGCCCTCGTGCCCCTGACGGGTGCGGCCGTGAAGAGGTAAGTGCATGCGCACTCTCGTTCTGAATGCTGGATATGAACCGCTGGCGGTTATTACTTTCCGCCGGGCGCTGGTGCTTGTGCTCACAGGCAAGGCGAGCGTCGTGGCCGAAGGGGATGACCCCGTGGTGGGGCCCACCGACGTCCTGGGCCGTCCGTCCGTGATCCTCCTCAACCGGTACATCCGGCCCCGATACAACCACTCCACGGCTGTCAGCCGCAGGGGTGTGCTCAGACGCGACGGCCATAAATGCGCGTACTGCGGCAAGGCGGCGCACACCATTGACCATGTACACCCCAAATCCCGGGGTGGGGCTGACTCATGGGAGAACCTGGTGGCCGCCTGCCTCCGCTGCAACAACGTCAAGGGCGACCACACCCCGACCGAGATGGGCTGGACCCTTCGGTTCGTGCCCGAGCCTCCGCGCGGCACTATCTGGCAGATCAAGGAACTGGAGAAGCCCACCCCCGCGTGGGATCCGTTCCTTCTTCCCGAACGCGCTGCCTGACCCCGTCCTGGGGAAGCGGCGTGATTCCTGCGCCAGCCGGTGGTTAGGCTGGGGGAGTGCAAGAGAACAGCTTGGCTTTTGATGCCCTGATCTTGGCCGGTGGCCGGTCATCGCGGCTGGGCGGCGTACCCAAGCAGTCCCTTGTCTTCCGCGGCCAGTCGCTGCTGGAACGGTCACTGGCTGCTGCAGCCGGTGCCCGCCGCACTGTCGTCGTCGGCGACGCCGGTTTCCTGTCATCCCAGGGCACAGCATCACACCCGGTAGCCCAGGCCAGCTGGCCGCCCGGTGTTCTCACGTGCCGGGAGGAGCCGCCGTTCGCGGGGCCCGCGGCTGCCATCGGCGCCGGGCTGCACGCCCTGGATGAAAATGGCGGAGATGCGCCCTTTACCCTGGTGCTGGCCTGCGACATGCCGCTTGCGTCTGAGGCCGTCGCTGTGTTGCGGGAGGCGCTTTTCGCGTCTCCCACCCGCCCCGGGGATGGTGGGGCAGGGGGCGTGATGGCCCGGTCCGGCGACGGAAGGGCGCAGCCGTTGGTGGCTTTTTACAGCACGCCCGGGTTAAAAAAAGCGTGCGCGGAGTTGGCTGCCCGCAACGCGCTGGTCAACGGCTCTGTCAGGGCTCTCCTTGCTAGTCTGGACGTGCAGCTTGTCACAGTCCCCGCCGGGTCCACCTCCGATGTGGATACCTGGGACGATGCTGCCGCGCTGGGGATTGCCGCCGGGAGCCAGCGTGAAAGCAAGGACCCGAGCACGGGCGGAACTAACGTGGGAGGCAAGTCGTGAAAAGCCAGGACGAAACGCTGGAAGAATGGTGCAGATCCCTTCTCCAGGCGTACAAGCTTGAGGACGTCCAGGTAGACATCAACGCAGTGCTGGCACTCGCCGGTGTTGCCGCCCATGCCGTTGTCCGGCCGGCCGCTCCGCTTACCACCTTCATTGCCGGCTATGCCGCAGGCCTGGCTGCCGCTCCCGGCAGGGAGATGGACGCAGCCTCCATAGACGCGGCTTTGGCCGTTGCCCGTTCCCTGGCAGCTGACTACGACGCTGAAGCCGCCGGGACTCCCGGCGAATGACTGCAGAAACCCGGAGCGATCCGGCGGCGCCGCCCGGTACCGGCCCGGAAGACGCCTGCCCGGGAGAAACCGCCCGGGAAGAAAGCGGTACGGCTGACGCCGAATTCGGCACCACGGAGCCGGGCGAAGCCGAACCCGGGCGCTCCCACCACCATCACCTGGCACACACGTGGGAAGAGGCCCGGCAGGCTGCCTACGATGCGGCCACCCCTATTCCGCCCGGCCCCGTGGCCCTGAGCATTGCCCTGGGCCGAAAACTTGACCAAGACATCGTGGCCCTGCAAGACATGCCGCACTATGCGTCCTCGGCCATGGATGGCTGGGCAGTCAATGGAAGCGGCCCATGGATCCCGGTGGAGCCGGGCGCCCGGCTGGCGCCGCACCAGGCCAGTCCCATTGCCACGGGTGGCCTGATCCCCGTGGGCGGCAAGGCAGTCCTCCGTACCGAAAGCGCAGTCCTGGGCCAGGACGATGAGGGCCCGGTGGTGATGGTGGGAGGCAAGGCCCGGCCGGGCGAACCGCGCGCGGGTGAACACATCAGGAAGGCCGGGGAGGAAGCCCTTGAAGGGGACATCCTGGTCAAGGCCGGGGTGGAACTCAACCCGGCACACCTGGCCCTTGCGGCACTGGCAGGCTATGACGAAGTGCAGGTCCAGGGTAAGCCAGTGGTGCGTCTGGTGCTGACCGGATCCGAGGTGGTGGAACGGGGTACGCCGGCTCCCGGCCAGGTGCGCGATACGTTCGGCCCGCAACTGCCGGCGGTCGTCGCCATGCTCGGAGGTATCCATGCGGGGCAGCAGCGGATCGGCGATTCGTATGCCGAATGGCTTGCGGCGCTCGAAGACGTGGTGCCGGAGGTGCCGGAGGCGCCCGACCTGCCGGCCGACGTCGTTATTACCACCGGAGGCACCGGGCGCTCAGGCACAGACCACCTCCGGCGGGCTGTTGCCGAACTTGGCGGCCGGCTCATCATCGACGGCGTGGCAATGCGGCCCGGCCACCCGGCCGTCCTGGCCGAACTGCCGGACGGCCGCTTTGTCCTTGGGCTCCCCGGCAATCCGCTTGCGGCCATGATGGCCCTGTCCACCGTCGGCGCCCCATTGTTCGCCGTCTTGGGGCACCGGGCCATGCCGGACGTGCAGACAGTACCGTGCGGGACCATGATCGAAGCCGATCCCGGACGCACCCGCCTGATGCCCTTCCGGCTGCTGTACGGAATGGCCTCCCCTGCGCAGCACACAGGCCCAGGCATGATGCGCGGCCTGGCCGCTGCCGACGGTGTGCTGGTGGTCCCGCCGCACGGCGTGCAGCTGGGCGAACCGGTGCCCGCTTTCGCGCTGCCTTGGGGCCCACCCATTCCGCCACCCAAGGAAGGGGCAGCCAAAGCCAAACCGAGAAGCAACGCACGGGCCGCCCAGCCCAAGGGCAAACCGGCATCCAACGGGCCCGTGGACTGGAGTGCGCTGCTGGGTTGAGGGCCCCTGTTTCAGGTGCACGGGCAACTCCCGCGCCTTGCTGCGTTGAGTCCCTGGGCTCTGGGCCCCTGGGGCTCTGGACTGGGGCAGGCCCCGTTGGTGCCATGATGGAGTAATGAACAGGCAGGGTGGAACATGGGACGCGTAACCCAGCGCCGCAAGGTGCACAAGTATGTCCTGGACGGTTCGCCCGCCGCCCTGGAGTACCCGGTCCGGCACCGCGAAGACGTCCTGGCCGTGGAGGAACCGCTCGAAATCCGGTTGGGCAGGCTTTCCTACTCGGTCACCATGCGCACGCCGGGGGACGACTTTGACCTGGTGGCTGGGTTCTTGGTGTCCGAGGGCGTCATCTGGGCGCCCGAACAGCTGGTATCGCTGCGGTTCTGCGCCGGTGAGGACGAGAACGGGGTCCAGACGTTCAACGTGGTGGAGGCCCAGCTGCGGCCGGACGTCGCACTTCCCGATACAGGCCGCAAGGTCTACACATCGAGCTCCTGCGGCATCTGCGGCACGGATTCCATCGAGGCAGTCCGGAAATCGTCCCACTTCAGCCCGCAGGCGGACCCGTTGACGGTGGACGCAAAAGTCCTGGCGTCCCTGCCCGCGCTGCTGCGGAAATCCCAGCGCGTCTTTGACGATACCGGGGGCGTTCACGCGGCGGGGCTGTTCAAGATTGAGGACGACGGTGGCCCGCGGCTCCTTTGCCTGCGCGAGGACGTTGGGCGGCACAACGCGGTTGACAAAGTGGTGGGCTGGGCGCTGCGCGAAGGTCTCCTGCCGCTGGCCGGGACGGTCCTCCAGGTTTCCGGCAGGGCATCCTTCGAACTGGTGCAGAAAGCCGCCCTGGCGGGCATTCCGGTCCTGTCGGCCGTCAGTGCCCCTTCGAGCCTGGCCGTGGAGCTCGCTGAGGCCAACGGGCTGACCGTGGCCGGATTCAGCCGGGGCACCAGTTTTAACGTCTACGCCGGGAACTCACGGATCCTGCGGCCCGAACCGGCCCTGCCCGCAGCGCAGGGGCCCGGTGCATAGGTCCGATTGCAGGGTCCGGACAACCGCCGGATAACTGCAAAAGGGGTTGGTTGCAGTGCCGCCAGCGGGTAGATTTGTCCATCGAATGGACACGATGATCCAGTCACACGCCTAAAGAGGACATATATTGCATGACGACCGCAGGATCACGGAAGTCCGCCTGGCAAGGTTTGTGCGCGAGCGCATCGCCCCCGCCGTCTACAGCAGGTCCGTCCCGCTTGTCCTGAGCAGCTGGGAAGTCCCGGACGAACCGGTCCCTGCGCTCGAAGCGATGCGGCAGGAGTTCCAGCCGCAGGAGCCCGGCGCCGCGTGGGGCCGGCCCTGGGGCACCACCTGGCTGCGGCTGCAAGGGGACGTTCCTGAATCCTGGGGCGGCGGCCCGGACACCACGGTGGAGGTAGTGGTGGACCTGGGGTTCACCACCGAAGCGCCCGGCTTCCAGTGCGAGGGCATTGCCTGGCGGCCCGACGGCACCATCATCAAGGCCATTTCTCCCCGCAACCAGTACATCCCCCTGAAACTGCTGGGCAGCGGCATGGCGGTGGACTTCTATGTGGAGGCGGCCGCGAACCCGGACATGGCACAGGGCTGGACCTTCGCCGCCACTCCGCTGGGTGACAAGGCAACCGCAGGGGGAGCGCCCCAGTACCGGCTGGGCAACATCGCCATCGCTGAACTCAACCAGTGCGTGTGGGAACTCCAGCAGGATGTCTGGACGCTGTCCGGGCTCATGGAACAACTCCCTCTGGAGCTTCCGCGGCGCCATGAAATCCTCCGGGCCCTCGAACGCATGATGGACGTAATGGATCCCGACGATGTTGCCGGGACCGCTGCGGCGGGACGGCAGGCGCTCGCCGGGGTCCTCGGCAGGCCGGCCTACGCATCGGCGCACCAGTTGGTTGCCACGGGTCATGCGCACATTGACTCTGCCTGGCTGTGGCCGGTCCGGGAAACCATCCGCAAATGCGCCAGGACCTTTTCCAATGTGGTGGCCCTGATGGACGAAGACCCAAACTTTGTCTTCTCCTGTTCGTCCGCCCAGCAGTTGGCCTGGATCAAGGAGTTGTACCCGGAGCTGTTCAGCCGCATCCGGGAAAAGGTGCAGGCAGGACAGTTCGTCCCCGTGGGCGGCATGTGGGTGGAGTCGGATACCAACATGCCCGGTGGCGAAGCCATGGCCCGGCAGTTCGCGGAGGGCAAAAGCTTCTTCCTGGCGGAGTTTGGCGTCGAGTGCCGGGAAGCCTGGTTGCCGGACTCGTTCGGATACAGTGCCGCCCTGCCCCAAATCGTCAAGGCTGCCGGCAGCAGTTGGTTCCTGACCCAGAAGATCTCCTGGAACCAGACCAACAGAATGCCCCACCATACCTTCAACTGGGAGGGGATCGACGGCACCCGCTTGTTCACCCACTTCCCGCCGGTGGACACCTATAACTCGGACCTGAGCGGCCGGGACCTGGCGCACGCCGAGCGCAACTACCGGGACCACGGCCGCGGTTCCGTGTCGTTGGTGCCGTTCGGCTATGGCGACGGCGGCGGCGGCCCCACCCGGGAGATGCTCGCCGCTGCCGCCCGCACCGCGGACTTGGAAGGATCACCAAAGGTCAGGATCGGCTCGGCCGAGAGCTTCTTCCGGCAGGCCGAGGCGGAGTACCAGGCCCTGCCCGTCTGGGTGGGGGAGATGTATCTGGAGCTGCACCGCGGCACGTACACCAGCCAGGCCCGCACCAAGAAGGGCAACCGGCGCAGTGAGCACCTGCTGCGGGAAGCGGAACTGTGGTGCGCCACGGCCGCCGTACGCGCCGGCAGTGCCTACGACTACCCGGGAGCCGAGCTTCAGCGACTCTGGCAGCTGGTCCTGCTGCAGCAGTTCCACGACATCCTTCCCGGCAGCTCCATCGCCTGGGTCCACCAGGACGCGGAGCGGAACTACCAGGCGATCGAAATTGCCCTCGAGGCGCTGATCGGCCGGGCTGCTGCCGCGATGCTTGGTTCCGGTGACCGGCAATTTTTGCTGAACGCAGCTCCGCACGCCCGGGATGGCGTCCCCGCGCTGGCCGCAGCTGAACCCGTGGCGTTCCAGGAACCGGCACATGCCACGCCGGAGGACGGGGGCTATATCCTGGACAACGGGGTCATCCGGGCGGTGGTGGATTCCGACGGTCTTCTGTCCTCCCTGTGGGACCGCGCCAGCGGCCGCGAAGCGATCGCTCCCGGCCAGCGCGGCAACCTGCTGGAGCTGCACCGGGACACCCCCAATGAGTGGGATGCCTGGGACATCGATGAGTTCTATCGGCGCAACGTCACGCCGCTGGTCCAGGCAGAGTCGGTCCGCCTTGCCAATGAAGGCGGCACTGCAGTGGTGGTTGTGGAGCGGTCGGCAGGCACGTCGAAGCTGACGCAGCGGATCACCCTGGCCCCTGGTAGCCCGTCATTGGAAATCACCACGACCGTGGACTGGCAGGAGCGCGAAAAGCTGCTGAAACTTGGCTTCGCCCTGGATGTGCGGGCAGACCGGTCGGCTGCCGAAACGCAGTTCGGCCACGTTTTCCGGCCCACCCATACCAACACGTCCTGGGAGGCGGCGAAGTTCGAAATTTGCGCCCACCGTTGGATCCATGTGGGCGAACCAGGCTACGGCGTGGCGGTTTCCAACTCATCCACGTATGGCCACGACGTGGGCAGGAGCGTCCGGGAATCCGACGGCGGAACCACCACCACGGTGCGGCTCTCCCTGCTGCGGGCGCCGAAGTTCCCCGACCCGGATGCCGACCGAGGCCACCATGAACTGACGGTGGCCATCCGGCCAGGCGCCGATATTGCGGACGCAGTCCAGGAGGGGTACCGGACCAACCTGGCACCGCGGCTGGTCCGGGGTGCCTCTCCGGTGGAGCCGCTCTTCAGCGTCAGTAATCCCGCCTTGGTGATCGAAGCCGTGAAACTGGCCCAGGACGGTTCAGGAGATGTTGTGGTCCGCCTCTACGAGTCGCTGGGACAGCGCTCCGCTGGAAGCATTACCGCCAATTTCCCAGTGCGGAACGTTCTTGCCACGGACCTCCTGGAACGCATTACTGAGGCGCCCGGGGTCGCTCCCTCCGACAGCGGGGCCGACCTTAGGCTGCGGCCGTTCCAGTTGGTGACGTTGAGGTTTGCCCGGAAGTAGCGGCCCGGAAGGTTCTTGGGCAGGTACAGGGATATTAGAAGCGTGGAAGTCCTTGTATCTGCCCGGGAACTCACAGGGCCGGGTGGAGGTATGCTTCCGCGAAGGAGCCGTTAAACAGGCTGAGTGGGGGCGGTCCCCAACGATCCGCCACCACTCATCCCCCCAATGTGTGCAAAGGCCCCCGGGGCGGCCGGCATTTCAGAATTTATCCCCGTTCGAAAACGCCAGGCGGCCCCGCCTTCACACATTCATGATTGTTTCACATTCTAATGATTTTGTGAAAGCTGCAGAAGGTTACGTTTCGGTAGATGTCTTTTGAGGGGCTGCGCCGCGCCTGTTGACCACCCGTGCAGCCCAGATCAGGGCCAGTCCGATGACAAAACACAGGATGGCCGTGTAGTTGATGACGAACTCAATCTGACCGAGTTCGGGCGGAATGACCGGGAAGAGCAGCGTCAAGGCAACCGCTACGCCGCCCAGGGCCAGCAACGCAGCGCCGATGCGTACCAGTACCGGTAGCCGTTCCTGCGCAGCCCGGACCAAGGCCGGAACCAATGCCAAGGCTACGTAGGCGGGGTAGGCCCGGCCGGCCGCCCCGTAGTACTCAACCAGCGCGAAGTGGCGGGCGTCCTTGGCGGAGATGGCCTGGAGTCCCGCCGAGGAGCCGGCGGTGTCCATGGAGAAGAACAGTGCCACCATGACCACAGAGACAAAGAGCAGGACCAGCATGCCGGTCTTTCCGGTGATGTGCCGGTGGGCGCTGTCGGCGCTGAACCCCCTGGAAATGCGGATGCCCATGAAGAAGATGACACCGAAGATCACGAACCGCAGCAGCAGGTTGGCCAGGTTGATGCCGCCCAGTGCCTGGTCGATCACCAGGTAGGGTCCCTTGATGCTCAGCAGGATGGCCAGCGTCATTGAGGCAAAGATGCCGAACAGGGACCGGTTCTCGCCACGGAGGGTGCTGGGGATACGGGCCGCCGAGACGAGGGCGCAAACCGCCAGCGTGGTCCACTGAAGCGTTTCGATCATCCCAGGTTCTCCCATATCTTTTCTGTCTGTGCTTGGTCCTGCTCCTGCCGGCGCAGGACTTTCCCCAATGCCTGAAGCCGTTCCCCGGCCAGTGCGGTGAGCTCCCCGTCCGAGAGGCTGTCCAGGGCCGCCTGCCGCGCCCCCGGCGGCCAGCCCGCCTCCTCTTCGGTGATAATCCCGGTGGCCACCAGGCCGCCGGCCGGTCCAACCCCGGCCGCCACTGCCGTGGCCACGGCGAGCTCGGGGGACAGCCGGTTTGCCGTCAACTGGGCCGAGTAATTTTGCGGGGCCACCCCGGTGGTAGTCGAAACGCGGTGCCGGACCTCGCCGTCGTCAATTGCATCAACCCAGTTCTTCACCGAGGTGGCGTGCGGGGTGGGGCCCAAAGCGGTGGTGGACGCTCCCCGTGCGGGCTCCATGGGCGGCCGCGCCAGGAGCGCGCGCAGAAGGTCTGCCGTGGAAATCTGGCTTACCAACTCGCTGCGCGTGGGCGGGCGCTGCGGGCCGGAAAGGACGCTGTACGCGTCGAATCCGGCCAGCGCGGCAACAGGATTGATGTTGTAGGCGCGGCTGACGCTGACCACGGTACTCACGGAGACCTTGCCCCGGACCAGTTGCTGGGCGAGGGTGGTCCGCTTGATCCCCGAGACCCGGCAGACGTCAGCGGTGCTGGCATCGGGTGCGATGCTGTGCAGCCAGCGCTGGAACGCCTTGGCGGAAAGGGTCATGGAGGACTCTCTGCAGAATGGGTGGTCCGGACGATTTTACCGTGCCGCCACGGGTAGACGCCCTGTCGACATCGCGCAGGCGCCGTATGGCCGATTTTGCCTGCGACCCGGATTCGTCTATAGTTGATGGTCGAGCCCGTTGGTCCGTACACCCCCCAAGTCCGGACCAGCGGGTTCTTCTATGTCCTGCAGCCCCAGCGGCGCCGCGGCCCGCAATTTCGCCGCCTCTGCCGGCCGTCGACGGCTGTCCGGGCAGCGGCGAAAGGACGAATCAATGACTGCAACCCTTGTTGCCAAGGACGTCTCCGGTGGCCATGGGCACCGCACGCTTTTTTCCGGGCTCTCGCTGACAGTGGCGCCCGGCGACGTGGTGGGCGTCGTGGGCGCGAATGGCGCAGGGAAGTCCACGCTGCTGCGCCTCCTTGCCGGAGTCGACCAGCCACAGGAAGGCTCGGTGAGCCTTGCCCCCTCCGATGCCTTCGTCGGCTGGCTTCCCCAGGAACATGAGCGGATCCCCGGCGAAACGGTGGCCGCCTACATCGCCCGACGGACAGGCTGTGCCGAGGCGACAGCGGAGATGGAATCCACGGCGGAAGCTTTAGGCTCGGGCGCTCCGGGATCGGATGACGCCTACTCCCGTGCCTTCGACCGCTGGATGGCCTCCGGCGCCGCCGACCTGGATGACCGCATCCCAGCGGTGCTGGCAGACCTGGGCCTGGACGCGGGCCCCGACGCGCTGATGACGGGCCTTTCCGGTGGTCAGGCAGCACGCGTGGCCTTGGCCGCCCTCCTGCTGAGCCGCTTCGATGTGGTGCTGCTCGACGAGCCCACCAACGACCTTGACCTTGCCGGCCTGGCCACCTTGGAAAACTTCGTGACCGGGCTGCGCGGGGGAGTGGTGCTGGTCAGCCATGACCGCGAGTTCCTGGCCCGGTGCGTCACCCGGGTGGTGGAGCTGGATCTGGCACAGAACAGCGTGGCCGTTTACGACGGCGGCTACGACGCCTTCCTTGAGGAACGGGCCGTGGCTCGCCGGCATGCCCGCGAGAAGTACGAGGAGTTTGCCTCCACCAAGGCGGACCTGGTGTCCCGTGCGCGGACGCAGCGCGAGTGGAGCTCGCAGGGCGTCCGGAACGCAATGAAGAAGAACCCTGACAACGACAAGATCCGGCGCGCCGCCAGTACCGAGTCGGCGGAGAAGCAGGCGCAGAAGGTGCGGCAGATGGAGTCACGCATCGCCCGCCTGGACGTGGTGGAGGAGCCCAGGAAGGAATGGCAGCTGCAGTTCAGCATCGGCCAGGCCCCGCGCTCCAGCGCCGTCGTCGCCACCCTCCGCAATGCAGTGGCACGGCAAGGCGAATTCACGTTGGGACCGGTCAATCTCCAGCTCAACGGCGGGGAGCGCGTGGGCATCACCGGCCCCAACGGGGCGGGCAAGTCCACCCTCCTGCGCCTGCTGTTGGGGACCCAGGCACCGGACGACGGCGACGCCTCCATGGGTGCCTCCGTCGCCGTCGGTGAAATTGACCAGGCCCGCGGACTCCTTGACGGCCGGCTGCCGCTGGGGGACGCCGTCGAAGCAGTCCTGGCCGACTGGACCGGCGCCGATGTCCGCACGCTCCTGGCCAAGTTCGGCCTCAAGGCGGACCACACCGCGCGGACCGTTGATTCCCTGTCGCCGGGGGAGCGGACGCGGGCAGCACTGGCGCTGCTGCAGGCGCGCGGCGTGAACCTGCTGGTGCTGGACGAACCCACCAACCACCTTGACCTGCCCGCCATCGAGCAGCTGGAAGAGGCCCTTGAAAGCTACGACGGAGCGCTGCTGCTGGTAACCCACGACCGCCGGCTGCTCGAAAATGTACGACTCGACTACCGGTGGCACCTGGACAACGGCACGGTCCAGGAGCTCCACCACACTGCAAGCCAGGAGAAATAACCATGAGCATGGACCGCGTGGCCTGGAGCTCGCTCTACAACATCAGCACCGCCAAAAGCGGCTCCAACCCGTTTTCCAAGGAAACCCTGAAACGGGTGCTGGCCTTCGCCGCTCCCCACAAGGGCAAGCTCATCGCCTTCGTGCTCTCCTCCATCGCGGCGGCCTTCCTGGCGGTGGCCACCCCGGTGCTCGCCGGCCAGGTGGTGGACGCCATCATCGATAAGGCCGCCGCCGGCACGGTGATCTGGCTGGCCGTGCTGATCGCCATCGTGGCCGTGGGCGAAGCGGGAGTGGGGCTGCTGACCCGCTGGCTGTCCTCGACCATCGGCGAAGGCGTCATCGTGGACCTGCGCACCCGGGTGTTCGACCACGTGCAGCGCATGCCCATCGCCTTTTTCACCCGGACCCGGACAGGAGCGCTGGTCAGCCGCCTCAACAACGACGTCATCGGGGCGCAGTCCGCGTTCGCCGGAACCCTCTCCGGCGTCGTGAGCAATTCCGTGGCGTTGATTCTGACCCTGGTCGTGATGCTCAACAAGTCCTGGCTGGTCACAGTGCTCGCCATGGTCCTGCTGCCGATCTTCCTGATCCCGGCCCGCCGCATGGGCTCCAAACTGGCGGACCTGCGCCGTGAAGCCGCTGCGCACAACGCCGCCATGGGCACCCAGATGACGGAGCGGTTCTCCGCGCCCGGCGCCACGCTGGTGAAGCTTTTCGGCCGCCCGGATGAGGAATCCCGCGAGTTCGCTGCCCGCGCGGGCCGCGTCCGTGACATCGGCGTCCGCATGGCCATGCTGCAGTTCACGTTCGTCACGGCGCTGACCCTGGTGTCCGCGCTCGCGCTCGCGCTGGTGTACGGACTGGGCGGCTGGCTCGCCCTGGGCGGCCAGCTCGCGCCCGGCGACGTGGTGGTCCTGGCGCTGCTCCTGACCCGGCTCTACGCCCCGCTCACGGCGCTGTCCAACGCCCGCGTGGAAGTCATGAGCGCACTGGTCAGCTTTGAACGGGTCTTCGAGATCCTGGACCTGAAACCGCTGATCCAGCAGAAGCCGGACGCCGTGCCCGTTCCGGCCGGACCCGTATCAGTGGAGTTCGACAACGTCCGGTTCGCCTACCCCTCGGCGGACAAGGTCTCCCTGGCCTCGCTGGAGGAGGTCTCCACCCTGGACACCCGCGGCGGCGAGGAAGTGCTGCACGGCGTCAGCTTCCGGGTGGAACCGGGACAGACGGTGGCGCTGGTGGGCTCCTCGGGTGCCGGCAAGTCCACCATTGCGCAGCTGCTGTCGCGGCTGTACGACGTCGACTCCGGCGCCGTGCGTCTAGGCGGCACCGCGCCGGGGACCGGGCTGGACGTCCGGGACACCACCTTCGATTCGCTCCGCGACACCCTGGGCATGGTCACCCAGGACGGCCACCTGTTCCATGAGACCATCGCCTCCAACCTCCGGCTGGCCCGTCCCGACGCAACCGATGAGGACATGTGGGACGTCCTGCGGCAGGCCCGGCTGGAAACCATGATCAGGTCCCTGCCGGACGGGCTGGAGACAGTGGTGGGGGAGCGCGGCTACCGGCTTTCCGGCGGTGAACGCCAGCGGCTGACCATCGCCCGGCTCCTGATCGCCCAGCCCCGTGTCGTCATCCTCGATGAGGCCACTGCGGCACTGGACTCCACGAACGAAGCCGCCGTGCAGGCAGCCCTGGGCGCCGCACTCGAGGGCCGGACCGCCGTCGTGATTGCGCACCGGCTCTCCACCGTCCGCGCGGCGGACGCCATCCTGGTGGTGGAGGGTGGCCGCATCGTGGAACGTGGTACACACACCGAACTGCTGGCAGCCGACGGCCGCTACGCCGAGCTGTACAGGACGCAGTTTGCCGAGGCCACGGCGGTTGCGCAGGAGTCTGTACCCGAGTTCTAGGGGCCCGGCCTCAGTCTGTTTCTCAGACCGCCCGCGCCGCCAACAGGGGCAGGATGTGGTCCGTCAGCAGGGGTGCCAGGTCCTGTGGGAAGTCTTGGTCCTCGGCGGGCCCGGTGATGTCCAGCCAGCGGATTTCCGCGATTTCGGCAGCGGGGCTGGCCTGCCAGGTGCCCGGGGCGATGAAGACGGTGGCTTCGATGTCGGTGGCGGCCTCGTTGGCGGCGTCGGCGATCCAGACCCCCATGAGCTCGAGTTCCTGCGGGTGCAGGACAATTCCCACTTCTTCGGCGAGCTCGCGGGCGGCGGCCTGGACGGCTGTTTCACCCGGCTCCGGTTTGCCGCCGGGGTGCATGAACATGGCCGTTCCCCGTTTCCGCACTGTCAGGAGCCGTCCGGCGTCGTCGAAGACACAGACGGCGGACACCACAATCCGGTGCTTCATTCGGGGGTCCTTTCCAGGCGTGAGACCAGCAGCAGGTCCTTGCGGGGGCCCTCCACATCCCAGCTGTAGCTGAACGCGTCGGCTCCTTGGCGGGTGTAGGACACGCGGTAGGTGTCCGGATCGCACCAGTGCGTGTCGAGGTTGGCGTCAGGGGTGAAGCTCATGCGGTGGAACGGCCGGCCGTCGGGGAAGAACACGTCCAGCGCGTCAGGCCGTTCGGCGGGCTTTAGGACGTACTCCCGGGAGGCGGGGCCGGTGAAAGCAGGCCAGCGCATGGTGCCTTCTTCGCGAAGGGCAAGGCCGCCGTCGTGCGTTGGAGTGAAAAGGACGACGCCGGAAAAGGTCCCCTGGGTGCCGTCCGACCTGTCCAGCAGGTCCCGCTCCACCCGCCAGCGGGCTGCATGTCCGGCGCCGCGTTCGGGGCTGGCTGCCAGGCTGCCGAGGAGGTAGGCGCGGAGGCTGGGCTCCGGGGAAGGAGAGTTCAAGTGCCCTCGATTGGAATCGAACCAACGACACCGGCTTTAGGAGAGCCGTGCTCTATCCACTGAGCTACGAGGGCGGGCATCCGGTGGTTCGGCTGGGCCGGTCCGTCCGGACACGGTTACAAGCATACAAGGTGCACGGCCGTACTACGCTCAAGGCATGAGTCCAGCCGCCACTGCCGCTCCCGCCGCCGCCTTCATCCCGAACGTTGCGTCCACCCGGCATTACATCGGGGCCTGGGCTGTGTTGAGCGTGCTGCAGTATTTCCTGGCGGAGGCGGTGGTGGCTTTGGCCTGGGCCGGCCCCCGTCCCTACGACCTGCGGACCGGGTACATCAGCGACCTGGGTGCGCTCCACTGCGGCGCCTATTCCGGCAGGGATGTCTGCTCTCCCTTGAACTGGCTGATGAATGCCTCGTTCGTAGTCCAGGGCGTGGGGCTGCTGGCGGGAGCGGTGCTGCTGACCTCGGGGCTGCTTCGCGTCGCGGCCAGGCCCGGCACCCGCGTGGATTGGCGCCGCCGGAAACCGTGGGTTGCAGCGACGGCGGTACGGCTGCTCACCGGAGCCGCCGGAGCGGGCACCGTGGTGGTGGGGCTGGTCCCGGAAGACCTCGGATCGCCCTGGCATTACGCCGGCGCCATCACGTACTTCATCACCGGCGGGGCCGCCCTGCTGCTGCTCGGCCTGCTCTGGCTGCGCAAGACCCCCATGGCGTGGTTCCTCCTAGTGTGCGGGGGTGTGTCGCTGGCAGCCACGGCGACCGGCGGCCTCACGCGCATGATGGTCCCCGAACCGGGGACCTTGGAACGGCTGATGGGCTATCCGGTCACTGTGGGCATGGCTGCCGCAGGCCTGGTCATAGCGCAGCGGGTGCACCGGCACCGGAAGGAACGGCGGGCAGTAGCCGCGCGGACAGCTGCCGTTTAGCGCTCTTTCCGCTTCCGGCTGTTGAGGAACACTGCCGCAGCGCCGGCCAGCAGGCTCAGCACCAAAAGCACCCAGCCTGCAACTGTAAGTCCGGACGCCAAGGCAACCTGGCCGGCGTCGGGACCTGGCGTGCCCATCATGGCGTCAATGGCCACGTTGCCCCACAACCGGACCACCACGAACAGCATGGGGAGCGCCCAGAGGGCCCACCGCAACGCTTTCTTCGCCACGTTGGTGCCGATTAGCAGCAGCCATGTGAAGCCGAAGATCAGCGGGAAAAGCGTCCCGGCGGTCTTGTGGACGTAGCTCAGCTGGCCCAGGGCGTCGCCGTTCATGGCTCCCTGCAGCCGGCCGATATAGCCGGCATCGAACCCGCCCACCAGTGAATCCGGCATGGCCATATCCTGGGAAAGCTGCGTCATCTGGTTCAGGGTCAGCAGGTGCAGGTACCAGAACAGGAACAGGCTGGCCACCACTCCGGCAATCACAATGAGGTTGCTGTTGCCTTGGGCCTTCTCGGGTGTGCGCGTCGTGGTGGGGTTGACCACCGGTGGCAGGTGATGCTGCGGCACGGCTGCGTTGGCGCCGTGCTTCTTGATCCGCTGGGCAGGGGTTTTGGCCATTGCACCATTATCCCGCCCCATAAACTGAACCCATGACCACTGGCCGACACAGCGCAGCTGTTCTTGACCCCTCATTGGATGACTACGAACTGGCAGCAGCGCTTGTCCGCGAAGCCGGACAGCTGGCGCTCCTCATGCGCATGGCCGGACTTGAGTCGGAACAAAAGACATCCGTCTCCGACGTGGTCACTGAGGCTGACCACGCCGCCGAGGCCTACGTGCTGGAGCAGCTGCGGCGCTGCCGGCCGGATGACGGCATCCTGGGCGAGGAGGGCGCCTCCGTCCAGGGGAGCAGCGGGCGTACTTGGGTGATCGACCCCGTGGATGGCACCTATAACTTCCTGCACGGCTCCACCTATTGGTGTTCCGCCATCGCATTGAAGGACCGGCAAGACGTGCTGCTGGGCGCGGTTTTCCAGCCTGAGGAGGACAAGTTGTGGATGGGTGGGCATGACCGGCGTGCCACCTTGAATGGCGAAGCGCTGACCTCCTTTTCTGACGGCGGCGGCAAGCGCAACAGCATCAGTGTTGCGGAACTCGGGGCGGCCACCTACATTCACCCGACCTGGCTGATGGACCCCATGTGCGCCATGCCTTGGCACGCTGCGGCCACCTCCGCGGCGTCCCTCCGGATGCTCGGCTCCGGTTCCTGCGACCTGGGCAGGGTGGCGGACGGGCAGCTGGGGTGCTGGTTCCAGCACAGTTGCCCGGAATGGGACTGGCTGCCGGGCAAGGCGATTGTCCGTGCCGCCGGAGGTGCCGTGGACACCGTCCGCGTCAACGGGCTCGAGTGGTTCATAGCGGGAGGAACGACGGCGGTGCGCGAGTTGCGAGCGGCCCTGGAGTCAGCCTCGGTGGGCTAGGCATGACAGCGGTAATCCACAGGCTGGAAGGCGTTGTCGGTCCCACCGCCTAGACTTGTAGGCACCATGGATATGTTGTTTGACCCGTACTCTGACGGACCGTTCAAGGCCGCTCCCGCCGCCACCGCCCGCACCAGGACGGGGCCGGAGGGGGTTGCCACCACGGCCGGGCCGGGCGGAATGCCGGGCTCCGGCATGGCTGGGCAGCACCAGTCCGGCGGTTGGCAGCAGGCCAACCAGAACGGCGGGAACCGGCACGATGCCGGCAGCCACCATGGCGGCCGCCGCCCCGACGCTGCCCAGTTGCTGGAGGGGCTGAACCCACAGCAGGAGGAGGCCGTCAAGCACGGCGGGTCGGCGCTGCTGATCGTTGCCGGCGCAGGGTCGGGCAAGACCAGGGTGCTCAGTAACAGGATTGCGTACCTGATCGCCACCGGCCGTGCCCACCACGGCGAGATCCTGGCCATTACCTTCACCAACAAAGCGGCAGCGGAAATGCGGGAACGTATCGAGGCCCTGGTGGGCGGGCGCGCCAAGATCATGTGGATCTCCACGTTCCACTCGTCCTGCGTCCGCATCCTCCGGCAGGAAGCGGCCAACGTCGGTTTGAAGTCCAACTTCTCCATCTACGACTCCGCCGACTCCCTGCGGCTGGTCACCCAGGTTTCCAAGGCGCTGGACCTTGACCCCAAGAAGTTTGCGCCCAAGGCCATCCAGCACAAGATCTCGGCCCTGAAGAACGAACTGATCGACGCCGATTCCTTTGCCTCGGCGGCCAACTACAACGATCCCTTCGAGCACGCTGTGGCGGACGTCTACAAGGGGTACACCCAGCGCCTTCGCCAGGCCAATGCCATGGACTTCGACGACCTCATCGCCGAGACCGTCTACATGTTCCGGGCCTTCCCGGCGCTGGCCGAGTCCTACCGGCGCCGGTTCCGCCACGTCCTGGTGGACGAGTACCAGGACACCAACCATGCCCAGTACGCGCTGGTGCGGGAGATTGTGGGTGAAGGGCCGGGAGCTTCGGAACTCACGGTGGTGGGCGACTCGGACCAGTCCATCTACGCGTTCCGCGGCGCGGACATCCGGAACATCGTGGAGTTCGAAAAGGACTACCCGGAAGCCCGCACCATCAAGCTGGAACAGAACTACCGTTCCACCCAGAACATCCTGAGCGCCGCCAACTCGGTGATCTCGCGCAACCCCAACCGGCCGGAGAAACGGCTGTGGACAGCCGAGGGTGAAGGCCACAAGATCATCGGGTACGTCGGCGAAAACGAACACGACGAAGCGCAGTTCATTGCCAAGGAGATCGACAGGCTCCAGGACGAGGAGAACCTGCGCCCGGGCGACGTCGCCATCTTCTACCGCACCAACGCACAGTCCCGCTCCATCGAGGACGTGCTGGTGCGCGTGGGCTTGCCGTACAAGGTGGTGGGCGGAACACGCTTCTACGAGCGCAAGGAAATCAAGGACGCCCTGGCGTACCTGCGCGTCCTGGTGAACCCGGACGACGACGTCAACCTCCGCCGGGTGCTGAACGAGCCAAAGCGGGGCATCGGCGACCGCGCCGAAGGAGCCATCGCAGCCCTGGCCGAGCGGGAGCGGACATCCTTCATGGCCGCGGCGCGCCGGGCGGACCAGGCACCGGCGATGGCCACCCGTTCCGTCAACGCCGTCCTGGGCTTCGTGAAAATGCTGGACGACCTTGCCGAGGTAGCCGCCGGGTCCGGGGCTGCCGCAGCACTCGAAGCCGTCCTGGAACAGACCGGCTACCTTGCCGCGCTCCGCTCCAGCACGGATCCGCAGGACGAATCCCGCGTGGAGAACCTGGCCGAACTGGTGGCGGTGGTGCGCGAGTACGAACAGGAGAACCCGGAAGGGTCGCTGGCCGCGTTCCTGGAACAGGTGTCTCTGGTGGCGGACGCCGACCAGATCCCGGATGCCCCCGGCGCGGACATCGACGAAGCCGTGGCCGAGGCAAAGCGGCTGGGCGTGGTGACGCTCATGACACTGCACACGGCCAAGGGCCTGGAATTCCCGGTGGTGTTCCTCACCGGCATGGAGCACGGGCTTTTTCCGCACCAGCGATCCGCCACCGACCCCAAGGAACTGGCGGAGGAACGCCGGCTGGCTTACGTGGGCCTCACGCGTGCCCGCAAGCGGCTGTACGTCACCCGGTCCGAGGTCCGCAGCATGTGGGGCCAGAGCCAGTACAACCCCGCCAGCCAGTTCCTTGAGGAAATCCCCGCGGAGCTCCTGGAATGGAAGCGGGAGGGAACCAGCAGGCAGGCCGGCGGCTGGGGCGGCGGCTCCATCGGGTCCGGCCGCTACAGCGGGTCCTTCTGGGGTGCCGGCACGGCCCGCGGCGCAGCGGCGGACTCCTCTGCCGGCTTCAACGCCGATGTTCCGGCCTTCATCGCCAAAAACCGGGTGCAGCCGCAAAAGGAAATCATCGCCGTCAGCGTGGGGGACAAGGTCAACCACACCAGTTTCGGCAACGGGACCGTCCTGGCGCTGGAAGGTGCGGGGGACAAGACCGTAGCCAAGGTCAAGTTCGACGTCGGCGAGAAGCGGCTGCTGCTGCGGTACGCGCCGTTGACCAAGCTGGACGCCTAGGAGACGCCCCTGCCGTTGCCGCGCCCCTGCCCGGCATGCACGGCAGCGCTAGGTACCCGGGCAGGCGTCGGCGATGAGCCTTCTGGCCATGTCTACGCCGCGTGTTCCGTACGTTCCACCGTCCAGGACGGCTGCCGTGGCGTAGACCCCGTTTAGGACGATGAGGAGTTCCTCGGCGATCCGGTCGGGGTCCTCCGCCCCGGCTTTAACCGCCAGGGAGCAGAACCAGTCGCGGACCTGTTGCTTGTGGGTCACTGCCACCAAGTGGGCAGGATGCTTTCCTTCGGGAAACTCAGTATTGGTATTCAGCATGGGGCATCCCCGGTAGCTGCTGCCGGCGCAGTCCGTGGCGAGTACCTCGAAGACGGCGATGAGCTTGGCCCGTGGATCCTCATGTTCTCCGGCAGCTTCGCGCATGCGTGCAAACCAGGCGTCCGCGCGGCCTTCGACGTAGGCGGTGGCGAGGGCGTCCTTGGTGGGGAATTGGCGGTACACAGTGGCGTTGCCTACCCCGCACTCCTTGACGACCGTATCCATCCCCACAGCCCTGATGCCCCGTGTGTAAAACAGGCGCGTAGCCACTGTGAGAATGTTGCGGCGGTTTTCCTCGCCCGTCCTGCGCGCCATCAAACCACTCCTCTTTTATATCCGTGATGCCTACTTGCTTCAGTTTGACAGACGGAACGATCCGTCACAAACTTGAGAACGATCCGTCACATTGAGTTTTGGGCACAGCCCGATAAGAAGCAGGAGAATCTGATGAAAGCAGCAGTACTCGGAACAGGCATGGTTGGCCGTACCATCGCCGCACGCCTTGCTGAGCTCGGTCACGCTGTAACCCTGGGCACCCGCGATCCGGAGGTAACGCTGGCCAGGAGCGAGGCCGACGCCATGGGCACACCGCCTTTCGCCGACTGGGGCAATCAGCACCCCGCCATCAAAGTTGCCGGCTTCGCAGACGCCGCAGTGGGGGCGGAACTTATCGTCAACGCCACCAACGGCGGCGCGTCACTTGAGGTGCTGGCTCAGGCCGGGCCGGAAAATCTCGACGGCAAGATCATCCTCGACATCGCCAACCCCCTCGACTTCAGCAACGGCATGCCCCCGACCCTGTTCGTCAAGGACACCGACTCGCTGGGTGAGCAGATCCAGCGTGCCTTCCCCGGAGCCCGCGTAGTGAAGTCGCTGAACACCATGAACGCCGACCTCATGGCCCGGCCGGGACAGCTGGCCGACCCGGGCACGGTCTTCGTATCCGGCAACGACGCCGAGGCCAAGGCCATCGTCAGTGGCCTGCTGCAGGACTTTGGCCACCAGGATGTCATCGACCTCGGCGACATCACTACAGCGCGTGGAACTGAAATGCTCCTGCCCGTATGGCTCCGTCTTTGGGGTGCCCTCGGAAAACCCACGTTCAACTTCAAGATCGTGCGCTGAGCCGGCACTGAGAGAAGGCCGAACCCCTTATTGTGCACGGGCCCGCCGGGCGGCCCAGCGGAACTGGCGGCACACGCGCAGCGCTTCCGGAACCTGCTTTCGCCCGTGCCTGCAGCCCTGGGAGGCCAGGCGCGTGGGCCCCTGCCCTGCAACGCGGTCGACGGAGGACTGCGGGGCGCCTGCGGCCGAAGGTGGCCGGGCATAATGGAGGCCATGCGACGGACTATCTGGGGGATGCTTGCGGCCCTTCTTCTCTGCATCACTGCCACGGGGTGCAGCGTCACCACAAAGGACCCCGGCTACGTCCCGCCCGCCCCGCTGAAGCCCATGGAGCAGCTGGAAAAGGCGCCCCTGGCCGATTCCAAGTCGTTCTCCAGCGGCACCGACGTCCTCTCCTTCATCACCGCGGACCGGACCGTCGCCTGCTCACTCACCTCTGCCCGGGGGGAGCACCTGAACCTTCCCTATGAGCAGAACCGTTATACCGACTCCGCCAACAACAAGCTGCCAATCATTCCGGTGGCGCACTGCGAGCTGGCCACCTACCCGGCGCCGCAACCAGGCGACATTAAGGATGACTGCGCCGGGACCCACCTGGGATACCTGGGCGGAGTTGCGCTGCTGGCCCCGGACACCGCCCGCTACGGGGCATGCCGCTCCGGCGTCACATCCATGGAAGCAGCCTATGGGCCCAAGGGAACCAAAGCGGGCCCACTGGCCCAGTTGCCCGTGCTCGCGGACGGACAGACGCTGGAACGCAACGGGCTGCGCTGCTCCGCCTACAACGGCGGCGTGGCGTGCGGAAACGTCTCCGCCGGCGTCGGATTCTTCGTTTCCCCCGAACGTTACGAACTGATCGCCGGCCCGCCCGCAAGCGGTCCAAGTCCCCAGCCGGAGGCCCCAAAAACCCCGTAAATCCGCGGTTTTTCTACACTCCATAGAATAGTGTGCTTACTCACATAAGAGGTAGTCTGGGACGGCCCGGTCCCTCCAAAGGACTAGAGTTCCCCATGGAGCATTACGCCGCGTGGCTCGTTTCCAGACAGGCCGCCGGTGCGTGCAATCCGCAGCCCGGTCATCGTCTTTTCGATGGTGCCCGACTGTACCGAAACTACTTCGACGTAGAAGGACACTAAACCGTGGACCTGTTTGAATACCAGGCGCGCGATATGTTCGAGGCGCACGGTGTACCCGTGCTTGCCGGCATCGTGGCGTACACCCCAGAAGAAGCAAAGGCAGCTGCCGAGAAGATCGGCGGCGTTACCGTTGTCAAGGCACAGGTCAAGGTAGGCGGCCGCGGCAAGGCCGGCGGCGTCAAGGTGGCAAAGTCCGCCGACGAGGCATTTGAGCACGCCTCCAATATCCTGGGCATGGACATCAAAGGCCACACCGTCAAAAAGGTGATGATCGCCCAGGGTGCAGACATCGCCGAGGAATACTACTTCTCCGTCCTGCTGGACCGGGCCAACCGCAACTACCTGGCCATGTGCTCGGTTGAAGGCGGCATGGAAATCGAACAGCTCGCCGTCGAACGCCCCGAAGCGCTGGCCAAGATCGCCATCGACCCCGCCGTGGGCATCGACCAGACCAAGGCCGACGAAATTGTCGCAGCAGCCGGCTTCGCCGAGGAACTGCGCGGCAAGGTTGCCGGCGTCATCCTCAAGCTCTGGGACGTCTTCAAGAAGGAAGACGCCACCCTGGTGGAGGTCAACCCGCTGGTCAAGACCGGCAACGGTGAGATCCTGGCCCTCGACGGCAAGGTCTCCCTGGACGAGAACGCCGACTTCCGCCACCCCAAGCACGCACAGCTTGAGGACAAGGACGCAGCAGACCCGCTTGAGGCCAAGGCAAAGGAGCAGGACCTCAACTACGTCAAGCTGGACGGCGAAGTAGGCATCATCGGCAACGGCGCCGGCCTGGTCATGTCCACCCTCGACGTCGTTGCCTACGCCGGCGAAAACCACGGCAACGTCAAGCCCGCCAACTTCCTGGACATCGGCGGCGGAGCCTCGGCAGAGGTCATGGCCGCAGGCCTGGACGTCATCCTGGGCGACGAGCAGGTCAAGTCCGTGTTCGTCAACGTCTTCGGCGGCATCACCGCCTGTGACGCCGTCGCCAAGGGCATCGTCGGTGCACTGGCCGAGCTGGGCACCTCCGCCAACAAGCCGCTGGTAGTCCGCCTCGACGGCAACAACGTCGAGGAAGGCCGCCGCATCCTCACCGAGGCCAACCACCCGCTGGTTACCCTGGCCGCCACCATGGACGAGGGCGCCGACAAGGCCGCCGAGCTCGCCAACGCAGCTAAGTAAGGGACGCACCATGTCTATCTACCTCAACAAGGACTCCAAGGTCATCGTCCAGGGCATCACCGGCGGCGAAGGCACCAAGCACACCGCCCTGATGCTCAAGGCCGGCACCAACATTGTTGGCGGCGTCAACGCCCGCAAGGCCGGCACCACGGTCATGCACGGCGAGAAGGAAATTAACGTCTACGGCACCGTCAAGGAAGCCATGGCGGAAACCGGTGCTGACGTCTCCATCGTCTTCGTGCCGCCGGCATTCACCAAGAACGCCGTGGTTGAAGCCATCGAGGCCGGCATCGGCCTGGTGGTAGTCATCACCGAAGGCGTTCCCGTCCAGGACTCCGCCGAATTCTGGGCCCTGGCCCAGTCCAAGGTGGACGCCGACGGCAACCAGGTCACCCGCATCATCGGCCCGAACTGCCCCGGCATCATCACCCCCGGCGAAGCATTGGTTGGCATCACCCCCGCCAACATCACCGGCAAGGGCCCCATCGGCCTGGTGTCCAAGTCCGGCACGCTGACCTACCAGATGATGTACGAACTGCGCGACCTGGGCTTCTCCACCGCCATCGGCATCGGCGGCGACCCCATCATCGGCACCACGCACATCGACGCCCTCGCCGCGTTCGAGGCTGACCCCGAGACCAAGGCCATCGTCATGATCGGCGAGATCGGCGGCGACGCCGAAGAGCGCGCAGCCGACTTCATCAAGGCCAACGTCACCAAGCCGGTCGTCGGCTACGTGGCCGGCTTCACCGCTCCCGAAGGCAAGACCATGGGCCACGCAGGCGCCATCGTCTCCGGCTCGGCCGGTACCGCCCAGGCCAAGAAGGAAGCACTCGAGGCTGCCGGCGTGAAGGTTGGCAAGACGCCTTCCGAGACCGCCAAGCTGCTCCGCGAGGTCTACTCAGCCCTCTAGCAGTACGCAGGGCGCGGGGTCACCCCAGCCCGGTCTTCAAGGAGGCCGGCACGGGGAGGCCCCGCGTTTGCTTATTTAACACGGCCACCTAGCTAAGGGACGACGGCGGGCGGCTGACCGGGGGCGTCGAGTAATGTTGAGTAAGGCAAATCAGGGGGCGCCGCGCGCCCAGGCAGGGGATGGACGATGGCAGAAAAGCGACGCAGCCTGGTCGACGCCGTCGTGGATAAAGTCCTGGAACACATCCTCAGCGGCGAGATTAAGGCCGACGACGCCCTTCCGCCTGAAGCTGATATTGCCAAGGAGTCCGGGGTCAGCAGGCTGACGGCACGTGAAGCGATGAACGTCCTGAAGGCCCAAAACGTGGTCTACGTAAAACGCGGGCTTGGCACGTTCGTCAATCCTCCGGAACGATGGACCGGCATGGATGCCATCATGCAGGCAGCCTCCAGGGGAGTGGCCTCGGACCAGGTGGCGCTGCGGCTCCTGGAAGTCCGCCGCATGGTGGAGACCGGGGCCGCTGAACTCGCCGCCTCACGCCACAGGCCGGCAGATCTCGCCGCCCTGCAGGAAAGCGTGGACCGGATGGAAGCGGCGCACCAGGCGGGCGATGTTGATGCCCTCACCGTGGCGGACATCGCCTTCCATGACACAGTCCTGCGCGCTTCCGGCAACCCCTTCGTGCCCGCCCTGCTGGGCCAGTTGTCCACGCTGCTATATGCCATGCGGCGGGAAACATCGGCATTCCCGGACGTCCAGCGCCACGCGATCCACCACCACAAAATGGTCCTGGCTGCCATAGCCGCCGGCGATCCTGCCACTGCCCGCTCCACCATGGACGCGCACATCACCCAGACCTTCGAGGACTACGAGCAGTTCCTCGCCATGTCCAGCCGCTCTGAAGCCACCGCCGGCTGAAAAGTCCCTTCGCTCTTCACCCCCTCTTCTGTGTTGACGGTCGCCTTCCCCTGTGACTACAATCTCAGTCAGACATCAGACATCTGATATCAGCATCCCCGCAAAAATGCCGCCAGCCAAAGGAGTCTTCATGCGCGCGCATTCCCTTTTCAAGGGTCCCCAGACAAAAGCGGGAGGCACACGATGACCTCCCGCGCCGCAGCCCCCGCACTCAGCGAACTGGGCGAGACCACCCTCCGCAAGGTTCGCCGGAGGCTCATGCCCCTGATCGTCCTGCTCTACTTCATTGCCTACCTCGACCGGAACAACGTGGGTTTCGCCAAGCTCGGCATGCAGGGCGACATCGGCCTGACCGAGGCTGCCTACGGACTGGGTGCAGGCATCTTCTTCCTGGGCTACGCGCTGCTGGAAATCCCGAGCAACGGCGGCATGTACCGCTTCGGCGCCCGCAAATGGATTGCCCGCATCCTGATCAGCTGGGGCATCTTCGCCACGGCCATGTTCCTGGTGAACGGCGAAGCCACCTTCTACGTCATCCGCTTCCTCCTTGGCGCGGCCGAAGCCGGCTTCTTCCCCGCCATCCTCTTCTACCTGACCCTCTGGTTCCCGGCAGCGCAGCGCGTGACCGTGCTGGGCATCTTCATCCTGGCCCAGCCCATCTCCAACGCCCTCGGCGCTCCCGTGTCCGGCATGCTCCTGAACCTGGAAGGCGTCGCCGGCCTGCACGGCTGGCAGTGGCTCTACATCCTTGAAGGCATCCCCGCGATCATCCTGGGCATCATCACGCCCTTCGTCATGACGGACCGCCCCGAGCATGCCAAGTGGCTCAAGCCGGAAGAACGCGAATGGCTCTCCACCACCATGAGCGCGGAGCTGGCTGACAAGCAGAAAGCCGGAAACCACAACTTCCTGGCAGGCCTGAAGGACCCCCGAACCATCGCCTACTCCGCGCTGTACTTCGGCCTGGTCTGCGGCATCTACGGCCTGGGACTCTGGCTGCCCACCATCGTCAAGGCGCTCGGAACGTTCGACTCAACCCAGGTCGGGTTCATCGTCTTCATCCCGTACGCCATCGCAGCCGTCTTCGTCTACTTCTGGAGCAAGCGCTCGGACCGCACCGGCAACCGCGTTTGGCACGCCAGCATCAGCATGGTGCTCGCCGCCGTCGGCCTCCTGGGCGCAGGCTTCCTGCTGCCGGTCAACGCGGTGCTCGCCATGGTGTTCCTGACCCTTGCGGCCATGGGCATCTACTCGGCGATCGCCCCGTTCCTGGCCATGCCCTCCGCCGCACTCACCGGTGCTGCTGCCGCCGCAGGGTTGGCCATGGTCAACTCACTCGGCAACCTGGGCGGCTTCGTCGCCCCCTATATCGTGGGCATCCTCAAGGATGCCACCGGTAACTCCCAGACCGGCCTGGTCTTCCTGGCCGCCTGCCTGGCCGTGACCGCCGCCGCCACTTACCTTTACGCACGCAAGCGGCCCGAAGGTGTCTCCGCCCCCGGTGCCACCGTTCCTGCCGCCGAAACCCACTAGGACATACCAATGACAACCCAGCACGCATTCCCCGCAGAACGCACCGCAGTACTCACCGGAGCCGCTTCAGCCCGCGGCATCGGCCGCGCAACGGCCGACCGCCTGGCCGGCGAGGGATGGTCCATCGCCATCCTGGACATCAATGCCGAAGACGCCCAGGCCGCCGCCGCGGAAATCGGAGCCAACCGGGCCGTCAAGGCCATTGGTGTGGGAGCCGATGTGTCGGACGAGGCATCCGTGGACCGTGCCATCACGGAGATCGAGCAGGCGCTTCCGCCGATCGTTGGACTGGTGAACCTCGCCGGCATCAGCTCGCCCACCCCCTTCATGGAAACCACGGTGGCGGAATGGGACAAGGTGTTCGCCATCAACATGCGCGGTACCTTCGTGGTGTCGCAGCGGGTCCTCAAGGGCATGATTGACCGGGAGTTGGGCAGGATCGTCAGCATCTCCTCGATTTCCGCCCAGCGCGGCGGCGGCACCTACTCCAAGGTTGCCTACAGCGCTTCCAAAGCCGGCATCCTCGGGTTCACCCGTGCCCTTGCCCGCGAAGTGGGCGAGCACAACATCACCGTGAACGCCATTGCTCCTGGCCCGATCGACACCGACATCATGGGCGGGACCCTGACCGAAGAGCGCAAGGCCCAGATGTCCGAGGGGATCATGATGGGCAGGGTGGGAACCCGCGAGGAAGTGGCCGCGCTGATTGCGTTCCTTCTCAGCGCGGACGCCGGCTACATTACGGCCGCCACCTATGACATCAACGGCGGACTGCAGGTCTCCTAAGGCCACCAGCCTGAAGGTGCCGTGCTGCCCACCGGCGGCCCGGCACCTTCAAGGCGCTGTGTCCTTCACACTCGCGTTTGCGAGCATCTTCCGGCTATAGGATTTCTACATGGCAACCAAGAAGCAAGCCTCCGGCGGCGTGAGCAGGCAGGTCCTCGCCGACCACGTTTATGAAGCGCTTCTAGTTGCCCTCATGGACGGCCGGTTGGAGGCCGGCACGCCCGTCAGTATCGACGGAATGGCACGGGAACTGGACGTTTCCCCAACACCCGTCCGCGAGGCGCTCGCCCGGCTGGAAGCCACCGGAATGGTCCGGAGGATGGCCCTGCGCGGCTACCGGGTGGCGCCCCTGTTTTCCCCGGAAGAGCTGGCAGACCTCATGGACGCCCGGCTGGTAATCGAGCCGGCCAACGCCTTCATGGCCTGCAAGCACGCGGATCCGGAACTGACCCAGCAGCTGAAACAGGCCATCGAAGACCTGAAGGCAGCCCCGCGCGGTCCGTCCTTCGCCGAATTCCGCGCTTACTGGGAAGCCGATGAGCGTTTCCACCGCCTCATTGCAGAATTCGCGGACAATCAGTTCCTGCTGTCCGCCTACAATGCGCTGGGCGGCCAGGTGCAGCGTTTCCGCTTTTTCGGCGGACTGGGCGTGACCGACGCCGATTATGCCATCGCGGAGCACACCGAGATCCTCAAGGCTTTTGAAGCCGGCGACGCCGAGCTCGCCCGGCAGAAAATGATCGACCACATCGAGGGCGTCAAGCAGCGCTCACAGCACGACAGCGAAATTCGCAGCTAGCAGTTCCGCCCTGCCGCGCGCGCTTCCGTCCAGCTGCCGCCGTACCCATGCCTGCTCTGAGCAGGCATAACAAACAGGCCCTTGACAGGGAACATGAGCAGCGTAGATCCTATAGGAAATGCGATTCAGATCTGGAGTGACAATGCCGTACACCGCTGAAAACTGGCCCATCGCCGCCGCCCTGCTGCAGTTCCCAGGAACCAGGCCGGATGGAACCACCGTGCAGGACGCCCCCGCAAGCGACTGGCAGAAGGTCTTCGAAGAAGTGGCCGACGCCGGTTTCACCAACGCCGATCTCACCGACAGCTGGGTTCGCCCCGGCGACCTCTCGGCCGCCCGGCTGGATGAACTGAAGTCCGCCGCCACCGCGGCCGGCCTGGGCCTGCCCTCCATCTCCGCGATCCGCCGCAGCGTGATCGAAGAAGCAAACTGGGAAGACAACCTGGCCTACACCCACCGCACCCTGGAGGCGGCAGCGCACCTCGGGTGCGAAGTGGTCTCGATCGGCCTGCACCAGGCCATCACCCCCGAGCAGCAGAAGCAGCTGTGGTTCTGGACTGTTGAAGGCCACAAGGATCCGGCAGGGGACAAGGAAGCGTGGAACAACGCCGTCACCCGCATCCGCGAAGTAGGGAAGCACGCCGCCGAACTCGGCCTCCTGGTGTCGCTGGAGATGTACGAGGACACCTACCTGGGAACGGGGGATTCCTCCGTGCAGCTCGTCCAGGACATCGACCTGCCCAACGTCGGCCTCAACCCGGACCTGGGCAACCTGATCCGCCTTCACCGTCCCATCGAGGACTGGCGCGAACTGGTGCACAAGACCCTGCCGTACTCCAACTACTGGCACGTCAAGAACTACATCCGCGATGAGGACCAGGCACGGGACCAGTACGTCGCCATGCCGGCCCCCATGGAATCCGGCCTCATCAGCTACCGCGAGGCCTTCCAGTTCGCCATCTCCGTTGGCTTCCAGGGCATCATCTGCACCGAACACTACGGTGGCGACGGCCTGAGCGTCACCGCCGCCAACCAGGACTACCTGCGCCGCCAGGTCCTGCCCAAGCGCGAAGGCTACGCCCTGGGCACCAGCCTGGTGGCCCAGGGCCGGCAGACCCCGGCGGCAGTCCCGGCCCGCTAACCCGGCATCCCAACCGACAACCGGTTCGACGAGGAATCATGACAAAGATATTTGACGATCCAGCGCAGTTCGCAGACGACGCCCTTGACGGCTTCGTCGCCGCCAACCGCCAGTACGTGGCCCGCGTTGACGGTGGTGTGGTCCGCTCCACCGAATCACCGGAGGGCCAGGTGGCAGTGGTCATCGGCGGCGGATCCGGCCACTACCCGGCCTTCGCCGGCCTGGTGGGCGCCGGCCTCGCTGCCGGAAGCGCCTGCGGCAATATGTTTGCTTCCCCCTCCGCGGGGCAGGTTTACCGGGTGGCCAAGGCGTCCCAGTCCGGCGGCGGCGTCCTGCTGAGCTACGGCAATTACGCCGGTGACGTGCTCCACTTCGGCCAGGCGCAGGAGAAGCTTAACGCCGAGGGCATCGAAACCCGGACCGTCCTGGTCACCGATGACATCGCCAGCGCGCCGCTCGAAGAGATCGGCAAGCGCCGGGGCATCGCTGGAGACCTCACCGTTTTCAAAGTGGCCGGGGCGGCAGCAGAAGCGGGCCTGGACCTGGACGAGGTGGAGCGGCTTGCCATCAAGGCCAACCACCACACCCGTTCGCTCGGTGTGGCCTTCGCAGGGTGCACCCTTCCCGGAGCCGACGAGCCCCTGTTCACGGTGCCCGAAGGCATGATGTCCGTGGGCCTGGGCATCCACGGCGAGCCGGGCATCTCCGAACAGCCCCTGCCCACCGCCAGCGAGCTTGCCCAGCTGCTGGTGGACGGTCTGCTGAAGGACAAGCCGGACATTGCCGGCCGCCGGGTGGCGCCCATCCTCAACGGCCTGGGAACCGTCAAGTACGACGAACTGTTCCTGCTGTTCGGCAAGATCGAGGCCCTGCTGACCGCTGCCGGACTTGAGGTCGTCGAGCCCGAATGCGGTGAACTGGTCACCAGCCTGGATATGTCCGGCCTGTCCCTGACGCTGTTCTGGCTGGACGGGGAACTGGAGAAGTTCTGGTCTGCGCCGGCTGACACCCCCGCCTTCCGCAAGGGCAACCTGGCTCCCCGCCGCGCACGCTCCGTGGAGTCCCTGGCCGAGGCCGGAACGGCGCCGGTGCTGGCCGCCACCCCTGCGTCGACTGCCTTGGCCGCCACGGCCCTGGACGCGCTGAAGGAAGCGCAGGCCGTCGTCGTCGAACACGAGGAAACACTAGGCAAGCTGGACGCCATCGCCGGGGACGGTGACCACGGCATTGGCATGCGCCGCGGCGTTGATGCCGCCGTTGCCGCCGCCGAAAAGTCCCACGCTGCCGGCGCGGGGCTCGAGGAACTCCTCGCCGCTGCGGGGGAACAGTGGGCCGAGCGCGCGGGCGGCACCTCCGGCGCCCTCTGGGGCGCGGCCGTCACCGCGGTGGGAAAGACCCTCGGCAGCAAGGACTCCTACACTGCCGCGGACGCAGCGGCAGCCGTCAACGCCCTCCGTGACGCCATCGTCACCCTGGGCAAGGCGGAAGCAGGGGACAAGACCATGGTGGACGCGCTGCTTCCGTTCGCCGACACCTTCAGCAAGGCAATTGACGACGGCGGCAGCCTGGCTGCCAGCCTCAGTGCAGCAGCGGAGGCGGCGGCAAAGGCCGCTGACGCAACTGCAGAGCTCAGCCCGAAAAAGGGCCGGGCCCGGCCGCTGGCGGAAAAGAGCCTGGGCCACCCGGACCCCGGGGCCGTGTCCTTCGGACTCATCGCCCGCAGGGTGGCCGACTACGCCGCCACCATCGAAAGCTCCTAAGGAGAACATCATGACCGAGAACACCCGGCCGGGCTGGCGCATCGTCGTTGGCAACGACGAAGCCGGCGTCGAATACAAGAACGCCCTGCGCGAACTGCTCGAAGCGGACCCCCGCGTCGCATCGGTGGAGGACGTGGGAGTGGCCTCCAACGACGCCACGGCATACCCGCACCTGGCCGTCGCCGCCGCCCGCAAGGTGGCCGCCGGCGAGGCGGACCGCGCCCTGCTGATCTGCGGAACGGGCCTGGGCGTGGCCATTTCTGCCAACAAGGTACCGGGCATCCGCGCGGTCACCGCCCACGACAGCTACTCCGTGGAACGCTCCGTGCTGTCCAACAACGCCCAGGTGCTGACCATGGGCCAGCGCGTCATCGGCCTGGAACTCGCCAAGAAGCTCGTGGGCGAATGGCTGGACTACCGCTTCGACGAAAACTCCGCATCCGCGGCAAAAGTAGACGCCATCTCCTCCTACGAGGACGCGTCGGAAGGACTTGAGGACAAATGAGCACCCGTAACATCGCCGTCGTCGGCTCAGGCTACATGGGCGGCGGTATCGCCCAGGTCCTGGCACTCGCAGGAGCCCGCGTCGCGCTCGCCGACGTCTCCGCCGAAATCGCCCAGGGCAACTACGAGCGGCTGCTGAAGGAATCCGACGAGTTCGTCGCCGCAGGCCTCTTCCCGGCCAACGCCACGGACCTGCTCAAGGAAAACCTCTGGGCAGCCAAGGACATTGAAGAAGCAGTGTCCGGCGCCGAGTACATTGAGGAGGCCGTGCCGGAAGTCCTTGAGATCAAGCACGCCACCTTGGGCAGGATCAGCGCCGCAGCCCGCCCCGACGCCATCATTGGCTCCAACACCTCCACCATCTCCATCGCCAAACTGGCCGAGGTAGTGGAAAACCCGGAGCGTTTCCTGGGCGTCCACTTCTCCAACCCGGCACCGTTCATCCCCGGCGTGGAAGTCATCCCGCATGAGGGAACCTCCGAGGCCACCGTGCAGGCTGCGCGCACCATCGTGGGGGAGACCGGCAAGGAAACCGCCACCGTCAAGGACGTCACCGGCTTCGTGCTGAACCGGCTCCAGTACGCCCTCTTCCACGAGGCCGCCCAGGTGGTGGAGGAAGGCATCGCCAGCGCCGAGGACGTGGACACCCTGGTCCGCACCACCTTCGGTTTCCGGCTGCCTTTCTTTGGGCCCTTCGCCATCGCCGACATGGCAGGCCTGGACGTTTACGCCTTCTGCTACAAGTCGCTGCAGACCGGCTTCCCGGAACGGTTCGCCACCCCCAAGATCCTGCAGGAAAAGGTCGACGCCGGCCAGCTCGGTACCAAGACCGGCTCCGGGTTCCTCGACGTCCCCGCCGACCGCACCGCAGCCCTGGTTGCCTACCGGAACAAGGCGTACGTCGCCATGCAGAAGCTTATCGAGGAACTGGGCCCGGCCCCGCTGTCCTGAGTTCTCCGGACTGCAGCGCTTTCCGGGACCACACCACCCCCTTTAGAAGGAACACTTCATGACAGCATTCCCCGCAGACCGCACCGTGATCGTCACCGGGGCGGTCTCCGAGCGCGGCATTGGCCGTGCCACCGCCGACTACCTGGCTGAACGCGGCTGGAACATCGGTGTGATCGACCTCGATGACGCCGCCTGTAAAGCAGTGGCCAAAGAGCTCGCGGAAAAGCATGGCGTCAAGGCCCACGGCGCCGGCGCCAACGTGGCCGACGAAGCGTCGGTCCGGGCCGCCATCGACGAGATCGAAGCCGAACTGCCGCAGCTGGTGGCCCTGGCGAACATCGCCGGGGTCAGCTCACCGGTGCCCTACCTGGAACTCGACAGCACCGAGTGGGACCGCGTCATCAACATCAACATGAACGGTGTCCACTACGCCACCCGCCGGGCCGCCGAATCGATGGCCAAGAACCGGCTGGGCCGGATCGTCAACATCTCCTCCGTCTCCGCACAGCGCGGCGGCGGAACCTTCAGCAAGACCCCGTACTCGGTGGCCAAGGCCGGCGTCATCGGGCTGACCCGGGCCACCGCCCGCGAACTGGGCGAGTACGACATCACGGTCAACGCCATCTCGCCGGGTCCGATCGACACGGACATCATGGGCGGCACCCTCACCGAGGAACGCAAGGATGAGCTGGTCAAGGACCTGGTGGTGAACCGGGTGGGCACCACCCGCGACATCGCCGCGGCCATCTCCTTCCTCATCGGCGAGGACGCCGGCTACATCTCCGGCCAGACGCTGAACGTCGACGGCGGGCTGTACATGCACTAACGGCACCAGCTACCGCCAACCGCACAGCTGAATGCCATCACAAAGCCCGCGGGCCGCCGGCCCGCGGTATCACCAACGTCACCACTCGAAGGAGAGTGTTGTGTCCGAAACCACCGCAACATCCAAGGAGCTTCTGGCCCGTCCGGTCCTGAAGTCCGCGATCTTCAAGGCGGCCCGCCGGCTCATGCCGATGCTGGTCATCCTGTACGTCGTTTCGTTCCTGGACCGCACCAACGTCGGCTTTGCCGAGGCGGCGCTGGGAACGGACAAGGGGGTATCCGCCGCAGCCTTCGCCCTGGGCGCGGGCATCTTCTTCATTGGCTACGCGATCTTCGAGATCCCCAGCAACCTGCTGCTCAAGAAGGTCGGCGCCAAGATCTGGCTGGCACGCATCGCCATCACCTGGGGCATCGTCTCGGCGTGCTTCGCCTTCGTGCAGGGCGAGACGTCGTTCGTGATCCTGCGTTTCCTCCTGGGCGTGACCGAAGCCGGCCTGTTCCCCGGCGTGATCATGTACCTGGCTGAATGGTTCCCCAACAAGGTGCGCGTGCAGATGTTCGCCATTTTCTACCTGGCCCAGCCGTTCTCCCAGATGATCGGCAACCCGCTGTCGGGCTGGCTGATCAACATCGGCGACCAGGTGCCCGGCCTGCGCGGCTGGCAGGTCATGTTCTTCGTCGAAGGCCTCCTGGCCGTCCTGGCAGGCATTGCGGCGTTTTTCTTCCTGATCAACGGCCCGGAGAAGGCCAAGTTCCTCAGCAACGACGAGAAATACGCGTTGAAGGAAGTCATGGCCCTGGAAGACACCGTCAAGGACGAGCACGGCCCGCGCGGCATCCTGGCGGCGCTGCGCAACGGCCGCGTCTGGTACTTCACCATCATCTACTTCTGCCTGCAGGTCGCCGTCTATGGCGTGACGTTCTTCCTGCCGCAGCAGGTGTCCTCGCTGACCGGGCAGAAGGTGGGGCTCGCCGTGGGCCTGCTGATTGCCGTCCCGTGGTTCTTCGGCATCTTCTCCTGCTATTTCATCGGAAAGGCCGCGGACACCGTAGCCAAGCGCCGCAAGTTCGGCACCATCCTGTTCATTTCCACCGGCCTGTGCATCTTCGGGTCGGCTTGGGCGGGAACCAACCACCAGCCGGTGCTGGGCATGATCTTCATTACCCTGGCAGTCTGCAGCTTCCTGGCCGTCGGCCCGGTGGTCTGGGCCTATCCCACCGCGTTCCTCGCAGGTTCAGCTGCTGCCGCCGGCATCGGCCTCATCAACTCCCTGGGTAACCTGGGCGGCTTCGTGGCGCCGATCCTCCGGACCGCCGTCAACGAAGCGACCGGCTCCCCGACGGGTTCCATGGGCGTCTACGCCCTGGGTGTCCTGCCGTTCGTGGCGGCGGCGATGATGTTCGCCACCCGGCGGTTCAAGAACAAGGCCGACGACCTGCTCGACTGAGCAGGTCTGCACCATCCACGCAAGGAAACCATGAGCACCTCCGGCAGCAACGCAGGCAACGGCACCATCTACGTCGGTGTCAGCACCAAAATGTACCTGGGTTACCAGGCAAGCCTGCGCTGGCTGTCGGAGGTGCGCTCCATTGTGGATGACAGGCCCGGACTGGCTGGTAATCCGCCGGTCCGGGTCTTCGTCATCCCATCTTTCCCGGTCCTGGAGCCCGCCACTCGGATCCTGGCCGGCTCACCCGTGCTGCTTGGAGCGCAGAACTGCGCCTGGGGGGACGGGCCCCTGACTGGAGAAGTCAGCCCCGGGATGCTCGCCGAACTCGGCGTCTCGCTCGTCGAGATCGGCCATGCCGAACGCCGCAAACTCTTCGCCGAAGACGACGCCACGGTGGCACGCAAGGTGCGTGCCGCCGTCGGCCATTCCCTCACCCCGCTGCTCTGTATTGGTGAGCCGGAAAGGCTCGACGCCGGAGCTGCCGCCGCCTTCTGCGTCGAGCAGGTCCGGGCCGCCACGGGCGGCGATACCGCACTGCTCAGTCGCCTGGTCCTGGCCTACGAGCCGGTTTGGGCTATCGGCGCACAGGAACCTGCACCGGCGCAGCACGTGAACGCCGTCCTGGCGCAGATCCGTGCCGAACTGGGCCCGGACTGTCCCCTCATCTACGGCGGCAGCGCCGGCCCCGGGCTGCTTCCCCAACTACCGGGCGCGGACGGACTCTTCCTGGGCCGCTTTGCCCACGACGCCGCCAACCTGGGCCGCGTCCTGGACGAAGCCCTCGTCCTTGCCCAGACCCGCGGCTCAGACCCGCGCGCCCGCCAGTAATTCTTCAAGCCGCTCGTAGCCTTCGCTCAAGCCGCCTTCCATTCCCGACTGGGCCATGCCATCGCGCGCCTCCTGGCTGGGGTATACCGAATGCCCCCGCAACCGGGTTCGCCCGTTGCCCAGGTCCTCGAACGTCATGAAGTCCAGGCTGACCACATCCGGGTACCCGCCGAACTCAAAGGTCTGCAGGGCGAACTCATTCTCACGCACCGTGTGGAAGATGCCACGGAACTCGTACGGCACCCCGTCGGGACCGGTATGGATGTACCGGTAGCTCCCGCCCGTGCGGAAATCGTAGTGGTCCATGTCCATCTTCATGCCCCACGGGCCCAGCCACTGGACAATCAGGTCCGGCTCTTTGTGTGCGCGGAACACATCCGCCACCGGGAAATCGAACTCTCGCTCGTAATCGATAAAGGGAACGCCCTCAGGAACGCTGAGTTTCAGGGAATTGCTCATCATGACTCCTTGGAGGATTGGCCGCCGCTCGCGGCCGCCTGTGATGCTGATGCCAGCGCGGCGTCGAGGTTGCGGAACTGACTTTCGCGGACCAAGCGGTACTGGTCAATCCACGCAGTAAGTGCCTCAAGCCGTGCCGGGTTCAGGTGCACGGGCCGGCGCTGGGCATCCCGGCTGCGGGTGACCAGTTGCGCCTGCTCGAGTACCTGGATGTGCTTCGAGACTGCCTGCTTGGAAATCTCGAACGGGTCCGCCAATTCATTGACGGTTGCAGGACCCCTGCTCAGCCGGGCGATGATGCTGCGGCGGACAGGGTCTGCCAGGGCCATGAAAGCCGCATCCAGAGCCATGTCGTCGGACATCGTGCCAGCCTCTCGAATCCTAATCAACTTACTTGTTTATCAACCTTTCGGTTGATTAATGCTAGGCCTGCCGCGTCCGCGGCGCAAGGGGCCTTGTTTCTTTGGAAACCGCTTTGTTAGTATGTCAATACAAACTAGCAAGGGGGAAACCTTATGCCACTGGTACGCATCGACGTCAACAAAGGGCGCACCGCGGAGGACCTGCGGCAGCTCAGCCGCGGAGTTCACGACGCCATCCTCGCCGAGTACGGCATTCCGGAGCGCGACTACTTCCACATCCTCACCGAACACCCGCAGGGCCAGATCTTCGCCCAGGATGCTGGGTTGGGATTCGAGCGCACCGGGGGAGTAGTGATGATCCAGATCTTCACCCAAGGCGGACGCTCGCAGGAGGCCAAGCAGCGGCTGTTCGCTGCAGTTGCCGAAAAGCTCGCCGCAGTGGGCGTTGCCGGTGAGGACGTTTTCATTGGCTACGTCGAAAACACTGCCGGTGACTGGTCGTTCGGCTTCGGCAAGGCCCAGTACGTAACGGGCGAATTGGCCGTTCCGAAGAAGTAGCCTCCGCGCCCATCAATTGGGGGATGGGCGCCGTTCAAGCGTGGTTGTAAGTATGTCAGTACAAACCTTTGACAGGACATTCGATCTAGGGCAAAGTAGTGCCTGTGGCCCACACCACGGCCTGCCAGTTCCGGAACTCCTGCCCCTCAAAGGACTCGAGTTCCACACCAGAAAGGTCCACGATTCCCGTGACCCACGAGCTTCTTACGATCGGGCGCATCAGCGTTGATATCTACCCGAACGACATTGGGGTCGGCCTGGAGGATGTCAATTCCTTCGGCAAGTACCTGGGCGGTTCGCCGTCGAACGTCGCTGTTGCCGCTGCCCGCCACGGGCGCCGGACGGGCGTCATTACCCGCACCGGGGACGACCCGTTCGGGGCCTACTTGCACCGCGAGCTTCGCAAGTTCAACGTGGACGACACCTTCGTGACGCCGGTCAAAGACTGGCCCACGGCCGTGACGTTCTGTGCAATCAAGCCGGCGACCGATGAGTTCCCGCTCTATTTCTACGGCCGTTTCCCCACCGCACCGGACCTGCAGATCAAGGCTGAAGAGCTGGACCTGGACGCCATCCGCGGGGCCGGCATCTTCTGGTCCACCGTGACCGGCCTCTGTCAGGAGCCCTCGCGCTCAGCACACCTCGCTGCCCATGAGGCCCGTCCCCGCACCGGCCTGGCCGAGGGGCAGTTCACCATCCTGGACCTGGACTACCGGCCGATGTTCTGGTCCTCCGAGGAAGAGGCCCGCGCCGACGTGGCCAAGATCCTCCCGCATGTCACCGTCGCCATCGGCAATGACAAGGAATGCGCCGTCGCCGTGGGTGAAGGGACGCCTGATGAGCAGGCGGACCGATTGCTGGCTGCCGGCGTGGAAATCGCCGTCGTCAAGCTCGGGCCGGAAGGCGTGATGGCCAAGACCCGCACCGAGCGCGTGGTCTCCGCCCCCGTCCCCGTCGAAACCCTCAACGGCCTGGGGGCCGGCGACTCCTTCGGCGGCGCCTTCTGCCACGGGCTGCTGTCCGGCTGGCCCCTGGCCCAGGTCCTGGACTACGCCAACGCCGCGGGTGCCATCGTCGCCTCCCGCCTCTCCTGCGCCGATGCCATGCCGACGCCGGACGAGGTCACCTCCCTGCTGGCCGAACGCGGACGCCCGGTTCCCGGCACCGCTCAGCTTGCCACCGAAGGAGCAGCACTGTGACCCTCACACCCCTTGCCTCAAACAACGCCGTGGATGATGATCCCCGCCGCTACGAGCACCTGAGCACGATCCGCCTCGAGGACCCGGACGCCGTCGCCCGCGCTGCGAAGGCACGCCGCCGCCACCCGGGCGTGAAAGCAGGGCGGCAGAACTTCATCGTCGCCGCCGACCACCCGGCCCGCGGCGCCCTGGCCGTCGGTAACGACCCCGTGGCCATGGCAGACCGGCGCCAGTTGCTGGACCGGCTGCAGATCGCGCTCGCCAACCCGGCGGTGGACGGTGTCCTGGCCTCCCCGGACATCATGGACGACCTGCTGCTGCTGGGTGCGCTGGACGGAAAGCTGGTGTTCGGTTCGATGAACCGGGGTGGGCTGTCCGGGCTGGTCAACGAGTTCGATGACCGGTTCACCGGCCACACCGCCGCAGCCCTGAAAGAACTGGGCGCCGACGGCGGGAAAATGCTCACCCGCATCTGCCTGGGCGACCCGGACACGGTTGCCACCCTTGAGGCAACCGCGAGGGCCATCGACTCCCTGGCCGAACGGAAGCTGATCGCCATGGTGGAGCCGTTCCTGTCGGTCCGCGAGAACGGCCGGGTCCGCAACGACCTGACCACCAACGCGGTCATCAAATCCATCGCCATCGCCGAGGGCCTGGGCTCCACCAGCGCCTACACCTGGATGAAGCTTCCCGTGGTGGCGGAGATGGACCGCGTCATGGCCGCCACCACCATGCCCACCGTGCTCCTGGGCGGTGACCCTGACGGGTCCCAGGACGAGGTCTTCGCCACCTGGGGTACTGCCTTGGCACTGCCCGGCGTGCAGGGCCTGACGGTCGGCCGGACCCTGCTCTATCCCGCTGACGGGGACGTCGCCGGCGCTGTTGCCGCGGCTGCCTCGCTCCTGCACCAGACCACAGAAATCCCGGAGAACTAGCAATGGGCACAACACCAGGAACGCGCAGAATGACGGTGGCGCAGGCCGTCGTCGAATACCTTTCCAGGCAGTACACCGTGGACTCGGTGGGCGGCGTTGACTACCGTGAGCGGCTGATCCCGGGCACGTTCGGTATTTTCGGGCACGGCAACGTGGCCGGTGTAGGCCAGGCGTTGAAGCAGTACCAGCAGCAGGATCCCACCCTGATGCCGTACTACCAGGGCCGGAACGAACAGGCCCAGGTCCACCAGGCCGTCGGGTATGCCCGGCATACCCGCCGTCGGCAGACCTACGCTGTCAGCACCTCGATCGGCCCGGGCTCGTCCAACCTGCTGACCGGTGCCGCGTTGGCCACCACCAACCGTCTGCCGGTGCTGCTGCTGCCGTCGGACACGTTCGCCACCCGCGCCGCGGACCCTGTCCTGCAGCAGCTTGAGCAGCCGTACGCATACGACATCACCGTCAATGACGCGTTCCGGCCGCTGTCCAAGTTCTTTGACCGGGTGACCCGGCCCGAGCAGTTGTTCTCCGCATTCCACCACGGCCTGCGTGTCCTGACCGACCCGGCCGAGACCGGCGCTGTCACGATTTCGCTGCCGCAGGACGTCCAGGCCGAGGCCTTTGACGTCCCGGTCGAGTTCCTGGCCGAGCGGGAGTGGCGGATCCGCCGCCCCGACGCGGACGACGAAGACATCGCCCGCGCCGCCGCAGCCATTAAGGCAGCGAAGCGTCCGCTGATCATTGCCGGCGGCGGCGTCCTCTACGCCTACGCCAACGACGAACTGGCGAAGTTCGCCGAGTTGACCGGTATTCCCGTGGGCAACACGCAGGCCGGCGTCGGCGTCCTGCCCTGGGACCACAAGTATTCGCTCGGCGCCATCGGCTCCACCGGCACGACGGCGGCCAACGCCATCGCTGCCGAGGCTGACCTGATCATCGGCATCGGCACCCGCTACGAGGACTTCACCACCGCGTCCCGGACCGCGTTCCAAAACCCGGACGTCAAGTTCGTGAACATCAATGTCGCCCCGATCGACGCGTACAAGCACGGCACCACGCTGCCCATCGTCGCCGACGCCCGCAAGGCCCTGGTCAAGCTCAACGCAGCCCTGGGCGGCTACCGCGTCGGCGCCGACCTGGAGCAGAAGATCGAGGCTGAAAAGAAGCGTTGGAACACCACGGTCGATGAAGCCTTTGATACGAGGTTCACGCCGCTGCCGGCCCAGAACGAGATCATCGGCGCCACCAACCGGGCGATGGAGGCCCGCGACGTTGTCATCTGCGCGGCGGGTTCGCTGCCCGGTGACCTGCACAAGATGTGGCGGGTCCGGGACCCGTTCGGCTACCACGTGGAGTACGCCTACTCCTGCATGGGCTACGAAATCCCGGGCGGCCTGGGCGTCAAGCGTGCAGCGATCGCCGAAGCGCAAAGCACGACGGCGGCAGGCGCGTCGGGCGATCAGGTGCGGGACGTCGTCGTGATGGTGGGGGACGGCTCCTACCTGATGATGCACACCGAACTTGTCACCGCCGTCGCCGAACGCATCAAGCTGATCGTGGTCCTGATCCAGAACCACGGCTACGCCTCCATCGGCTCGCTCTCCGAGTCCCTGGGCTCGCAGCGGTTCGGCACCCGGTACCGGGCGCTGAACGAGGAGCAGCACAGCTTCGACGAGGGCGAGACCCTGCCCGTGGACCTGGCCCTGAACGCCGAGTCCCTGGGCGTCAAGGTCATCCGGATCGAACCGGGGGAGAAGGTCATCGCTGAACTGGAGCAGGCCATCCGCGACGCCAAGGCCGCCCCGGAAAACAGCGGACCGATCCTGATCCACGTCGAATCCGACCCCCTGCTGGACGCCCCGTCCTCCGAGTCCTGGTGGGACGTTCCCGTCTCCCAGGTCTCCGAGCTGGAATCCACCAAGCAGGCGTTCCAGACCTACGTCGACCACAAGTCACGCCAGCGCAAACTGCTGGGCTAACCACACTTTTTCATTACTCAAGGAAGAGTCCCATGACTGCCACCACCACCGAAGCCACGGTCATCAACCACTTCATCAACGGCACCGAGACCGCCGGTGAAGGCGACCGCACCACAAACGTGTACAACCCGGCCACCGGTGCCGTGTCCGCCACCCTGCGCCTGGCCAACCGCGCCGACCTGGACACCGCCGTCGCCGCCGCGCGCAAGGCCGCCGACACCTGGGGCGACATCTCCCTGGCCAAGCGCACCGCGGTACTGTTCAAGTTCCGCGAACTCGTCGCGGCCCATGTGGACGAGCTCGCCCAACTCGTGACCGCCGAGCACGGCAAGGTCCTCTCCGATGCCAAGGGCGAAATCGGCCGCGGCCTGGAAGTCATCGAGTACGCCTGCGGAATCCCCACCCTGCTCAAGGGTGACTACTCCGACCAGGTCTCCACCGGCATCGACGTCTTCTCCTTCCGCGAGCCCCTCGGTGTGGTCGCCGGCATCACCCCGTTCAACTTCCCCGTCATGGTGCCGCTCTGGATGGCGCCGATGGCCATCGCCACCGGCAACGCGTTCATCCTCAAGCCCTCCGAACGCGACCCCTCCGCCTCGCTGCTGCTGGCCAAGCTGTGGAAGGAAGCCGGGCTGCCGGACGGCGTATTCCAGGTCCTGCACGGCGACAAGGAAACCGTCGACGGGCTGCTGACCCACCCGGACGTGGACGGCATTAGTTTTGTTGGTTCCACCCCGATCGCACAGTACGTGCATGAAACCGCCACCAAGCACGGCAAGCGCGTCCAGGCCCTGGGCGGGGCGAAGAACCACGCCATCATCCTGCACGACGCCGACCTGGACAACGCCGCCGACCACCTGGCCGCCGCCGCGTTCGGCTCCGCCGGCGAACGCTGCATGGCCATCTCCGTCGCCGTCGCCGTCGGAGAAGCCGCCGACGCCCTGGTCGCCAAGGTCCAGGAACGCGCCGAAGCGGTCAAGGTCAACAACGGCACCCAACCCGGCGCCGAAATGGGCCCGGTCATCACCCTGGCCTCCAAGGAACGCATCGTCAAGATCGTCACCGAGGCCGAAACCGCCGGCGCCGCAATGGTGGTGGACGGCCGCGACCTGGTGGTCCCCGGCCACGAAAACGGCTTCTGGGTAGGTCCTACCGTCCTGGACCACGTCAAGACCGAAATGACCGCCTACAAAGAGGAAATCTTCGGACCCGTCCTGGTGGTGGTGCGCGTCGACACCCTCGAAGAGGGCATCACGCTCATCAACGCCAACCCCTACGGCAACGGCACCGCGATCTTCACTTCCTCCGGCGCCGCCGCCCGCAAGTTCCAGCGCAGCGTCACCGTGGGCATGATCGGCATCAACGTTCCCCTCCCGGTGCCGGTGGCCTACCACTCCTTCGGCGGCTGGAAAGCCTCCCTCTTCGGCGACAAGCACATCTACGGACCCGAGGGCGTCAGCTTCTACACCCGCGGCAAGGTGGTCACCTCCCGCTGGCCCGAAACCCACCACGCCTCCGGCGCCTCCTACAACTTCCCCTCCAACTGAAAGGCACCGCAGTCATGACTGAGAACAAGCTGATCATCGGCACGGCGCCGGACTCCTGGGGCGTGTGGTTCGCGGACGATCCCAAGCAGACTCCGTGGGAACGCTTCCTGGATGAAGTCGCCGAGTCCGGCTACAAGTGGATCGAACTGGGCCCCTACGGCTACCTCCCTACAGACCCCAGCCGCCTGGCGGAGGAACTCGCGCAGCGCGACCTCAAAGTCAGCGCCGGAACAGTCTTCACTGCGTTCCACCGCGGCCTGGACCAGTGGGAAACTGCCTGGGAGCCAGCCCGCAAGGTCGCTGAACTGACGGCCGCCATGGGCGGGGAGCACATCGTGGTCATCCCGGCCATGTGGCGCGACGACGTCACGGGCGAGGCGGTGGAGAGCGGCACCCTCACCCCAAAGGCCTGGGATGACCTGTTCGCCGGCCACAACCGGCTGGGCAAGACGCTTCTTGAGGACTTCGGCCTGAAGCAGCAGTTCCACTCGCACGCGGACTCCCACGTCGGCGCGCAGGCGGATATCGAAACGCTGCTGGGCGCCACGGACCCGCAGTACCTGAACCTCTGTCTGGACACCGGACACGCCGAATACTGCGGCGCCTCCAGCCTGGACCTGATCAAGAACTACCCGGACCGGATCGGCTACCTGCACCTGAAGCAGATCAACCCGGAGATCCTTAAGAAGGTCAACGAGGAAAACATGACCTGGGCAGCAGCCAACCTGGCCGGCGTCATGACCGAACCGCCCAACGGCCTGCCGGACCTGCGCGCGGTCATCGAAGCCGTGGAAGCCCTGGACCGGCCGATCTTCGGCATCGTGGAGCAGGATATGTACCCCGTCGCCTTCGACGTCCCCATGCCCATCGCCAAGCGCACCCGCAACTACCTGCTGTCCTGCGGCTCCCGTACGACCGTCAGCTGACGGACCAGCACTGACAGCCAGCACGGCACCGTCCCAGACACCCAAAGGACCAGAACAATGACTGAAACCCTCCGCGTTGCCGTCATCGGCGCAGGCCGTATGGGCGCAGACCACATCCAGCGCCTCAACCAGCGCATCCACGGAGCCGAGGTTGCCGCCGTCGTCGACGTCGACCTCGCCCGCGCCCAGGCCGCCGTCGAAGGCATCCCGGGCGCAGTAGCCCTGGCGGACGCCGAAGAGGCCCTCGACAACGGCGACGTCACTGCCGTCCTGATTGCCACCCCCGGCTTCCTGCACCAGGACATCCTTTTGAAGGCTCTAGCCAGGGACATCCCGATCCTGTGCGAAAAGCCCCTCACGCCCGACGCCGAATCCTCCTGGAAGATTGTCGAAGCCGAGGTGGCACTTGGGCACAAGCGCATCCAGGTGGGCTTCATGCGCCGTTTCGACGCCGAGTACGCCACCCTGGGCTCGATCATCCGCAACCACGAACTGGGCGAGTTGCTGATGTTGCACCACCAGCACCGCAACCCCAACACGCCCCCGGGCTTTACCAACGAGATGCTCATTAACGACTCCGTGGTCCATGAGTTTGACGCCATCCGATACTTCACCGGCGAGGAAATCACCAGCGTCCAGGTCCGGCTGGGCAAGGCCACCCGCAATGCCCCGAACGGCCAGCACGATCCCCAGCACGTGCTGATCGAAACCGAGTCGGGTGTCCTGGCCGACGTCGAAATCTACGTCAATGCCAAGTTCGGCTACGAAGTGGCTACCCAGGCCACCTTCGAGGACGGGATTGTCAACATCGGCGGCGACAAAGGCCCCTACACCCGCAGCTCCGGCCGTTGGGGCGGCAACGTCACACCCGGCTTCGAGGAGCGATTCGGCGCGGCGTACGACGTCGAAATCCAGTCATGGGTGGACGCGGCACTCAAAGGCGAAATCGGCGGCCCCTCCGCCTGGGACGGGTACGCCACCGCTGCGTGCTGCGAGGCGGGCGTCGAGGCGCAGAAGAACGGCGAAAAGGTCACCGTGAGGCTGAACCCCAAGCCCGACCTCTACAAGTAGGCCGCTACCAGTTGGCTGCGGGAAAGGGGAGGAGCCGGCCGTCCTCTCACACCCGGTCACCGGCGACGTGGATGTGATTCCAGACGCGTTCCCCGGGAACTGGAACGAGATCGCCGTCCCGGACGGGCAGAATACTGAGATGGTGTCCAGCGTCTGTGCCGAAAACGAGAATAGAGCAAAGGTCCTCCGCTACCAGCCGGAGGCAGGAAAACGGTGCGCCCAATGGGGACGCCCGTGACCTCGCTTCACGGTGGGACGGCAGGAAGGGAGCCGGGGAACCACAAGTGGGCACTGCGGACTGCCACCATCACCGCCACCCTGGGCGGCCTGCTCTTCGGCTACGACACCGGCGTGATCAACGGGGCGCTGCCTTATATGCAGGAGGACCTGGGCCTGACACCACTGACCGAGGGCCTGGTCACCTCGTCCCTGTTGTTTGGTGCCGCCTTCGGTGCCCTGTTCGGCGGCCGCCTGGCGGACCGTCACGGCCGCCGTCGGATGCTCATGGTGCTGGCTCTCATCTTCCTCGCGGGCACTATGGGCTGCACCTTTGCACCCAGCACGGAAGTGATGATCGCCGCCCGGTTCATCCTGGGGCTCGCCGTGGGCGGGGCATCGGTGACTGTTCCGGTGTACCTGGCCGAGGTATCGCCCAGCAACCGGCGCGGCCGCATTGTCACCCAAAACGAACTAATGATCGTTACAGGGCAGTTGCTGGCATTTATCTTCAACGCCTACCTCGGCAACTCGTTCGGTGAGTCCCATAGCATCTGGCGCTGGATGCTGGTCATCGCCACCCTCCCGGCCGTCGCGCTGTGGATCGGGATGAATTACATGCCCGAAAGCCCCCGTTGGCTGGCTTCCATGGGCAGCTTCGGGGAGACGCTCAGCGTCCTGAATCGCATCCGGTCACAGGCAGAGGCGCGGAGGGAGTTCGAGGAAGTCAAGGCCATGGCCGTGGAGGACTACAAGTCCAAGATGGGGTCCTGGAAGGACCTTGGCATCCCGTGGCTTCGCCGGATTGTCTTCGTGGGCCTTGGCCTGGCGGTGATCCAGCAGATCACCGGCGTGAACTCGATCATGTACTACGGGACCCAGATTCTCTCCCAGTCCGGTTTTGGCCGTGAAGCGGCGCTGACGGCCAACATCGCCAACGGTGTGATCTCAGTCCTCGCCACGTTCGTGGGAATTTGGCTGCTTGGCAAGGTGGGTCGGCGCAGGATGCTGATTACGGGCCAGGTGGGAACCACCACGGCGCTGCTGCTGATTGGGCTCTTCTCCCTGATTCTGCCGGAAGGCACAGCCCGCGGCTTCGTCATCCTGGGGCTCACCGTCACGTTCCTGGCGTTCCAGCAGGGCGCCATCTCACCGGTGACCTGGCTGATGCTCTCGGAAATCTTCCCGCTGAAGATCCGCGGCCTGGGCATGGGGGCGTCGGCCTTCCTGTTGTGGATCGTGAACTTCCTGATCGGGTTCGGCTTCCCGCAGCTGCTGGCGGCGATCGGCATCTCCAACACGTTCTTCGTGTTCGCAGTCCTCGGCGTCGCCGCCATTGCCTTCGCCGCGAAGTACGTTCCCGAGACCAAGGACAAGAGCCTCGAGGACTTGGAGCACTACTTCAAGAACGTGGCGGGCAGCAAGGCCCCAACCACCGAAGCCCAGCTCTCCTGACCCAAACAGGCGCACCTGTTCTACGCCGCAACGGCCCCGAGGGAATCCCTAAGGGCGTTGCGGCGCGTGCGGCGGGCTCTAGGTGCCGGCGTGCAACCGGGGCAGGGCATCCACCAGCGGCGCCAGTTCCGGGATGGCCATGGCCTCATCGAGGGCACGTTCGAGGGTGGCGTCGTGCACCGGCCGCGCTTCCGCGAGCAAACTGCTCCCGCTGGAAGTCAACTCGGTGTAGATCCCGCGCCGGTCGTGGTCGCACAAAATCCTGGTGAGCAAGCCGCGGTCCTCCAGCCGGTTGACCAGTCTGGTGGTGGCGCTGGGGCTTAATGCCGTGGCACGGGCCAGTTGCTGCATGCGCATGTGCCATCCATCCTGCCGGCTGAGGGCATCCAGCACCGTGTACTCCACCACTGAGAGTTTTGACTCTGCCTGCAGCGAGCGCTCCAGTTCGGTTTCAATCAGCCCGTGCAGGGCTGCAAGGGTTCGCCAGCCCTGGGCGCGGACCTCGACGGCGTCGTCCTTGATGCCCATGCTTTTACTCCTTACAAGAAGGTCGGCAACCCGACCACTAGCTGCGGTCGAAGATAGTTGCTTGCGCGGTATATTTGCATGTGCAACAATAAATACCGCGTCTGCAACTATCTTAGGCGCTATCCCGTCAGGGGAACAACCACACCTATAGCTCAAAGGAGCATTCGCATGCCTGTTGGCTTGATAGCACTCGCCCTCGGCGGGTTTGGCATTGGACTTACCGAGTTCGTCATTGCCGGGCTCCTTCCGCAGGTCGCGGCGGACTTCGGCGTCAGTGAGGCCTCGGCCGGTTGGTTCATCTCCGGCTACGCGCTGGCCGTGGTGGTGGGCGCCTTGGGGCTGACTGCTGCCGTCACGCGCTTCCAGCGTAAGCCGGTCCTGGCCGCACTGCTGGTGCTGTTCATCGCAGGAAACCTGCTCTCGGCCACTGCGGAGGGATACTGGCCCATGATGTTGGGCCGCGTCATCGCCGCCCTCTCACATGGCGCCTTCTTTGGCATCGGCGCTGTGGTGGCGGCAGGGATGGTCCCGCCCAGCAAGAAGGCCGGTGCGATCGCGCTGATGTTCACCGGCCTCACCGCGGCCAACGTCCTGGGCGTGCCGTTTGGAACGCTGCTGGGCCAGGCCGCAGGGTGGCGTGCCACGTTCTGGGCGATCACAGCAATTGGCGTGGCCGCGCTCGCCGGGATCCTGGCGCTGGTCCCCAAATCGGCAGGTGCGGCAGAGCAAGCCGGCAGCCTTCGCTCCGAACTTCGAGCCTTCCGGTCCGGTCAGGTTTGGCTGTCCATCGTTGTCACCATCCTCGGGTACGGCGGCATGTTCGGCGCGTTCACCTACATCGCCTACACGCTCACGGAGGTCTCCGGCTTCGCGGTGTCAACCGTACCGTGGCTGCTCATCGTCTTCGGGGTGGGTCTTTTCGTGGGCAACACGTTGGGCGGCAAGGCCGCAGACCGGAACGTGGACCGGACACTCCTGGTAGTGCTGGCCGCCCTGACCGCGGTTCTCGTGGCCTTCGCCCTGGCAGCCGCCAACCCGGTCCTCACCGTCATTTCCCTGGTGCTGATGGGAGGCTTCGGCTTTGCCACCGTACCGGGCCTGCAGATGCGCGTGATGAGGTACGCCTCCGGGGCTCCCACGCTGGCCTCCGGCGCCAATATCGGTGCCTTCAATGTGGGCAACGCCCTGGGCGCCTGGCTGGGCGGCGTCACCATCACCGCCGGGCTCGGCTACACCTCGCCCATCTGGGCCGGCGCAGTGATTACCCTTGCGGGCCTTGCCGTCATGGCCTTCGCCGCGGCCGGCGCCAAGCGGAGCGAGAAGCAGCACAAGTTAGTGGCGGCATCCACTGACATGCCCGGGCTTGTCCGGTCCTAGCCAGGCTCAGGGGCGGAACGGCAGACGCGGATCGATGTCCTGGTTCTCCCAGGTTTGCCGGACCCAGCCGTGGTGCGGGTCGTCACTGATCAGCCACTCCCGCACCAGACCGGGTCCCGCCATGACGTTCAGGTAGTACAGGTCGTATCCGGGAGCCGCCATGGCCGGGCCATGCCAGCCGTAGGGGACCAGGATGACGTCGCCGGTGCGCACCTCGGCCGTCACGTCGATGGGCCGCTCGTCGGAGGCGTAGACACGCTGGTAGCCCATGGCGTCGGCGTCGGAGGGAGCGCCTGAACCGGCCGTCACCTGCGTCTCGAAGTAATAGATCTCCTCGAGGGAGGTCTCGCCGTCCTTCTCCTCATCGTGCTTGTGCGGAGGGTAGGAGGACCAGTTGCCGGCGGGGGTGAGGACCTCGCACACGATGAAGCGGTCGGCTTCCAGCGCTGCCGGCGTGCCGAAATTGTGGACCTGGCGCGAGCAGTTGCCGGCGCCGCGCAGTTCCACCGGGGTTTCGGCTGCGGACACCAGCCGGGTGGGGTAGGAGGCCTTGGCCGGCGCTGTGGCCACGGCAACCCGCCCGCCGTCGTTGGAGCTGATGCTTACGGCGCGCCCGGCGCCCGAGTAGAGCACATCGCTGGGGCCGGAGAATACGGACGCCCGGCCCGCCAGCGGGTAATCCGTGCCCTCAACGCTAACCGTGAAGGACCCGGTAAGGGGTACCACAATCCGTTCCTCATCCGCGGCGGGAAGCTCGACGGCGGCGCCCGCGGCCAGGGTGGCCACCTTTAGTCCCGTATGGGCCCAGCCTTCAACGCTGAGGGAGGAATCGGAGGTTCCGATCGAGATGTCCCATTTGCCGTCGGCTGCGGTGCCCAGGGGGTAGACCCAGTTGGTCATGGAGTTGGCTCCTTGGATTATCGCTGTACGAGTGTCATTTCAAAGCTGTAGGAATCCGCGCGGTAGACGTGCTGGCCCGTTTCAACCCTGCGGCCGGTATCGTCCACGGCGGTGCGTTCCATGGTGACCAGCGCAGATCCGGCCGCGGTGTCCAGCATGGAGGCCTGGTAGTCGTCGGCGGTCTTGGCGCCGATGCGCTGGTTGGCCAGCCGGAAGTTCACGCCGCCACGGCGAAGGATGGAGTAGAGGCCTTCGGCCTGCAGCATGGCCTCATCCATGTCGGCAATGTCGTCGCGCACCCAGTTCTCCATGAGGGCCAGTGGCTTGCCGCCCACCTTGCGGAGCCGGGTGAAGTGGTACACCTTGGAGCCAGCGGGCAACTGCAGGGTGGCGATGGTGGCGTCATCGGCCTCCACATGCGAGAAACTCAGGACCTCGGTGGTGGGCTTCTTCCCGTTATTCGTGAGGTCGTCATAGAGGCTGGACAGCTCCAGCGGGCGGCGCACCTGGCTGGAAACCACCTGTGTGCCTACACCGCGCTTGCGTACCAGCAGTCCGGACCGGACCAGTTCGTCCATGGCTTTGCGCATGGTGGGACGGGACAGGTTGAGCTGGGCTGCGAGGTCGATCTCATTGTCCAGCCGGCTGCCGGGCTCCAGTGCTCCGCTGTAGATCGCCGCTTCGATGCCCTGGACCACCTGGTGGTACAAGGGCACGGGGGAGGAACGGTCGATGCTGAGTCCCAGGTTGTTCGCCACGATGCGTTCCCTTGTCTATCGTCGATGTGCGCCGTCCGGTCGGGAGAGGGGCGCCTGCAGGCACTTTGCCGCTATATGTTCGTTTGATAGGACATAGTCCCTAATCGATCGTAGCAGTCGCACCGGGAGGGTCAAGGTGCATCACGGCTGCTGCGATACAGGGGCGGAGGGTCGTCCTGTTGTAGAGACGCACGGGAGAAGGACGCCTCTTCCGGCCCCGCGTTTGCGTTGGGTGGCTAGGCTGACACCATGATGTGGGCCGCAGGACAACAATCATGAATTTCGCCGGAAGCCTTGGTCCCCGCCCGCGCACACTGGAAGTCCAGGACCTGGCCAGCTTCGACCGCCTGGTGTCCGGCGGCGCCGTCAACCTGCACGGCTGGCATGCGCAGTCGCTGGACCTGCGGGGCCGCTCGGCCGCACTGAAAAGCGTGAGCGTCGAGGGCGCGATGTTCCTGGGCTGCATCTTCGACGACGGCATGGAGGGCTACCTCCGGAGCCGTGGGGCCCTCATCTTCCCAAGGCTGGAAGGTGTCCCGTTCGATCCCTACCGGGCCGCACTGTATTCCCCGGCCGAGCTGTATGCCGGACTGGCGACGTCCCCGTACGAGGAGGTGCCGGACGCCCGCATCTACCACTGGAGCATCCAGCCCGGCCAGCGGCACCGCGTTGACTCAACCCTGGCCTCCGCCCTGCACGACCATGCCATCGGGGACGCGCTGGATGAGCTGACCCGCTCCGGAACGTGGACCCGCCGACCCATCGTCGGCGTCATGGGCGGGCACGCCGCGCCACGCGGCAGCCGGGAGTTTGCGGAGGCAGCGCGGCTGGGCAGGCTGCTGGCCCTCGAAGGCCATTCGGTGGCCACGGGCGGCGGACCGGGTGCCATGGAGGCGGCCAACATGGGGGCGTACCTGAGCCAGGCGTCCGACGGCGACGTGCAGGCGGCCCTCGCCACGCTCGCCGTCGTTCCCGGGTTCCGTCCCTCGGTGTCGGGGTGGGCGCGTGCGGCCGCCGCCGTCGTCGAGCGCCATCCGGGCGGGACGCCGTCGCTCGGTATCCCCACCTGGTTCTACGGGCACGAACCGCCCAATTACTTCGCCACGCACATCGCCAAATACTTCGCCAACGCCATCCGCGAGGCCATCCTGCTGGAACTGTGCCACGGCGGAATCGTCTTCCTGCCCGGCGCCGCCGGCACCGTCCAGGAGATCTTCCAGGACGCCTGCGAGAACTACTACGGAGCCCGCGAAAAGGTGGCTCCCATGGTCCTGGTGGGGCGGCAGCACTGGGAGCAGGAGTACCCCGCCTGGCCCATGCTGCGCAGCCTTGCAGCCGGCCGGGCCATGGCGGATTACATCCACTTGGTGGACACGGTGGACGAAGCAGTGGAGGTCCTCCGGAAACGTTGAACGTTACCGAAGGACCTCCATTGGAAGCCGCTGCCTGCTGCTAGCCCACCGCCGTGCCGAAAAGCAGGCCCAGCAGGTACGTGATGGCGGCCGCGCCCAGGCCTATGGCCAGCTGGCGCAGGCCACGGGTCAGCGGGGAGGTGCCGGACAGCAGGCCGACGGCGGCGCCGGTCGCCAGGAGGGAAATGCCCACCAGGGCCCCTGCGACAACGAGGGCCGCGACGCCGGTCATGCCGAACAGGAACGGCAGGATGGGGATGATGGCGCCGGAAGCGAAGAAGCAGAAACTGGACAATGCGGCCCCCCACGCCGTGCCCACAGCCTCGTGCCGGTCTTCTTCCTCCGCGAGTTCAGGCTGCAGCGAAAGGCTGGGATCGCAGTCGCAGGACAGCTGGCCGGTGCGTTCGGCAACCCGGTGTTCCGCCGCTTCCCGGGACATCCCGCGGGCCAGGTACACCAGGAGGAGTTCGTTGTTCTCAAGGTCCAGCTTGGGCGCTGCCGCCAGGGTGATCTGGGTCGGACGGGTGGCAGCGAGCAGTTCGCGCTGGGAGCGGACGGAGATGAATTCCCCTGCGCCCATGGACATGGCGCCGGCCAGGAGTCCGGCGATGCCGCTGAGCAGCACCACGCTGCTGGCCACGCCGGACGCGGCCATGCCCATCACCAGGGACAGGTTGCTGACCAGTCCGTCGTTCGCACCGAAAACCGCGGCCCGGAACGTGCCGGCCAGTCTGTTGCGGCCGCGGGTGGCCAGGCCACGGACTACTTCCTCATGGATCTGCTCATCCGCGGCCATGGCGGGGGTGGCGTTGGGGTCCTTGGCGTAAGGGGAGCGGCCCTCCGCGCGCTGGGCAAGGGCCAGCACAAACACGGAGCCGAAGTGCCGGGCCAGGAATCCCAGGAACCGGCTTCGTGCCGAGGCCCGCCTGGGCTTGCCGGCGTGCTCACCGAGCAGGGCCAGCCAGTGTGCTTCGTGCCGGCCTTCGGCCTCCGCCAGGGCAAGGAGGATGGCGCGCTCTTCCCCCTCACGGTTCTGGGCGAGGTCACGGTAGACGGCGGCTTCGGCGCGCTCATCGGCCAGGTACTGGCGCCACCGCTTGATGTTCGATGGCGAGGGCTGGGCTTGCACGGTTGTGGAGGCCTCCTGGGGCAGGGCATGGGAACTGGATTGGGCGTGCTGCGGCACTGGTACTCCTGGGCTGGAAAGGGCATGTTTTCGCGCCTTTGCCCTGCCAGCCTACTGCGGTTTTCCGGCGTTTTTTGGCTGGCAAACCTCGCTGGAAAGTTTCGGTTTGCCGTAAAACACGGACTGCTGCGGCCGTCTTTTGGGGCTTTTTCCCCAAGCCGCGGTGGCTATTGACCCCTCCGCCCGGCCGGTGCTGTGATGAAGGTGTGGCGCAGGCTGCGCCCTCCTGAAAGAGCACGTCAGGCGAACCTACGGAGGTTGAATCATGAGCACCACCGGACAGCACCCGGACATGCCGCACTTGGACGCCGTGGAAGCGGACCCCGCCTACGATTACGCCGAGGATGCGCCGGTAGACGATGCGGACTGGGACGCGGAGGACGCGTTGATTGATGAGGAAGAACCGGTGGTCCAGCCGCCACCGGTGGTCATCGACGCCGAGGACCGCGAGGTCCCGCTGGATGACGACGAGCCACGCGACACAGGGGAGTAGGACTTACGACGGCGGCACCTCCTTTCGCGGTAAAGCGAAGGGAGGTGCCGCCGTCGTGCGTTATCTCTTTGGAGGCTTCAGCTTTTCAGGGTCAGCGGCCGGCGAGGACTTCCTCCGGGGCGTCTTCGGGTTCCTGCCCGGAAACGCGGCGCTGCCAGGCCTGCATGACGGCGGGGTCCGTGGGCCGGGTGAGCAGTGACGCCGCAATATAGACGACGGCCGAGGCGATCAGGCCGTAGTAGATGGGCTCGTTGGCATAAACGCCGTCAAGGGGTGCCTTGGCGTTGATTTCCAGGATGATCATGGTTCCCAGGGTCACCACGGAGCCCACTGCCATGGAGGCCGCGGCGGCCAGGCCGGTGCCGCGCTTCCACACGAGGCCGCCCAGGATGGCCACCAGGAGCCCGCCCACCAGGATGTCGTAGGCGATGGTCAGGGCCGCGACCACGTCCTTGGTGATGATGGCGATGACGATGGCCACGATGCCCAGGGCGAGAACCCAGATGCGGTTGGCCTTGACGTCGTGCTCAGGGTTCTCGGTGTCGCCGGTGTTGACCTTCTTGCCGAACCAGCCGGCCACGAACGGCAGGACGTCGGCGCGGGCAACGGTGGCCGCGGCGATGAGGGCGCCGGATGCGGTGGACATCATGGCGGCCACGGCGGCCGCCAGCACCAGTCCGCCAATGCCGACGGGGAGCAGGTTCTGGGCCACCTCGGCGTAGACATCATCCTTGGCGGCGATCTTGACGTAGGACAGGGCCACATTGGCGGCCATGCCGATCAGTGCTCCGGCCACGCCGTAGAGGATGCAGTAGATGCCGGCCGTCGCGCCGCCCCAGCGGGCAACCTTGGGGGTCTTGGCGGTGAATACGCGCTGCCAGATGTCCTGGCCGATCAGCAGGCCCAGGGTGTAGACCACGAAGTAGGTGATGATCGTCTGGACGCCGATGCCATCCATCTGGAAGAAGCTGGCGTCCACCCGGCTGCGGATCCCGTCCAGGCCGCCGGCCGCGTTCAGGGTGAAGGGGAGCATCAGGAAGAAGATGCCTACGGTCTTGATGACGAACTGGACCTGGTCCGCCAGGGTGATGGACCACATGCCGCCGATGGTGGAGTACACCAGCACGATGGCGCCGCCGATGGCGATGGCCAGCGCCCGGTCCAGGCCGAACAGCACCACGAAGATGGTGGCGTAGGCGCCCGTGGAGGTGGCGCAAAGCATCAGGGTATAAGCGAGCATGACGATGCCCGAGGCTTCGGTTGCCCTGCTCCCGTAGCGGAGGGTGAGCATCTGGGACACCGTGTAGATCTTCAGCTTCTGGATGGTTCCGGCGAAGAGCAGGCTCAGCAGGAGGACGCCCGCGCCGATAGCCACCACCAGCCACATGCCGGAGATGCCGAACTTGTACCCGAGCCCCACGCCGCCAACGGTGGAGGCTCCGCCGAGGACGACGGCGGCCATGGTCCCCGTGTAGAGGAAGGGCCCCAGGCGGCGGCCGGCCACCAGGAAATCACTGTTGTTCCGGGTGCGGGACTTGCCCCACCAGCCGAAGGCCAGCATTGCGAGAAGGTACACCACCACGATGGCGATGTTGATGGCACTTGCATCCATAGATGGCTCCTTGGAGCTGTTGGGCGCCGGGTGTGGGACCGGGGGCGACGGCGCCCGGAACCGCCGCGGACGAACTGAGACGGCTCCTGAAATTGCCCTATAGGCAACAGGAGTTTCCACAGACTAGAGTGTGACGGCTGCAACAGTCAAGGGCGGGAGCGGCTGGGGATTGCCCGTGTGGCTTCCGCGCGTCACATAAGCGGCGGCCACTAGTATGACTCCAGAGCGGAGCCGGGCTGCCGGCCATGAAAGGTTCGTAGATGAAGGCACTGCCAGTTGAGCCCAGCAACGTCCCGGTTGCCATCGGCTCCAGGATCCGGGCCGCCCGGCAGTCCCAGCGGCTCACCATTGAGCAGGTAGCCGACGCCACCGGGCTGACCAAGGGTTTCCTGAGCCGGGTGGAGCGGGACCTGACGTCGCCGTCCGTCGCCTCCCTGGTGACACTGTGCCAGGTGCTGTCCATCTCGATTGGCGATCTTTTTGCTGCGCCGGAAACCCATCTGACCAAGCGAAACGACGGCCCGCGGATCTCGTTGGGCGGCCAGGGCATCGTGGAACGGCTCCTGACCGCCCGCTCGGAACGCCGGGTCCAGATCATCCAGGCGGTCATCGACCCCCACGGCCGGGGCGAGTCCGAGCTTTACGCGGTGGACTGCGACGTCGATGTGCTGCACGTGGTCAAGGGCTCCATCAAGCTCATCCTCACTAACGAGGAGTACGACCTCAGCACCGGCGACACGGTCACTTTCCCGGGCCGCGAACCCCACACGTGGGTCAATCCCACGGACAAGCCGGTCGAGGTGCTCTGGGTCCTGGTCCCCGCGGCCAGCCGCTAACCCTCCTGTGTTCTCCTGCCCAGTTACCTCTGGTTGCCCGGATGTGCATGCGCCCACATTCCCGGGATTCCGCCGGGCGCAGTCTGTCGAAGTGGAAGTAACTGGGCAGCATTGCACGATCACTGGTTAGGCTGGCGTGGTCCTGCCGCCAGGATTGTCTTGATTTCCGATATCACCCGGCTGGGATCGAACCAGATATGCTCCGGCATGTAGCGGAGGACGGTGTAGCCGCCGACGGCGGATGCGTTGTTTCGCTCCCGGTCGCGGAGCATATCGGTGCGTTTGGAGTGGTAGGCAAAGCCGTCGATCTCCACAATCAGGAAGTCGCCCAGCAGAAAGTCCACTCGGCCGATCCCGGGCAGGAAGACTTGGGTTTCGAAGTCGATTCCGTTGCTGCGAAACAGGTATTGTGCATCCACTTCCACGATTGATTCCGCACGCACGTCAAGTTCCCGCAGGACGCGGAGCGCGGGCCCGGACCGGTCGGCCAGGAGCTGGGACGCGAGCAGTTCGCGCGGTACGCCGTGCAGTCTGATAGCCGAAGTGGCCATCGCGGTGGAGGCCGGAGCCGGCAGGCAGCTCAATGCATGAAGCGCCACGTCTTCGACAGCGGCCAGCGGCTGGAATGGATGACCCTGGAATCGGACGGTGCGATGCCGGACGAAGCCATTGCCGTGGCCATGATTGCAGGCGAGGTGAAGTCGGTCGGGAGGTCTGCGCAGCCAGAGTCCGTAGTGGGCGGCCGCGCTGGCACAACTCAGCCGCCCGTTGTTCAAGACTGCTGCAAGGAGGCCTTCGTCGCAGCCAGGCAGAACGAAGACGCCGCGCCTGGGCTGGGTGGCACTGCGCCCTGTGAGCCGCAAGAGTTCCCGGCGCGGGAACCCGGCATCCAGAAGTTGGCCGGAACGGGCAACTCCTCCAGCCTGTTTCAGGTATTCGAGGATGTCCACCACGTCATTTGAGACCGTGTGAGGCAAGGTCTGGAACCGGACGCCGGCCCTATGTGCATAATCCGGCGAGGCGCTCCCGCGCACACTGGTCTCGGTAAACAACTGGTGCTTACCGGAAAACCACAGTGTATGATGGCAGTCACAGAAGTCCCTCAACTCCTCGAAGGAGAGGCCTCCATTGGAAGAGCTGCGCATTGAAGCCAACGGCAACCTTGGCCCCATCGATTCATCCCGGATTCCCCGCTATGCCGGAGCTGCCACCTATGCCCGCCTTCCGCGCCTGGACCAGGTGGACAAGGCCGACGTCACCGTAGTGGGCGTCCCCTTCGATTCGGGTGTTTCCTACCGGCCGGGCGCCCGCTTTGGGGCCAACCACGTCCGGGAAGCCAGCCGCCTGCTGCGTCCGTACAACCCGGCGTGGGATGTGAGCCCGTTCGAAAACATCCAGGTGGCCGACGCCGGTGACATGGCGGTAAACCCGTTCAATATCAACGAAGCCATCGAGACCATCCAGCAGAACGCGCTGGACCTGACCGCGGCCGGCAGCAAGCTGCTGACCCTGGGCGGGGACCACACCATCGCCCTGCCGCTGCTGCGCGCTGCGGCCGAGCGGGCCGGCGGACCTATTGCCATGCTCCACTTCGACGCCCACCTGGACACCTGGGACACCTACTTCGGCGCCGAATACACCCACGGCACGCCGTTCCGCCGGGCGGTGGAGGAAGGCATCCTGGACACCGAGGCCATCAGCCACATCGGCACCCGCGGCCCGCTCTACGGCAAGAAGGATCTCGACGACGACCACCGCTTTGGGTTCGGCATCCTCACCTCCGCAGACGTCTACTACCAGGGCGTGCTGGAGACAGTGGCCAAGGTCCGGGACCGGATCGGCAACCGCCCGCTCTACATCTCCGTGGACATCGACGTCCTGGACCCGGCCCATGCTCCGGGCACCGGCACCCCCGAGGCCGGCGGCATCACCAGCCGTGAACTCCTGGAGATCATCCGGGGCTTCCGCGGCATGAACCTGGTGGGCGCCGACGTCGTCGAAGTCTCTCCTGCCTATGACCACGCCGAGATCACCGGCGTTGCCGCCAGCCATGTGGCGTACGAACTGGTGACCCTCATGGCGGACAATGCCGCACCCGGAAACCGTTTCGGCGCGGACACCGGATACGCGGCGCAGGCTCTTGGCCAGGAAGCCCGCCGCCCCGCAGGCTTCGCTGCCGGCGGCAAGGAGTAGGGCCGTGGCGGACGTCGGCGCCGCCCCCGTCCCGGGGCAGGGGGGCGGTGTGCGCAACGGCGGGGACCTCGTCGTCGAGACCCTCGAAGCGCTGGGGGCCAAGACCGTCTTCGGTATCCCGGGCCAGCACGCCCTGGGACTCTTCGACGCCATGGGCCGCGGCAACCTCCAGTTTGTCTCCTCCCGGGTGGAGAACAACAGCGCCTTCGCGGCGGACGGGTACTCCCGTGCCACCGGAGAGGTGGGCGTGCTGTTCCTGTCCACCGGTCCCGGGGCACTGACCTCGCTGGCCGGCCTGCAGGAGGCCTACGCCACAGGTGTGCCCATGGTGGTAGTGGCGAGCCAGATTCCCCTGGAAGGCCTGGGCGCGCGGCGCAAGGGCATGCTGCACCAGCTCGATGACCAGAAAGCCTCCGCGGCAAACGTCACCAAGAGCCAGCGCCTGATCCAGCACGCGTCGGGCATTCCGTCTGCCATCCAGGACGCCTGGACCGAGGCCATCTCGTCCCCGCAGGGGCCGGTGTGGCTGGAGATCCCGCAAAACGTGCTGCTGGACCCGATCATGGTTCCGCCGGTGGAGGACGCCCTGGCCGAGGCGGCGGACAACCCGCCCCGCATTGAGCTGGTGCGCGAGGCCGTGAAGTGGCTGGAGTCAGCAAAACGCCCGGCCATCATTGCCGGCGGCGGGACCCGTCGCGGCAAGGCGGAGAAATCGCTGCTCTCGATTGCCGAGAAGCTGCGCGCGCCGGTGATCTGCACCCCCGGCGGCAACGGCGCGTTCCCCTGGAACCACGAGCTGTCGCTGCAGTCCTGGATCGAGGACCGGTACATGACCGACGTCCTCGAGGACGCGGACGTGCTGGTGGTGGTCGGCTCGTCCCTGGGCGAAGTCACCTCCAACTACTTCACCTTCGAGCCGCGCGGCAGGATCATCCAGATCGACGCCGAGCCACGGGTATTGGAGTCCAACCGGCCGGGCTTGGGCATCCGGGCCGACGCCGGCCAGGCGCTCGCGGCCCTCGATGAGGCGCTCGACCCCGGCAGGACCGGGGCGCCGGACTGGCATGGCAGCAGTCCGGAAGAGCTGGTGGGGGAGTCCCTCGCCAAGGTCCGCGCCCGGCTGGAATCGCAGGATCTGGCCAAGGAACTGAAGTTCATGGCCGATATCCGCGACGCCGTGCCGGCGGACATGCAGACGTTCTGGGATATGACTATCGCCGCCTACTGGGGATGGTCCTGCTGGGATGCCAGGCAGGGGCAGTTCCATTCCGCCCAGGGCGCCGGCGGCCTGGGCTACGCCTTTCCCGGGGCCATCGGTGCCGCCGTGGGATTGGAAACATTGGGAAAGCCCGGCCGGGTACTGGCTGTCTCCGGCGACGGTTCGTCCATGTACTCCATCGCCGAACTGGCCACGGCCAAGCAGCATAACGTGCCGGTCACCTGGTTGATCGTGGACGACGGCGGCTACGGCATCCTGCGCGAGTACATGGTGGGTGCGTTCGGCAAAGCCACGGCCACCGAACTTGCCCGGCCGGACTTCGTGAAGCTCGCGGAATCCTTCGGTGTGCCGGCCACCCGGGTGGCCCCGGAGGATGTGGGGGACGCGCTCAGGGCGGGATTCGCCGCGGACGGTCCCAACGTCGTCGTGGTTGAAACGCTCCTGAAGATGTTCAGCCCCACCCACCTGGGCGACTGACCCTAACCCTTTTGTTCCGGAGCTCCCTCACTTCCTGCTGGACGTGGGGGCGCTTCTGTTTAACCTTCCTCCCGCACAAGTTCGTTTCCCTAAGCAACCTTTTTCTGATACAGTTGCTTGCAGCAACTAATTCTTTAGGGAGGATCATGTCTGTCGCACCGGCCACTGCAGCCGACCTCGTCAGCCACATCTATGACCTCCAGCGCGCACTGCGCTGCGTCACCATGATCAATATCAAAGGCCAGGACACCGGCATCGCCCTGCAGGGCGTGCTCAAGTTCATCGGCGAGGGGGAGACCCGGGCCGCGCACCTGGCTGAACGACTGGGGGTCAGTCCGCCGGTGCTCAGCCGGCACGTGGCCGAACTTGCGGACGCGGGCCTGGTGGTGCGCACCCAGGACCCGGATGATGGCCGGGCCCAACTGCTGGCGCTTTCCCCGCGCGGGAAGGAGAAGCTGGCAGAGCTGGTGCGGCACCGGGCCGAAACGCTGCAGGCCTACCTCTCCGACTGGAACGAGGATGACGCAGCCGCAACAGCCGCGATGCTGAACAAGCTCACCACATCCCTGAAGAATTCCATCCGGGCAAGGGCGGCCGGAACCACCAACGAACAGAAAACGCAGGAGTCCATTAATGGCTAACGTCACCGCCGCCGCGGACCAGGAGCAGGAGCGCCAGCGCCAGCGCACCGCTAAACAGGAGTCGCGGCAATCCAAACGCCACGAGCCCGGCGCGCCCATGAACCACCGGCAGATCATGGAGGCCCTGACCGGCCTTCTGGCTGCCTTCTTCACCGCGATCCTCAGCAGCACCATCGTGGCGAACGCGCTGCCCACCATCATGTCCGAGCTCAAGGGCACCCAGACGGACTTCGCGTGGGTCATCACGGCGGCGCTGCTGGCCAACGCAGCCACCACCCCTATCTGGGGCAAGCTCGCCGACCTCTTCGACAAGAAGTTCCTGGTCCAGCTGAGCATCGTGATCTTCGTTGCCGGCTCGGTCATGGCAGGCTTCTCCGAAAGCATCCCGTTCCTGCTTACGGCCCGCGTGATCCAGGGCATCGCCATGGGTGGCCTCACCGCCCTGGCCCAGGCCATCATCGGCTCCATCATTCCGCCGCGTGAACGCGGCAAGTACTCCGGCTACATGGGTGCCGTAATGGCTGTCGGCACCGCCGGCGGCCCGCTGCTCGGCGGCTTCATCGTGGACAGCGCACTTGGCTGGCGCTGGACGTTCTTCGTCTGCGTGCCGCTCGCCGTCGTCGCCCTGATCCTGCTCCAGATCACGCTGAAGGTTCCGCACATCAAACGCCCGGCCAAGATTGACTGGTTCGGTGCCATCCTGCTGACCAGCGGCGTGAGCCTGCTCCTGATCTGGGTTTCCTTCGCCGGCAACCCCGACTACTACGACTGGTGGTCCTGGCAGACCCTGGTGATGGTGGGCGGCGGCATCCTCCTGCTGGCACTGCTGGTGCTGGTGGAGTCCAAGGTCTCCGCACCGATCATCCCGCTCAAGATCATCTCCGAGCGCACCACCGCCCTGGCCATCGTCGCTTCCGTGGCCGTCGGCATCGCGATGTTCGGTTCCTCCACATTCCTGGGCCAGTACTACCAGGTGGCCCGTGGCGCCACGCCCACCGAGGCCGGCCTGCTCACCCTGCCCATGATCGCCGGCAACCTGGTCGGTTCGGTGGTCTCCGGCCAGCTCATCAGCCGCTACGGCAAGTGGAAGCGGTTCCTGATTGGCGGCAGCATCCTGCTGATCGGCGGCCTGGCGATGGCCGGAACCCTGACCCACACCACCGAACTCTGGCAGGCAGGCATCTACACCGCCGTCTTCGGCGTTGGCCTGGGCATGCTCATGCAGAACCTGGTCCTCGCCGTACAGAACACCGTCCGCGCCACGGACATCGGTTCGGCCAGTGCGTCGGTTGCCTTCTTCCGCTCCTTCGGCGGTGCCATCGGCGTGTCCGTCCTGGGTGCCGTTATGTCCAACCACGTCAAGGACCTTGCTACCGAGGGCCTTGCCAAGCTGGGCATCCAGGCTTCGGGCGACGGCGGCGGTGCCAGCCTGGACCTCAAGGACCTGCCAGCCCCGATCGCCGACGTCATGCGCGCCGCCTACGGTGATGCCACTGCCGCGATCTTCATGATCTCGGCCGTGGTGGCCGTTGTTGCCCTGATCGCCGTCATCTTCATCAAGGAGGTGCCGCTCCGCAAAACCGTGGACATCGCCCCCGAGAAGGCGCTTGAAGCCAACGCCGCCGGTGAAGCGGGCATGACCGCCACCATGACCGGGCAGCTGCCCATGGTCTCCAGTGGCGCTCCGGACCGGGACATCCCCGCAGGGCCGGGCATGGCCACGCGGAGTGCATCACGTGCAGGTTCCGCCCCCGCCAAAAGGTACGACGGCGGTGCTGCCGCTGCAGCGTCCGGTCGGGTAGCCACGGAGGATTTCGAGGAAGTCTTTGCGCGGAGCTTCAGCTCCGAAAACCTGGACCTGCGGTCCGCAGACAACGCGGAGAAGGTAGCCGACTCCATCGCCAGTGCCGCCGCCACCCTGCAGAAGCTGCAGGAAACCCAGCACCTGCTGGCCCGCCAGCAGGCAGCACTGGGCAACATGCTGCTGGACGTCCAGGAACAGCACCGTTCGCAGCAGGAGTTGGCTGCCAAGCAGGCCGCCACCGCGGCAGAGCTCAGCAGGCTGCAGCGCAAGCTCCTGAAGGAACGCAAAATCCAGGCAGCAGCCGCGCTCTACCTGGTCGGCCACGGCAGGCACAGCGCCGCCGCCCCGCTGGACGCACCGTCTGCCGGTGCCGGTTCTGAACCGGGCCAAGGACAGTAGCAGGGACGGCAGTTCGTCCCCGCCGCGGCTAAAGCCACGGCCACTTCGAAGCCGCAGCCCGCCTCCGGAAGACCTCCGGGAGCGGGCTGCGGCTTTTCTGTTGGCGGTACCCGCCTCGTGCTGCCCCGGCTCGATGCCCTTTTCAGCATGCTCGTCACCGGTGGAAAAGATGCCGACGAGGGGGCCCCAATGTCGGTGCCCATCACTAGAGTTGAGTCCATGCTCCTCACCCTCATTCGGCGCTACTCTAAACCGTATTTGCCGTACATCCTGGCTGTCGTCATTTTCCAGCTCGCTGCCACCATCGCTGCGCTGTACCTGCCCAGCCTGAACGCGCAGATCATCGACCAGGGCGTGGCACGCGGCGACACCGATTTCATCTGGCGCACCGGTGCGGTGATGCTCGTGGTGGCCTTCGCGCAGGTGGCCGCGGCTATCGCCGGCGTGTACTTCGGTTCCAGGACTGCCATGGCCGTGGGCCGGGACCTGCGCCATGCGGTGTTCCGCAAGGTCACCAGCTTCTCCGCCAAGGATGTCAACGCGTTCGGCGCGCCCACGCTGATCACCCGGGGCACCAACGATGTCCAGCAGGTGCAGATGCTCCTCCTCATGGGGCTGAACTTCATGGTGGCCACCCCCATCATGTGCATCGGCGGGATCATCATGGCGCTGCGCGAGGACATCAGCCTGTCCTGGCTGGTCTGGGTTTCCGTTCCCCTGCTGGCTGTGGTGGTGGGGTACCTGGTGGTCCGGCTCATGCCGCTGTTCCGGTCCATGCAGCGGAAAATCGACCGCATTAACGCGGTGCTACGCGAGCAGATCATCGGTATCCGTGTAGTCCGGGCCTTCGTGCGTGAGCCGTTTGAGACCGAACGGTTCGGCGTGGCCAACAAGGAACTGACGGACGTCTCGCTCCGCATCGGCGCACTGTTCGTCCTGATGTTCCCGGCCATCAGCATGATCCTGCACCTGTCCACGGCAGCGGTGCTCTGGTTTGGCGGTCAGCGGGTCGATGACGGCGCCATGCAGGTGGGCTCGCTGACCGCGTTCCTGCAGTACCTGCTGCAGATCCTGATGGCCGTCATGATGGGCACCTTCATGGCCATGATGATCCCGCGCGCCTCCGTCTGCGCAGACCGCATCGGCGAGGTGCTCGGCGTCGAACCCTCCATCCACGACCCCCGGCAGCCGCAGGCTCCGGCCGCGCTCACCGGGGTAGTGGAATACCGTAACGTCACCTTCGCCTACCCGGGCGCCGAGTCACCGGTGCTCAGCAACATCAGCTTCACCGCCCGTCCCGGGCAGACCATCGCCATCATCGGATCCACAGGTGCCGGCAAGACCTCCCTGCTGTCCCTCCTCCCGCGGCTGTATGACCCTGTGGAAGGGCAAGTGCTGCTGGATGGTGTCCCGGTGGACAAGCTGGACCGTGCCGAGATCACCAAGAGGGTTGCCCTGGTGCCACAGCGCCCCTATCTGTTCTCCGGCACCATCGAACACAACCTTCGGTTCGGCAAGACCGAGGCAACAGACCAGGAACTGTGGGATGCCCTCCGGGTGGCCCAGGGTGAGTCCTTTGTCCGCGAGAAGAAGAACGGGCTGGGCGCAAGGATTTCGCAGGGCGGCACCAACGTCTCAGGCGGTCAGCGCCAGCGACTCTGCATTGCGCGTGCGCTCGTGACAAAACCCCGCGTCTACCTCTTTGACGACTCGTTCTCCGCCCTGGACGTGGCCACTGATGCCAGGCTCCGTACGGCACTCAAGGGCATCACCAGGGATGCCACCGTCATCATTGTTGCCCAGCGGATCTCCACCATTACCGAGGCCGACCAGATTTTAGTGCTGGACAACGGACGCATCGTGGATCGTGGCACGCATGAGGAACTCCTGGAAACCTCGCCCACCTACCAGGAAATTGTCGAATCCCAGCTGAGTGTGGAGGAAGTGGCATGAGCCCCCGCAAGAAGGACTCCACCGCCGTTGAAGAGACAGCCCCGGAATCCGCAGTGACTGCCGGCGCCGGACTTGAGGACGACGACTTCCTTGAGGAGGAGTTCACCCCCTCCGAGGCGGACGGGGACATGTTTGGCGGCATGCCCGCCAAAAAAGCCGAGCACTTCTGGCCATCCGCCAAACGGCTCATGGGCCTGCTGAAGCCCGAAGCCTTGGGCATCTATGCCGTGGTGGGCCTGGTGGTGGTCTCCGTGGTCCTCAACGTCATTGCGCCCAAGATCCTTGGCCAGGCCATGGACGTCATCTTCGCCGGCGTGGTGGGAAAGCAGCTGCCCGCGGGAGCCAGCAAGGAGCAGTTCGTAGCCGGGCTTCGCCAGCAGGGCCAGGACAACTTCGCGGACATGGTGGCCCGCATGGAACTGGTGCCCGGTACCGGCATCAACTTCGACAAGCTCACCACCCTCATCGCCATCGTCCTTCTCATGTACTTCGTGGCAAACATCTTCATGTGGCTGCAGGGCTACGTCCTGAACCGCATCGTCATGAAGGTCATCCGCCGCCTGCGTGACGACACCGAGAACAAGCTCAACCGCCTGCCGCTGAACTACTTCGATACCCGGCAGCGCGGCGACGTGCTCTCCCGGGTGACCAACGATGTCGACAACATCCAGCAGGCTCTCCAGCAGGCGTTCGCGCAGCTGGTCAACTCCGTGCTCACCGTGCTGGGCATCGTCATCATGATGTTCATCGTCTCCTGGCAGCTTGCCCTGATCGCCCTGATCGCCCTTCCGCTCTCCGGGGTGGCCGCCGGCCTCATCGGAGCCCGGAGCCAGAAACTGTTCGCCGCCCAGTGGAAGAACACCGGTTCGCTGAACGGCCAGATCGAGGAGTCCTTCTCGGGGCACGACCTGGTCCGCGTCTTCGGCCGTGACGCGGACATGCTGGCACGGTTCGAGGAACGCAACGAGGCACTCTACAGGGCAAGCTTTGGCGCGCAGTTCGTCTCCGGGATCATCTTCCCCGTCATGCAGTTCGTGTCCTACCTCAGCTACGTGGGCATCGCGGTGGTGGGCGGCCTCCGCGTGGCATCGGGCGCCATGTCCCTGGGTGACGCCACAGCGTTCATCCAGTACTCCCGCGAGTTCACGCAGCCCCTGGGCCAGATGGCGGGCATGGCCAACATGCTCCAGTCCGGCGTAGCGTCCTCGGAGCGCGTTTTCGAGTTCCTGGACGCCGACGAACAGGACGCCGAAACCGCCACCGAACACCTTCCGGCCAAGACTGACGGCCACGTGGACTTCCGGAACGTGACCTTCAGCTACACCGCGGACAAGCCGCTGATCGAGAACCTGTCCTTCACGGCAGAGCCTGGCAACACCGTGGCGATCGTCGGGCCCACGGGGGCAGGCAAGACCACCCTGGTGAACCTGGTGATGCGCTTCTACGAGCTCAACTCGGGCTCCATCATGCTGGACGGCGTGGATGTCACCCACCTCAGCCGTTCCGAGCTGCGCTCCAAGGTGGGCATGGTGCTGCAGGACGCGTGGCTCTTCGGCGGGTCCATTTACGACAACATCCGCTACGGCAACCTCAACGCCACCGAAGAACAGGTCATCGCAGCTGCAAAGGCCACCTTCGTGGACCGTTTCGTCCGGGCCCTGCCGGAGGGCTACGACACGGTGATCGACGAGGAAGGCAACAACGTCAGCGCGGGTGAAAAGCAGCTGATCACTATCGCCCGCGCCTTCGTGGCCAACCCCTCGCTGCTGATCCTGGATGAGGCCACCAGCTCCGTGGACACCCGCACGGAACTGCTGGTGCAGAAAGCCATGGCGGCGCTGCGCTCGGACCGGACCAGCTTTGTGATCGCGCACCGGCTCTCCACCATCCGTGATGCCGATACGATCCTGGTCATGGAAAACGGACGAATCGTGGAACAAGGCAACCACCAGGTGCTGCTCGCCGCAGGCGGGGCCTACCACCGCCTCTACATGTCACAGTTCGCGGGTGCGGACGCCGGGGAAACGGCAGTTGATGATTCGACGGCGGTGCGCAGCTGAGCGTGCACGGTGGCCAGCGCATCGAGGTCCAGGTACCGATGCGCTGGGGCGACATGGACGCCTACGGCCACATCAACAACGTCCAGATCGTGCGGATGCTGGAGGAAGCGCGGATCGCAGCCTTCGGGCCACCACGGGGTGCGGGCCTGCCTGGCGTCGAGCCACCGGTGTCGCTGTTCAACGACGTCCCCGAGGGCACGCTTGCTTTGATCGTTGACCACAAGATCCGCTACGTCAGGACCCTGGAGTACCGCAACGTTCCGGCCGTAGTCCAGGTCTGGATCGGCGCCGTCAAGGGAGCCAGCTTTGACATCCACTACGTTGTCCAGGACCCCGTCACCGGGGAGGACTGCGTGCAGGCAAGCAGCCACCTGGCGTTCGTGGATGAAGCCACGGGCCGGGTGCAGCGGCTCACCCCGGAGCAAAAGGAGCGGATGGCTCCCTACAGGCACTAAGACTCTGGTCAGGGCTGCACGTAACGCTGGACTGTAGACACCTGACTGCAAACACCCGGCTGGAATCACGACCCACAGCGAAAGGAAGCCTGATGGCAAGGAACAAGAAGGCCCTGAACAAGAAGGCGCACGACATGAGCCGCAAGAACAAGATGCATGGTGGCAGGAAAAAGAAGACCTGGAAGGAGATGTCCCCGGCGGGGAAGGTGGGCACGATCGTCACTGCGATTATGCAGGTGTCCCTCCTGGTTGCCGCCCAGCGCGATATTTCGCGCAGGCCTGCTGAGCTGATCAACGGGCCGAAAGCTGCGTGGCGGGCAGCGTCCTTCGTCAATTTCGTGGGGCCCATGGGCTACTTCATCTTCGGAAGGAAGCACTCCGCCACCGGAAAATAGCCGATCTGGCGGTCCGGCGGTCCAGGCGGTGTGGAGCGGGCGCCCAGCTTGACCCTGTAAATTTGGGGGCATGACCCCCACTGCCACTGTTGCCATGACCCGCGCCCTCGGCATCTCCAAGGAGATCGAGGATGCGGCGTGGTTCGTCCTGGGGCCCGGCCTGCAGGGTAAGGCGTCACCCCTGGACGGCCGCACCAGGACGTGGTCCGTTCCGGCTGCCGCCGAGCTGCTTGACCGGCTGGAACGGGGCATCGCTGACTCCAAGGCGCCGATGATGACCAACCTCCGCGAGAACCTGGACGGTGCCACGCGCGGGGCCAAGCAGTTGGCCGTGGAGCTGCTCTTCCTGCAGTCCCTTCCGCTGGCACACGAGGTGAAGTCGCTGAAGGTCAAGCGCGCCCGGGTGGCGGAGGCCGCGGGATGGCTGGAGCCGCCGCTGGAACTGCCCGAAGAACTGTATGCCGGCATGACGGACCACGGCGTCATCCGCGACCGCACCGCCGAATTCAACTGGACCATCTGGGACCACCTCAAGTGGTTGTGCCGGTTCGTCCGCAACGTGGCCCAGCGGCCGGCCAGTGTGGTGCAGGCAGCCATCAAGGATCCGCTGCAGTTCCACCGCCTCGCCGCATCGACGCCCGATGACCAGCCCGCTATCCGCCGCAGCATCGAGTTCCTGGCCTGGCCCAGCTATTTCGAGCCGGTGGTGGCGGACGTGGAACGGCAGGAAATCCGGGACGCCTTCGCCTCCCTCGTGGGCGGTGCCAAGGGGGACAGCGAAGAGGACATCACGGCCGATATCCACCGCATCCGGCTGCACCTGGACGAACAGGCGGGCCAGCGGATCGACTGGTACTCCCGCCAGTTGGTTAGCCAGTGGCGCAAAGTGGGCGACCCCGGGCGGCGTGCCTGGCTGCTCCGGACGCACAGCGACCACGCCGAGCTCCTCACCACGTGGCACGGCGAGGAGAAGGTGACGCTCGACGTCGAACACCTCCGCCTGCTGGAACCCGGCGTTACCGCCGGCGTGGTGCAGCACGCGGTGGATGAGGACTACAAGCACCTCGGCTACGTGGAGCGCGAGGACACCAAGACCGCGGTGTTCGCCTTCCTCACCGTCATGAAGCCCGGGGACCTGGTGCTCTACCAGCATGCCGGAACGGTGCGGCTGGGCGGCGTGTTGGGGGAGCCCGAGTACAACGACGACAACCGCCGGCTGCGGCGCAAGGTGCGCTGGTTCGACGACGGGCACACCACCACCAGCCTTCCCCGTCACGTCCAGCGGCAGCTGGCCACGCCCGGCATCGTGGTGGATGCCACCCGGGTGGTGCAGGCGCTGCAGGCGCTGTTGCCCGCCGAAGCGGAAACCGAGCCCGACGCCGATGCTGACGGTGCCGCCGTCGTCCTCCCTGCCCAGGAGGGCTTCCGCCCGCTGACGCAGGAATTCGCCAACTCGCTGCATATGGAGCTGGAACCGCTGCAGGAGATCGCCGACCTGCTGGAGGAAAACCGGCAGCTGGTCCTCTACGGCCCGCCCGGCACCGGCAAGACCTACCTGGCCAAGCACCTCGCGGCCGAACTGGCTGACGACACGACTGACGAGCGCGTGAAGCTGGTCCAGTTCCACCCGTCCTACGCGTACGAGGACTTCTTCGAGGGCTACCGGCCGGACAAGACCGACGACGGGCAGGTGTCCTTCAAACTGGTGGCCGGCCCGCTGCGGCGCCTGGCAGAGGAAGCCGCCAAGCCCGGCAACGAAAAGAAGCCGTACTTCCTGATCATCGATGAGATGAACCGCGCCAACCTCGCCAAGGTGTTCGGCGAGCTGTACTTCCTGCTGGAATACCGGGACGACCGGATCTACCTGCAATACAGTCCCAACGAGCCGTTCACGCTGCCGGACAACCTGTACATCATCGGCACCATGAACACCGCGGACCGGTCGATTGCCATGATGGACGCTGCCATCCGCCGCCGGTTCTCCTTCATCGAACTGCACCCGCAGACCGAACCGGTCAAGGGTTCCCTGGCCCGGTTCCTGCAGGCCATGCAGCTTGATCCAACGCCGGCGCTGCTGCTGGATGAGCTGAACGGGGCCATCGATGAGTGGGACCGGGACCTGATGATCGGGCCTTCCTACTTCATGAAGCCGGCCGCCCAGACGCCCGCCGGCCTGCGCCGGATCTGGAAGTATGAGCTCATGCCCCTGCTGGAGGAGCACTACCACGGCCAGCTGACCCGGGCCCAGCTGGAGGAACGCTTCGGGCTGGATCAGCTGCTGGGACGCGTTGCAGCGCGCTGATCCCCGGCCGCCCGGCACTTCACGAGGCCCCGTGCGGCACCTGGTTCTCGACGAGCTCTCCGGCGGCCTCGTGGAGCGGCTGGATGCACCCAGTGCTTCTGCCCTGAACTCCAGCGGCCTGGCCAAAGCTTCCCCGATGGGCATGGGGCTGTACCGGATCGAGCCCGTGGGCAAGGTGGGCTCCGTTCGGACAGCCACGGTCCAGCTGGATGTCCGGCCCAAGGACCGGCTGGGACTGAGCAGGCTCCTGTTCCTGCTCAGCTACGCGGGGGAGCAGGGCTTCCGGCCGGAGCTGGTGGCGGCCAGCGAGGACCGGGACCTGTGGAGCGCGCTGGCCGAGTCGCTGGCCCAACTGGCCGAACGGGCCCTGGGCCGCGGGGTCCTGCAGGGCTACCTCACCGTGGATGAGTCCCTGCGGACCGTCAAGGGGCGGATCCGGATATCGGACCAGATCTCGCGCCGCCCGGGGATGCTGGTTCCCCTGGAGGTCTCCTACGACGAGTTCACCGAGGACATCGTTGAAAACCGGATCCTGCGCGCCGCGCTGGAACGCATGGGGCAGGTGCCCGGGGTGCGGCCCGAGGTGCTGGGCAGGCTGCGCCAGCTGAGGGGAAAGCTCGACGGCGTCACGCGCCTTCCAGCCGGCGCCCCGGTGCCGCCCTGGAAGCCCACCAGGATGAACCTGCGCTACCAGGCAGTGCTGCGCCTGGCCGACCTGATCCTGCGGAACGCGTCCGCGGAAGCCGGTGAGGGCAGGCAGCAGACGGCCTCGTTCGTGGTGGACATGGCGCAGGTGTTCGAGGACTTCGTGGGAACCGCACTGCGCAGTGCCATGGCGGCCTATCCCGGCGAGCTCAGGCTGCGGTACAACGCCCTCCTCAGCGAGGCCGTGCGGGATTCCGACCGACTGTCCGTCAGGCCGGATGCGGTCCACCTGTTGGGCGGGCGCCCCGTGGTGGCCTACAACGCCAAGTACCGGGCGGCCTCGGACGCGGGTGCGTCCCTGACAGCCGACCATTACCAGATGCTGGCGCACTGCACCGCGCTCGCCGTGCCCACCGCCTGGCTGGTCTACGCAGGCCAGGGCGAAGTGAAACTCCGCCGCATCCTGAACACCGACATCGACATCGTGGAGTTTCCGCTGGACCTCAGCCAGCCTCCGTCGGCCATCCTTGCCTCAGTCCAGGAGCTCGCCCGCCAGTCGTGGGGCGAAGTGGTCCGTCAAGCCCGGCACGGCTGACGCGCCCGGCCGCCCGCCGTCGTCGTCCTTTCAGACCGGCACGCGGAAGGTGAACGTCGTTCCCTTGCCCAGCGTGCTCTCGACATCGATGGTGCCGCCATGCGCTTCGACAATGGCCTTGCTGATGGGCAGCCCCAGGCCCACGCCGGGAATGGCAGTGCGCCGGACGCTGCTGGTGCGGAAGAACTTGGCGAAAACCTCTGACGCGTCCTCCGGAGTCATGCCCATCCCGGTATCCGTGACGCGGCAGGCCACGTGCCCGTTCTCCCGCGCCAGCGATACCACCACCTCGCCCCCGTCCGGTGAGTACTTGATGGCGTTGGACACCAGGTTGTCCAGGACCTGCGAGATGCGCGCGCTGTCCACGTGGGCCTCCAGCTGCTCCGGGGTTTCTGCCCGCAGCTCGACGCCCGCTGCGGCCGCCCGGGGCATCGCGGATGACACGCTGCTCCGGACAAGGTCGGCGACATCCACGGTGTGCGGCGTGACGATCAGTTGGCCGTTCCGGCTGGACAGCAGGTCCGATACCAAGGTCAGGAGCCGCTCGGAATTGCGGCGGATGATTTCCAGCATTTCGCGCTGCGGCTCGTCCGGTTCGTCGGCGAGCAGGATTTCCACGTAACCGAGGATGGAGGTCAGCGGGGTGCGGAATTCATGGGAGACGCTGGAAACGAAGTCGTCCTTGGCGGTGAGCGCGTTCACCAGGTCCGTGACGTCGCTGAAGACGATCACCGAGCCGGTGAACTTGCCGTCGGAGTCCTTCATGGCGCGCGCCGTGGTCACCAGTGCCCGCTGATCGTTTCCCTCACCGAGCCACACCAGGTAGTCGGTGAAGGTTTCGCCCAGGACGGCGCGCCGCACGGGACGCTCCTGAACGGGGATCAGGGTCTTTCGGTCCGCCCCGTAGACCAACAGCTGCGACTCGTTGGGATCCGCAATATTTTTGGGCCGGGCCAGCTCGTGGTTGGCGCGCTGCTTGCGGTTCATCAGGACGTCGTGGCCGTCGGCGTCCACTGCCAGGACGCCCAGATGCACGGTGTCCAGGATGGTGTTGAGCAGCGATTCCTGGCGCTTGCTGGTGCGCAGGTTGGCCCGCAGTTGCTCGTCCTTGTCCTCCAACTGCTGCTGCTGGCGCATCATGCTCAATGTCAGGACGCTGACCGACACTCCAATGCCCAGCATCATGACGGGCAGCAGCAGGGACCGGGCAAAGTCCTGCGGGGTGAAGTTGCCCTTCAGGAACAGCGGAACCCAGATGATCGCCAGCGGTGCCAGGAAGGACAGCCACAGGGCAGTGCGTGGGTAGTACCCGGAGGCGCAAAGCCAGATGACCGGAAACACCGCCAGCAGGCTGATCCCGGTGAGGCTTTCCTGGCCGCCTTCCCTGCCCGCCGAGATGGAGACGAAATCCAGTAAGGGGATGGCCAGGAAGCTGGTGTAGGGCAGCCGTTCCCAGGGAATGACGTAGCACAGCACCATGATGGCCAGCTGAGAAACGAGGAACGCGACGAACAGGGGGTTGCTCATGGTGACCGGGAAGAATGCCCACATCAGCAGGGCCGTCAGGATAGTGGTCACGAACAGCGGCATCTGGCTCATGGCCACGCGGTCGGTCAGCCGGTATTCATGGAAGGGCCGCTTGAAGAAACGCAGCCGTCCGGAGGACCAAGCCGGGGGGTTGCTCATGGCGCGGAGGACGCGGACGTCGGGCTGTGCGAGACCATACCAGCAGGATATCCGCAGCCAGCTATACTTCTGACGTTGGCACTGAGGGGGCTCTATGAGTGAGGCACGTGTGGGTCTGGTCATCGAGGATGACCACGATATTCGGGAACTGGTTCGCACTGTGCTGACCCAGGCTGGGTTTGACGTCACTGTCGCCAGCGGCGGCGCCGAGGGCGTCCTGATGGCCAAGAGCCTGAATCCGGATGTCATTACGCTGGACCTGGGCTTGCCGGATATTGATGGCTTTGAGGTTTCCCGGCAGATCCGCGAATTTTCGGACGCTTACATCGTGATGCTCACGGCGCGGACAGAAGAACTGGACACCCTCATCGGGCTGGAATCCGGCGCGGACGACTACCTCACCAAGCCCTTCCGCCCGCGGGAGCTGAGGGCGCGGGTTGCTGCCATGATGCGCCGGCCGCGGTCCGTTCCCGATCCCGGCGACGTCGCCGTTGATGCTTCCCCGGACAGCGCTGCGCACCCGGAGCGTGGAAACTTCAGCCACAACGGCCTGGAACTCAGCTACGCCTCACGCACCGTCACCGTTGACGGCAAAGAGATGAACCTGACGCGCACGGAGTTCGAGCTGCTGTACGCGCTCCTGGAAGCGGGGCGGACAGTCCGGACCAAGTCCGACCTGGTGCGGCGGCTCCGCGATGAGGATTACGACGTCGGCAGCTACATCAGCGAGGCCGACGAACGGTCCGTGGAGGTCCACATGGGAAACCTGCGCAAGAAACTGGGTGACTCGCCGCAGCAGCCGCGGTGGCTGCAGACAGTCCGCGGCGTGGGCTACCGTTTGGCGCCGGGGCAGCACTGAGCCTGCAGCCGGTGCATGGTTTGCCTGCTGCACTGGGTGATGGGCCGCAGGTAGGTTGCGGCCAGCCTGGGCAACGCCACCGCCATATCAGCTTGGCGCGCCTCGGCACGGATCTCGTTTTCCAGTTCCAGGGCCAGTCCCGCCAGGCGTTCGGCCCCAACCATTTGGCTTGACGTCTTCAGGCTCAGGACCGCGTCCATGGAGCCCTCCAGGTCACCGGTGGTCAGGGCAAGCCGCAGCCGGCCCAGCCGTTGCGGCAGGTAGTCGATGAAATTGCCGACGAAGACCCGGCTGTAGCCTTCTTCCTCCTCGAGTTCATCCCGAAGCCGGTCCAGGACGGACTGGTCCACCAGCGGCCTTGGCGCATCATCCGACGTGCTCATGACACTCCTTTCTGCTGGATTTGGGGACCTCGAAAACCGGGTGTTTGAGCGGGGGATCTTGTTCTGTTTCAGGTTAGGACCGTTCCTGCGACCTCGCAGAAGACTCGGGAAGAATTGTGGTTTTCTTGATGGGACTGCGGTTTCTGGGCCATAAAATCGATGCCAGTGCTTTTTGGCATTGACGTCATCAGCGGCCATAGCCGCCTTTCAATCTGGGGATAGATTGCCGTGTTCCGAACACTCAGGACCTTATTTGTCGCGCTCATAATCGGGGCCGGGCTGGCTTTGTCCATCGTCCAGCCGGCCAGCGCAGCCACCACACCGCAAATCACGCTCAATCCTGGTTCCGGCCCGGCCGGCTCCGCGGTCACGGTCACCGGAACCGGGTTCAAAGCCGCCACCACTGGCACTGTGATTGTGGGTTCCACCACTTTCGCGTTCCAAACCACATCGACCGGCGCTTTCAGTACCGGCATCACCATTCCGGCGGCATCCACCGGAAACCTCACCATCACTGCCAAGACATCGTCCATCAAGGCGTCAGCCACGTTCGTGGTCCAAGCGGCTCCTGCGCCTGCGCCGGCACCAACCATCAGTTCCGCCCCCTTACGCTTCGGGGTGGCAACGCCCGGGGGACCCATGGCCAGTACTGAGCTGGACGAGGTGGCCACCGTGGCAGGGGAGGTCCCGTCCGTGGTGATGAGCTACAAGGACTTCCTGCAGGCCCCGCCGATCAGCGAGTTGGACGCTGTCCGTTCGCGCGGCGCCACACCCCTTGTCACGTGGGAGCCGTGGGCATGGGGAGGCGGCGTGGACCAGCCCGCCTATTCGCTGTCCCGGATTACTGCAGGGGACTTCGACGGGTACATCAGCCAGTGGGGCCAGTCCCTGGCGGCCTGGGGCAAGCCGGTCATGCTGCGCTTCGCCCACGAAATGAACGGCAACTGGTATCCGTGGGCCGAAGGCGTTAACGGCAACCAGTCGGGAGAATACGTGGCAGCCTGGCGGCACGTGCACGACGTTGTTGCCGCCACGGGCGCCAGCAACGTCCAATGGGTCTGGTCGCCGAACGTGCCTTACTGGGGATCGACTGACCTGGCCGGCTTGTACCCCGGCGCAGGCTACGTGGATGTCGTGGCCCTGGACGGCTACAACTGGGGCACCTCGCAAACCTGGAGCAGCTGGGTTTCCCCGGTGGACCTCTTTGCCCCCGGCATCTCCCAGCTCCGCGCCCTGGCGCCCGGCAAGCCGGTCCTGATCGCCGAGACAGCGTCCAGCGAGATGGGTGGTTCCAAAGCATCCTGGAACACGGACCTGGTGTCCTACCTGGCTGCCCAGCCGGACGTGATGGGGTTCGTCTGGTTCCACATGCAGAAGGAAACAGACTGGCGCATCAACAGCAGCGACTCGTCGGCGTCAGCCTTCAAGTCCGCACTGCTGGCACGGAGAAGCTAGGGGATAGGGGATAGCTGCTCCGAAGCCGTCAGTGGTGGGCTGCCTGATCGCGGCAACCCGTCCATTTTGTCCGTTCAGGATCAAGGACGGTGGCGGAATCAGCTAAAGATTGCCTCAAGATTCATCTGTCAGGCGCCGGCTTCGAGGAAGTGGACCAACTGGGACTCGAGGGCTGAACGATCCTTCAGCTCACACTCCCAAACGGTCAACACTTCCCAGCCGGCGTCTTCCAGTTGGCGGCGCTGGCCGGCGTCGCGCTCGCGGGTCCGGGTGCGCTTCGCAACCCAGAACTCCGCGTTGGCTTTCGGTGCGTGCAAACCCACTCTGCAGTCGTGGAAATGCCAGAAGCAGCCGTTCACAAAGATCACCTTGTGCCGCCCGGCGAAGACGAGATCCGGGTTGCCCGGCAGTTTGGTGCCGCCGGACCTGCCATGCAGGCGGTAGCGGTAGCCCTTGGCGTGCAGGATCCGGCGCACCAGCAGTTCGGGCTTGGTGTTCTTGCCGCGGATCCGGGACATGTTCCAGCTGCGCTGCTCGGGAGTGAGCTTGTCTGCAGTGGGCTTGTCCGCCATTCCTCCAGTCTAGGAGGCCTTAGATCTCCCGTTCCGGTTGTTCGCCGAACACGAAGTGGCGGCCGCTGACTGACTTCGGCTCGATCTCCACGTAAAAGTCCTTCAGGGTGGGAACCCAGGTCTTCAGTCCAAGTTCCTCGATGGCCGCAAGCTCAGCCGAATTGCTGAGGACCCGTGCCGTCCCGCGGAGGATCACGGACCACGCCTCCTGCGACAGGATGCCATCGGTTTCGAACAGCACTTTGGAGTTGATGGTCAGCTGCGCAAGCTTGTTTCCCGGAGCAGTGCGCAGGTAGACCTTCCGGTTCGAGGTCACATAGTTCACAGGGAAGATATCCGGTTCTCCCGCCACCGAGACCACCAGCCGCCCGTGCTGCGTCGCCGCCAGAAGACGCCACGATTGCTCATCATCGAGTTCCAGGACGGGATTGCCGTCCGCGTGTTCAAACATCATGCCGCCATTCTTCTACCTCAAGTAGAAATGCGCCAGAGGCTTTGTACCCGCAATTCTCGCGCCTTTTGTGACAGCTCCGTCAATGCTTAACAGGCCGGAAACAGGCCTGTGACGCCGTTGTCTTTCCAGCTGGATAGCGTCGCACCTAGGGCCATGGCGGCTGAATGCGAAAAGAAAGCGACGCACCCAATGGGCAATGACACAGACAGAACGCAACTGCTGGAACCGGCGGCACCTGCTGATGCCGCCGTCGTCGGACGTTCTCCGGCGATTTCGACGGCGGGCAACAGCGCGGCACTGAACGCCACCAAGGAAAGCCTCGAGGATTACACTCTCCGGTTCGCGCCGCGCTCCTACCGCAAGTGGAGCGCCGGGGTGGTGGCCACCAGCGCGCTGGGCGGCATCGCCTACCTGGCGGACTTCTCGATCGGCGCCAACATCGGGATCTCGTACGGCACGGTCAACGCACTGCTGGGAATCCTGGTGGCCGCCGTCGTCATCTTCGCGACGGGCTTTCCCTTGGCCTACTACGCTGCCCGCTTCAACATCGACCTGGACCTGATCACCCGTGGTTCCGGCTTCGGCTACTACGGCTCGGTGGTCACCAACGTCATCTTTGCCACCTTCACTTTCATCTTCTTCGCGCTGGAAGGCTCCATCATGGCGCAGGGGCTGGAGCTGGGGCTGGGGATCCCGCAGTGGCTGGGGTATGCCGCGTCCACCGTGATCATCATCCCGCTGGTGATTTACGGGATGAACACGCTGGCCAAACTGCAGGTCTGGACCACTCCGCTGTGGCTGCTCCTGATGGTGGTACCGGTGGGTTACCTGCTGGTCTCGCACCCGGAGAGCATCGACAGCTTCTTTGCCTATACCGGGGCGACCGGCGATGGCGGGCCCAACCTCGCATCCGTGATGCTCGCCGCCGGCGTGTGCCTGTCCCTGATGGCGCAGATTGCCGAGCAGATCGACTACCTTCGCTTTATGCCGCCGCGCACTGATGCGAACCGTGGCGCTTGGTGGAGGGCCGTGATCCTGGCGGGCCCTGGCTGGGTGATCTTCGGTGCCATCAAGCAGATCGTGGGCTTGTTCATCGCCATCTACCTGATCGCTTTGTTGGACCCCGCCGCCTCTGCCACCGCCAACGAGCCGGTGCACCAGTTCCTGGGCGTGTACCAGGAGATGATGCCGGCCTGGCTGGCCATGACGCTGGCGGTGGTGTTGGTGGTCATTTCGCAGATCAAGATCAACGTCACCAACGCTTACTCCGGCTCGCTGGCCTGGACCAACTCCTTCACGCGCATCACCAAGACATACCCGGGACGCATGGTGTTCGTGGTGGTCAACCTGCTGATCGCGCTGGTCCTGATGGAAGCCAACATGTTCGACTTCCTCAACACTATCCTTGGCTTCTATGCCAACTGCGCCATGGCCTGGGTGGTCACCGTGGCCTCCGATATCGCCATCAACAAGTACGTTTTGAAGATCTCTCCCAAGGTGCCGGAGTTCCGGCGAGGCATGCTGTACGCAGTGAACCCGGTGGGGTTTGTTTCCATGCTGGCGTCCGCGGGGGTTTCCATCGCCGTTTTCTTCGGGGCGTTCGGTGCCGCCATCCAGCCCTACTCGCCGATTTTCGCAGTTGGCCTGGCGCTCGTGCTGCCGCCGGTCCTGGCCGTGCTGACCCGCGGGCGGTTTTACCTTCGGCGCTTTGACGACGGGATCGACCTGCCGATGTTCGACGCCGACGGGAACCCCAGCGACGTTAAGCTCCTCTGCCACGTGACCGGCTTGGAGTTCGAGCGTCCGGACATGGTGCGTTCGGCACAAGACGCGCCCGACGGCGGCCCGCAGTATGTTTCTTCGCTCGCCTTATCCACCGATAAGACAGGGGAGTTGGTGCTGCCCGCCCAGAAGTAGGGGTTTTTGACTGGGGAAGCCGGTGCACGTTGGTGCGCCGGCTTTCTTTGTGACTTCGTTTGTCGGATTGCTGGTGGTAGACAATGCATGGGATTTAGGCCTGTGGATAACTATCCCGTCGAATTGTGACGTGGGCTAACCTTAAGTCACTGTCCGGAGCAAGCCGTCTTGAAACTATTGGGGGAATAGCGGCCCATGACATCGCAGAACTTCCTTTCGACTCGCGCATTTGTTTCGTCACGCATCGTGAGGGCAGGTGCGGCCGGCCTTGTTGTTGGCCTTGCGCTTGCTTTGTCTGGCTGCAACTCGGGCGATTCTCCTGGTCCCGGTGGCACTTCTTCTCCAGTGGCCGCCGAGACGCCCACGGCCAGCGCCACGGTCACCCCCACCCTAACTCCGAGTGCTGTCTACAAGCCCGCCGACGCGTCCAGACCCGCCCAAAACGTCCCGGTCCCCGTGCTTCCCGAGGTGGCGAAGACGGAGACGAAGGAAGGGGCGGAAGCATTTGTTCGCTATTGGTACGAGAGTTTGAGCTACAGCTACGAAACAGGGGATACAAAAGTCCTCGAAAAGCTCAGCAGTCCCGGATGTGTCTTTTGTAGCGGTCTGCGGGACGGGATAGCGGAAGCCTGGAGCGAAGGCCGTTGGATATCGGGTGGCAAGATTGAGACTCCAGCGATCACAGCAACAGTCGAGACGGCAGCTGAACCATATGCCGTGGTTCAAGTTATTCAGTCAATAATCGAGATTAGAAAGCCGGACGGTACTCTGCTGCAAAAGCCGACGCCTGCCACCAATACTGGCAGTCGAGCCGGGCTGACTTTCGGACCATCAGGCTGGACCATGACAGACCTCGGCTTGATCCGGTAATCGAGATGAAGGCTCCAGAACTCAAGATTCTGACTGTGGCTTTGCTCGTCCTTATCCTCACTCCCACACTCGCCTATGCCGACGTAGCAGTTGGTTACGAGGATAGGGGAGTGGCTGTTGGTGCTGATCAGTGGGTGAAGGATTTGGATACAGGGAAACTTGTTCGCGCTGAACCTGGCACCGTGAGCACCGACCCCAACGAGTACAAGTACGAACTCCAATGCCACCTCGGCGGAGGCGACTTCGACACTCCTTGCCTTGCCCGCCAGCTCGACTGCAAGGACCGGGAGGACGGCGCCAAGGGCATCCCGGTCATGTGGCTGTCCCGGCCTCGAGGCGTGCCGGGCGCGGTTTGGGCACATCATTCGGGGCCAACCTGCCTTTACGACCCCAAGCCCGAGGACCTCCTGCCCCGCATCGCCGCAGATATCCAGCGGCAGTTCCACAACCTTCCGGTAAACGCCGGGAAAGTGGTGGCGCAGCCCAGTCCCAACACTCTCCGCGGCGCCGAGACGAACTTCTACGCGGAAGCGGTCGAGCAGCAATTCGACATCACCATGTTCGGCCAAAAAGTCCATGTGGTGGCAACGCCCGTGCAGTACACGTGGAACTACGGTGACGGCACGGTCTTCGGCCCCCAATCGTCGATGGGAGGGGCCCTGCCGCAGGACCGCTGGGGCGAAAAGACCCGGACCAGCCACGCCTACGCATCAACCGGGGACTTCCAGGTGGTCATGACCACGACCTTCCAAGGCACATATTCGGTGAACGCCGGCCCGCCGCTGCCGATCCCCGGGCAGGGCCAGTTCAATGCGCCCCCGCAAACCATCAGCGTCTGGCGCTCGCTCACCCGAAATTACGCGGACGACTGCAACACCAATCCGCAGGGCCAGGGCTGCCCGGGTGCCGGGATGCGCTAAGTTCAGACAGGACTGTGATCCCAGTCGCATCCGGGAAGGTGCTGGAATAGTTGCACGCGCCCCACAGTTGGCAAAGGCAGTACGTCTTCAGCCTTCGAAAGGAACTGCGCATGCTGTTTTCCCCGCTCACCCTCGGCGAACTTGAACTTCCCAACCGCTTGGTGATGGCCCCGCTGACCCGCCTTCGTGCCGGTGAGAAGGGCATCCCGGGCCCGCTCCTCGTCGAGCACTACCGCCAGCGCGCTTCACTGGGCCTCATCGTCAGCGAGGGCACCTACCCCACGCCCGCGGGGCAGGCTTACCCGGGACAGCCTGGGATTGTCACGCCGGAACAGGTGGCCGGGTGGAAGAAGGTCACTGACGCGGTCCACGCCGAAGGCGGCCACATGTTCGCCCAGATCATGCATGGCGGCCGGGTTTCCCACTCAGACATCACCGGTGGCTTGCCAATCGTCGGCCCCAGCGCCGTAGCCATTGACGGCGATGTCCGGACACCTGCGGGCAAGCAGCCGTACCCGGTGCCGCACGCCCTGACCACCGACGAGCTTCCCTTGGTCATCCAGGAAATCGTCAACGCTTCCTTGAATGCCATCGAGGCAGGGTTCGACGGCGTGGAGCTGCATTCGGCCAACGGCTACCTCCTGCACGAATTCCTGGCGCCGAATTCAAACATCCGGACGGACAGCTACGGCGGATCCCCGGAAAACCGCGCACGCTTCGTGATCGAAACCGTCAACGCGGTGGTAGCAGCCCTTGGCGCGAACCGGGTGGGCCTGCGGATTTCCCCCGAGCACAACGTCCAGGGCATCGCCGAGACCGACGCCGCTGATGTCCGCGCCACCTACGAAGTCCTCGTGGACAGCATCGCGCCGCTCAACCTGGCATACCTGAGCATCCTGCACCACGAACCCACCGGTGAACTTGTCCAGGATCTCCGTACTCGCTTCGGCGGCACCTTCCTGGTCAACACCGGCTTCGGCGTCATCACCACCCGGGAAGAAGCCGTGAACCTGGTGGCCGAGGGTCATGCCGACGCCGTAGTTGTGGGCCGGCCCGCGATCGCCAACCCGGACCTTGCCCGCCGCTGGAAGGAAAGCCTTCCGCTCAACGAGCCCAACCCGTCCACGTTCTACGCGGAAGGCGCTACCGGCTACACGGACTACCCGATGTACCAGGGCTAAAAGCGCCCCGCCGGCATTCCTGGACCAAACGACGACGACGGCGGCACCCATCTTGGGTGCCGCCGTCGTTGGCTGTCTGGGGTGCTGGTCCCGGGCAGCGGCGCCGGAGGCCATCCGACGACCTCCGGCTGAAGACTTATGTGGCCCGCCGGACTCCATCGGAAGCCGGCGGTGATCAGATGCTACTCCAACGAATGGACTCTTACCAGAGCCATTTTCGGGGCCGGCTAACCCGCCTAAAGTACAGCTTCCCGGCCAGTGCCTTCCTTCATCAGAAGCCGCCCGTCCTCGATGGATACCAGCACGCTCTTGGGTTTGCCGCTGACCTTGGTGATCGCCTTCAGCCCCCGGTTGGTGACCTCCACTCCGACTTGGGCGCCTTTGGCTGGCAACTCCACCGATACCTCGGATGCTATGCCGAGTAATGGATTCGTTGAGATGCCCAGATCCCTGCGCACCTCCTTGCCGTTGACAGTCACGGTGATGTTGGCCTCGTCGAACCCCTCCTGGAAAACAACAAGCAGTTCCCGCATGATGGCCTCTTCCTCGAGCATCGGCACCAGTAACGGCATGTCCACTACAGCACTTCGCAGGCCCCAACGGAATACCCTCTGCCAACCCCGCGATATTCACATGAACACACCCTCCGGTGGAGCCCGGAAGGCCGGTAAGGCAAGATGTTCTGGTGACTCAACTGCCTGCACCTTCCCCTGTTTCCGCACTTTCCCACGCGTCAGGGGAGGACGCCGTCTTTGCCCAGATCGCCGCCGAGCTAGGGGTCAAGGCATGGCAGATCAAGGCGGCTGTTGACCTGCTCGACGGCGGCTCCACGGTTCCATTCATCGCCAGGTACCGTAAGGAAGCCACCGGGACGCTGGACGACACCCAGCTCCGGAACCTCGACGAGCGGCTCCGCTACCTCCGCGAGCTGGCGGACCGCCGTCGTGCCGTCCTTGAGGCGGTTGAAGCGCAAGGGCAGCTGACACCGGAACTGCGCAAGGCAATCCTGGCTGCGGATACCAAGTCACGGCTCGAGGACATCTACCTGCCCTTCAAGTCCAAGCGCCGGACCAAGGCCCAGATCGCCCGTGAGGCCGGCCTGGAGCCCCTCGCGGACACCCTGCTGAAGCGGCCGGACCTGGACCCCGAACGCGAAGCCGCCAAGTACCTCAACAATGAGCACTCCATCGGTGACGCAGCCGCGGCCTTGGCAGGCGCCCGCGCCATCCTGGTGGAGCGGGTGGCCCAGGATCCGGATCTCGCGGCGAACCTGCGGGACCGGATGTGGACGCAGGGCCGGATGGTGTCGCGCGTCAAGAAGGGCAAGGAGGCGGAAGGGCAGAAGTTCGCCGACTACTTCGAGTTCGCGCAGGCGCCGGAGCGGATGCCTTCGCACCGGGTGCTGGCGCTGTTCCGCGGGGAGAAGGATGGCGTCCTTGAGTTGGACCTCGCCGAAGCAGATCCGGCGGACGACGCCGCCCTTACCGCCGCCCGTGCCCGCTATGAGTCCGCGGTGGCCAGGTTCCTCGGCGTCGCCGACCGCGGCCGTCCCGCCGACGCCTGGCTGATGCAAACAGCCCAGGTGGCCTGGCGCTCCCGTGTGCTGGCCCGCCTCACCTCCGACCTCCGCGCCAGGTTGTTCGCGGCGGCGGAGGACGAAGCGGTACGGGTGTTCGCCGCCAACCTTCGTGACGTGCTGCTGGCCGCCCCGGCCGGAAACCGCGCCACCCTTGGCCTGGACCCCGGGCTGCGCACCGGTGTGAAGGTCGCCATGGTTGACGGCACCGGAAAGGTGGTGGCCACTGACACGGTCTACCCGCATGCTCCTGCCCGCAAGTGGGACGAAGCCCTGGCCACCCTGGTGCACTTGGCGCGGCAGCACGCCGTCGAACTTGTGGCCATCGGGAACGGGACGGCATCGCGCGAGACGGACAAACTGGCTGCCGAACTGATCAAGCAGCTGCCGGAGGTGGACCGGAAACCGCAGAAACTGGTGGTGTCCGAGGCCGGTGCCTCCGTCTACTCCGCATCGGCGCTCGCCGCCGCCGAACTGCCGGGAATGGACGTTTCCCTGCGCGGCGCCGTTTCCATTGCACGCCGCCTGCAGGATCCTCTCGCCGAACTCGTCAAGATCGATCCAAAGTCCATCGGCGTGGGCCAATACCAGCACGACGTCACAGCGTCGAAACTGGACCGGAGCCTTGATGCGGTGGTGGAGGACTGCGTGAACGCCGTGGGGGTGGACGTCAACACCGCGTCGCCCGCGCTGTTGAGCCGGGTGGCCGGCGTCGGGCCCCTGCTGAGCGAAAACATCGTGGCCTATCGGAACGAACATGGCCCCTTCAACAAGCGGACCGACCTCAAGAAGGTGCCGCGGTTGGGCGCCAAGGCATTCGAGCAATGCGCTGGCTTCCTTCGAATCACCGGGGGAGCCGAGCCACTCGATGCGTCCAGCGTGCACCCGGAGGCGTACGCGGTGGCGCGGAAGATTCGCGCGGCTGCCGGGTCAGCGCCGGTGTCCTCATTGGACCCGCAGAAGTTCGTGGACGACACCTTCGGCCTTCCCACGGTCCAGGACATCCTCGTTGAGCTGGACAAACCGGGCCGGGACCCCCGGCCCGCCTTTGCTGCCGCCACCTTCTCTGAGGGGATTGAAAAGATCTCCGACCTGAGGCCGGGCATGATCCTTGAAGGGACGGTGACCAACGTTGCGGCGTTCGGCGCCTTCGTGGATGTCGGCGTCCACCAAGACGGATTGGTGCACGTCTCTGCCCTGGCCAACCGCTTCGTGTCCGATCCGCGCGAGGTGGTCAAGTCCGGCCAGGTGGTCCGCGTGAAGGTCCTGGAGGCTGACCCGGAGCGGAAACGGATTTCATTGACCTTGAGGCTCGACGACGAACCAGCCGGCGGTGGTGCAGGTTCCGGGCGGCGCGCAGGACATGGCGTTGCAGGACCTGGCGGTGCAGGAAAACCTGGGGCGGGACAGAACGGTGCCGGACAGGACCGGCAAGGCAACCGCGGGGGAGCAGGTAGCCAAAAGGTTGAGCGGGCCGGACGCCAGGACCGGCAACAGCAAGGCAATCAGTCTCCGCGTTCCGCCGGCGGTAATAACCGTGCAACCCCGAAACCCCAACCCACTAACACTGCAATGGCCGAGGCTTTGAGGAAGGCCGGGTTGGGCAAGTAGCTCCCCGGGGACTTTGGCAAGGCCGGCTTTTCTGCAAGGGTGGGGTATGACCTATTTCCTGGAGTACACCGTTCCTGCCGCCCCTGGTGACGACGAGTTCGAGTTCCCCCACGACGAGATCAATTCCGGCGAGACGGTCCCGCTTACCCAGACGAACGCAGAAGTAGTGCACACGCCGGATCTCCGGGCGCGCACCGGCATCATCGGTGCAACCGTGCCAGAAGCGAAGCTCGAGGCTGAGCAGCTAATCACCCACAGCCGGGCATCGGCAGCATCCCTGTACTTCGACCCGTCCAACTCCCTGCAAACGGGAGTGGGAACCTTGGTGAGCACGTTTACCGAAGGCGAAGGCTGGCAGGACGCCCCGGGGGCGCCGGAACCCCAGGACGCAACCTTCTAGCCGTCAGTTCCCAGCAGGCGAGGCCTGCCGAAGCGTGTCCGGACTCCCGGCGAGTAGAGAACCGACTCCGGTGGCCCGCTCACGCTGATGCCGGCAGCTTGGACCAATCGGTCGCTGAGCCGGTGGACGTCCGCGCTAAAAAGCGGCCAATCCTGGTGGGTATTCGGAACGTAGACGGTTCTGCCGTCGAAGCGGCCATGCATGCCGAACCTCGCGGTAAGGAAGATCGACAGTGGATCGGTGGCAACGGTATGCAGTTTGGGCACCACGCCGAAGTGGCTTCGGGCAGCGTTGGCACCGAACCGGTGCACGGAATAGCCGACAGGTAGTCCACGCGTGATGCCGGGAGCGGTCCTGGGACCATCATGCTGCCTTCTCCAATCGCTGCCTGGCAAGGCTGGCCATTGCCGGATCCGCGACCACACGTAGGGTATTCCTACCGTCCGCGTTGCGACAACGACTGGGAGTCGGTTAGCGTCCAGGCTCAGGAACACCACCCCGCGGGTCCCGTCCGGCTCGCGGGAGTAAAGCCGGACGTTGACCTCATTGAAGCTTCCCAGGTAGGGAATGCCAGGACCCTGTCCGAGTCCCGCCTGGACCATGCGAAAACCGATGAGTCCGACCCAGGAACTGCCGTCGAACACATCCGGTTGAACCCCCGTTGGCATGAACGTGGCCGCCAATTCCTCGGGAATTCGCCAGTGGAGGAACACGGCGTCAAGCCACCGCTGGTCGGAGAATATGGGCCTAGGTAATTCCGGCGGGCGCGGCCACAGTTCTGCGGCGCTCAAGTTCCCCGTCAAGGTTCATCCACTCCTTCCCTCAGTCGAACCGCTGACATTTGCAGTTCGCACGCTGCGGTTTCACCTAGTTCAAGGGCCGCGTGTTCTCAGGAAGCTGGCCGCCCGCGAGGAGTTCTGCGGCTGCGTCGGCGAGGGCTGTCAAGGCCACCCTCTGCGTCCATGGGCCGTATGAGATGCGGGCAACGCCCAGTTCCTGCAGCTTGGCCGGCGGCAGGGAACCGGGGACGTTGATGACCGAGATCTTGTTCCAGCCGATGCCCTCAACCAGCGCTGTGACCGTGCGCTCGTCCAGGAGTCCCGGCACAAAGACAGTGGTGGCGCCTACGTCCAGGAATGCCTTGCCGCGTTCGATGGCATCCGCAAGTACATCTTCAGACGCACGGTCCTTGCCCTTCAAAAACGCGTCGGTCCGTGCATTCAGGACGAAGTCGATTCCTTCTGCAGCGCCGGCATGAACAACGGCTGCCATCTGGTTCACGGCGTCTGTCAGCGGCCGCATCTGGTCCTCAATGTTGGCCCCGACGATTCCGACGCCAATCGCCTTGCGCGTGGTCTCGCCTGGATTGCCGTAACCGGATTCAAGATCGGCACTCACAGGCAGGTGGGTGGCCGCAGCTATCCGGCCCACGAAGCTGATCATTTCGTCGACGGGGATGTTCTCACCGTCCTCGTAGCCAAGGGTGGCGGCGATGGAGTGGCTTGCCGTTGCGAGGGCAGCGGTTCCCGGCACATCCGTAATGACTTTGGCGGTGATGGCGTCCCACACGTTGACCACCTGGAGAATCTCCGGGGCCTGGTGGAGACGGAGCAGTTCGGAGGCTTTGGCACTGTTCGTTTCAGTCATGGGTGAAGCCTAACCCGACCTCTGTTGGGCAGGTTTCATTCCCGTGGGTGGGGTGGTGGGGGTGGTTTGAAGTAGTGGTTTTGTTGGGGTGTTTGGTTGGGGTCGAGGTGGGGTGGGGGGATGAAGGTTGGGGTGCCGTGGGTGGTGGTGATTTTCCATTGTTCTTTGTGGATGAGGTGGTGGTGGTGGCTGCAGAGCAGGGCGCCGTTGTTGGTGGTGGTGGGTCCGCCTTGTGACCAGTAGGTGATGTGGTGGGCTTCGCACCAGGGGGCGGGGATGGTGCAGTTGGGGAAGGCGCAGCCTTGGTCGCGGGCGGTGAGGGCGAGGCGTTGGGCGGGGGTGAAGAGGCGGGTTTTGCGGCCGAGGTCGAGGATTTCGCCGTTGGTGCCCAGGAGGGCGGGGATGATGTCGGCGTCGCAGGCGGTTTTGCGCAGGGTGGCGGCGGCGACGGGCCCGGTGAAGGCAAAGGAACCGGTCCCTGTCCCGGTAACGGTCCCTACAGATTCCCCTGTGCAGGTTTCTGCAGATGCCGGTGTCCCGGTTCCTGCCGATGCCGCTGTGTTGGCTTGGGTGTGGGGGAAGAGGTCTTGGTAGTGGATGGTGGCGATGATTTGGGGCCGGTTGCCGCCGGTGGTGGGCAGGGTGTTGGTGGTGAGGGCGGCTTTGGCGGCGGTGACGAGGCCGTCGAGTTGTTTTTGGGCGCGGGTGCGCCGGTCCAGGTCCGGCAGGGCGGTGTGCCCCGTGGCGTTGCCTGCCGCTGCGCTGCCGGTGCCCTCTGCGGTGCTGTGTTCGGTGCCGGTGCCGGTGCCGGTGTGGGGGGTGGTGGTGTGGGGGTTGGTGGCGGTGTTCATGACGGTGAGGAGGTGTTCGTATTGGTCGCCGGTGGCGAAGATTTCGACACGGTGCAGGCCGTGGCGGGGTTTGCGGATGAATGCGCCTTGGGTGTGGCGGAGGGCTTCTTCGGTGGGTTCGGTGCCGTCGGCGTCGATGGTGTCCATCCAGCGTTGGGCCAGGCGGGTGAGGAAGTCGGGGTCGCAGGTGGTGGCGGCGGTGGTGAGGTGGTGCTCGATCGTGTCGAGGGTTTCTTGTGTGGTGTGGTGTTGGAGCCGGTCCAGGGTGGCGGTGATGATGGTCGCGGCGTGCGAGGACACCGCAGGTCCCTGAGCCGACCCGGGCCAGGCGCCGGCCTCGGTGCTGGCGTGGAGTTCAGTGGCGGGGGTGAGGGCGGCGGCGAGGTGTGGCCGGGTTGGCGGGAGTGGTTCGCCGGTGATGGTGGTGACGGGCAGGACGTGCTGGGCGAGGGCGAGGCGGCGCCGGGCTTCGCGGATGGGGATCTGCAGGCGCAGGCGGAGGAACTCTGCGGTGTTCCGGCACCCGTCATCGGCCGGAGACACCGCCACCGGGCGCATCAGGCCTGCGCGGGACCGGCCTGCACGGGTTTTGGCTGTGGCGGCGTCGTTGATGGCCTGGGTGCGGGTGCGGTCCACGGCCCCGGCTGAGACGAGTTGGAGGTACTCCACGGAGCGGGCGAGGCCCTCGACCTGGGCGGCATAATCGGCAGCCTCGACATAAGAGGCCGTTGCCAGCAGGTCCGGGGCGGCCAGGGCGGAGGCTGCCAACTGTGCGGCCAGCCGGTCCAATACGTCCTGCTCACCGGGCCCTAAGGCTGATGCCTGCAAAGGACCTGCCAAAGGATCCTCACTGGGTACCGGGTGAAGGCGGGCCGGGCGCGGCAGCCGACTGCCGGCGTCGTACGCCCTCCCCAGATCTTCCCCAATGGCCTCCATAACCCAACTCTGCCAGCCACCACCGACAATCAAGAGACCCCACAACCCCTATGTGCAAAACCCCGTCAAGAGCCTTAGCGTGCTGTTGCGGTGGAGTCGGAACGGGCCGGCGGTGCCTCCTTTTGCCACGGCCAGCGCCCCGTAATTTCCAGCTCCAGCGAGAAGCTGAGGAACGTCCGGATCAGCACGATGATGGCCAGTACCCCGACGCTTACGAACGTCGGCGTTACGGCAACGGTGCGGATGATGTCGGCAGCGACGAGCAGTTCAAGGCCCAGCAGGATGGACCGGCCCAGCAGCTGGCGGTAGGAGCGGTAGAAGCTCAACTTCTCCGCCCCCGCTGGAAGCTGCCGAGGCTGGTGGCCGCGGATTGCCATCGGGAGGGAGACCACCGCCCCGATCACCATGACCGCAACGCCTGCGAAGTCGACCAGCTGCCCAACCGTCTCAATGATTTGCCGGAATTCCATGCCCTGCCTCAACTCGGGCCAGGCGTCCCCATAGCCAGCCTGGCAGCAATCAAGGAACGGCGGACTCGCTCATGGATGGCGCACGCCGTTCCCCGCTATAACCTCCTTGTACCCTTCCCTGAAGGTGGGAAACGTGAAGGTGAACCCGGTGCTGCGCAGGAGATGGTTGCCGCAGCGCTTGTTGCCCCCGCGGGCAGGTCCGGCGTCGCCCACGCGGGGTGAGGGAAGGCCCAGTTCGGCCGCCAGGAAGCGCAACACGGTTCCCAGATCGGCCGGTTCGTTGTCCACGCCTACGTATACAGGAGCGGGTACGGCGTCCATTGTTGCCAGATGCACCAGGGCCGCCGCGGCGTCGTCCCGGTGGATCCGGTTGGTGTAGCGCACGTCCTCCGGAATGACGGCCGAGCCCGACTTCACCTGGTCGATCAGCCGCGTCCGGCCAGGCCCATAGATGCCGCCCAGCCTGAGTGAGATGCCGGCAGTGGTAGTTTCGGCAAGCCTGGCCTGCAGAAGATCTTCTGCCTCCACCAGTACGCGGCCGGAGAAACCACCGGGGTGGGGCGGAGTGGCTTCATCCACCCAGCCGCCGCCCGCATCGCCGTATACGGCGGTGGACGAGACGAAGATGATGCGGCGCGGCACCACCCCATCGCGTTCGAGTGCATCCAGCACATTTGCCACTCCGCGTACATACGCGGAGCGGTATGCCTCCTCCGCGGGGGAATCGGCAGCCACGGCAATCACGACGGCGGAGGTATCCACCGGGACCGGCGGCAGGTCCGGAGAGGCAAGGTCAGCCGCGGCACCTTCGATGGCTGCGGGCAGTTTTGCAGGGGAGCGGCGCCACCCGACAACACGGTGGCCTAGTGCGGCGAACCGCAAACCCGCCTCGGTACCCAGGTCGCCGCACCCGGCCAGGAGAATCGTCATGGCCTACGGGGCCTCCACCGGGAAGAACACGCGCGGGTCCTGCAGCAGCGCCGGGTACGTGAACGCGGACCGGTCAATGATTTCCGTGACCTCGAAATTCCTGCCAAAGCGGCCGTCATCGAGTGTGATGGGCCGGCCCACCACCTGTCCCACAGCGAACCTGGCCCCGTTCTCGAACGGAACCGCTACCGGCGTCTTTCCCGGAAGGGTGCGGAACGCTTCCTCCTGTGCCAGCCGCTTGCGCGTGGGCTTCTTCGCCTGGGGCTTGGGTGGGGCCTTCTTGGGCGCGCGGGACGGACGGCGGGAGCCGTCGTCCACATAAACGGGGGAGTAGCCGTCGTCGCTCGCGGACATGGCTGCCGCGGCAGCAGCGGCGCGGTTCACCGGAGGAAGCGCCACCGTGGTGAGGGACTGGGGGTCGACGTCGTCGTACGGTTCCCGGAGGATCCAGAGGATGTTCCCTTCCGGCTCCTCCGGCAGGAACTCATGCCGGGGCTCGGGCCAGACATAGTCCATGTCCGGAATCGCATCCGGGAACACCGAGGTGTAAAACTTCGGTTCCTTGTGGACCAGTTTGGAACGGTGGCTCAGGTGGAAGTCCGGATCACCGAGCCACGGCGGCATGACGATTTTGGCGGCATAGTCCGGGTGGGCCGCCTGCGGTGCGAACTCCGCAATGTTGGCGCGGGTGTTGTCCGGGTGGCCGCGCTCAGTCCATTCGTCCACCATTGCCAGCCCGTACATGGTGAGGGCGGGCACGTGCCCCATCCACATCCGGATCGCCGGGTGGGTCTGCCAGCCGTAGCCCGGAATCACCAGGGCCCGGAGGGTTTGCAGCGCTTCAACCCGCTGCTTGCCCAGCCGCGCGGTGTCCAGGGCTGCGGCGCTTTGGCGGAAGTCAGGGTACGGGAGAAAGGTTTGCATCCATTCAGTCTGACGGTCCCCGGCGGAACTGCCAATTGCTGTGCCTGCGGCCACAAGCGGGAAGTGCTCATGTCCAAATAATGGACGCCTGCATACGGCTTTCAGGCTAAACCACTAAGATCACCGCAACCACCCCCGCATTTTGGAAGCTCTCTCATGACATCTACACCTGACAAAGCCGTCACCCCCGCCCGTACTGCCCTGCCCCGCTACGGACAAATGCTCGGCCCCGAAGCCCGGGGCGTCCTGGTTCTCGACGAATTCATCATCGATCCCGCCGCGGCGCGCAAGGACCAGCACCGCTTCCGTGACGGCATGGCCGCCGTCGCCCGGACGGTCCGCCGCATTGCCGCCCTCCGCGTGGTCATCGCACTGGTAGCCATCGCCAACCTACCCCTGTTCCTTCTCTCCAGCGGCTGGTGGATCTACGGCGTTTCGCTCACCCTGGTCGTTGCCGTCCACACCGCAGTAACCCTGCTCAACCGGCACGAGCCGCGGCTCAAGCAACGGTCGGCGCTGGAGCTGCACATGCACCGCGAACGCAGCGTCAACTACCGCAAAGTGCGCGACGCCGTGAAGTACATGATCGATACCCCCAGCCGCATGAACGAGCACCTTTACCTCGAGCTGCTCGCCGTCAAGCGCGTTGCCCTGAACCTGGCGCACGGCACCGTGGCGCTGCTGGACACCAGCGACGACTCCGCCTGGAAGGTGCGCATCGTCCGCGAGCTGCCCGTAAGCTGACCGCCCACCACGGCAGCGGCTGAGGAATTAAAAGAACGACGCCGGCACATCCCTTGTGGGGTGTGCCGGCGTCGTTATTTGGTCAACGGAATTTGTCTATCGCCGACCTGTCTGTGTCGCCTTGGGAAAGGCGGAGCGCCCAAGGGGCGCTTTTAGTACTCCGACCGCTGTTACGCGGGAAGCTGGATGACCTGGCCCGCGAACACCAGGTTCGGGTTTGCAATGGTGTCCAGGTTGGCGTCTGCAAGGTGCTGCCAGCCGCCCTGGATGCCCAGCTTCTGGGCAACGATGCTCAAGGTATCTCCGGCCTGGAGGGTGTAGGTCTCGCCGCTGAGGGCAACGGAGGTTGCGTGCCGCGGGGCCGGCGCCTGCTGGACCGGAGCGCTCTGGACCTGCGTGGCCTGGACGGGTGCACTCTGGACCGGGGCGCTCTGCACGGGAGCGCTCTGGACAGGTGCACTCTGGACGGGGGCCCCGCCGCCACCGCTAAGCCCGAGCTGGGATGAGCAGGACGGCCATGCGCCCCAGCCCTGGGATGCCTGGACGCGCTCGGCTACCGCGATCTGCTGTTCGCGGCTGGCGTTCTGGGGAGACCCGGTTCCGCCGTAGGCCGACCAGGTGCTGGAGGTGAACTGCAGGCCGCCGGAGAAGCCGTTGCCCGTGTTGATGGACCAGTTGCCGCCGCTCTCGCACTGGGCCAGCGCGTCCCAGGTGGACGTGGGTGTCGCTGCGTTGGCCGCCGTGGCTGAAAGGGCCAAACCTGCCGCGGAGACGGCGGCCAGGGTGACTCCGCGGCGTGCGGCAGTACGGAATTTGGTGTTTTTCATGGTGGTGATGCTCCTGAAGGCCACCGGCGCTGGCTCCGTCCCCGGAGATCGTCGCGCCACTGCCCGCCTCTGACGAATAGAGGTCACTATCGGTGGCTGCCGCTGGGCAGTTCTGGTGGAGGCAGCACCGGGCAATCAAAAAGCCCGCCGAACGGGCATGCATTTCACGCTAGGACATCATCTTGCCGTTATCAAATCGAGATTGGAGTGGGCGTGTTGGGTGTGGCAGGAAGCACGCCAGTCCCTTGACTGGTGTCGCATGTGGATTTCCCGGACAGGCGCGAAACCGGGAGGGGCACTATCCTGACCGGATGGAGAACTTTGCCGGCGGCAGCACCATGCCCGAAACCGAAATGGAACCCGCGGAAACTGCGGTCCCTGCCAAGCCCCTTCCGGTGGCCGAACTGCACCTGCACATCGAGGGCACGCTGCAGCCCGAGCTCATCTTTGCCCTGGCTGAGCGCAACGGCATTACCCTGCCGTACTCCGGGCTGGACGAACTGCGCCAGAAGTACGAGTTCACCGACCTGCAGTCCTTCCTGGACCTCTACTACGCCAATATGGCAGTGCTCCAAACCGAACAGGACTTTGCGGACATGACCCGCGCCTACCTGGAGCGGGCAGCCGCCGCGGGGGTCCGGCACGCCGAAATCATGATGGACCCGCAGGCGCACCTCTCCCGTGGCATCCCCCTCGAGGCGTGCGTCAAGGGTGTGGCCTCGGTGCTGGCAACCTCCGAGGAGGAGTACGGGATCTCCACCATCCTCATCGCGGCTTTCCTCCGCGACCTGCCGGAGGACTCGGCGCTGGAAGTCCTGGGCCGGCTGCTGGCCATGAACGCACCCATCGGCGCCATCGGCCTGGACTCGGCCGAAGTGGGAAACCCGCCGTCCAAGTTCGAGCGGCTGTACGCGAAGGCGCGTGAAGCAGGCCTGCGGTTGACGGCGCACGCGGGGGAGGAGGGCCCGGCGTCGTACATCGTCGACGCCCTGGACCTCCTGGGTGTGGAACGGATCGACCACGGCATCCGCTGCATGGACGACCCCGACCTCGTGGAGCGCCTGGTGGACGCACGCATTCCCCTGACGGTTTGCCCCTTGTCCAACGTCCGGCTCCGTGCCGTGGACACCCTGGCGGACCATCCGTTGCCGGCCATGCTCGCCGCGGGGCTCAATGTTTCGGTCAACTCGGACGATCCTGCCTACTTCGGCGGCTACGTGGATGACAACTTTGCGCAGCTGACCGCAGTGTTCGATCTCTCCGATTTCGACAAGGCACGCCTGGCTGCGAACTCCATCCACTCCTCCTTCGCTTCGGAGGAGCGGAAGGCGGAACTGTTGGCGGAACTCAACGGCAGGGAAGTGTCCGACTGACGGCTCCTGTGTCGGGCGCAACAGCGGTGCTTTCAGCCCGGTAAACTAGGTGCCGCAGGCGTGTCTGGGGAGTGCAAGGCAGCACCCATGTCAGCGCTTGAGGGTTATGCAGACAGCCCTTACCCGAGACCTCCGCCTCACTTGCGGCACCATCCGCTTCACAGTCGGTCACGACACGCAGAGTTAACCAATTAAAGTCGCGCGATTTAATGGGCTGTTGGCAAGATGCCTAAGACCGATCGCTTTTATATAAGGGGAATCATGGCCAAGTCCACCGCAGAAAACACCTACCTTCGGCTCAAGACCGTGCTGGAGGTCCTGACCGAAGGCGTGTGGTCCGGCGATGCACTGAATGCTGGCCAGGTCCTGGCGGAAGCAACCGCCCGCGTGCCGTTCAACGAGCATGAGGCCGAACTCCTCAGCGGCGGCATCCCGCGGGGCCACAAGACCCTCACCTCGGCAACCGCCAAGCTGGTCAAGGCGGGCTGGCTGATCAAGGGCCGCTCGGGCTGGACCATCACCGAGGACGGCATGCGCGCCACCGTTGCCTTCCCGGACGTTGATTCCTTTGCGGCAGCGCTCGACGCCGGCACCCCGGTCCCTGCCGGCACTCCCGTTCCCACGGCTCCCGAGGGCTTTGTCCGCCCGGTTTCCGCCGCCGCGGCAACGCTGGAGGTTCCGGCCAAGGAAGCAGCACCGAAGAAAACGGCCAAGAAGGCCCCCGCGAAGAAGGCAGCCTCCGCTGTGGGCAAGGCAGCCAAGGCGCTCGAAGACGCCGTGGAGCCCGTGGTGAAGGCCGTCCGCAAGGGCAAGTCTCCCGCCAAGGACAAAGCCGAAGCTGTTGCTGCCCCTGTAGAAACGTCCACAGCGGCCGGCGCTGCTGAGCCGTTCGAGGGCCCTGACGTTGAGACCCTGCCGCAGCCCGAGGCTGTGGCCGTGGTGGGTGACTTCAACACCTTCCTGGGCGCGCCTGAGGACTGGGCACCGCAGTACGACGAAGCTCAGATGGAGTTCGACTTCCTGGACCAGCTGTGGAAGAAGAGCGCCGAGCTTCCCGCCGGTTACTACACCTTCAAGATTGCCCTGAACCGTTCGTGGGATGAGAACTACGGCGCCTTCGGCACGTTCGACGGCCCCAACCACGAACTGCACCACACCGGTGGCACCGTGACCATCCGCTACAACCACGCCACCCGCGACATCACCATCAACTAAGCGTTGAGTGCCCAACCGGGCAGCAGTTACTGTCGTTTTGACACTCACAACGGCACCTGCTGCTACCCAGTTGGGCACGCCGATGTTTCCTTAGGAGGCCCGGCATGGGCAGGCACGAACGGACGCAGGACGGCCCAGAGCAGGACAGCGTGCGGTTGGACGCCCGGGTGTTCGGCATGGTCCAAGGTGTGGGCTTCCGTTACGGGACGATGGGTACGGCGGAGGACCTTGGCTTGTCGGGTGAGGTGAAGAACCTCGCCGACGGTTCGGTATCCGTGGTTGCCGAGGGGCCCCAGCCACAGGTCCGCAAACTGCTGGACTGGCTGAACTCGGACCGCACTCCCGGCCGGGTGGAGCGGGTGGACAGTTCGATGTCTGAAGCCGGCGGAAAATACCGCGGCTTCGGGGTGGGCTGACCTACCCGGGATTTGCTCCAACGAGGCCCGCCCGCCCAACCTGGGCGCCGCCAACCCCGAGCCTCTTACCGCACGCAGATCTTCCGACCGGCCGGACTCCAGCGGCTACTCCCGAGGGCTGAGGCCGATGAACGCGCCCAGCTCCTCCAAGGCCGCAGGCTTGTGCGGCATGTAGTTGGTGAGTTCGGGGGACCGGATGATGACGGCGCGCCACTGGCCACGGGAAACCGCTACGTTGACGCGGTTCCGGTTCAGCAGGAACTCTGCGCCGCGGGGTGCCTCGGCCACCGCCGAGCACGCCATCGAAACGAACACCACGGGTGCCTCTTGGCCCTGGAACTTGTCCACGGTGCCCACCCGAACCTCCGGCAGTCCAGCCTCTGCCAGGTGCTTTCGGATCAGGTGGACCTGGGCGTTGTACGCGGCCACTACCAACATGTCCTGCTGCTCCAGCGGCCGCGCTTCGCTGCCAGCGCCGGCAGTCCACTTCAGGCCCAGGTGGCGTTGGGCCTGCCGCACCACTTCGTCGGCTTCTTCCTTGGAGGCCGTGGTGTTGCCGGTGTGGTTAACGAAGACGGTCTCCACCCCGGGGGCCAACTGCTCCAGTTCGCGGCGGGCCGCGGCCGGAGCCGACTTCAGCTTTCCCTCGTAGCTGAGGGTGGACACGGCGCGGCACAGCTCGGGATGCATGCGCCAGGTGTCGGCGAGGAAGTAGCCCAGGGCCGCGGGAAGTGTGGCGTGTCCGGTGGCGAGCCAGCCGAGGGCGGACTCATCCACCGGTTCGGGGTGGGCGCCCTGGGAGACCTGCGGAAGCTGCTGGGGGTCACCCAGCAGGAGCAGCCGCTTCGCGGCGCGGGACACAGCGAGCGTGTTGGCCAACGAGAACTGGCCGGCCTCGTCGATGACCAGCAGATCGAGCGACCCGGGCGGCACCTCCTTGCCGGTCATGACCCACGCCGTGCCGCCCACCAAGCACCCGCCGGAAGACGCCAGCAGGCGCGCCACATCCCCGTCAGCGGTCAAACTCCACGGGACGTCGTGGGGGTCTTTCAGCTTTTTGGCCACTCTGGACGCATCCACATCGCCGTCCTCGATGGCACGGCAAAGCAGGTTTTCCACCACGTTGTGCGACTGTGCCACCACCCCGATCTTCCAGCCTTCGGCGACGAGCCTGCCAATGACATGGGCGCCGACGTAAGTCTTCCCCGTTCCCGGAGGCCCCTGAACTGCCAGGTAGGAGTTGCCCAGGTCCTGCAGGGACTCAGTGATGGCAGCAGCGTAACCCGCCGCGCCATCGTTGCCTTGCCGTACCTCCGCAGGTCCCCGGAGCGAGCGGAACCGCGGCGGCAGCTTCCGCAGGATGTCCAGGCCGGGTTGCGCGGGGAGGGACGGCAGTGTGGAGCCGACGGCACGGGCTAGCTCCGCAATTGCTGCCTCGATACTTACGGTGGCCACCGGCTGGTCCTCTGTCAGCGCCACCGGGACGTGTGCATAGGCGCGGACTTTCCTGGACTCCCGCTCCGAAATAGTGATGATGGTGTGTTCCGGATTGTCGGGAGCTGCCCGGAGGTCGTCAATGAGGGTCTTGAAGGTGTAGGCCCGCGCATTAGGTGCCGCGTTGGGGGCGGCCATACCGTCCGGCACCGGTGGATCATACAAGCGGCACCATGTGGAGTCGGCACGGAAATCGGATCCCTCGGTCATGGTGCCGCGAAGCTTCAGGACCCGCGTGCGCATCTTTTCCGTCGGCTTCGCCAGCGCCCAGTCGACTGAAACTTCGGCCGATTCAACGACAAAGACGTTCCGTTGGTCGGACCAGTTGTCCATCGGTGCCTCGACCCGGTCGAAGTGCTGCCACCAGAACTGCTTGCGTTCGCGCCGGTGATACCCGGTGGCGGCCGCCACCATGGCGACGGCACGTTCGTCATCAGTCCACGGGCGGTTGTCCGGCAGGGCAGCCAGATACTCGCGCAGCCTGCCCTCCTCCGGTGTCTCCTCGGCAGGAACCGCCTCACCACCGGCATCTGCGGCAATCCCGGGTAGCTCGACAGGACCGGCTTCCGGACCAATTGCGGCTGCATCAAGCCCGCCTGCCGTCTGGCCGCGCTCCTGCGAAACACCGGCATCCTCTTCCAGCCGGAGGAGCCAGTCCCGCAGCCGCAGCGTGGACAGGCAGTCGTACCGGTTGTAATCGGAAATGGAGGCCAGGATGGCATCAGCGTCCTCGCGGCGCCCTTCATCACGGGCGGCGCAATAGGCGGCATAGGCCACCACCGAAGCGCCGGCGTCTTTGACATCCCCGGACCGCAGGTTGTCTCCCATGTAGAGCGGTTCAAGCTTCTTGATGGAGTACGACGCCTCCGAGATCCGGATGGAATGCCGCACCGTGGCGTAGAGGTCCACCAGCAGACCCTGCCGCAGCCAGTCATCCACTGTGTCCTCGCCGGCCTGGTGGGCGAGGGAAAGATTCCTTAGCGCCGTCTTTTCATACGGGGCGTAGTGGTAGACGTGCATGTCCGGGTAGGTGGCGCGGCGCTTCTCCACATAGTCCAGGAAGTCGAGGAAGGCGCGGCGTTCACCGGAGCGGGAGTGCGCCCAAAACGGACGGAACACAGGATCGTCTCCGGCGCCCGCCACCGGGGCCTCGATGACGCCAAAGAGGTATTCGATGCCCCAGGCGCCTGTGGCGGGATCCTGCCACAGCGGATCGCCCTCGAAGTCGAAGAAAATGTCCCCGGCGCTGGGCGCCGGAAGAGACCCGATCGAGTTCTCCGGAAGAACTGTGTAGGCGACTGTATGCGGCTCGCCGTCCTTGGTGAAGGTGCGGGACCCCGCCGGCTCATCGAGTCCCAGCTGCATCCGGGCCTGGGCGCGGAGCCGGACCACGGAGTTCTTTGCCTCCGCCGCCGGCATGGCTGCCAGTTCGTCGATGGTGGTGACGTTGGATTCATGAAGTTTCCGCCGCTGGACACCGGACATGCCGGCCACCATGAGCAGGTCCCTGTGGAGGTTGACCTGCTCGGCGCAGTAGTCGCAGCGTCCGCAGTGCACGACGCCGGGTTTCTGCCACTGCACCGGGGCATCGCCTGCACGGTGGCTGGCTGTGAGCTGGCGGAAGCGCCGGCGCCGTTCCCGGAACACGGGCAGCAGGTCCGGCAGTGAGTGGCTGCTCCGCAGCCAGTCGTCACCCACCCGGGTGCCCAGCACGAGGGTGACCACAGGCGATGGCTCCAGCCCCATGCCGAGGAGTTGGTCGCCGTAGGCGGCAAGCTGAAGGAGGGCTCCTACTTTGGCATGCCGGGCAAGCTTGGTGTCCCAGACCTCGTACCGCCCCGGGTTCCCCGTCCCGGCGGCCTCGTTGACCAGGAAGTCCGCGTAGCCCAGGAATTCGCCGTCGAAGAAGGTGGCCTGGAACACCACGTCCGCACCGGAGCGGAGGGCGAGTTCGGTCTCCGCGTGCTTTGCCTGCAGCTCACCGCGCAGGTTCTCGCCGCGCTCCAGCGAATAGACGCCCGAGCCCCGGCTCGCGTCCCACTCGCCGTACTTCGCCACCAGGCTGGCAAGCACCGTCTGCTCGTGCCGGTCGCCCAACTCACCGGCCCGCTTCTGCATCTCGTCAACCGCGAACTCGGCTTTGGGGGCGCGGCCCAGCTTTTCGTCCAGGACCCGGAGCGTGCGGTACTCACACTCGGAGGCAGCCACCAAATCGCTGGCCGAAAAGACCAGGTCCGGCGGCGCACTTGAGCCGGTTTCAACACCAGCGTCGAGCAGAAACACGGGCCTCCCCAATGACAGCCGGGCCCGAAGACGGTTTCCGTGGCCCTGTTTTATGGCTGCCTCAAACCTAGCAAGAGGGACTGACAAACAGCGGGCAGGCCAACAACAAGAAGAACGGGGCCGCATAAGAAAGGTAGGCCCAAGTTGGCAAAATGCCGGGAAGTCAGCCCTCCGCCGCAGCTGCCCGGACCTGCGCCTTGTCATGCTCCGAGTGGGCGTTGCGCAGCAGATCCATGAACTCGGTTTCGTTGCGGACCAGTCGCTTGTACTTCTCCGGAAGCTTGCGGATCTGGGTCTCCTCCCGGCACATCTTGGCGAAGATCTTGTCGCGTTCGGCCATGTCCGTTTCGTAATTGAGGTCCAGGTATTCGGTGGCGTGCCGCCGCGCTCCGGACACAGCGTTCTTGGCCTTGCCCTTGGGACTGAAGATGGACGCCAGGATGGTCACCGCCAGGACGCCCAGGATGACGCCCAGGGAGACTCCGGTGCTGACTTCCACCACGTTGACGTGTTCGCCGTCGTTGATGAACGGGAGGGTGTTCTCATGCAGGGCGTGCAGGATGAGCTTCACGCCGATGAAGCCCAGGATGACCGCCAGGCCGTAGGAGAGGAAGATCAGCCGGTCCAGCAGGCCGTCGATCAGGAAGAACAGCTGCCGCAGGCCCATCAGGGAGAACGCCGTGGCGGTAAAGACAACGAAGACGTTCTGGGTCAGGCCGAAAATAGCAGGAATGGAGTCCAGGGCAAACAGGATGTCCGTGCCGCCGATGGCCACCATCACCAGCAGCATCGGAGTGAGGACCCGCTTTCCGTTCTCCACGGTGAACAGCTTGTCGCCGCCGTAGTGCTGGGACGCAGGCAGGAACTTCCGGGCGAGTCGGACCACCAAGCCTTCGGAGTCGTCATCGTGGTCGTCCGGCTTGAGCAGGTTGCCAGCCGTGAGCAGCAGGATGAGACCGAAGATGTAAAACACCCAGGCAAAGCTGTTGATCAGTGCCGCGCCCAAAAAGATGAACGCCGTCCGCGCGATCAGGGAGAATACGATGCCGAACAGCAGCACCTTCTGCTGGTCCGCCCGGGGCACCTTGAAGCTGGCCATGATGATGAGGAAGACGAAGAGGTTGTCCACGGACAACGCCTTTTCCGTGACGTAGCCGGCGAAGTATTCCGTGCCCATGTCCGGGCCGCCGAACAGCAGCACCGCCAGCCCGAACAGCACCGCGATTCCCACGTAGATCGCGGACCAAGTGGCCGATTCCTTAATGGTGGGGGTGTGCGCCTTCCGGACATGGAAGAAGAAGTCGAAGGCCAACAGGCCCACGATTCCCGCAATGGTCAGGGTCCAGGCAAACGCAGGTACTTCCACGCGGGGGGCCTTTCGTTGGAGGGTCCCCCCAGCCTACCTAAGCGGGTTTCAGGAGTTGGTTCTCCACGACGGCGGACCGGGACAGGGTCTTGTACCCTTCCTGCTCGAAGAGCACGGTGATCACATCGTCCTCGTGCCGCATCACCAGGCCGGGCCCCCATTCCTTGTGGACCACTGCTGACTGGAGCGGGAACGGCTCGTCGCCGGCGGCGGAAGCCGGGCCGCCGCCGTCGGACGCTGCGCTTTGCTGTTTCCTGCCGGCCTTCTTGTTCGCCTGCTTCTTGTCCGGCTTGCCGTCCTTCGCTGTGTCCGCGGGAGCAGCGGCAGCGCAGCCGTCACAATTCCCGCAGGGCTCGGGCAGGTCCTCACCGAAGTAGCCCAGCAGGAACTGCCGGCGGCAACCGTCCGTTTCCGCGTAGGCGCGCATCATGGTGAGTCGGGACTGGTCCACCCGCTGGCGGGCTTCGGCGAGTTCGACGGCGTCACTCACCAGGGCGGCCAGCTTCGCTTTGGACGTCAAACGGACGCCGCGCTTGCCAACGGCCACCGCGCCGATTTCCTCCAGCTGGTTGACCAGGCCCGTGACGCGGCGGGGCTTGAATCCGGTCAGCTCTGCGAGGGAGGACTTGGGGGTGGCGGCGTGGGCAGCCTTGAGGACCTTCAACACCTCCAGCAGCGCATCGGGGTCAGGGAAGTGGGTACCGAAGAACTTGCGCAGTCCAAGATCCTCCGAGCGGTAATGCAGCACGGCCGAGGCCGGCTCGCCGTCCCTGCCTGCCCGCCCGATCTCCTGGTAGTAGGAATCGAGCGATTCGGGGATGTCGGCATGGACCACGAAGCGGACGTTCGGTTTGTCGATGCCCATGCCGAATGCGGTGGTGGCCACCACCACGTCCAGCTTGTCCTCCAGGAACAGCTCGTGGATATGTTCACGCTCCTTGGCGGGACGCCCCGCGTGGTAGGCCTCCGCGCGGAGCCCCTCCTGTGCCAGCTTGGCCGCGTACTTCTCCGTGTCCTTCCGCGTTGCGGCGTAGAGCAGCCCCTGCCCTTTCCCGGCCAGGTCGGCTACCTGTTCCAGCACTGCCTTGCGCTTGCCCTTGTCCTCGTGGTGCCGGACCACGTCGAGGCGGATGTTGGGCCGGTCGAAGCCGCGGACCAGGACCAGCGGGTCCTTCATGCCGAGCCGCTCCACGATCTCGTCGCGCACCGGAGGGGAGGCCGTGGCGGTCAGGGCGGCCACGGCCGGGCTGCCCAGCTGCTCGCGGACGTTGCCAAGGGCCAGGTAATCCGGGCGGAAGTCGTGTCCCCAGGACGAGACACAGTGTGCTTCGTCCACCACGAACAGCGAGATGTCCAGGCCCCTGATCCGGTCCACGGTGGACTGCTTTGCCAGCTGTTCCGGGGCAAGGAACACGAACACGGCCTTGCCGTCCTCAGCGGCCTTCCACGACGCTTCGACGTCCGCGTCGCTGTGCGAGGAGTTGATAGCCACGGCGGCATCCGTGCCGAGGTCCTGTGACAGCCCATCCAGCTGGTCTTCCTGCAGGGCAATCAAGGGTGAGACCACGACGGCGGGACGTCCAGTCTGCTGGTGCAGGTGCAGTGCTGCGACCTGGTAGATGGCGGATTTCCCGTAGCCGGTGGGCATCACGGCCAGGACGTCGCGGCCTTCGACGAGGGCGGCCATGCCGGCCAACTGGCCGTCCCGGAGGTGGGGCAGGGAGAAGGCTGATTCAGCAAGGGCCCGCAGGGCAGGTTTGTCGGACATGAAACGGGCTCCGCACACAAAGAAAAGAGCGGCCGCTTGCTTCAGCCGTAGGACCACCCTACGCCAGCCCCGCTCCGCCGACGTAAACGCCCGCCGGCGGAGCTTCGGAGCTTACGTGTCGATGGTGGACATGTTCGGGTAGCGGGCGCCCGCAGTTGCCCCGGCGGGTGCCAGCTGGTCCAGCAACTGGAGATCCTCCACACCAAGTTCGATGTCCACGGCGCCAAGGTTTTCGCGCAGCCGTTCCCGTTTCTTGGTGCCCGGAATCGGGACCACGTGCTCGCCCTGCGCCAGCAGCCAGGCAAGCGCAAGCTGGCCCGGGGTGCAGCCTTTCCGGTCGGCCAGCTCCTTGACCCGGTCCACCAGCTCCAGGTTCCGGGTGAAGTTCTCGCCCTGGAAGCGCGGGGAGTGTTTGCGGAAGTCGTCCTCGGCGAAGTCGTCCACGCTGCGGATCTGGCCCGTGAGGAAGCCGCGGCCCAAGGGGCTGTAGGGGACGAAGCCGATGCCAAGCTCCGCGAGCACCGGAAAGACCTTGGTCTCCGGCTCGCGCTCCCACAGCGAATACTCGGTCTGCAGTGCGGTGATGGGATGCACGGCGTGGGCCCGCCGGATGGTCTCTGCTGACGCTTCGGACAGGCCGAGGTGCCGGACCTTTCCGGCCTGGACCAGTTCCGCCATGGCACCGACGGTGTCCTCGATGGGGACGGTCTTGTCCACCCGGTGCTGGTAGTAGAGGTCGATGTGGTCAACCCCAAGCCGCTGGAGGCTGGCATCGCAGGCGCCCCGGACGTATTCGGGGCGGCCGTTGATGCCCACCCAGGACCCGTCCTCCCGGCGCTCGTTACCGAACTTGGTGGCAAGCACAACATCCCCACGGCGCCCCGCAATGGCGCGGCCCACCAGCTTTTCGTTGGTGAAGGGACCGTACATATCGGCCGTGTCCAGCAGCGACCCGCCGGCGTCCAGGAACTCGTGGATGGTGGCGATCGCCTCCTGCTCGTCGCCGTCGCCGTAGAACTCGCTCATGCCCATGCACCCAAGGCCCAGGGCGGAAACTGTCAGTTGTCCAATGGTGCGTGTTTTCATGCCGTTCTCCTCAAGGTGGAACTTGCCCGGGAAGCGGCCAGCCGGCGTTCTTGGAAGCCGGTTGGTGCAGCGTAGGCCACTATAGGAACTTCCCCTGTGAATACTCCGGTAAACAAGGGGCTTCCTACCCCTAGACCGCTCAGGGGGCCGTGCCTAGACTGGGCGAATCCCCACCCGGGAACCGGTATCTGACCACGCCAAGTTTCAGGAAGCACCGACGGGCCAGGGCTGTTCCCCCGAGGGATGTCCCACCTACCCAGATCATGGCCGTCCCACCGGACGCCTGGCTATAGGAGTGATAGATGACAGGGAACAAAGCCGTTGCCTACAAAGAAGCGGGCAAGGTTGAAGTAATCGACATTGACTACCCAACGTTCGAGCTCAAGGACGGGCCAGGGGTCAACCCCGCCAACGTGGGACGCCCGGTCAACCACGGGGTGATCCTGAAAACGGTGGCCACCAACATCTGCGGCTCGGACCAACACATGGTCCGCGGGCGCACCACCGCCCCGCCAGACCTGGTGCTGGGCCACGAAATCACCGGCGAAGTGGTGGAGGTGGGCCGGGACGTCGAGTTCATCAAGGTCGGCGATCTCTGTTCGGTGCCATTCAACATCGCCTGCGGCCGCTGCCGGAACTGCAAGGAACGCAAGACCGGCATCTGCCTGAACGTGAACCCGGACCGCCCCGGCAGCGCCTACGGCTACGTGGACATGGGCGGATGGGTGGGCGGCCAGGCCAACTATGTCCTGGTGCCGTACGCGGACTGGAACCTGCTGAAGTTCCCGGACAAGGACAGGGCCATGGAGAAGATCATGGACCTGGCCATGCTCTCGGACATCTTCCCCACGGGATTCCACGGCGCCACCACGGCGGGCGTGGGCGTTGGTTCCACCGTGTACATCGCCGGGGCTGGTCCTGTGGGCCTAGCAGCGGCCACCAGCGCACACCTGTTGGGTGCCGCCGTCGTGATTGTGGGCGACATGAACGAGGGCCGGCTGGCGCAGGCGCGCAGCTTCGGCTGCGAGACCGTGGACCTCACCCAGGGCGAGCCGAAGGACCAGATCGAGCAGATCCTGGGCGTGCCTGAAGTCGACTGCGCCGTTGACGCAGTGGGCTTCGAAGCCCGTGGGCACGGCAAGGGCGCGCAGGAGGCGCCCGCAACCGTGCTTAACACCCTGATGGACATCACTGCGGCGGGCGGGGCGCTGGGCATCCCCGGCCTGTACGTCACCGGCGATCCGGGCGGCATCGACGAGGCAGCCAAGAAGGGTTCCCTCAGCCTGAGCCTTGGCACCGGCTGGGCGAAGTCGCTGAGCTTCACCACCGGCCAGTGCCCGGTGATGAAGTACAACCGGCAGCTGATGATGGCCATCCTCAACGACAAGGTCAACATCGCCAAGAACGTCAACGCCAAGGCGATCCCGCTGGAGGATGCACCGAAGGGCTACGCGGAGTTCGACGCCGGCGCAGCCACCAAGTACGTCCTCAATCCGAACGGCTACTTGAGCTGACGCGGCGGTAATGCCTTCAGGGAACCGCCGCTTGCGGAAATAGGTGCTGCCCGTGCCGGGTTAGGCTTTGCACGGGCAGCACCACCCGCAAGCAAAGGAGTTCCCCTTGAGCGACATCACGGTCCGACACAACCCCGAGCGCGAACGCTTCGAGCTCCTCGACGCCGGCAACGTCATTGGAAAGGCAGCGTACAAGGAGTACGACGGCGGGGAGTCGCCGCAGCGGATTTTCTACCACACGGTGGTCAACGAGGAATACGGCGGGCAGGGCCTGGCCGGCCGGCTCGCCACAGCTGCCCTGGACAGCACCGTGGAAGCGGGCAGCGGCATCGTTCCCGTGTGCCCGTTCATCAAGAAGTTCCTGGCCAAGCACCCGGATTACCTGGGCAGCGTGGTGGCAGTTACCCCGGCGCACCTGGAGTTCCTGGAGACGGCACTGGCTGCCCGGACCCGGGGCTAGGCGCTTTTTCGACGCACAAAGTGGTTTTCGACGCGCTCATTCCCTGGCGCACCCACAATTTGGTGCGCGCAGAGTAATTCGCGCGTCGATATCTATTCCACGCCGAGAATGACTCCTTGCGCCCCGCCTCAGCAGGGTGGCGCGGAACACCTCGCGACCTTCAGGAAGCTCCCAACCTCCGGTGATTTAATCGGCAACGTCAGCGCGGCTCATGGCCGCGCTGACGTTGTTTGTGTTTGCCGAGGCGGGACAGGAGCCCTTGTATGTCCGAGCACCACGTGGTGCCCACACCAGGCCGCGACGCTCCGCCGCCTACGCCGCGCAAGCCCAGCTCCGGTAAGCCCAGTTCCAGTAAAGCCCGGGGCAACCGACGGCTGCTGATCCTGGCGCTCATCGTGGTCGTGGTGATCGTCGGCACCATCACCCTGGCGGTGGTCCGGTCGGAACCGCGGTCGGGAGCAGTGGTCCCCACCCCGCCCGCCGTGCCCGCGGCGCCGGTGGCGGCAGCCCCGCCGTCGTTGCAGGACAACGTGGACAACATCCTGAGCGAAGCGGACGAATACCGGATCGGGCTGGCGCTCGCCGACGTCTCCGGGGGTGCAGAGCGGACGTTCGGGGACCAAGACACGTTTACGGCAGCCAGCACGGCGAAAATCCTGACGGCCGCCGCCTACTACCACCTGGTGGAGGAAGGGCAGGCCAGCCTGGACGCACCCATGGGCGACTACGACGCCGCCTTCCAGCTCAAGGCCATGGTCAATGACAGCAACAACGATTCCTGGCTGCTGCTGATGGACGCTGTGGGCTACCCACAGCTGATCGCCTACGCGGGCTCCATCGGTGTCACTTACGACCCCGAGCAAAACCTCCTGACCGCCGCGGACATGGCGCTGATCCTGAAGAAGCTGTACGCGGGGGAGCTCCTAAACAAGGAGAACACGGACCAGCTGCTCAGCTACATGCAGGACACCAACGACGAAAACCTCATTCCCGCTGGCTCCCGGCCGGGAGTGAACGTGCACCACAAGTATGGGGAGGTGTCCGGCGAACTGCATGACGCCGCCCTGCTCACCTACGGCGGGTCCACGTTCGCACTGGTGATCTACACGGAGAACCCGGACGGCGTGGCCGACGACGGCCAGGCGGAGGTGATCCGCGACCTGACCCGGGCCGTGGAGGACGCGTTGTTCCCGGTGGGATTGGCCGGCAAGTAGCGAACGCCACACCGCGCCGGGAGGCCGCCGAATCGTCCCGGGCGGCCGCCGTGGGCCAGACTGTTACCGTGAGCAACAAATCCCGGACTGCCCTGGCCGTCGCCGGCCTCAGCCTGGGTACGGCACTCAACCCGCTTAATTCGTCCATGATCGCTGTCGCCCTGGTGGTGCTTCGCGCGGACTTCGGGCTCGACGTTGCTGCCGTTACCTGGGTTGTTACCTCCTTCTACCTGGCCTCCGCCGCCGGCCAGCCGGTCATGGGCAGGCTGGCCGACAGGTTCGGGCCGCGGCGGATGTTCATGCTTGGCATGGCGCTGGTGGCCATCACGTGTGCCCTGGCTCCGCTGGCCCCGAACTTCGCGCTGCTCTGCGTGGCGCGGGCCGTCATGGCACTGGGCACCGCCACGGCCTATCCCAGCGCCGTGGTGATGGTGGGGGAGTTGGCCCACCAGGCGAAGGTTGATACGGCCCGTCCGCTTGGCCGGCTGCAGATGGCCAACACGTCTGCAGCCGCGGTGGGTCCCGTCGTCGGCGGCCTGCTGGTGGGCTTCGCGGGCTGGCAGTGGCTCTTCCTCATCAACGTTCCGCTGGCACTGGCCGCGCTGCTGATCGTCCGGAAGGCCGCACCACCGGATAAGGTCCGGGAGCACGGCAGTGTGGCAGAGTTGGTGCGGGACTCCGACGTCCCCGGCATCGCCGGGTTCATCGGTGCCCTGCTGCTGGTCATGATGGCCGCACTGAACGTGGCGCCGGACTACCGCTGGTTGATGCTGGCCGCCGGAACCGTCCTCGCGGCATTGTTTGCCTGGCGGGAGCTGCGCTTCGCCAAGCCGTTCCTGGACCTGCGGCTGCTGGGCCGGAACCGGCCGCTGATGCTGGTGTACCTGGCCTTCGCCGTGTTCAGCAGCGTCTACTACTTCGTCTTCTTCGGCCTGCCGCAGCTGCTGCAGGAAGCCGGCGGCTACGATCCCGGCGTCGTGGGCCTGCTGATGCTGCCCCTGGCCGGTATGTCCGTAATCGCAACCCCTTGGGCTGTCTCCGCGATGGGAAGGTTCGGCGTCCGGCGGGTGCTGCTGGCCGGCGTCGTCCTTTTGACAGTGGTGGCGGCACTCATGTGGCTGCTGACCGGGACGCTGGCCATCCCGTTAGTGGTGGTCCTGACCGCGCTGATGGGCGTGCCGTACGGCACCGTGAGTATCGCCTCGAATCAGGGCATGTTCGTGTCCACCCGGCCGCAGGACCGCGGTGTGGCGGCCGGCATCTACCAGACCTGCCGCTACGTGGGCGCGATTACCGCCACGGTGATGATCGGGGTGTTCGCGGCCGGCGGGGTGCACCAGGAGAGCTGGATGCGGATGGTGCTGGCCATGGTGGTGCTCTGCGCAGTGACGTTCGGGATTTCCGTGTTCTGGCGGCAACAGAAGGCGTAGCCCCATCCATGGGAAGGGCCCCTCGGGCACTGGAAGCGCCCGGGGGAGCGTGCCATGCTGGCCCCATGGGAAACATGATGACGCTGGGCAACGCCGAAACCGCAGTCCAGGCATACGTCAGTGAACCGACCGGGACCCCCAAGGGCGGACTGGTGGTGGTCCACGAAGTGTGGGGGCTGGTGCGCCACACCAGGGATGTGGCGGACCGTTTTGCCGCGGAAGGCTACCTGGCGGTCGCCCCGGACCTGTTGTCCGGAGCCGGCGGTGTGGCGGACCTCAGCGGGGAACTGCAGGAGGCAGCGTTCGATCCCCAACAGCGCAGCAACGCCCAGCCGCGCCTGCGCAAGCACATGGCACCCATCCGTTCCCCGGAGTACGCCAAGCACGCTGTGGCTGCGCTGCACGTGTGTTTCGACCACCTGGAGGGCGTGGCTGGACTGACCGGCCGGGTGGCCGCCACGGGCTTCTGCCTGGGCGGGACCTACACATTCTCGCTGGCCGTTTCCGAACCCCGGCTGCGCGCCGCCGTCCCCTTCTACGGGCACGCCGAGTTTAAGGACGCAGAGCTGCGTGGCATCAACTGCCCGGTCCTGGCCTTTTATGGGGACCAGGACGCAGCCCTCATGGACGAGTTGCCTGGGCTGAAGTCACGCATGCGCGCAGCGGGGGTGGAGTTCGAGGCGGTGGTGTACCCGGGCGCCGGCCACGCCTTCTTCAACGACACCAACAAGTACACCTACAACGCCGAAGCTGCCGCCGACTCCTGGGCCCGCACACTCGCTTTCCTGGAGCGGAGCCTGGAGGCCTAGGAGCGGCGGCACCCATTCACGGGCAGTAGTGCGCCTCACGGTCGTACTGGACCTTGTTGCCCGTCTGGTGGGAATCTTCCCGTTCCCAGCACTGGCGGGTGGCGTCCGTGGTTTGCTGCCGGTAATGCTGGCCGATCTCGATGAGCTGCCCGTTCCGAGTCAGTGTGTGCGTGTGCGTCTGGGTCTGGATGGTGTTTAAAACAGTTCCGTCATTCGTGGCGGTCAGGGTGTCCGTGTAGTTGCCGGAGGACGAGGTGGACTGGATGCCGCTGGGGGTTGAAACCTGGTGGCTGACCGCCGTGCCCGTGCGGCAGGTCTGGTAACTGCCATAAACCGTGCACTCGTTGAACTTGGTGACGTCTGCGCCGTTGCTGCCTGCTGCCTGTGCGGGGGCTGCGAGGGCCGCAGCGCCAAGGGCCAGGGCGGCCCCGATGAGGGTGGTGCGTTTCGTGAACATAGCAATGTGTCCTGCCGGGGTAAGGGAGCACGTGCCCTGTGCCCCGAGGTGCAGCGGAAACAGCCCCCAGCCGCTCCTGGCCCCAACGGCCAGCCGCCCCTTAACTGTGGCTGCCGCCCGCCCCTGACCGTAGGGCCATTGGTCCCATGGCGGGACCGGCGGCTGCTTCGCGACCCTTTGGCGTGGGTGCGCCGTCGCCGTCGTAATTCTTCAGCCAGTGGAGCCGGGATGGTTGGTGACCGGGGTGACCCGGATCCGGGCTATCCGCAGCCGTTCCATGCTGAGGACCGTCAGGACGTATCCCGGAATCTGGACCCTGTCGCCTGCAGTGGGCAGGCGGCCCAGACGGTCCATCATGAAACCGGCCACTGTTTCGTAGTGGCCCTCCGGCAGGGCGATCCCGGACGCTGCCGTGAACTCCTGGAGGATCAGGCCCCCGTCCACGTCGATGGTGCCGTTGGCCATGGTGACGCGGTCCTCGTGCTCGGCGCCGGTGTCGTACTCGTCGTAGATCTCGCCCACCAGTTCCTCCACCAGGTCTTCGAGCGTGACCACGCCGTCGGTGCCACCGTATTCGTCCACCACCAGCACGATGTGCTGGTTGGTCCTGCGCATCCGGGACAGCGACGGCAGCACCCGGTTGGTCCCCGGCATGGCAAGGATCTTTCGGGTGATGTCGCGCACCGGCGCCTGGTCCTGCACCTCGCCGCCTGGCATCAGGTCGCGGATGTGCACGAAGCCCAGGACGTCGTCGGGACTCCTGCCGATGACCGGAAACCGGGAATAGGGGCCGTCGCGGACCATGGTGCGGGCGTCCGCGATGGTCATGGCGCCGTCGATGAAGACGACCTCGGTGCGGGGGCGCATCACCTCCTGAAGGGTCCGGTCTCCGGCGCCGAACACGTCGGCAAGAATGTGCCGGCTGCTCTCTTCGAGCATCTCGTTCTCGGCCACCATGTCCCACAGTTCCTCCGAGGTGATGCCGGGCCGCTTGGCACGCGGGTCACCGCCGAAGAGCCGGACCGCGGCGTCAGTGGAGACGGACAGGAACCAGATGGCTGGCCGCATGAGCCTCGAAAAACTGATGAGCGGCGGGGCCAGGACGCGGGTGAAGGCGACGGGGCTTTGCAGCGCCAGCCTCTTGGGCGCCAGTTCGCCCAGCACCAGGGACAGGTAGGCCACCAGCAGGGTCATGCCGATAAAGGACACGGGCCCGGCCGCCGCACCCAGCCCCACGGCTTCCAGGAGAGGCACGACGTCGGGCGCGATCGCCGAGGCGCCGTAGGCCGCCGAGAAGAACCCGGCCAGCGTCACCCCGATCTGGACCGTGGAGAGGAACCGGTTCGGGTTGCGCGCCAGCGCTGCCGTCCGCGCCCCGGTGTCCCCGGACTTCTCGATCCGGCGGACCTGGCTTTCGCGCAGGGACACCAGGGCCATCTCCGCCGCTGCGAAGACACCCCCGAGCAGCACGAAACCGAGTACCAACCCAATATTGACCAGGGCGCCGCTGTCCATGACACGACCTTACCGAGCTACGGGCCCGGTGGCGCGTGCCTGTTGCTCTGCTCGGGAGGCGGCTGCGCTAGGAGGCGGCGGAACGGGGCCGGAGCCGAAGTGCCTGCATACCGCCGTCCACTGCCAGGTCCACTCCGGTGGTGGACCCGGAGAGTGGGCTGGCAAGGTAAACCACCGCTCCCGCAACTTCCTCCGGGGAGACAAGCCGGCCGTGCGGCTGGCGTGCCTCCAGCGCCGCCCGTTCCGCAGCAGGATCAGGTGCGCTGGCGAGGAGACGGCCAATCCAGGGAGTGTCGGCGGTCCCCGGGTTCACGCAGTTGACCCTGATGCCTTCCTGCAGGTGGTCGGCTGCCATGGCCAGGGTGAGCGAGAGCACCGCACCCTTGGTAGCGCTGTACAGGGCGCGCTGGGGGAGCCCGGCGGTGGCTGCCACGGAGCACGTATTGACGATCGCCGCGTGGCTGGACCGGCGCAGGTGCGGCAGGGCCGCCCTTGAGACACGGACCATGCCCAGCACGTTGACGTCGAACACCCGGTGCCACTCGTCGTCGTCATTGGCCTCAATGGTGCCTTGCGCACCCACCCCGGCGTTGTTGACCACCACGTCGATCCCGCCCAATTGCTCCGCAGCCTCTTCTACGGCACGGCGGACGGAGGCGTCGCTGGAGACGTCACAGTGGAAGGCCTTCACTCCCGCCGGTGCCTGGTCGGGGTTGAGGTCCAGCACGGCGACGTCCGCCCCGCGCTCCTGGAGCAGCTTCACTGTGGCGGCCCCGATTCCCGAGGCTCCGCCGGTGACGATTGCCTTGATTCCCGCAAACTCCATTGTTCGGTCCTTTCGTAATTAGCCCTGGAAGAATTCCTGGCGCTGGCGGCCCAGTCCCGCCACTTCAAGTTCGACGACGTCCCCGGCCTTCAGGTATGGGAAACGCCCGGACAGGGCCACCCCCTCAGGGGTGCCGGTGCAGACCAGGTCTCCCGGCTCAAGGACCAGGAACTGGCTGAGGTCATAGATCACCTGCTCCACGCCGAAGATCAGGTCGCGGGTGGAGGAGTCCTGGCGGATGTCGCCGTTCACCCAGCTGCGCAGCCGCAGGCCGCGGGCATCCACCTCGTCCGGCGTCACCAGGTACGGGCCCGTGGGGCAAAAACCTGCGCAGCTCTTTCCCTTGGACCACTGGCCGCCGGATACCTCCAGCTGGAACGTTCGCTCCGACAGGTCGTTGACGGTGACGAAGCCTGCGATGTAGTCGTGGGCCTGGGAGGGGGAATCCAGGTAGGAGGCGCGCCGGCCGATGACCACGCCGAGTTCCACCTCCCAGTCCGTCTTGGTGGAACCGCGCGGAATGGCCACCGGATCGAAGGGCCCGGCCACGGTGTTGGGGGCCTTGTGGAAGATGATGGGGACCGAAGGGGGTGCGGAGCCGGATTCCGCTGCGTGGGCTGCGTAGTTCATGCCCACGCAGATCACCGAGGACGGCCTGGCGATCGGAGCCCCGATCCGGACCCCGTCAACGGTGAGTTCAGCCAGTTCGCCGGCGGCCAGTGCCGCTGCAGCGCGCGCCGGCCCATTCGTTTCCCAGAAGTCGGCATCGATGTCCCGCGTCACCTGCTCCAGGGAGTAGTACTTCTTGTCGTGGAGCAGGGCGGGGATTTCCTTGCCTGTGGCACCTATGCGCGCAAATTGCATTCGTTTCTTCTTTTCTCGGTAGTACGTCGTTGTGCTTTCAGGCGATGAGTCCGCGGTCGCGCAGGTCAGTCCACAACTCGGCCGGGACGCTTTGGGCGGCCAGGTCCAGGTTTTCCTTCACCTGGGCAGGCGTCCGCATGCCCAAGACAACGCTTGTCACGGCGGGGTGCTGGTAGGGGTAGTGGAGGGCGGCCGCCGGCAGGGTGGTCCCGTGCGATTCGCAGATGTCCGCCAGCAGGTTCGCCCTGTCCAGCACTTCCTGCGGGGCAGGGGCGTAGTTGTACGTGGCATTGGCGGCTGGGCGTTCCTTGGACAGCAGCCCGGAATTGAAGACGCCGACATTCACCACGCCGACGCCGCGTTCCACGCACGCCGGGAGCAGGTCCCGGGCCGCGCCTTGCTCCAGCAGCGTGTACCTTCCGGCAAGCATGATCACGTCGATGCCAGTCTCGGTGACGAACCGGTGGAGCATTTCGGACTGGTTCATCCCGGCACCCCAGGCGCCGATCACCCCTTCGTCGCGGAGCGCGGACAGGGCCGGGGCCGCGCCTTCGACGGCCTCGGTCCAGTAGTCGTCCGGGTCATGGATGTAGACGATGTCGATCCGGTCGGTGCCCAGCCGTTGCAGGCTTTCCTCTATAGAGCGCAGCACTCCGTCCCGTGAGTAATCGCGGACCCGGTGGACATTGTCAGGCACGTCGAAGCCCTCCGTGTCCTTGCCTCGGGGCGATGGGTTGGGCCGCAGCAGCCGCCCAATCTTCGTGCTGAGCACATAGCTGTCGCGGTCCTTCCCTGCCAGCGCGGCACCCAAGCGCCGTTCGGAAAGTCCCAGCCCGTAGTGCGGGGCGGTGTCAAAATACCGCACGCCGCCCTCCCAAGCCGCGGTGACGGCGTCGACCGCTTCCTGCTCGGGCACCTCCCGGTAGAGATTGCCGATGGGTGCCCCGCCGAAGCCGAGCACTGGCAGTTGGACGTCAGTACCAGGAATGGTGCGGGTTTCTGCTTGCATGTCAGTCCTTCTCCTCATGTGGGCTTACCTGTTCTGCTGCCGCTTCCAGCCGGTAGACGCGGACTGCGGTTTCCTGCGCCACGCTGCGGCGTTCGCCCTCCGATGCGCCTGCGACCGCCTGTTCCACTGTGGTGATCCAGTCAAGGTAAGCATCGGGGCGTGTCAGGGAGACGGGGAAGTCGCTGCCCACCATGCAGCGGTCCGCCCCGAAGAGATCCAGCGTCTCCTGGATGAACGGCAGTGCCTGGGGCGACAGGGCGCGGTCCGGGTCAGCTTCCGCGCCGGCGCCGGAAATCTTGACGGCAACGTTGCCGCACCGGGCCAGTTCCTGCATCCCGTTGCGCCACGCGGTGAGCTCCCCACTGGCGATGGGCGGCTTGCCCATGTGGTCCAGCACGATCACCAGCCCAGGCACACGCCGGGCAAACTCCGCGAGGGGTGCCATCTGGCCGCTGCGGATACACGCGTCGAAAACCAGCCCGGATGCTGCCACCCGCCGTGCTCCCGCCAGGGTGTCCTGGTGCAGCATGAAGGATTCATCCCGGTCCTGGAACAGCTGCCGGACCCCACGGACCAGGGGCCGTTCCAGCAGCTGGTCCAGGTCCTGCTCGACGGCGTCGCCCTTGCTGATAGGCGCAAACGCCACGATCCCGGCGAGCTGGGGCCAGACCGTCCGGAGGCCTGACACCCAGTCCACTTCTTTGAGTGCCTGGTCATCACGGCAGTTGGCCTGCACGAAAACGGCGGCACGCGTGTTTTCCGGGGTGTGGGGGAGGTCCCTTGGCAGGAACGGACGGTTCAAGCCGGAAGTGTCGGCCAGCCATGCGTAGTCCAGCAGGTCCGGATCCCAGACGTGGACATGGGAGTCAACCACCTGCAGTGAAGGCGCCTCCATCAGGCCGTTACGTCGGGCCGCACACCGATGGTGAGCAGCAAGTTGGCGTAGTGCCTTGTATCGCCGCTGGCAATGACGACGGCGACATTGGGCGAGCGGGCGGCGTCATAGAACTCGAAGCGCTGATGGGACGTGATTGGAACCTCCGTGCCCAATGTCCGTTCGTAGCCTTTGACGGCTTCCGTCCAGTTTCCGTCCGGCGGGGTCATCACCGCTGCCGCCTCCAAAGGGACTGCCTCGACCAGGACTTCGAGGATCTGGTCAATTGTCAGCAGGCCGGGCCGGAGGTTCAGGGCAATGCGACGGGCGGATGCGGGTGCACCGGTGTTGTGCGGATAGTTGGCGTCAGCAACCAGGATCTGTGTGCCGTGACCGGACTCGGCGAGCGCCGCCAGCAGCCCCGGGTGGGTCAGGGTGTAGTTGATCATGCCTGTGTCTCGATCCGTGCGCTCGCGAAGGCAACCCGGCCGGCTTGGTTGCCCGCCCGCCAAGCCTGTTCCGCCTGGCCGGTGTCAGTTCCTGCCCAGTAGGTGCCATAGGGAAAGGCGTATTCCTGCAGCGTTTGTTCCTTGAGTTCCGCGGAATATCCAGGAGTCGCGGGCATGACGTAGGCACCGTCCTTGACGATGCAGGGATCTACGAAATGCTCGTGCAGGTGGTCGACGAACTCGGTCACCCGCCCCGTTAGGTCACCTGACACGGCGATGAAGTCGAAGATCGAAAGGTGCTGGACCAGTTCGCATAGACCCACACCTCCGGCGTGCGGGCACACCGGAATGCCGAACTTGGCGGCCATCAGCTGGACGGCGAGTACTTCATTTACGCTGGCGAGCCGGCACGCATCCAGTTGGCAGTAGTCGATTGCCGCGGCTTGGAAGAGCTGCTTGAAGAGCACCCGGTTCATGCCGTGTTCGCCGGTGGCCACTCCGATGGGCTGCACTGCCCTGCGGATCTCGGCATGGCCCAGGACATCGTCGGGGCTGGTTGGCTCCTCAATCCACATGGGGTTGAATTCGGACAGTTGCTTGACCCAGTCGATGGCCTGCGGAACATCCCACACCTGGTTCGCGTCGATCATCAGGTTGCCGTCAGGACCGATGACCTCGCGTGCAATCGCGAGGCGGCGGATGTCCTCCTCCAGGGATGCGCCTACTTTGAGCTTGATGTGACGGTAGCCCTGGTCCACAGCCTCCTGGCACAGCCGCCGGAGCTTCTCGTCGGAGTAGCCCAGCCAGCCGGCCGACGTGGTGTAGCAGGGGTACCCGTTTTCAGTCAGTTGCCGGATGCGCTGGTCCCTGGTGGGCGCAAGGCGGGTCAACAGGCCCAGCGCTTCTTCACGGGTGAGGGCGTCCGATAGGTAGCTCAGGTCCGTCGCGTCAACAATCTGTTCGGGGGTCATATCGGACAGCAACTGCCACAGGGGTTTCCCCGCCTGCCGTGCCGCGAGGTCCCAGACCGCGTTCATCACCGCCCCGAGGGCCAGGTGCTCCACGCCCTTGTCCGGTCCCAGCCAGCGCAGCTGGGAGTCCCGCTTCAAGTTACGGTAAATTCCCCCGAGGTCGCCGCAGATCTCCTCGGCGTCCTGCCCTATGAGGGGCCGGGCGCGCAGTTCGATGGCGGCCGCGCAGATGTCGTTGCCGCGGCCGATGGTGAACGTGAACCCGCAGCCGTACAGTGCGGGGTCGTCTGTCCTCAGCACGATGTAGGCGGCGGAATAGTCGGCATCATGGTTCATGGCATCCGAGCCGTCCGCCGACAGCGACGTGGGAAACCGTACGTCAAACACATCGAATCCGGTGATCTTTGGCAAGCGATTCCCTCCGGTCCAGAAAGTCCAGGTGACTTCCCCGCGGTCACCTTTACATCTGATGAATTTTGGTCTTTTCCGTGACACTATAGGACGTAGCCCGGTTTTCCAACCAATAGATCGGATGAAAGTGTATGAATGATAGATCCGCAGGAGGCGTCGGGGCAGTGGACCTCGTGTCCGGCGGCCCTATGTCGCAAACCGACGTCGTGATCACCGGTGTAAAGCACATGCTCTCTTCCGGTCGGCTGCGGCCGGGGGACCGGCTGCCCGTTGAAAAAGACCTTGCTGCGGAGTTGCAGGTGTCTCGTGGGTCCCTGCGTGAAGGGGTCCGTGCCCTGTCCACCATGGGGATCTTGGAAACCAGACAGGGTGCCGGTACTTTCGTCACCACCCTGGAGCCCTCTGCCCTACTGTCCGCCCTGGAATTCTGGGTGGGCCTACAGGATGGAGAACGGGCCAACCAGGTGCATACAGTGCGACGCGCGCTTGAGACCGAGGCCGCTGCTGCAGCCGCCGTTTCCATTACCGAGCAGCAACTGGAGCAGGCTGGGCACATCCTGGATCGGGCACACGCCGCCATTCATGCCAAACCCGTCGATCATGACGTAGCCATGCAATGCGATCTTGAGTTTCATCGGCTGATCGCGGAGTCATCCAGGAACCATGTGCTGTCCGCCCTAATTGAAACGGTCTCCACCACGACAGTCCGCGGACGGATGTGGCGGTCAATCCATGATGCTGCCGGACTGCGGACTACCCATGGCGAGCATCTGGGCATTTTGGAAGCACTGAGGCGGCACGATGCTGACCGTGCCCGGACCAGAATGGCTAACCATCTGTATGCCGTGGAGGACTACGTCACGGCCATCCCGGACCGCCAACTCCAGAATCCTGCCGTCACGACGAATGTCCACAGCACACCAAGAGTTGGAGCGCATCATGACTGAAATCGCCACGCCTGAAGAGTGGGACAACCTATCCCGGCCAGTCCCGGAGTGGTTCCAGAATTCCCCCTTCGGCATCTTCATTCACTGGGGCGCCTACTCCGTCCCCGCCTGGGCGGAGCCGATCGGCGCCCTTGGCACCATAGATGATCACGAGTGGTTCAAGCACAACCCTTACGCCGAGTGGTACTACAACACCATCCGCATTGACGGCAGCCCTGCCCAGCAGCACCACAAGGAGGAGTTCGGCGGCGAGGACTACGACGCCTTCCTGGACCAATGGAAAGCCGAGCAGTTCGATCCGGCGGATTGGGTGGACCTGTTCAAGTTCGCCGGTGCCGATTACGTGGTTCCCACCACCAAGCACCATGATGGAATCGCTCTCTGGGATGCCCCGGGCACAGGGGAGCGGAACACGGTCCGCCGTGGTCCGGGCAAGGACCTGATCGGGGAAATTGCCCGCGCCGTGGAGGACAAGGGGCTGAAGCTGGGCCTGTACTACTCCGGCGGCCTGGACTGGCACGTGCGTCCCTTCCCGCCGCACACCACCAGCGAAAGCGTCCACGATACGTCCCGCCCCAAGGACGCAGGCTACGCGGAGTACGCCTACAACCATGTGGTGGACCTGGTCGACAAATACCGCCCCCACGTCCTGTGGAACGACATTGAATGGCCCGACGCCGGCAAGCACTTTGGCGCGCATGGGCTGGGAACGCTGTTTGAGCACTTCTACTCCGCCGTTCCCGATGGCGTGGTGAACGACCGGTGGGGCGCTACCCACCAGGATTACGGCACCAGCGAATATGAAGCGGCCAGGGAGAACGAGTCCGGATCCGAGTGGGAGAACTGCCGGGGCATCGGCTTCTCCTTTGGCTACAACCAGGTTGAAGGTCCGGAGCAGTCGTTGACTGGCCGGCAGTTGGCCCGCCACCTGACGGACGTGGTCTCTCGCGGCGGCCACTTCCTCCTGAATGTCGGGCCGCGGGCCGATGGCACCATCCCCGACATCCAGCGCCAGGCCCTGACCGGCCTCGGCCATTGGATGGCTGACGCCAAGCAGTACCTGGTGGGTGCCCGCCCGCTGGAGGGCGCTCCGGTTACGGACCAAGGAGATTCGTGGGTGCGGTGGGTGGATCGGGGGACCGAGGTAGTGGCCTTCGTTGACTCGCTTGGCGATGGAGCGGAGGCAGCCTTGACGCTGGACACGGGCACGTTTGACGTGGCGCAAGCGTCGGTGGAGGGACCCGGCGGAACTGTCGAGGCCGCCGCGGATGGACTCAAAGTCACGCTCTCACCTGACCGGCCGGGACCTGCCATCGTCCGCATCCCCCGGGCGTAGTCCCGGAAGTACCCCGACGGCGGCGGCTGCCCCACCAAGGGCGGCCGCCGCCGTCGTAAGTTACGTGTACATCAGCGAACCCGGTGTGGTGAGCTTCTCACCGGTTTCCAGCCACGTCTTCAGGCCGGAGAGGATCATCGGCCAGCCGCCGTAGAGCTGTTCGTTGGCGCCTTCGCGCAGGTCGCTGTGGGTGACCGTGAGGTGGCAGGAGTCCCCCACCGGCTCAATTTCCCAGGTGATTTTGGATGTGCCCTCGGCCTTTACGTCCTCGCCCCACAGTGCGCGCATGGTCTGCACCAGCCGGCGCGGCGGCTCCACCTCAAGGTTCTCGCCTTCGCCCAGCGCCGCACCCGCCGTCGGGTTGCCCATGACAAACCGGCCGCCGGGGGACCAGTCGGACTCGAGGGTATTGCCGAACTGGTACTTGCTGCGGATGTCGCTGTCCGTGATGGCTTCCCAGAGCCGTTCGGGCGTGGTCTTGATGTAAATCTCGAAGATCTTTTCCATGGGACTTTCCAATCTGGATTTGAGGTCGCTGAGGGCAGCGGCCCATGGTTCTGCGAATTTGCTGACCCAGCGGTCGTGGACCAGCCGGATGGGAACGGGGTTCAGGAAGTGCAGCTTTTCCCGTCCGCGACGACGGGTGACCACCAGGCCGGCGTCCTCCAGGATGCGGAGGTGCTTGGCGATCCCGAACCGGGTCATGTCGAACCGTGCCTCAAGTGCGCTCAGGGTCTGGCCGTCCTCGCGGAACAGCTCGTCGAGCAGGTCCCGGCGGGTGGGGTCGGAGAGTGCCTTGAACACGTCGTCCATGGCATTAATGATAGGTGACTAAATGGTCACCTATCAAGGGTTCTTCGCAGCAGGATTTAGTTCCGGGAGGCCAGGTTCCGGTCGCGTTCCTCGAACACCTCGTCACCCGGTCCGGAGAAGGCGCGGGACCTCTCAACCGCCTCGATGGAGCCGGTGAAGAGCTGCGACTCATGGGGATCTGCGGCGTGCGTGCCGGCAGCAGCGGGCGAACCCAGCCCGCGCAGCGGTGTCCGGGGGCGGGTGCCCGTGCCGCCATCGTGCGCCTGATTGCTGTCCGCTGCCTGCTCCCAGCGCTGGTGCGGCAGGGCCTCCGGGTGGCTCTGCTGGAGGAAGGTGACCATGGTTTCGCGCACCAGGCAGCGCAGGTCGAAGAGTGCCGCGCTGTCCGCGGCGCTCACCAGGATCCGGACGCGGACAAAGCCGCCGGTGGCATCCGTGATCTGCAGGACCCCCACGCGTTCGTCCCACAGCTCGGTACCGGCCAGGGCCCGGCGCAGTTCGGTGCGCATGTCCTCCACCGGCGCACGCCAGTCGAGGTCGAACTCCACGGTGCCCATCACCTCCGACTGGCGGCGGGTCCAATTCTCGAAGGGCGTGGTGGTGAAGTAGGTCGACGGCAGGATCAGCCGGCGGTCGTCCCAAAGGTGCACCACCACGTAGGTCAGCGTGATTTCCTCGATCCGGCCCCACTCCTTCTGCACCACCACCACGTCATCCACACGGATGGCATCGGTGAAGGCCAGCTGCATCCCGGCGAACACATTCACCAGGGACGTCTGCGCGGCCAAACCGGCGACGATGGAGATCACTCCGGCGGACGCCAGCAGGCCGGCACCGAGCGCCTGGATGGCGGGGAACGTCAGCATGGCGGTGCCGACGGCGAGCACCACCACCAGCGCCACGGCAATCCGCCGCGCCAGGATCATCTGCGTGCGCAGCCGCCGCGCCAGACGGTTGTCCGCCACGTCCACGCTGTGCCGGGTCAACACCACGGCCTCCACGATCAGCAGCACCGCAATGGCCAGCCAGGCCACCGCGCCGATGAGGGCAATGAGGAGGAAGTGGTCGACGCCGGCGTGCCAGCTTTCGTTCCCGGCCGTCAGCCCCAGCGCGGTACGGACGCCCACCAGGCACAGTGCCAGCCGCAGGGGCTGGCGGGCCACCCGGGAGGTGGCCTGCAGCTCGGGCCGTTTCCGGTTGAGCTTCAGGACGATCTTGCGGAGCAGCCAGGACAGTGTGAGTCCGGCCAGCACCGCCAGGGCCGTGGCGATAAAGGGCAGGGCGGGATTGAGGACGTCTAGCACCTTTTAACGTTTATCAAGCATGTGCCGGGCCTTCGAAATCGGGCCTGCCGGGGCGTGTCCGGAACGTGGCACCAGCCCGGCGCAGGAACCCGGCTTAGGGTCCCAGGGGCAGCAGGATCAGGGTAACCAGGGCCGGGAGCGTTGCCGCGAGGGTCCCCGGCAGGCTCTCCCACTTCCTGGGGTAGTGCCCTTGGAGGTCTGCCAGCAGCATGGTGGGGGCGGTGAGGACCATGTTGGCGCAGCAGTAGACCACCAGCGTGTAGCCGACCACGAGCTGTCCCGAGTTGGCGGCGACTACGCCGGCGAGCACGCCCAGCGCAATCACCAGGTTCTTGTATCCCGTGGGAATGGCCCACATCATCACCGCCGGCACGTTCTCGGGCGGCGTGCTCAGGAATTTCTGCGCCCACCGGCTGCGGCGAAGGAGGAAGCTCTCCACCGGAAACACGAAGATATAGATGACCGCGGCGAGTACGGCGAAGATCTGCGCTACAGCATTCATGCTCGAAGATTAGGACCGGCCCTGCGGTTGCTCCATCCCCACGAAAGGGGATTGTAGGGCGGTGCCGCACGCCCGGGGTCCCCTGCGGGAAGAACGCGGGTAGCCTTGGGCGCATGCAGAAGATATCTATCGACGCGCTGGCCCGGCAGCAGCTCGAGGCTGCTCTAACCTCCACCAATGGCCGTGCTGCCGACACGGTGTACGGCGGCCATGAGAAGATCCTCCGGCAGACGGTCATGGCCATGAAGGCCGGAACGCAGCTGAGTGAGCACCAGAACCCCGGCGACGCTACCGTCTTCGTGGTCCAGGGCTGCGTGAGCCTCAAGGCCGGCGGGGAGTCGTGGCAGGGCAAGACCGGCGACTTGCTGATCGTCCCGCCCGGCCTGCACAGCCTTCACGCCGAAGAGGACTCCACCTTCCTGTTCACGGTGGCGAAGTACCGCAACTGAGCCGTGCTTACTGCGGTCAGCACACTGTCAACGGGCAGGGACGCCAACAGAGCCCTCAGCCGCGGCGACGGCGCCGGGACGTCGACCGTCCTGAGCTCCCGGACCTGCAGCAACAGATCCCAAAGAACTGGATCGTCTGTGCGGCCGGCCCCTTCCAGCAGTTCCTGGACAGCGCGCTCGTCATCCAGAATGCGTTCCTGCAGGGCCTTGTCTTCCACGATCTCTCCCTTCAACTCCACCGAAAGGGTCCGAGAGTCTCCGGACGGGCGGCAGGTGAGCGCTGCGCCGGAACGTTGGCCATCCCGGCGCAGCCGCACATCGCTGGCAGGCTACCGCTGTCCGCCGTGCTTGGCGCCGTTGCCTGCGGCCTGGTGGCCCCCGGCGTTGGAGGCGGGTGCACCCTGGTGCTGCTCTTTTACCTGCTGCTGTAACTGGCCCTCCTCAGGCGTTGCAGCTGCCTCGCTGCCGTCCTCGCCGCCTCCGGGAGCGGCAACAGTGGCGCAGTAGGCGCCGACGCCGCCTTCCCCGCCGGCTGCGCGGACCAGGGCCGCGTAGGCCGTGGACGAAGTACCCAGGCCGCCGTTGCTGAACGCGTTGCACAGGCCAAAGGCGGCAGGGCCGAATGCGTCAGGTCCTGCTGGAGTGGACGTCTGCGACGGTTCAGGATCAGCCGTTTCCGTGGGGGCGGGCTCCGGTGACTCGGTTTCTGTCGCCGTTGGTGCCGGGTCCGGAGCTTCCGTCTCGGTTTCGGTGGGGGTGGGATCTGGGGATTCGGTTTCCGTCGCGGTGGGGCTCGGGGACGGTGATTCAGTTTCGGTTGCTGTGGGGCTCGGCGACGGCGATTCGGTCCCGGCAAGGACAGACGGCGCGTCCGGTGACGATTCTGCCATCGCGGCAACGCCTGTGCCGCCAACCGCCAGCGCGCCTGCTGCGAGCACAGTCATGGCGAGCTTGTTGCCTGAAAAGGTGAAGAAAGACATGAGACCCTCCGTTGACGAATTTCTGGATTGCGTTCAACTTCCGCGGAGTTGCCCCCGCACTTAATGAATCGAAATCCGCGTCACGGAGGTTACGGGTCTCCAAAAATCTTGTGACGGATTTGTCAAAATCTCTGCCGGGCAGCCCTGAAATGACCCCAGAACCATCGATTGCTCCGCACTTGTCGTTCTGGGCGTTCAAAACGACAGTTACGGAGCAATCGATGAAGGGGTGGTTTGGGGTTATGCCGGGTCCTGGACCTTGTCGGCCACGGGGCGGGGCTCCAGCCAGATCCGCTCCCGCGGGCCGGGCGGGTAGGCATACCTTTTTCCAGCCAGGGTGATGACGAACGCGGCCACCACAGGGATCGCCGCGGCGGCCGGAACCAGCAGCGGGCCGCCAACCACCAGGGCGGCCGAACCGTAAAGCGCTCCGATGGTGATGCCCAACTGGATGGTCAGGACGGTGAGTCCGTTGGCGGCCTCGCTGTATTCGCCGCCGGCACGAAGGATCGCGGACTGGTTGTAGATGCCAATGGCGCCCAGGCCGGCTCCCCAAACGGTCATCAGAACCAAGGCCAGGACGAGGTTCCCTACCGCAAGTGGAAGGAGGAACATCGAAGCGGCGATGGCCGCCGTCGTAATCAAAAGCGAACGGCGGGGACGGGAATCCACGGTGAGCCCGGCGATCCAGATGCCCAGCAGGCCGGAACCGCCCAGAACTGTGAGGGAGAGGCTGGTGGCATAGTCCGGCAGGCTCGCCTCACGGATGAACGGCGCGATGTACGTGAACAGGGCAAAGTGTGCCAGCACCAGCAGGGGCCAGGCAATCGCCACTGACTTCACGCCGGGCTGGCCGATCGCCTTGCGCAGGGACGGGCGGGCGGCGTCGCTGATGCGCTGGACCCGGGGGAGCAGCCAGAACGCGAGAACGGTCAGCACCACACCGAATCCGGCGAGCACCATGAATGCGGCACGCCAGCCCAGGAAGCCGCCCAGGGCCGTTCCCACCGGGGCCCCGATGGCCAGGCCCAGGCTGTTGCCGCTGAACACGATGGCCAGGGCCTTGCCTACCTTGTCCGCGGGCACCACCCGTGACACGAACGGCGCCATGGTGGTCCAAAGCAGTCCGTGCGCCAGGCCGCCCACCAGCCTGGCGATCATCGCGGAGGTGAAGTCCGGGGCCAGTCCCACCAGTGCATTGCTGAGGGCGAATGTCAGGACCAGGCCCACCAGCAGGGCGTGCCGCGGGATCTTCCCCAGCAGCCGGGCGGCCGGAACCACCGTTACCACAATGACGGCGGCGTAGGCGGCTGCCAGGTATCCGGCCACCGGCTCGGACACGCCCAGGCCGGTGCTGATCTGCGGCAGCAGCCCGGACGGGAGGAGCTCGGTGGTGATGGCAGTAAACGCGATGGTGGCCAGGACCACCATCGCGGCGTAGGGAAAACGGGTAGGGGACGGCGCGGAAATCGCGGAAGACATGGGGGTGCGGTCCATTCAAGGGGAGGGCTTGGAATGCGGCTCGGCTCGCCGGACAATTCCTCCATTAAATTTACCGGACCAGAGGGCCTGTCACAGACGTGACACGGTCACCCGCACTCCCGCCCGCAGTGCCCCAGCATGAGCTTCGCGACCGGCTGGAACAGGACTACCGGCCGCCGAAGTCCGTGTCCGTGTAGGACCCAGGCCGGCGGCCGGCGCTTTGGCAGGCACAGCTGCCCTGAACCTCGATGCGCACCGCTGCCGGCACACCCGGATCGACACGCAGGTTCAGGGTTTCAGCACCTACCGCGGTGACATGCAGGACAGCTTCTTGGGAGGAAATGGCAGACATTCGATGTCCTTTTCTTAGACGTGGGTTTGGTTGATTCGGGAATCGAGCAGGCCTGCTGCGAGTGCCGGCGCCAGTCCGGGGGCCAGCGGAAGGCGCGGAACCACCAAGCAGTGCCACAGGTGGTAGATGTCGGCCTTGCCGGACCAGACAGTCGAGCTGACATTGCCGTTCTCGTCGAGTTCCTGCTTCCAGGATCCGTGCTCGTAGTCGATGAACCAGTCGCGGGCATGGTCCCAGATCCGCTCATACCAGTCCGCGTACTTCGTCTCGCCGGTGGCAAGGTAAAGGGCTGCCGCGCCTCCAATGGCCTCCGCGGGAACCCAGCGGATGCGGGTGGTGACAACCGGCTTTCCCTCCCAGTCCACGGTGTACACAAATCCCCGGTGGCCGTCCGGTTCCCACGCGTCGCGGATGGCGGCGTCGAACAGGCCCCGGGCGTCTTCGAGGAGCCAGGCCGGGACGTCCAGGCCGCGGGCCTCTAATCCAGCGCGAAGGTGGAGGAGCAGCCGCGCCCACTCCACCCAGTGGCCCGGCGTTCCGCCGTAGGCACGGAACTGGCTGGCCCGGTCATCGGTGTTGTACTCCGGCATCGGGTTCCACTCCGGGTCGAAGTGCTCGAACACCCGGTAGTTGTTGTTGCGCGCGAAGTCGTGGATGAGCACCTCGGCGATGTGCAGCGCCCGTTCGATCCAGCGGTTCTCCCCGGTCACGTCGGCGACGATCAGGTAGGCCTCCACCGAGTGCATGCTCGCGTTCCCGCCGCGGTAGGCCTCGGTTTCGGTGAATTCCCGGTTCCACGAGTCGAAGCACATGTTGGCCTGGTGGTCCCAGAACTTGGTGTCGGCTATCCGGAGTGCTTCGTCGAGCAGTTCCCGGGCTCCCGGGCGCCCCGCGGCAACGGCACTGGCGGCAGCCAGTAGCACGAAGGAGTGCTGGTAGCCGGACTTGGTGTCGTTCACGGGCCCGTTCGCGTCCACCTCGGCGTACCAGCCACCGAACTCGTCATCGTGGAGGACGCCGTTGAGTGCGTTGATGCCGTGGTCCACGAGGGTCGCAGCGCCCGGCCGTCCCATCAGCGCGGCGACTGCGAAGCTGTGTGTCATTCGGGCGGTGATCCAAAGATGAGTTGGCTTGTCGGCGAATACCTTGCCGTAGTTGTCCAGCCAGCCGAAACCTGTGGATACTTTCGACGCCTCGGCGAAGCGGATCAGCCGGTCGGTTTCCGCCTCAAGCCATCGTGCGTGGGCGGCACTTTCGAGCCAGGTCATGTCATGTCCTCTTTCTGGTAGGAATGCGGGATGTCGGGTCAGGCGGCGGCGTCAAGCACGCCGCGGATGATGGTGGCCGCCGCTCCCAGGTAGGCCAGGATGATCAGCAGTATCTGTGCGGCGCGGGCGGGGACGAACTTTGACGCGAGGTCGCCCAGCACCAGCCCGGCCAGGCACGCCACGGCAACAGCCACCCACATGCCCAGCGGCATCGCGGGGAAGGTCGCCGGGGCGGTGATGGCCTTGGAGATGAGCGAGAACGTTCCGATGGTGAAAAAGTACGGCTGCATGGTGGCCGCGAAGGACTTGTGCTGCCACCTGGTGGCGATGGAGTACATGCTGACGGCCGGACCGCCCACCCCGGCCGCCGTGTTCATGAACCCGCTGAGGCCGCCGGCAGTGAAGAGGTAGCGGCGGCGCTCCGGCAGGGTGGCGGACTTCAGGACCAGCAGGACCGTCAGCCCGGCGGCCAGGAGAACCCCAATGGAGATTTCCAGGACCGGCGCCGGAATGAGGCGGATCAGGAACGCCGCCGGGATGATGCCCAGCAGCGCCGAGGCCGCGAGCAGCAGGTAGCGCTTCCAATCGATGTCCCTGACCACCCGGAAGATGATGGCCCCAGCCGTCACGGCGCCGCACACGTTCACCAGCACCACGCCTTCCACCGGCCCCAGGAGCAGGACCAGGAAGGGGGCGGCCACCAGGGCGAAGCCCATCCCGGTGATCCGCTGCATCCCCGCTCCCATGACGACGGCGCCCAGCACCAGCCCGGTGGTCAGCATTTACGGCCTCCAGGCCACGTACTGGACCTCCTCGAACTCCTCCAGGCCCAGGCTCGATCCTTCCCGGCCCAGACCGGACTGTTTGGCACCGCCCATGGGGGCGAAGGCTACGGAGGGCAGGGGGTCGTTGACGCCCACGATCCCGGCTTCGAGTTGCTCCGGGATGTCCCAGCCGCGCCTGGGGCTGCCGCTCCAGACGTAGGCGGCCAGGCCCATTTCGGTGGCGTTGGCCTTGCGGATGGCTTCTTCCTCCGAGGAGAAGGTGACGACGCCGGCTGCCGGGCCAAAGACTTCCTCGGTCACCAGCGGTGCGTCGTCGGGGACGTCGGCCAGCAGTGTGGGCGCCAGGAAGGACCCTTGTGCGGGGACGGACGTCCGTTGCGTCACCCGCCGCGCGCCGCGCTCTTCAGCGTCGTCCACCAGTGCCTGCACCGCGGACACCCGGTCGGCGTCGATGACCGGGCCGAGGTCCGGAACCGGTGCGCCGTCGTCGGGAACGCCGTGGCCGATGCTCATTGCATCAAAGCGTGCGCCCAGCTTCTGCGCGAACTCCTCTGCGATGCTGTCCTGCACCAGGAAGCGGTTGGCCGCCACGCAGGACTGGCCGGTGTTGCGGAGCCTGCCCAGGACGGCACCCTCGACGGCGGCGTCCAGGTCGGCGTCCTCGAAGACGATGAACGGCGCGTTGCCGCCCAACTCCAGCAGGGGCCGGACCACGCGCTCCGAGGCGGACGCCATGATCTGCCGGCCGACTCCCGTGGAGCCGGTGAAGCTGACGGCGCGGACGGCCGGGTGGGACATCAGGGCGGCGGTGATTTCGCGGGAGGGGCCGTGGACCAGGTTGACCACGCCGGCTGGGAAGCCGGCGTCGTGCAGGACCTCGAACAGCCCGGTGGCAGCCAGCGGGGCCTTCTCGGACACCCTGCCCACCACCGTGCAGCCGGCGGCGAGCATGGCCGCGAGCTTCCGGGCCTGGATGGAGACCGGGAAGTTCCAAGGTGTGAGGCTGAGGGCCACGCCGATCGGTTTCCGGGTGCTGAGGTGCCTCCGGCCCTGCAGTTCGGGCGGGCTGACGGTGCCGGTGGTGCGGCGCGCTTCCTCGGCGAACCAGCGGAAGTACTCCACCGAGAAGTCCACCTCGCCCTGCGCCTCCGGGAGCCGCTTGCCGGCTTCCAGTGCCAGGGTGTGCGCGAGTTCGTCCCGGCGATCCGCAAGGAGTTCGGCTGCGGTGCGCAGCAGGTCTGCCCGCTGCCGCACCGTGGTGCGGGACCAGGAACCGAATGCTTCGGCGGCAGCGTCGGCGGCTTTGGTGGCGTCTCCGGCGGTTCCCCAGGCCACCTCGCCCACGGTGCTGCCGTTGCCCGGGTCAGTCACGTCCTTGGCGCTTCCGGCGGTGTGCCAGCTGCCGTTCACAAGGTGCCTGGCTGATTTGAGGTTCATGAACAGTGCCTTTCGTTGGCGGGAAGGGTGCTGCCGGCCGCAAAGCCGGCCGCCGTCGTCGTACTCATCCCTTGCTGGCTCCCGCCGTGATGCCGGCAACGAAGTAGCGCTGCAGGAAGACGTAGGCCACCACAACGGGCAGCGATGCCAGGATCACGCCGGCGAACAGGAGCGGGTAGTTGGTCTGGAACTCGCCCTGGAAGCTCAGCAGTGCCAGCGGCAGGGTGCGGTTGCCGGGGGTCTGGATGAACAGCAGCGGGTACAGTAGTTCGTTCCAGTGGATGACAAACAGGAAGATCGCTGCGGCGGCGATGGAGGGTGCGGAGAGCGGCAGGGCGATGGAGGAGTAGGTCTTCCAGGGTCCGCTGCCGTCGATGGAGGATGCTTCGTAGAGCTCCTTTGGCAGGGTCCGCATGAACCCGCCCAGGATGAAGACGGCGATGGGCAGTGTGGACACTACGTTGGCCAGGATGAGGCCGGCCAGGTTGTCCAGCAGGCCCAGTCGGCCGAACAGCACGTAGAGCGGCACCATGTTGGCCTGCGCGGGGATGGCCATGCCCAGGACCAGGAACCCGAAGATGGCCCAGGACATGAACCCCTTCAACCGGGACACTGCGTAGCCTGCCAGGCTTGCCAGGAACAGGGTGAGCGGCACGGAGATGCCGGTGACGATCACGCTGTTCATGAAGGACGAGCCCAGGTTTTGGCCGCCCACCACCTCGGCGAAGTTGTCGGGGGCGAGGGAGTGCGGCAGGCTGAACGGCCCGGCGAACAGCTCCTGCGTGGATTTGAAACTGCCGAAGGCCACCACGGTAAGGGGAATGATAATGATGACCGCGTAGATGGCCAGGATGGCGCGGCGGCTGAGTGATGCGAGCATGCTGCTAGTCCCCCTTCGGGGTCAGCCGGAGCAGGCGGCGCTGGAGCCAGGTGACCAGGGCGATCATCGCCATGAAGATGATCGACTGGGCGGCGGCGTAGCCGAACTCCGAGTTGGCAAAGGTGCTGTAGATGCGGGTGGACAGGATGTCCAGGGAGCTCTTGGGCGGGTTGCCCGCGACGCCCAGGATCAGGTCGAACGCCTTGAATGACTGCACGGTGGTGTAGGCCACCACAATGGACGTTGCCGGGGCCACGAACGGCCAGGTGATGGACTTGAATTGCTGCCACTTGTTGGCGCCGTCCATTTCCGCCGCTTCGTAGAGTTCCTTGGGGATGGCCTGGAGCCCCGCGATGTAGACCACCATCATCTGGCCCGAGTGGAACCACACCTGGGTGACGGCCACCCAGTACAGGGCTTGGGCGTCGTTGCCGAGGTAGGCGCCCCCGTCCACCCCCACGGTTCGAAGGACCGAATTGGCCAGCCCGAAGTTGGGGTCGTAGATGAACTTCCAGATGAAGGCCACCGACACCGAGGACAGGATGGTGGGGAAGAAGAACAGGGCGCGAAGCAGGATGCTGCCGCGTGAATTCTTCGTCAGGAGCAGTGCCAGCACCAGAGAGAACAGGGTCTGGGCGATCACCACCAGCAGCACGAACTTCAGGTTGTTGGTCAGCGCGTTGGTGAACAGCGAATCCTTGGTGAACGCCCGGATGAAGTTGTCCAGGCCCACGTAGTTGAACGCCGCGGAGAAACCGTTCCAGTCCGTGATGGCGTACTGGAAGGCCTGCAGCGTGGGCATCACCAGGAAGAAGGCGACGACGGCGACGGCGGGCAGCGGGAAAAGGTACAGCGCCGGATTCACCCGTGTGGGGGAGCGGCGGCGGACCTTGGCAGGGTTTGCAGGCGCTGGGCTGTCCGTTGCTTTGCGTTTGGCAGCAGTTCCGGGATGGATACTCATAGCCGTTCGTCAACAATCTTCTGGGCGGCAGCGGCTGCCTGCTCCGGGCTGGTGCCGGAGATGACGGCTGTGGCGCTGGCCTCCACCGCGTTGCGGACATCCAGGTTGTTGAACTGGAACCTGGCGGCGAGCGCGGTCTTCTTCTGCAGCCAGGGGCTCAGCCGCTTCAGGTCCGGGTTGGTGTACTCCACCTTGTCCACGGACACGTGCTGGGCCGTTTGGTTGGCGTAGTAGCCGGCGTTCTCCGGCTCAGAGAGGAAATCGATCCAGGCTGCCGCGGCCGCCTGGTTCTTGCTGGCCGAATTGACGCCAAGGATGAACGTGGCGTTGTAGGCGCCCTCATACTTGCCCTTGCCGTCGGAGGTGGTATTGGGGAACACCAGGTCGATGGGGAACTTGGCGCCCAGTCCGCGGACGGCGGCGAGGTGGTACGAACCGGTGGCCAGCATGGCTGCCTTGCCCTGGGAGAACAGGTTCTGGGCGGGCTCCACCGCCGTGCCGGTGGCGTTGGGCTGCACGAACGGCTTCAGGTCCTTGTACTGGTTGAGCATCTTGATGAACCAGTCGTCGGTGCACTTGAGCTTGCCCTGCTCGATCTGGGCGCACATGTCGTCCACGGGGGCGTTGTTGGCGATCATGCAGTTGAACAGCTGGCCACCGTTTCCCACGTCGCCGCCGGGCCAGGAGATGGGGACGACACCGGCGGAGGCGAGCTTTTCGCACATGGCCAGGAACGCGTCCCAGTTCTTGGGGGCGATCTCCGCGCCGGCTTTGTCGAAGAGGTCCAGGTTGGCCATGGGCATGGGGAACACCACCTGGTACGGCAGGCCCAGTTGGCTGTCACCGTTCTGGCCCGCGGACAGCAGGCCCTTCTGGTAGTTCTTTACCGCCTGGCTGTCCTTGAGTTCGGTGTAGATCCCCGCCTCGGTGAAGTTCTTGAACTGCGCCCCGCGGAAGGTGGCAAACGCGTCACCGATGGAGCCGCCGCGCAGCTTCTGCAGCGCCTGGGCGTTGTAGTCGTTGGACGTGGAGATGTCCTGGGCAACCTCTACGCCGTCGTGCTTTGCGGCGAAGCGCTTGATGAGCTCGTCGAACACGGCCTTGTCCTCGCCGCGCCAGTGGGCGAACGACACCTTCCCGGTGACGGCGCCGGCGGAGGGGGCCGCCGGTCCGGAGGCGCCAGCCGGCTTGGTGGAGCCGCCGGGCCCGGCGCACGCTGCCGCAGCGGCGCCGAAGCCAAGGGCCCCGAGAAGGGCGACTGCCTGCCTGCGTGAAATCTGACTCACAATAATCTCCTCGTTGAGTGTTTGCTGTGCCTTGTTTGCTTACTGCGTTTGCTTTGCTTACTGCGGAAGGGTTTGCCCCGGGGCACGCTGCGGCGCGCCACCGGTGCCTAGGCGTGGGTCCTTTGGGCGGAGACGGCTTCGTCAACTACGGCGCAGAGGCGCTGCAGCCGGCGGACGGCGTCGGTGGACAGGGATTCGACGACGTCGGGGGCGCCGATGCACGACGCCCAGACGGCGCGTCCGGACAGGAAGCCACTGGCACCTTCCAGGCACGCCCACCGGACAGCATCGGGGAAGACGTCCTCGGGAACACCGGAGGAAAGGACCACCCAGGGGCCGTTGATGGCCTTGGTCAGTTCGGCGCAGGCGCCGCGGACTTCATCCTCGGAAGCCTGTCCCTTGAAGGGGACCTCGGCCTTGTAGAGGTCGGCGCCAAGGCTGCCGAGCTCCTTGGCTGCGGCCAGGATTCCGGCGTTCCAGTCGAAATCGCCGCCGGCGAGGGGCTTGCGCGAGACGGGTTCGATGATGCTGATCAACCCGGCAGCCCGGCAGCTTTCGACAAATTCCCGGACCATCGCCACTCGGCCCTCGGCGGGCTCGTCCGGGCGGTAGAGGACCAGGAGTTTCAGGGCCTTCGCACCCAGGGCCTTGTACTTGTGCGGGTCCACCAGCTTGTCGATGGTCACCTCGCCTACCAGCTCGCCGTGCGCGGACTCGAAGTGGTCGGCGGAGGCGATGAGTCCGCAGCCAGGGTCCACCACCTCGGCGTCGATGGCCTGGTCCAGGGCGAACTGCCGGTCGATCAGGATGCCTGACGCGTAGGGGCTGAGGATCCGGGCGGCTTCGAGCTTGAAGTCTCGGAGGTCCTCGTCGGTGACCGGCTGGTCGGTGTGTTCGGCAAACATGTTGCGCATGGCTTCGCGCTGGTCGACGGCGAGCATCGCGAAGGCGCCTGACGGGCGCTGGAGGGGGGAGAGGTCTGTGGGGCTCATGGGCTGCTTCTTTCAGCTTGTTCAGATGGAGGCTGGGACGGAATTGATGGTCTGGTGCGGGATGGCGGAGCGGCCGTCCAGCCCGGCGCAGGAGGCGGAGGCTGTGCGGCCGGCGAATGCCGCGGCTTCCACGAGTGGAAGCCCGGCGGCGACGGCGGCGAGCAGGGCGCCGTGGTACACGTCTCCGGCGCCGAGGGTGGAGACGATGGTTGCGGGGGTGGCCGGTACGTGGACGGGTTCGCCGCCGGGTTCCAAAACCCAGGCGCCGTGGGAGCCGGCGGTGGCGACGACGGCGGAGGCGCCGGCGTCGAGCGCTTTCTGCAGGAGCGTCGCAGGGGAGAGGTCCTCGCCGTACTCTGCTTGGAGCCTTTCAATGGTGGGGACATAGAGGGCGACGCCGCGGGGGCTGAAGCCCGGGATGGGATTGCCGGCGTCGACGCTGATGTTCAGGTTCGCGGGGTTGAAGCCGGGCGCCGAGGCGACTGCGTTCCAGCCCAGGTGGTCCGTGTGGACCCACGCCGCGGACTGCAGCAGTTCGGAGAAGCGGCTGCCTGTGGGGAAGCTGACCGGCGGGACCGGGCGGGTGACGATTGCCCGGCTCTCCGTGGCGCGGCTGACCACGATCACGCTGGCGCCGGTTTTGACACCGGCGTCCCGGACCACGGCGGACGTGTCCACGCCCTCGGCCTCCAGGCCGTGGATGATGCGGTCACCTTCCTCGTCGGTACCCAGGACTCCTGCGAAGGCTGTCCTTGCCCCTGCCCGGGCTGCTGCCACAGCTGCGGTGGCCGCCGGGCCGCCGCCCGCCGTCGCGAAGTCCGTGGCTACCGTGCGGCTGTCCGCTGCGGGGTAATCCTGCACCAGGGCAATGGAGTCAAGAGTGGCGCATCCTACGAAGAGCAGCGTTTCAGTTGACGTTTGGGGCACGTTCCACCTCGTTGTAGTTCCGGCTGGTACTGAAGAAATATACACACGCTATGTTGGAAAAACAACACTTTCTGTATAGTTGTGTTTGGGATGCAACGCCGCGGTCCCCCACTCAACGTAGAGAAACGGAGCAGCTCATGTCAGTGCCTACTGCGCAACCAGTACGGACGATCCGGTACGGCCTTATCGGCGCCGGCCATATGGCCCGCGAACATGTCAGGAACCTTGCCCTGATCCCTGGAAGCCGGATCACCGCAGTCTCGGATCCCACGCCGTCGTCCCTGGCGGAGACGGCCAGGGAGATTGGCCATGAGGTACGGACCTTCCCCACCCACAACGAACTGCTGGCCTCAGGGCTGGTGGATGCGCTGGTCATTGCCAGCCCCAACGACACGCACCTGGGGATCCTGAAGGACATCTTTGCCAGCGGAACCAACCTGCCCGTGCTCGTGGAAAAGCCGGTCTGTACCAGCGCGGAGCAGGCAGACGAACTGGAAGCGCTCGCCGCCAACTATCCCGCGCCGGTATGGGTGGCCATGGAATACCGCTACATGCCGCCGGTGCAGGAAGTCATCCAAGCGGCGCACGGCGGCAAGCTGGGCAACATCTACATGCTCTCCATCGTGGAGCACCGGTTCCCGTTCCTGCACAAAGTGGATGCATGGAACCGCTTCGCCGAACGCACGGGCGGCACCCTGGTGGAAAAGTGCTGCCACTTCTTCGACCTGATGCGGCTCATCCTGCAGGACGAGCCTGTCCGCGTTTACGCCAGCGGCGGCCACGACGTGAACCATATGGACGAGGTCTACGACGGCCGGGTCTCCGACATGTTGGACAACGCCTACGTGATCGTTGACTTCAAGGGCGGCCGCCGGGCCATGCTGGAACTGTCCATGTTCGCGGAAGGATCCAAGTTCCAGGAGCGGATCTCCATCGTGGGTGATGAGGCCAAGATCGAAACCCTTATCCCGGTGGCTGCCAACCACTGGATTCCCGGCGATGAGGCGGAAGCCACCGTGGAGTTCAGCCCGCGGTCCCCGCTGGGCCCGGAAAAGCACGAGGTTCCGGTGGACGAGGCTGTCCTGGCCGCCGGCGCGCACCACGGCTCCACCTACTACGAACACCTGGGCTACCGGAAGGCGATCCTGGGCGAAGGGCCGGTGGAGGTTACCGTGGCGGATGGCCTCCAGTCGGTGCGGATGGGCCTGGCCGCTGAACGGTCTATTACGGAAGGCCGCCCTGTTGAGCTTGGCAATGCCGCCATCGGGGTACGTTCATAAGAAGATATGTGTTGGAATTGCAACATCCCGCCAGGCTCCAGCCCGGCACATTGGGGAGGGAAGAAGGGGTTATGAGCACCGCACGGAAAGAGGGTGCGCTGACGCCTCGTCAGCGCACCATCCTGGACCAACTGGGCAGGCGCGGTTTCATTTCCACGACCGACCTGGCGGAGACGTTTGCAGTTTCGGACATGACGGTCCGGCGGGACACGCGCGTACTGTCCAAACTGGGCCTGGCCAGGGTGGTCCATGGCGGCGTCAGCGCCATTGACGGGCACGGCCAGAATGCGGACTTCGCCGCCCGGGTCCGGGAAGACGCGGCTGCCAAGCTGCGGGTGGCGCGTGCCTGCGTATCTTTGATCGGCGAGCGGGACGCCATCATCTTGGATGCCGGCACCACCACCTACCAGATCGCGCAGGAGCTGCCCACGGCCTTTACGGGCACCATCATCACGCACTCCGCGCCCGCCATCCAGCGCTGCCTGCAGCTGACCGAGGCGCGCACCATCTGCCTGGGCGGTGAGCTGCTGCTGGACAGCCAGGCCTTCAATGGCCCCATGACCGTCAGCGCGGCGGCCGGCCTGCGCGCCAAGACGGCCTTCATCGGTGTGTCCGGGATCCACGACGAGGCGTTTTACATTGAGCGGGATGTGGAGCGCGCCACTAAGATCGCCCTTATGAATTCGGCGGAACAGGTGGTGGTGGTGGCTACCCACCAAAAGATGCTGCGGTACGCGTTGGCGCGGCTGGCAGCTTTCGATGCGGTGGACGTCCTGGTGACCGATGCACCGCCGCCCCAGGAAATCGAAGACGCGCTGAATGCCGCGAACGTGAAGCTGATGGTCGCCGCATGACGGGCCGGCTGCGGGTGTGCCTGCCCGACCAAAGGCTCATCGACGCGCTCGAGCCGATGGACGGCGTCGAATTCGTCCGGTGGGACCTCACCGGACCGGCGCCGGAAGGCCGGCTGGACCTGCTGGTTCCGGGCTACATGGGCAAGCCGGCGGCGCTCGCCGCGCTGGAGGGCGTCGACGTCGGCCTGGTGCAGAGCCAGTCCATCGGGTACGACGGCGTCGCGGCGGTTTTGCCGGCGGGCGTCACCTTCGCCAACGCGGCCGGAGTGCATGAAACGTCGACGGCGGAACTCGCCGTGGGCATGATGGTGGCCTCCCAGCGCGGGATCCCGGACTTCGTCCGGAACCAGGAGACCGGGACCTGGGACAACAGCCAGCGTCCCAGCCTGGCCGACCGGCGCGTGCTGCTGGTGGGCTACGGGGGAGTGGGCAAGGCCATCGAGGCGCGGCTCCTGCCGTTCGAAACGGAAGTCACCCGCATGGCCAGCCGTGGGCGGGAAGACGAACGTGGGACCATCTACGGAATCGATTCGCTCTATGAGCAGCTGCCGCTGCACGAGATCGTGGTGGTCAGTGTCCCGTTGAGTGAGCAGACCCAGCAGTTGGTTGACGCCAAGTTCCTGGCGGCCATGCCGGATGGTGCCTTGCTGGTCAACGTGGCCCGCGGCCCGGTTGCGGATACCGACGCGCTGCTCTCCGAGGCCTCGACCGGCCGCCTCCGGGTTGCCCTGGACGTGACCGATCCGGAACCGCTGCCGGCCGACCACCCCCTGTGGACCAGCCCCGGCGTGCTCATCACCCCGCACGTGGGCGGCGCCAGCTCTGCCATGTTCCCCCGGATGGTCCGGCTGCTCAGGAAGCAGATCGGCCTCCTGCTCGAGGGCAGGGACCCCGTGAACGTCGTCCTCCCTTAACGCCGGCGGCTTCGGCCCCTATGCTGGGCCCATGTCCACTTTTGAAGTCCGCCGCACTGCGGTCATCCCTGCCTCCCCGGAGCAGATCTTCCCGCTGGTCAACAACTTCCATGAATGGACCGCCTGGTCCCCCTGGGAAACGATTGACCCGGGCATGAGCCGCCGTTACTTCGGCAACGAGGCCGGCGCCGGCGCGGGGTACGAGTGGAGCGGCAATCGCAGGGCCGGCAGCGGCACCATGGAACTCACAGAATCCGTACCCGCCAGCCTGATCCGGATCCGGCTGCAGTTCACCAGGCCGTTCAAGGCACTGAACCCCACCACGTTCAGCTTCACCCCGGTGGACACCGGTACCGAGGTGACCTGGCGGATGACAGGCGAGAACAAGGGCTTGGGCAGGGTGTTCGCACTGTTCATGGACATGGACAAGATGGTGGGCGCCGACTTTGAGCGGGGCCTCGCCGCACTGGCCTCCACGGTTGCGGCCAGGAAGAGCTGAGGTTCCCGGTGGGGGCCGTGGACGAGGCGCTGGCTGCGCTGGATGAACCCGACCGCAGTTGCCTGCAGCATGTGGTGGAGACTGCACGCTCGCTGGCTCCCGAGGCCACGCAGGGGATGAGTTACGGCATGCCTGCCCTGAAGCTCGAGGGCAAACCGCTGTTGGCAGCCGTCCCGGCGGCAAAGCACCTTTCGATCTTTCCCTTTTCCTCGGCAGTGGTCGAAGCGGTGGCCGGACGCTTGGAAGGGTACTCGCTGTCCAAGGGGACCATCCGCTTCACCGCTGACCACCCCGTGCCCGACGACGTGCTGGCGGACATCGTCCGCTTGAGGATGGCGGAAATCCGGAAGTAGGGAGCGCTGGGATCCGGCTTCAACGGGACTTATGGTCCTTTCGGCTGCGGAAGCTGCTGCCTAGCCTGATGCCATGGCTGACACTCTCGCATCCCTTGCAGACTCGTTTAAGAACATGGGCGTCACCCGCGCTTACGGGACTCCCGTGAACCTCGGCGGGGAGGAAATCGTGCCCGTGGCGCTGGTGTCCTTTGGCTTCGGCGGCGGCACGGAATCGGAAGACGGGGCCTCCGGCGGAGGCGGCGGCGGTTTCGTTGTCCCGCTCGGCGTGTACCGCACAGTGAACGGTAAACCTGCTTTCCGCCCCAACACCATCGCCGCCCTGGTCTGCCTGGTTCCCCTGGTGTCTGTAGTGGGCGCCGCCCTGCGTAAGGCAATCTGGGTGGCACGTAAGTAGCAGGCTGAAGCTGCTTCAGGGCCGATTAAATCCCCTATTTCGCCGCGGGATTTTCGGTTCCATAATGGCCTCGTAGACTTCGGGGACCCCGCGTCGATGGTTGCGTCGATGGTTGCTGCCAGCACGGCAAAACGGGATTCCAGGTGGCCGCCCCGGCACTCGGCGGGAAGGACGGCCACATGGCCCGGCGGGCACGTCCGGACCGGCTCGGGGGAGAGCGTCGCCATCGCAACCGCAAGGAGAGTTGATTGTCATGCTCAAAGATATGGAACTCATGGCCGTCCTGCCTGCCAAGGACATCGACCGGGCCAAGGAGTTCTACCGGGACAAGCTGGGCCTTGAGCCGGCCCAGACTATCGAAAACGAGAATTTGATCTACCGATGCGGCAAGGGGACCGGCTTCCTGCTGTATCGGACGGACAACGCCGGTTCGGCCAAGAACACCCAGATGGCGTGGGGTGTCCAGGACGTGGAGAAGGAAGTGGAGGAGCTCCGGGCCCGCGGGGTGGTGTTTGAGGACTACGACATGCCAGGCCTCAAGACCGAAAACGGCATCGCCACCATGGAGGGCATGGGCAAGGGTGCCTGGTTCGTGGACAGCGAGGGCAACATCCTGAATATCTCCTCGTTGCCGGCCTAAGGGCACGTCGCGCCAATGCAGGCGCATCAATCAAGGTACGACGCCGGCACGTGCCGCCCAGAGCACCCGCACCAGGGTGCGTGGCAGCGGCAGGCCGGCGCCGCCGTCGTAAGCGGGCATAGAAAGGAAGGGCAATGGGCGGGGAAGAAGCGGTGCCTGAGTCGACGGGCGTCTCGGTGGAGCTGCTGGCGGCTGTTGATCTTGCCGGCGAGATTGACGGTATGGAAGGCCGGCAGCTGCGGATGAGGATGGTAACCATCGAACCGGGCGGCGTCTTCGGCCCACTCCATGACCACAAAGGCCGTCCCGGCACCGTCTACGTCCTGCAGGGGACTGTCACGGAGCATCGGGACGGCGCCGTCGCTGAGTATGGGCCCGGTGTGGGGTGGAAGGAGGACCGGCACACCACCCACTGGCTGGAGAACCGGGGGACGGTACCGGTAGTCGAAATCTCGGTGGACATCGTGAACCAGGCGCCGCAGTGAACCCGCAACCTGGGGGCTCTTGTGGCCGCTCGTATGAAGGATGCCGTCATTTTCAGATTCGGTACGGCAACCACGTGATTTAACGGCACGGTTGTGGTTATCTTTTTCCTTACCCGTGGTTGAGCAGTCAGCTGGCTAGGCAGTCAAGAGAGCCCTCCCTGATGAAACTCATAGCTCAACAATTCGCAGCTCAAGAAGTTAGAGCTCAAGAAGCACATTCCTGGTTCTATCCGCCCGGCGGTACGGCCCCGGGCCGGGTTTTCCATGCCTTCGACGGCTGGGCCCTGGTTCCGGCCGCCGACCTCCTCATGCTGCGCCACGCCATCGAACGCTCCGGTGCTGAGCTTCCCGGTGCCGAACTACGCGAAGCTGATGCCATCCTGCGCTCTGTGGAGCAGGAGCTCGTGCGCCGGTCCGCAGTCCTGCCCCCGCCTGGGGGATGACATCGTCTGCAGCTGCACCCCAAGTTGCAGCTGCGGATTGCGGCGGTCCCATCCAATGGCCGCCGCCACCGTGGGCCGGTGCCGGTGTTGGGGGACCGGCCCACGGGTTAACTTTCGTCCCAGCCCTCAAACGGCGGGCTCGCGCCGGCCCAAGGCCAGGCGGAGCGCGCCGCGAAGGGTGAGCCGGTTCCGCCTGGTGACCGCGACCACAGCGGCGATACCTGCGAGCAGCACCACGATGCCGCCCACCGCAACGGACCAGCGGGCGCCGAACTGGCTTCCGATCCAGCCGACCAGTGGCGAACCAATGGCGGTGCCGCCCTGCAGGATGGCCAGATACAGGGCCAGCACTCGGCCGCGGAACCGCGGCTCCACCGAGAGCTGGATGCTGGTGTTGCAGCTGTTCAGGAAGGTGATGGACGCCAGGCCCACGGGAATCAGGATGGCGGCGTAGACCCAGAACGTTGGTGCGACGCTGCCCAGTATGGTGGAGATTCCCAGTCCCAGTGCCCCTCCCAGTAGGAACCGCAACCGGGGGCCGGAGCGGCGCGCCGCCAGGAGGGCACCGGCCAGCGTGCCTACGGCCATGATCGAGCCGAGGAGCCCGAATTCACTTGGCCCCATGCTGAATTCGGTGGTGGCCATCAGTGAGTTGATGACGGGGAAGTTCATGCCGAACGCGCCAAGGATGCCCACCAGGACCATGATCAGCATCAGGTCCGGCCTGCGGCGCACATACCTGATGCCTTCGGCCACCTGGTGCTTGTTGCGCTCTCCCTTTCCGGCCGGGGCCGGCTGGCTAACGCGGATCCGGAACAGTGAAATCAGGACGGCGGCGAAGCTGGCGGCGTTGAGCAGGAACACCGGGCCCGTGCCCACCCACGCGATGAGCACCCCGGCGATAGCCGGGCCGGTGAGCCTCGCGGTGTTGAAGGACGCCGAGTTCAGGGCCACCGCATTGGAGATGTTTTCCTGGCCCACCAGCTCGGAAACGAAGGCCTGCCGCGCCGGCGCGTCCACCGCGCTGGCCAGGCCGAGGCAGAACGCCGCCACATAGGCATGCCACAGCTGGGCGGTACCGGTGACCACCAGGAGTCCGATGGCAAGGCCGGTGAATCCCATGGCCAGCTGCGTCCACATGAGAATGATGCGCTTGCGGTAGCGGTCCGCCAGCACGCCGCCGTAGGGGCCGAACAGCAGCATGGGCAGGAACTGCAGGCCCGTGGTGAGGCCGACGGCAGCACCCGAGTGGTCGGTGAGGACAGTCAGCACCAGCCAGTCCTGTGCCACCCGCTGCATCCAGGTGCCGATGTTGGAGACGATCGCACCGCTGGCCCAAATGCGGTAATTGGGGTTTTCGAGGGCCCGGAACATCGCGCTCATTTACCACTCATTTCCTGCATGATCCGGGCTGCGCGGCTGAGGATGAGCCGGTCTTCCTCGCTGAGGCCTGCCACGCGTTGGGCCAGCCAAGCGGTCCGCTGGCTCCGGGCTTCCGCCAAAACTGTCCTGCCGGCGTCGGTGATGTCCACGCGGACCTGCCGGCCGTCGTCGGGATCGGCGCTCCTGGTGACGAAGCCCTGGTCGGCCAGCGCGTTGACGATCCTGGTCATGGACGGTGCCTGGACGTGCTCACTCTTGGCTAGATCCCGCAAAGTGCTTGGGCCGCTGCCGTTCAGCAGGGCGAGGACCGTGTACTGGCCGGGGGTGATGGCGTCACCGGTGGCCTCAACGCGGAGCCGGCGCGAAGTGCGCATCACGGCGGTGCGGAGATCGATGGCGAGGGTGTCGGGAGCGGTGGGGTCGGCGGCTGCGGGGTTCTTGGTTTGGGTGGCTGACATAAAAGCGGGTGCGCCTCCTGCTGGCATTCTTTAGCGATGCTAATTAGTTCTGCTAACTATTATGCTTCGCTTGCTTATCACATGGCAATGGCAGGCAGCGTGGGCTTGGCAACAGTTCGGGGTGCGATGCGAGTCGTCTGACCTCGGCCCGGTAGAGTCCTTCGGTCTGGCCGCGCCCGTCCGGCCGGCGTAGGCTCTGCTGCACCATGACCGAGCAGCAGCCTTATGAGTTGGTCCGGCGCTATCCGCATTTCGAGTTGCGCCGGTACCCGGACTATGTCGTCGCCGAAGTGACGGTGACGGCCGGCTTTGACCGCGCGGGGAACGCCGCTTTCCGCTATCTTTTCAACTACATCAGCGGCAACAACACTGCCCGGCAGAAACTGGCCATGACCGTCCCCGTGCTCCAGGAGCCGCAGCCGGGGCCGCAGAAGCTGGCCATGACCGCCCCGGTGCTCCAAAGCGGACCGCTGCCCGGTTCCAAACAGCCCGCTGAATTCACGGTGGCCTTTGTGCTCCCGGCGGACGTGACCGCCGAAACCGCCCCTGTGCCCGCGGACCCGAAGGTCAGGGTCCGGGCGGTGCCGGGTTCCCTCGCCGCGGTAGCGGGATTCTCGGGCAGCGGTTCCGACTCTGCATTTGAGAAGCGGAACAACGGTTTACAGGCCGCCCTGGCGCTGGCTGGACTGACGCCAGTGGGCCCGCCCCGGTTCGCCCGCTTTGACCCGCCGTTCAAGCCGTGGTTCCTGCGGCACAACGAAGTCGTCCAGGACGTGCTGGAACCTGGGCAAGGGGAAGCTGCGCCAGGCAACTGAGTCAGGGCAACTCACCGACGCCCGCTCACCTTTGGCGGGATTCCCGGTATCGCCCGCTCACCTTTGGCGGGATTCCCGGTATCGCCCGCTCACCTTTGGTGGGATTCCCGGTATCGCCCGCTCACCTTTGGTGGGATTCCCGATGACGCCCGCTCACCTAGGACCGCTCACCGGGCGGCACCCTCACGTTCCACGATGGGCGGCTGCACGCCCCATCAGGTGCCGGAATCCTCCGGTTCGTACCCGCAGGCTTCCGATACTTTCCATCCCGCAGTGGGAATTGATGAAGGGGCATCACGGGGAAGTTCGTTGATTCTGCATCCAGATGCGACTTCTGAGCACTGCTAGTGCCCGCATCCCGGCACCGAGGCGGATAAATAGTTATCTCCCACTTCCCCTACCCCTGTTGTTATTGCTGAAACTTTACGATACTTTCTCTGTGATGCAGGTCGCACTGGTGGGGAGCCCGCGGCCACATGCCAACCAAAGGACAATGATGACCAGCGAGCATAGCGCCAGCACCTCCCAGCACCGCTTTAAACCCCTGCACGCACGGCTTGGTGGGATCGCCTATGGCGGGGACTACAACCCCGAGCAGTGGCCCCGGGAGGTATGGAACGACGATGTACGCCTCATGAAGGAAGCCGGCGTCAACCTGGTGACGTTGGCCGTTTTCTCCTGGAGCAGGCTTGAGACAGCAGACGGGGTCTATGACTTTGGCTGGCTGGACGACATCATGGACCTGCTGCACGCGAACGGGATCGGTGTGGATCTGGCCACCCCTGACGCAGTCCCGCCGGCCTGGCTGATCGCCCAGCATCCGGACATCCTCCCCGTCCTGGCTGATGGCAGCACCTTTGGATTCGGCTCCCGCCAGCACTTCGACGTTTCCCACCCCGCCTACCGGGAAAAGTCGCTGGCTATGGCTGAGAAAATGGGGGAGCGCTACGCCGGGCATCCGGGCTTATGCATGTGGCATGTCAACAACGAATACGGACCGGTCTCCTACGGTCCGCACGCCGACCGGGCCTTTCGGACATGGCTGCAGGAAAAATACTGCAACTTGGAAGACCTGAACCGGGCCTGGAGCACGGACGTGTGGGGCCAGGTTTACTCCGACTGGTCCCAAGTGAACGCGCCCGCCCAGCCCCGCACCTGGTCAAACCCCTCCCGCCGCCTGGACTACCACCGGTTCACCTCTGACAGCATGCTGGCGCACTTCAAGGCTGAGCGGGACATCCTGCGCCGGCACACCCCGGACCTGCCCATCGTCACCAACTTCATGCGCTTCTACAAGAACAACGACTACTGGGCCTGGGCAGCGGAAGAGGACGCGGCGGCATTGGATATCTACCCGGATCCGCGGGAAGAAGACGCACACGTGGCCGCCGCCCTGAACTTCGACCTGATGCGCTCGCTGCGCCGGGGCCAGCCTTGGCTGGTGATGGAACAGGCCACGGGTGCCGTCAGCCAGTGGTCCGTCAACGTCTCCAAGCTCCCCGGCAAAATGCGGCTGGGTTCCTACCAGGCCATCGCCCAGGGCGCTGACTCCATCCTGTTCTTCCAGTGGCGCCAGGCCAAGGGCGGTACCGAACGCTTCCATTCCGGCATGGTGAACCATGCCGGACCCAACACACGGGTCTTCAGGGAGGTCTGCGAACTGGGCCGGGAGCTGAAGGGCCTGGCCGCCATCACGGGCACGCGCGCCACCGCTAAGGTGGCCCTGGTGTTCGACTGGGACTGCTGGTGGGCCCTGGAACTGGGCAATTCCCCGCGGTCGGATCTGAGTTACCCGCAGGAGGTCCTCCGCCTGTACCGGCCGTTTTTTGACGCAAACATTCCCGTGGACTTCGTGGACACCAAGGCCGATCTTAGCCAGTACAGCCTGGTGGTCCTGCCCGCCACGTATCTCCTGACGGACCGTGCAGCCCAGAACGTCGAAGACTATGTAGCCGGCGGCGGGCGCCTGGTGGTGAGCTACCTGTCAGGCATCGTGGACCAGGACAACACCATCCGTCTGGGCGGATACCCCGGCGCGCTCCGTAATGTCCTGGGTGCGTGGAGCGAGGAGATGCACCCACTCGCGGGTGAAGGCGAGGCAGTGAAGCTGACAACGGCCGACGGCGGCACGGCTTCCGCGGATTACTGGACTGAGCACCTTCACACTACGACGGCGGAGGTTGTTGCCAGTTACGCATCGGGGCGGCTCGCCGGCATGCCTGCAGTCACACGCAACACCTTCGGCCGCGGCACCGCCACTTATCTGTCCGCTCGTGTGGACGACGCCTTCCTGGAGGAACTCCTCTCCGCCGAACGGGCGGCTGCGGGGATTCGGCCGGAACTGGACGTACCGCTTGGAGTGCAGGTCCGCCGTCGTACGGGCAACGGACGCAGCTTCCTGTTTGTGCTGAACCACAACGACGCGCCCGCCAGTGTGAACGTTGGCTCCGGCGGGACGGACGGCATCACAGGCGCCAGAGTCACCGGCACCGTTGAACTGGCCGCGAACGGCGTACTGGTGCTGCAGGAAACATCCACAGACAACGAAACCCTCACTACGGGCCGGTAGGAGCAGACATGGCCATGCGATTGGAAGTACCACCCGAATCGGTCCCCAAAGATGCGGAGGCGGGGACCGGGAAGCCCCGCAACAAACCCGGCGGCTGGAAGCTGGCCATCAAACGGGACTGGCGCCTCTACACGCTGGTGCTGCTGCCGCTGGCCTACTTCGCCGTGTTCCGCTACCTGCCGATGGTCGGCAACGTCATAGCGTTCCGGCAGTTCCAGCCCGGCGGAAACATCTTCGGTGAGAAGTGGGTGGGGCTCAAGTACGTCACGCTGTTCATCAACGATCCCAGCTTCTGGCAGGCATTCCAGAACACCGTCATCCTGGGCGTTCTTACGTTACTGTTCTGCTTCCCGATGCCGATCATCTTTGCCCTGCTGTTGAACGAACTGCGCTCGCAGAAATTCAAGAAGCTGATCCAGACGGTGACGTACCTGCCGCACTTCATGTCCGTGGTGATCATCGCCGGCATGATCCTGCAGAACTTCTCCATGACGGGCACGGTGAACCAGATCGGCCACGCCCTGTTCGGCACCACAGTGAACTTCACCCAGGAGGCCGCTTGGTTCCGGCCCATGTACATCAGCTCGGAGGTGTGGCAGACCATGGGCTGGGGTGCCATCCTCTACCTCGCCGCACTGACGCGGGTGGATGAATCGCTGTACGAGGCAGCCCGGATCGACGGAGCCAACCGGTGGCAGCAAACCTGGCACGTGACACTGCCGGCCATCCGGCCCACCATCATCACGCTGCTGATCCTGAACATCGGCACATTCATGGCAGTGGGCTTCGAGAAGATCCTCCTCATCTACAACCCCCTCAACTACGCAACCTCCGACGTCATCTCCACCTACCTGTACCGGGTGGGCCTGGAATCGAGCAACTTCAGCTATGCGGCCGCGATCGGAATGTTCGAATCCGTCATCGGCCTCACGCTGATCCTCTCCGCGAACGCTTTATCCAAGCGCCTCGCCGGAACGAGCCTGTGGTGAAGGGGGCAACCGTGAAAGAGACCGCACTGAAAGAGCGCGGCGGCAAAGCACCAGCCAAAGAGACCGGCGTCCTGATCAAGGACATGAAGGTCTCCCGCGCTATGCAGGTATTCCGGGTGGCCAACCTGGCGTTCCTGCTGGTGGTGGTGTTCCTGACCCTGTACCCGTTCCTGAACATCCTGGCCCAGAGCTTTTCCAGCGAAGGCTTCATCAACGCCGGCCAGGTCAACCTGTTCCCGATGGGCTTCAACATCGAGACCTACAAGTTGATCCTCGCTGATTCGACGTTCTGGCGTAACTACGGCAACACAGTTCTCTATACGGTGGTAGCTACGGCCATCTCCATGGTGCTTACCACGTCCTTCGCCTACGCCATCGCCAAGAAGGACCTGAAGGGCCGCAGCGCATTCATCGGCATCGCCGTGTTCACCATGTTCTTCAACGGCGGCCTGATTCCGAACTATGTGCTGATCAGCTCGCTGGGCCTGCGGGACACGCTGTGGGCCGTGGTGCTGCCAAACGCCATCAGTGTCTTCAACCTGCTCATCATGAAGTCGTTCTTCGAGAACATGCCGCGGGAACTGGAGGAAGCTGCCGCCATCGACGGCCTCACCCAGTACGGCGTGCTGTTCAAGGTGGTCCTGCCGTTGAGCAAGGCCATCGTTGCAACAATGGTGCTCTTCTACGCCGTGGCCAACTGGAACTCCTGGTTCCAGGCGTTCCTCTACCTGGACAAGCCGGAACTGTTCCCGGTGACCATCTACCTGCGCAACATGATCGCCGGGGTCACCACAGCAGGCTCGGCAGGTGGCACCACGGAAAACATGGGCCAGATCGCCGCGAACATCCAGTCCGTGACCATCATCCTCACCGTCATCCCCATCCTGTGCGTCTACCCCTTTGTGCAGAAGTACTTTTTCTCGGGCGTCATGCTCGGTTCCGTCAAGGAATAACCCCTTATGAAAGGAAAGCCCATGATCCGCAGACGAGACTTCCTCGGCCTCTCCGCGCTTACAGCCTTCGGCCTGGCGCTGGCAGGCTGTGACTCCGAATCCGGCAGCAAAGCCGATACCTCCAAAGCCCGCACCGGCGCCATGGACAGCTTTAAGCTGGGGGACACGTTCAAGGCGACCACCCCTCTGACCTACAGCTTCCTGTTCAGCGACCAGCCCACGTACCCCTATAAAAAGGACTGGCTGCTGTTCACCAAGATGGCCAGTGACAACAACGTCACCCTGGACGCCACCGTCGTGCCGTTCGCCGACTACACCCAGAAGCGCAGCCTGCTCATCAGCTCCGGAAAGGCTCCGGAGATCATCGCCAAGACTTATCCCGGCGAGGAATCGGCCTTCGTATCCTCTGGGGCCGTACTGCCGGTGAGCGACTATGTGGACCTGATGCCGCACTTCCAGGACAAGGTTAAGAAGTGGAAGCTGGAGCCGGAAATCGCCGGACTCACGCAACAGGACGGCAAGTACTACGTGCTGCCGGGCCTGCATGAGGAACTGTGGCCGGACTATTCCCTGGCGTTCCGGAAGGACGTCCTGCAGAAGGAAAACCTCGCCGAACCCAAGACGTGGGACGAGTTCCGGGACGTGCTGCGTGCCCTGAAGAAGGCTCACCCCGACGTGGTGCCCTTCTCCGACCGCTTCAACGGCAACAGCGCGCTCAACATCGCCGCCACATCCTTCGGCACCGTAGCCGGCTGGGGTCTGGTGGACGGCCTGGCCTTCAACGATTCCAAAAAGCAGTTCGAGTTCGCCTCCAGCACCCCGGCGTTCAAGGACCTGCTGACGTACTTCAACTCCCTGGTCTCCGAAGGCCTGATGGACCCGGAAAGCTTCACCCAGACCGACGATTCAGCCATCCAGAAGTTCACCTCCGGCAAGTCGTTCGTGATCAGCGCCAACTCCCAGAACATCATCACCTACCGCACGTCCATGGAGCAGTCCTTGGGCAAAGGCAACTTCACCGTGGGCAAGATAACGGTCCCAGGCGGCCCCGCAGGCAACATCATCGGCGGCTCACGGCTGGAGAACGGCATCATGCTGAACTCGTCGGTGAAGGACAAGGACAGCTTCGTGGCGCTGATCCAGTACATCGACTGGCTGTTCTACAGCGACGCAGGACAGGAGTTCGCCAAGTGGGGCGTACAGGGCACCACTTACACCAAGGAGGGCGGCAAGCGGGTGCTGGCCAAGGACATCAACTTCCAGGGCCTGAACCCCGCCGGCACCAAGGACCTGCGGGTGGACTACGGCTTCTCAGGCGGCAACTTTGCCTACGGCGGCACCACCGACCTGCTGCAGTCCACTTTTGATGATGAAGAACTGGCTTTCCAGAAGGCCATGAAGAGCAAGACCCCGCGCCCCGTCTCACCGCCCGTGCCCTACAGCGATGCGGACCGTGAGCAGGCCACACTGACGCTGACCCCGCTCAAGGACCACGTCAAGCAGAACACCCTGAAGTTCATTACCGGGCAGCGGCCCATCTCCGAGTTCGATGCCTACGTGAAAGAGCTGGACAGCAAGGGCATGGGCAAGTACGTAGATTTGGCCAACAAGGCGTACAAGGCGTACGCGGACAAGAAGTAGGGCGTACGACGGCGGCAGCGGACTTTCCGCGGTGACCGAAAGGCAGTTGGTGGTTCAGAAGAAAGCGGAGTACGGTGCCGGCCCCCTTTTCAGGGCGGCCGGCACCGCCGCCGGTGTCATGATGGGCTCGGCCCTGCTGGTGCTGGCCAATGTCCTGCTGCTGGTCGCGGTGCTGGCGGCCCCGGTGCTGGGTGCCTGGGCCGTCGTCGTCGCACTTCTGCCCGCGGGGCCGGCGCTGGTGGCATGCATGTACGCCTTCAACCGGCTGCTGGGAGGCCGGGACAGCGGCGTATACCGGGACTTTGTGCGCAGCTACCGGCTGAATTTCCTTCCTGCGCTGAAGGTCTGGACGCCCTGCCTGGCGGTGTTGGTAGTCATCGGCGCCAACCTGGCCGGGCTGCCCACGGCCCTGGGACCGGATAATCCTGTTGCGCCGGCGCTCCGGCTGGTGCTGCTTGTCCTGGCCTTGGTGGCTGCCACCTCAGCCGTGCACGCCCTGCTGTTGCTGTCCCGTTTTTCGTTCCGTACCCGGGACCTATACAAGCTGGCCCTCTACAGCTTCGGCGCGCAGAAGCGGGTCTCCCTGGGCACGGCGGGCATCCTGTTCGTGACCGCAACACTGCTCCTGCTAACCACCGCCTATCTGCTGCCGTTTCTCTCCGGCGCGGTGGTGATCCTGCTATGCCTCAACGCCCGGCCGCTGCTGAAGCTGGTTCAGGATAAGTTCACCACCAACGGCCAGGGGGCGTAGGGCCATAACCTAAAGCCGGGTCACGGTGACCGGCGTCAGCATCTCCCGTTCAAAGCCCACCACCCGGCGCTCACCGTGCAGGGTGACCTCGTGGGTATGGATATCTGCCGTGCTTGAGGTGGAGACATGCAGTTTCACCAGGCCCGGTGTCACCACCCGCTTCAGGTCCAGGCCTGTGAAAGAGGTCCGGTCTGCGTGCACCGTGAACTCCACGCGCGCCGAGGCGCCGGCAGCCAGTTCAACCCGCGCGTAGCCAATCAGCTCGCGAACGGGCCGCACCACCTCGCCCACGGGGTCTTCCAGGTAGAGCTGGACCACTTCCGCGCCGTCCACTGTGCCGGTGTTCGCCACAGACACGGCCACGTCTACGGTGCCTGACGTGGACATCGTGGAGGTGCTGGCCTCGTGGTTGGAGAACTCGAACGTTGTATACGACAGCCCGTGGCCAAAGCTGAACAGAGGTGAGGGGTCCAGCGCGCTGACGCCGGACGGGCCGGCAAGGCGGCTGTGCAGGTAGGTTCCCGGCTGGCCGCCGGAGGTGCGTGGCACGGAGACGGGCAGTTTGCCGGACGGGTTCGCCACCCCGGACAGCACATCCCAGAGTGCTTCCGCGCCCTCCTCGCCCGGGAAGAATCCCTGCACGATGGCTGCGGCCCGCCCAACGAAGTCGCCCTGTGCGTAGGGCCTCCCGCTGAGGACCACCACGACGGCGCGGGTCCCGGCATCCTCTGCGGCGGCCAGCACCCGCTCCAGCATGCGGTGCTGGTCACCCGGCAGCCGAAGATCCGCTGCGTCGTTGCCTTCGCCGGATGTGCCGCGGCCGAAAAGACCGGCGTTGTCGCCCACCATGATTACGCAGGTGTCGACGGACGCGGCAATCTCACAGGCTTCCGCGATCTGTTCCTCCGTGATGGCCTCGCAGGTTCCGGTCGCGGCGCTCCGCACCGATCCGTAGCGATGGGCGGCCACAGCAGCCACCGTGGGAACGCTGATGCCCATGGGAACGTCCGGGTGCGAGGCGCCAACGTGCGCGTCGAATGAGTAGCACCCCAGCATGGCGAACGGATCCTGTGCCAAGGGCCCCACCACGCCAAGTGACGTGAGGGCCGCAGCGGGCAGCGGCAGGCTTGGCCCGCCGTCGTGCTTCCTGTTGGTCAGCAGCACCAGGGACTGGGTGGCAATTTCCCGGGCCAACTCCCTGTTCGCCGCAGGGTCCAAATCGATGGAGCCCATGGCGAGGACAGGGGGAGAGGGGTCAAAGCCTGGCGATAAAAGCCCCGCCTCCTGCTTCTGCCGCAGCACCCGGCGCAGGGCCGTGTCCACCAGGGACTCCGGCACCGCGCCGGAACGGACGCGCTCCAACAGCGGCCGGCCGTAGCAGTTCACGGTGGGCAGTTCCACGTCCACTCCTGCAGTCAGTGCCAGCGCTGCCGCCTCGCCGGAATCGGCAGCTACGCCGTGAGTGACGTCAAGGAAGGCGACACCGAAGTAGTCCGCCACTACGGTACCGGCGAAGCCCCATTCGTCGCGCAGCAGCGAGGTGAGCAGGGCACGGTTGGCGGCCGCGGGAACACCGTCGATGTCGGTGTAGGCGTGCATGACGGACCGGGCACCGCCGTGCTTCAGCGCCATCTCGAACGGGGGCAGCATCACGTCGGCCAGCTCACGCGGACCCATGGATACCGGGGCGTGGTTCCGCCCTGCGCGGGAGGCCGAGTAGCCCACGAAGTGCTTGAGTGTGGCAACGATGCCGGCTCCCTCCAGGCCGGAGACGTAGGCGCTGGCTACTGTCCCCACCAGATGCGGATCCTCGCCGATGGTCTCCTCCACCCGTCCCCAGCGCAGATCGCGCACCACGTCCAGGACAGGAGCCAGGCCCTGGTGGACCCCCAGGGCCTTCATCTGGCCCCCGATCAGGCCGGCCATGCGCCGCACCAAGGCGGGATTGAATGTGGCACCCCACGCAAGCGGAACCGGAAATGCGGTGGCCTTCCATGCGGCCAGCCCGGCGAGGCATTCCTCATGTACCTGGGCAGGAATGCCGAAGCGGGAGGCTGCCATGATCTGCTCCTGGGCAGCGGCAAGCCGGCGGGCGCCGTCCAACGGTTCCAGGGGAACGGTGCCGTACATGCGGGTGATCTGGCCAAGGCCGGAGGCGATCACGTCCTCCCAGGAGCGCGTTTCACCAGCCATCTCGTTCTGCAGGGGAGCCACGGAATCTCCGTCGCTGGAGGCATTGACCCAGACGCCCACCAGCTGTGCCAGCTTCTCCTCCAGAGTCATCTGCTCCACCAACTCATCAACGGACAGGCGCCCACCGGCGGGATCCGGCATGCCACTGGCAGGAGAGGACGCGGGAGCTTGTTTTTCGGCGGCACCGCTGGTCACGGGCGTCTCCTAGGATCGGAAGAATTTTCTATGAAACTATCAGAAAATTGAGTTTAGTTTCTAGGGTAAAAGCATTGACTGTCGATGGAAAGGATTCCTAGGGTTGAAGCTAGAGCGAGGCATTTGTGCGGGTGACCATGTTGGAAACATTGCGGGCAGTGTCGAAAGTTTCCCTATTACTGTCCCGCCTTGACCGGACGCCAAGCGAAGTTGAAGGCCATCCAGCTACTTGTGGTGCCTGCCTCACTGCTACTTATTTCACTGCAACGACGGAGAGAACATGCGGACGTACAGAGTGGCCATTGTGGGAACCGGCGGAATCGCGGCGGTTCATGCGGACAACCTTGCCCGGACCGATGGCAGGGCCCAGCTCGTGGCAGCCGGCGACGTGGACCAGGGCAGGCTGGACGCGTTCGCCGGGAAGCATGGCATCCCTGACACCTACCTCACCCTGGGGGAGCTACTGGCCGGGGCGAAACCGGACATTGTCCATCTCTGCACGCCTCCCATGTTCCACATTGACCAGGCCATCGAGTGCCTGGAAGCAGGGGTCCATGTGCTCTCCGAGAAGCCCCCGGCACTCAGCCTGGCGGACTTCGACCGGCTCGAAGCGGCGCAGGCCAAGGGCGGCGCCCAGTTCTCCTGCGTGTTCCAGCACCGTTTCGGGGACGCATCGGCCGCTGCCAAGCATCTGATCGGCGGTTCCGACTTTGGCCGGCCTCTGGTGGCGCGGTGCGACACTCTCTGGTACCGCCCGGACAGCTACTGGGACCTGCCCTGGCGCGGCACCTGGAATGCCGAGGGCGGTGGCCCCACCATGGGCCACGGGATCCACCAGTTCGACCTGCTCCTGTACCTCATGGGCCCCTGGGAGGAAGTGACCGCAGTTGCCGGGCGGCAGGCGCGGGCCACGTCCACTGAGGACCTGTCCGCCGCGTTGGTCCGGTTCCGCAACGGCGCCGTGGCCACCATGATCAATTCCCTGCTCTCGCCACGCGAAACCTCGGACATCCGGATCGACTGCGAGTTCGCCACAGTTGAACTGAGCCACCTCTATGGCTACAGCACGGACAACTGGACTGTCACCGGGGCGCCGGGCCACGAAGAAGGTGTCACGGCAGCATGGACCGCCCGGCCCCTGGAGCGGAGCAGCGGCCATGTGGCGCAGTTCCTGGCCATGTATGACGCGCTCGACGCCGGCCGGCCGCTTCCAGCCGGCATGGACTCCGCGAGGCAAACACTTGAACTTGCTGCCGCAATTTACGCCTCCGCCTTTACCGGGCAGCCGGTACGCCGCGGCCAGATCGTTCCCGGCCACCCCTTCTACGGCGGCATGGACGGCGACGGTCTGGGCACCCGGGTCCTGGACGCCACAGCGCTGGACCGTACCGCCGTCGACACCGCCGTCTGAATCCCACATCCAAAGGACCCATCATGACCACCTCCCCAGCCACCGCTCCGTCTGCGCTCTCCATCGCCCAGCTCAGCTTCGAGGATGACGGAAGTGCCCTCACCTTCACTGCGTACGGGCGTCCCATCGCCACCTATACCTACAAGCCAACCGACGACCAATACGAAAGCCCGCGGCCATTCTTCCATCCACTCACCACACTCGGCGGTGACGAGGTAACCATCTCCCGGCCCTGGGACCATGTCTGGCACAAGGGCCTTTCCTGGGCACTCCCGAACGTGGGGCGGCACAATTTCTGGGGCGGCGCCACCTACACGCGTGCCACCGAATACGCCAACCTGGACAACAACGGCGCCATGACCCACGAATCATTTACGGGAATCGACCAGTCCGGTGCCGGCATTACGGTGTCGGAGTCCCTCACCTGGACGTCGCAGGAAGGCGAGCCGGTCATCACGGAGACCCGACGGTTCAGCGTCCAGCTCCTGGAGGACGCAAACGGCAGCGACACCGCGGCGGCCTACGTCATTCTGTTCGAAACCCGGATGAACAACATCTCCGGCGGGGACATCCAGATCGGCAGCCCCACCACCGAAGGACGGGACAATGCCGGCTACGGCGGCCTCTTCTGGCGTGGTCCCCGGTCCTTCACCGGCGGTGAGTTCCGCAGCCAGGACGCCGCCGGAACGGATGAGTTCATGGGCAGCCGTTCGCCCTGGGTCGCCTTTACCGGAAAGCACGACGGCACCTGCCGGTCATCAACCATCGCGTTCCTGGAGGACCCTTCAAATCCGGGCGCACCCAACCAGTGGTTTGCAAGGTCCTCTATCTTCGCCTGCCTGGGCTCGGCGCCCTTCTTCAGCGAGGAGGTGCCGCTGCGGGAAGGCTCGCCGCTCACCTACCGCTATGCAGTGGTGATTGCCGACGGCGGAGTGGACACGGGGCGGGCCGCGGCGCTGGCCGCTGCCGCCGACGCCGCACTGCGCAGTTGGCGGTGACCGTGGCCTCCTCCTTCCCGGGCGCCACCGGCCTGTCCGAGATCAGCGTCTACGACTGGCCCGGAGCCGACGGAGCAGCCGGTGGGTCACCGCACCTGCACACGGCATCCACGGAAGCGTACGTGGTGCTCGAAGGAAGCGGCCGGCTGGAGACGCTTGACTCCCGCGGCTTCACGTCCAGCCCCCTGGAACCCGGGACGGTCCTGTGGTTCACGCCAGGAACCGTCCACCGTGCCATTAACGACTCGGGCGACCTGAAGGTACTGGTGGTGATGCAGAACGCAGGGCTTCCCGAACATGGCGACGCCGTGATGACCTTCCCGCCGGAGTACCTGGCGGATGCGGTTAGCTACCGCCGCGCGGCAGCACTGGAACACAAGGACGCCGACGCCGGACCGGTGGCTGGCGAGGAAGCCGCCCGCCGGCGTCGTGATCTGGCCTTGGAAGGTTACTTGGCGCTGAAGGAGGCCGTACTTTCCTCCGGGCCGTCAGCACTGGCCGGGTTCCACGCCGCGGCGGCCCACTTGGTGTCCGGCAGGACGACGGTGTGGGCTGGCCTGCTTGCTGAGGGAGCTGCCCGGCAGGCCGAGCTGACGCGCCAGCAGCTTGCTTCCCTGGACACGGCAGAAAGTATCTATATGGCGAACGCGCGAACTACGATGGGAAAACGGGAAAACCGCAGAATCTACGGCATGTGTGGCCGGATTCAGACCTGGGAACTTTCCGATAACCAGCACCGGGCGTAACCCGGGTGAAAGGGCGGTCTCCGTGGTGAGCAAGCAGGACACCAGGCGCGCGACGATCAGCGAGATTGCCCGCGAGGCAGGCGTTTCCGTTCCCACCGTGTCGAAGGTGTTGAACGGACACGCGCATGTGGCGGCGGAGACCCGGGCGCGCGTCGAGGAGATCATTGCCAAGCGTGACTATGCCCGGCGCCCGGCCAAGCGCAAGCAGAAGGCAGGTCTGGTGGACCTGGTGTTCCCCGGCCTGGGCTCTGAGTGGGCGCTGGAAATCATCGAAGGCGTTGAACGGGTGGCACAGGACGCCGGATACGGAACCGTGGTCAGCAGCCTGAACCTGGACGGCTCCCGCATCCGGCCCTGGTTGGCCAACCTGGCCGAGCGGAAGTCAGACGGCCTGTTGATGGCTGTTTACCAGTTGGACGCCAAGCAGATCCAGCGCGTGAAGTCCCTGGGAATACCGGTAGTGCTCATAGATCCGGTGGGTCAACCCGGACCTGACCTGACCACGGTCGGGGCAGCCAACTGGGAGGGCGGCTATTCGGCGACGGAGCACCTGCTGCAACTGGGGCACAAGCGGATCGCCATGATCGGCGGCCGTGAGGACCTGCAGTGCAGCAGCGCCCGGGAAGACGGCTATGTTTCCGCGCTGCGCCGGGCGGGCGTTGCCTTGGATCCGGCCTTGATGGTTCCCGGGGACTTCTCCATGGAAGCGGGCGAGGCTGCCGCGCGGAAGCTGCTGGAGCTGCCGGACCGGCCCACGGCGATTTTCACCGGTAACGACGGCCAGGCCCTTGGTGCCTACCGGGCTGCGCGTGCTGCGGGGCTCCGCATACCGGAGGACCTGTCCATCATCGGTTTTGACGACATTCCAGCAGCCGAGTGGGTCGAACCCGGCTTGACCACCATCCGGCAACCCGTGGTGCAGATGGCGGAGACCGCAGTGAGGGCACTCCTACGCCATCTCGACGGTGACGAGGAACTGCCACAACGTATTGAATTGGGCACGGAGCTGGTGGTGCGCGGCTCTACGGCGCCGCCGCCCAGGAGATAGCGCCATCCCGGAGGGGCGCCTACTTCTGGCAGTTCATTCAGAGGATTTGTGGGCGTCCCGGACGTGCTCCTGCGTCTGGCCCTGCATCACCCAGCGGTTGCCGTCCGGATCGCTGAAGTAGGCGAACAGGACGCCGCCGAGGTCCTGGATCTCGCTGATGTCTGCCCCGCGGCGGACCAACTCGGTGCGGACTTCTGCGATGTCGGGAACCACCAACTGCAGTCCCTCGAGGCTGCCCGGTGTCATGGTAGTCATCCCGGTACCGATGACCACCGATGCGGCGGACCCCGGGGGAGTCAGTTGGACCACGCGCATGCCGGGGAGGTGCTCCACATCATGGTCCAGGATGAAACCCAGCTTTTCTGTGTAAAAGGCTTTGGACCTGTCCACGTCGGACACCGGGACCTGAACAACTTCAAGGCGCATTTGCATGGGCGCCACCTTATCTCTGCATTTAGCCGTGAGGGAATGCCTGTCCACTACGGGTTCATGGCTGCTCTTCCGTGATTTATTAAGGGCCGCGTGCGCTTTGCGACCGCCTTTCCTCAAGGTCCCATCAAGACTGGCTGAATGTTGACCGAGTATTGGACGCGCGCACCTCTCCAGCCCCGAACGGCCCATATGCTCCTCGGTGATGAGTTATGCCGGGCTTAGCAGCAGGCCCGGCATATGCGGGGGCATCAGCAGTTGGCGCCCCCTGTAAATGGGAAAAGAATGTCCGACTACGAAACCCGTCCCGGGTTCGCCTCCTTCGCACCGGCACCGAAGCCGCCGCGGAAACCCCGCGCTTCAACTTTCATTGTTGGCGCTATTACCGTCCTGTTTGTGCTCCTCGGAGCAGTGAGCGGCGGAATCGGCGGTGCCTTGGTCATCCTGGCCATTTCACTTGCCCTCACCGGTTTGTACGTCCTCCTCACGGGACGGCGCTCCTGGGCGTGGCTTCCTGCAAACCGGAAGGCCGGCGCCGTCGCTGTCGTTGCATCGCTGGCCCTCTTCGTTGGCGGTGCCGTCGCCCTGCCGCGGGTCGCCAGCGCGGACCTCAAGCCCGCATCCTCGGAGAGCACCGCCAAGGCAACGCCGGCGAAGGCCAGCCCGACGGCGACACCCAAGCCGTCGCCGTCGTCCCCGCCCACCCCTACCGCGCAGGAAACCGGGGAACCGCTGGACCCGGAGAACCCCTACGTTCTTGCCGCCGGCGTTACTGCCACCGCCCCGAACGCCCAGCCCGCCTACGCCACCAAAGCCCTGGACGTGCTGGCAACCCTCCCCATCAAGGGCCGGGCGCCGAAGACGGGGTACGACCGGGCACGGTTCGGCCAGGCGTGGGCGGACGTTGACCGGAACGGCTGCGATACCCGCAACGACATCCTCAAGCGCGACCTAACCGGCATCACCTACACCAACAGTGTGCCGTGCAAGGTGCAGTCGGGCACCCTCGCGGATCCTTACACGGGCACAACCATCGGCTTTGTGCGGGGTTCCGGCACCAGCACTGCCGTGCAGATCGATCACGTGGTGGCGCTCAGTGATGCATGGCAAAAGGGCGCGCAGCAGTTGACCCCGGAACAGCGGACGGCGTTTGCGAATGACCCGCTCAACCTGCAGGCCACCGATGGGCCCACGAACATCAAGAAGGGCGACGGCGACGCGGCCACCTGGCTGCCGCCGAACAAGGGCTTCCGGTGCGAGTACGTGGCGCGCCAGATCTCCGTGAAAGCCACGTACGGACTGTGGGTCACCCAGGCCGAACACGACGCGATGGCCCGCATTCTGGGCGACTGCGCAGGGCAGTTGGCGCCGACGAACCAGCAGGCTCCGGCTCCTGCGCCTGCCGCGGCTGAACCGGCACCTGCAGCAGTTGCTTCTGCTCCCGTTGCCCCGGCTCCCGCGCCGGCGGTCGTTGCGCCGGCTCCGGCTCCAGCCGCTCCTGCACCTGTTGCCCCGGCACCTGCCGCACCGGCTCCGGCACCTGCCGCTGCCTACTACGCGAACTGCACCGCGGCGAGGGCAGCCGGAGCTGCACCGATATACGCAGGCCAGCCCGGCTACCGCCCCGCGCTGGACCGCGATTCCGACGGCATCGCCTGCGAGTAAGCCCTTTGCCCGGATCGATCCGGCGCAATTCCTACCACCATCACACGCATTCCTAGGGGGAAAAGTGAAAGAAAGTACAGTTCCTGCAGTCGGCAGGCTGAAGAACACGCTGGCCCTGGCCGTGTTGGCCGGCCTCCTGCTGACCGGCTGCGGCGGCAAACAGGCAGCGACGCAGCCAACGGCAACGGCAACGGCAACGGCTGTTTCGCAAACAACGGAGACAGTCGTGGTCCCGGCCGTTGTGAACCTGACCCTGGACAAAGCCCAGGACCAGTTGGAAAAGCTGGGTTTCAAGGTTGAGGCCGTGGACAGCGCCAAGGGCAAGTCGATCATCGTCAAGAGCAATTGGCAGGTGGTCTCCCAGGATCCTGCCAACGGTGCACAGGCGGAGAATGGGTCCACGGTGCATCTCAACGTCAAGAACCTCGACGATGTGGCCGCGGAGAAGGCGGCCGACGAAAAAGCGGTGGCTGATAAGGCTGCTGCAGAACAGGCCGCAGCCGCGAAGGCCGCAGCTGATAAGGCTGCCGCAGATCAGGCCGCAGCCGCGAAGGCTGCTGCTGACCAGGCTGCTGCTGACCAGGCTGCTGCGGATCAGGCAGCACGGGACGCAGCTGCAAGGGCAGCCTCCGAGCAAGCCGCCGCAGCGCAGAAGGCCGCACAGGCGCCCGCTCCGGCGCCGGCTGCCTACTACGCCAACTGCACAGCCGCTAAGAACGCTGGCGCCGCACCCCTGTACAGGGGACAGCCCGGATACAGTTCATCTCTTGACCGTGATGGCGACGGCGTTGCCTGCGAACGATAGGCGACCATCGAAGTACTAACCGAGCCGCGGATGCTCCTGCTTTGGTGGGAGTATTCGCGGCTCGGTTAGTTTGAGGGTCATTGCCGTGGGCGTTCGTCTGGGCGATCGCGCATTAGTGGTCTCTATACCCACCCGGCGGCACGCGGAGAGTCCTGCGGCCGCCTCCGCAACCGCTTCTACATTCGTCCTGAGGTGAGGTCCGCGTCGACGTTAGGATCCTTGCCGCCGGCTTCCTGCTCACTCGTTGGCGTTGGCTTCTGCTTGGACGCCTGTGTGGAGCGCCATACGACTGCCCCCGCCGCGAGGGCGGCGAGCCCGAGAATCCACAACCACACCTGGGGGGCGGGCCGTCGGGTCTGGACTGGGGCCTGTGCAGTCGCTTTCGGCCGGACTCGCTTCAGCTGTTCCTGCACCCGGGGCGTGAGGGTCTCTACTTCGGCGGCAAGCTCATCCGCCAGCCGCCGCAACAAGGCCTGGAGGCGCGGGGAGGCAGTCTCAATGCCGGTATCCAGCCCGGCCACTGCTCTCTGGAGCGCAGCCTGGACACCCGGCGTGGCCCATTCCCTGCCCCTGGACAGCTGAGTCAGGAGGTTCTCGGAGAGACGATGGATCCGTTCGGTCTCGGTCATTGGTTCTGCTGTGCGCATGAAAATGCCTCCTTGATGTGGTCGATGACGCCAGACTAGGGCGGGCGAAAGTGCCGAAACAGGGTCTTTGGCACCGGGACACGGCGGGCTGTGATGTCTTATCCACCTCCCGGGATTCAGCCGTCACGGAATCGCGGTACTGGAAGGGGGCTTATGGTGTCCGAGGGCGACGGGAGGCTGCAAGCACCGCCAGGTCACGAATCAGCCGCTGCACCTCATGTTCCCTGCGCATGGAAGCCGAATTTTGCTGAATCGCGCGGGGCCGGGCCAAAGGCTTCCTGGGCGGGGCAGGAACAGGGATTGCACCCCTTGCAGGCGCCGCGCTGGATGCATCCGCGTTGGCGTGTGGGATACCTGCGCCCATTTGTCCCCCTTGGCTTGGTCCTTCTGGGGACGGTCCCCGGGCCACTGCCGTAGGGACACTCTAGGAACGTGAAGGATGTCGCGAAAGGCACTTTGTCCAATATCGGGACTAATTGCTGCAATCTTGAGGTTCGTTCCGCGGAAGATCGTCCGGGTCCCACCCTGGGTGCGGAGCTGGCGGCGGCTGGGGGAGGTGTTCGTGGTCTCAGGCGAACACCCTCGCCGCCAGCTCCGGTTCTGACTCTAGAGCCGAACTGATGCCCAAGGCTCGAGTAATCGATACGCGTTTCCCACAGGACGGCTACTTGTACGTCGGTACCGAAGGAGGGGTAGTGCCGGCTGTGCCGGAGACCACAGAGTGAATTACGACGGCGGCAGGCGGCTTGGGTGCCCCAATGGCCGTTCGTGCCCCTCAATTCCGCGGATCTTGCCCATGGAGTGCCCGATTTGCGGTGGGGGTTGTGTGCGGGTATTGTTTTCTGAGTCGCCGCCGCTGAAGCGGAAAAATAGCGGCCAACCCCCTTTGATGACAGCCTGGAAAATGGTTCGCTTTTGTGGCGTGCCGGTGATGGGTGGGGCCCGGTTCTTTTGAAGTTTTGTCCGCTGGATTGCGGGTTTGCAAAGCTGTGGGGGATCGGGTAAGTTTGAAAAGTTGCTCCGGAGCGATCCTGAATGTTTGGTTTGGGTGGTGCCGGGTGTGTCTGTTGTTTGAGAACTCAATAGTGTGCCAAGTTTGTTGATACCGATTATGTA
>NZ_JBHSDQ010000007.1:0-224735 GCF_042652025.1 Arthrobacter sedimenti | reverse complement strand
ACGCCCGGGTGTCCCAGTCCTCCTCCACCGGGAACGCACCACGACCCGCAGGCTCATAGTCATACCGCTCCCCCGACGCCTGCGCCTGCGCCGCCACCCCATACAGGGCCTTGATCCCCGGCACCGCCGTCTGGATCCGGATCGACTTGTACCCCAGCTCCAGATGCTCCCGCACCGAATCGAACAACGACTCAATATCCGCACCCGAGGCATGCCCGTACGCCCGCAACCCGTTCCGCGACGCCCCACCGAGCAGCTGGTACACCGGCAAACCGGCTACCTTGCCCTTAATATCCCAAAGAGCCATATCCACCGCAGCGATCGCCGCCATCGTCACCGGCCCCCGCCGCCAATACGAAGACCGGTACAGGAACTGCCACGTATCCTCAATCCGGTGCGCATCCTTCCCGATCAACAACTGCGCCACATGCTCCTTCAAATACGCCGCAACAGCCAACTCACGCCCGTTCAGCGTGGCATCACCAATCCCGGTCACCCCGTCCTCGGTAGTGATCCGGAGGGTCACAAAGTTCCGTGAGGGACTGGTCACAAACACATCGGCGGCAATGATCTTCATGGGGTTTAACTGTTCCTTTCGGAAGTAAAAAGCAGGGTCTAAAGAGGTGAGGGAGTGACGCTTTGGGCTGCGATGGATCCGCACAACCCGTGGACAAGGGAAACAATGCCGGGGTCGTCCGCGATGTCGGCGCTGACCAGGCCGAGCAGGGCCTGGACCCTTTCGCTTCCTTCAAGCGCGTTGGCCGCGTGGATGTTCGCGGCCAGCGGGTCCTGGAAGTCCTGGGTGGCAGCTACGTAGTCGATCCAGGCGGCAAGCATCAGGGCGGCCCCGCTGCCGGTCCGGCCGCTGGCCCGTTCCGCCGTCAGGACGGGTACGGCGCGCATCCGCAGCTTGGTGGTGCCGTCCGCCGCGATCTGTGCAAGCCGGTGGGCGATCCGGGCATTTCCAAACCGCTCCAGCAGTGCCTGCCGGTAACCGGGAACGTCCAGTCCTGCAGCCTGCAGGTGGTGTGCGGCCTCGTCCCAGAAGTCCTCCACAGCCTTCCGGCAGGCGGGGTCGGAGAGGGCATCGGCCACGGTGGCGTGCCCACGCAACTGCCCGGCATAGGCCAGGATGGAGTGCGACCCGTTGAGGAGCCACAGCTTGCGGTTTTCGTAGGGTTCAATGTCCTGCACCACGACGGCGCCGGCCTCCTCCCAGCGCGGACGCCCGGCGGGGAAGTCCCCGCTGAGCACCCAGTTGCGGAAGGGTTCGGCCACCACCGGCGAGCTGTCGGCGTAGCCGCACTGCCCTGCCACTTCCGCGATGTCCGCGTCGGTGGTCCGCGGGGTGATCCGGTCCACGGAAGTACTCACGAAGCTCACGTTCGCTTCGATCCACTCCACCAGTTCGGAACCCCATCCGGATGCCAGGCCCAGGACGGCCCGTCGGGCCACCTCGCCGTTGGCGGACAGGTTGTCACAGCTGACGACGGCGATCGGTCCCGCGCCGCTGTCCCGGCGGCTGGCGAGGGCCAGCACCAGGCGGCCCAAAGGTGTAGCGGGCGCTGTGCCGGCCACCTGTGGTTCCCCGGACGCCGCTGCCGACAGCGCGCGGAGGTCGTCCGCCACACCGGGAGCGCCGCCGTCGAACGTTCCATCCGCAGCCAGCCCGTAGGCGGCCTCGGTGATGGTCAGCGTAACGATCGAGGTCTCTTTCGCCGCCACAAGCTCGCACAGGCGGCCCGCGTCGGCACCGTCCACCGCCTCGACGATGCTGCCGATGACTTCAAAGCTGTCGCCGCCTCCAGACCGCTCTACCAGCGTGTAAAGGCAGTCCTGCGCGGACAGCGCCTCCGCGGCGTCCGGACGGCGTCCGGTGAACGCGGCGATCCCCCACTCCCCTGAGTCCCCGGCATGCTGCGTGTACCAGGCCTGGTGGGAACGGTGGAACGCCCCCAGCCCGAGGTGCACGATGCGCACCGGAGCTGCGGGCAGCGGCTTCAGGCTGCGGTTGAGTACAGGCGGCGCGGCAGTCACAGCTTGAACACCCGCCGCGGCGATGCGTCGATGATGTCCACGATCAGTTCGTGGGCACGTTCCTCGGTGACCCGGTGCTCGGCCACCAGTCGCGCCAGGAATGACGCTTCGATCCGGCGGGCCGTGTCGTGGCGGGCAGGGATGGAGCAGAACGCCCGGGTGTCATCGATGAAGCCCGAGGACCGGGAGAAACCTGCCGTTTCCGTGACCGCCGAGCGGAAGCGGAGCATGGCGTCGGGCGCATCCAGGAACCACCACGGCGCTCCAAGGTAGACCGACGGGTAGAACCCGGCCAGAGGCGCGAGTTCCCTTGAGAACACCGTCTCATCCAGGGTGAACAGGACCAGGTGGAAGTCCTTCGCCGTCCCGAAGTCCTGCAGCAGCGGCCGCACCGCCTCGGTGTAGTTGACTGCCACCGGGATGTCGTGGCCGGTGTCCGCGCCGAAGGCCTCGAACGTGGGCGTGTGATGGTTGCGGAAGGAGCCCGGGTGGATGGTCATGACCAGGCCGTCCTCCACGGACATCCGTGCCATCTGGTAAATCATGTGCGCTTCGAAGGCATCCCGGTCCGCCGCGCTCGCCTGGCCCGTCCTGCCGCGCTCGAAAAGCCGCTCCGCCTCGCCGTCGTCCAGTTTGAGCGTGGTGGGCGTGAAGACGCCGTGGTCCGCGGACACCGCGCCGCGCTCCACGAAGTGGCGCCGGCGCGCCTCGAGGGCTTTGATGTACCCCGCATAGCCGGAGGCGCCGTCGCCGGCAGCTCCGATGAGGCGCTCCACGTTGTCCTGCCAGGCCGGGTGCGCCATGTTCAGGTACTGGTCCGGCCGGAAGGTGGGCAGCACGCGGGCGGCGAACGAGGGGTCATCGTGCAGGGCGGCATGGCTGTCGAGCGAGTCCAGTGGATCATCGGTGGTGGCGAGCACCTCGATGTTGAATTCCTTGAACAGCTCCCGCGGCCGGAAGCCCGGCTCTGAGAGCTTGGCCTGCAGGGCATCGTAGAGCCGGTCCGCGTTGTCCGCGGATGGCTCCCCGCTGATGCCGAAAACGTGGGCGAACTCCTGCCGGATCCAGTAACCGGACGCCGTTCCCTCGAAATTGGGCCACGCCTCGCAGAAGTGGCGCCACACCTGCCGTGAATCGGCCGGCTTGCTGCCGAGGCCCAGCTGGTCCATCGGTACCCCGCCGGCGTGGATCAACCGGGTGACGTAATGGTCCGGAGTGACCAGGAGCGCAGCGGGATCAGGAAAGGGGGTGTTCTGTTCGATTACCGCCGCGTCCACGTGCCCGTGGGGAGAGATGATGGGCAGCCCCTCCACCTTTTTGAAAAGCGACCGCGCGATCTCCCGGACGCCGGGATCAGCCGGCAGCAGCCGGTCCGGGTGGTCCGCTATTGGCTGGCCCATGGCTCACCGCCTCCCTGCCGCGACGGAGAGCCCTGCCAGGGCGGCCGTGGAGCGGAGGTAGTCAAGGTTGTCCGCGGTCCGTTCGGCCAACGGGAGGTCGGTGGAGAAGTCCTCCACTGTCACCCATCCGTCATAGCCGAAGGCCGCGAGCGCCTTGAAGTACTGCAGCACGCTGCCCTGGCCGGAACGGAGGGGAGCCCATTCGTTGCGGTAGACGGCGGCACCGGACTCATCGGTTTCCCCGCTGTTGACCCATACCGCGTTCTTGACGTGCACATGGGCCAGGTAGTCGCCCAGGAGCTCGAAGGCGGGCAGGTAGTCCTCCTGCCCTTCAATGAGGAGGTTGCCAAGGTCATGGATGACGCCTACGTGCCGCGGATCCAGTCCGTCCAGCAGCCGCAGGGCGGAGGACGCGGAGGCGGTGATGGTCCGGTGATGCAGTTCCACCAGCGCCTTCACTCCGTGGTGTGCTGCCCGCTCGGCGATCCACTCGAAGTCGCGCCGGGCTGCCGCGAAGAGCTCCGGATAGGCCGTACCGCTGGCAGGTTCGTTCCCCCATGCCGCTGTTCCCAGCGGAAGTGTGGTTACCCTGACCTTCTCCGCACCCAGCTTGGCCGTGGCGGCGAGCATCCGGTCCACGTCCGCATGGTTGTCGCACCGCGCGTATCCGCCAATCCCGGAAAACTCCAGCCCCGCCCCGTTGGTCAGGGAGGCGATGCGGTCCAGGTGGTCTTCCATTCCCGTGAGCGGGATGGTGGCCCTGTTGCCGGCCCAGAAGCCAGGTGCTGCGGCGTCAGCCTGGTCCGTGATGCGCCATTCGACGCCGTCCCAGCCCTGGTCGGCGAGGTGCTTCACTGCCTCTTCCGGAGTCCAGTCGGGGGTTGATGCCGTGAATACTGAAAACTTCATGGTGTCAGGCGCTTTCTGCCGCGGAGCTGCCGGTGCGGACTTCAAGGTCGTTGTACTTCCCTGCAAGGACGTCGTCGAAGAGGACGGGCTGGCCCAGGGTGGCCGAAACGTACACGGAGCGCACTGCCGCGAGCGCGTTGACGGCGTCACTGACGGTGACGCCGGGCTGCCGGCCGCCAGCGATGGCGGCCAGGATGTCCCGGTATTGGCGCACGTGGCCGGCGGGGTACGTGGTGGGGTCCGCGGCCTTGTAGTCCTCCACCGGGTACTTGGCCAGTTCCTGGTCGGCCTGGTTGCCGCCGCCCTGGAGACCCATGTCCGCCGACTCGCCTCCGGCGTCCTTGCTGTGGAAGTACTGCAGCCGGTCGTTGTCCACCACGGCCGATCCTTCGGATCCCATGAGCTGGACGCGGACGGTCAGCCCGGGGTAGGCGGAGGTGGTGGCGTGCAGGACTGCCAGTCCGCCGTTTTCAAAGGTGACGGTGGCTACGGCAGTGTCCTCCACTTCGATCCGCTCGTGCGCCAGCAGGGCGGTGTGCGCGTGGATTTCCACGGGGCGTCCCATGAACCACAGGAGCAGGTCCACGGTGTGGACGCCCTGGTTCATCAGTGCACCGCCGCCGTCCATGGCCCACGTACCGCGCCAGTCGCCGGAGTCGTAGTAGCCCTGGCTGCGCCACCAGGCAACCGAAGCGATGGCCGAGGTGAGCCGGCCGAACCGGCCCTTCGCGATGGCGTCCGCGACAGCCACGCTGGACTGGTCGAACCGGTGCTGGCTGATGACCGAGGCAACAACTCCCTTTTCCGCGGCTTCCTTTGCGGCGGCTTCAATTTCCTGGGCCCGGGTGAGGTCCACGTCGAGGGGCTTCTCGATCACCACGTGCTTGCCGGCGGCCAGGACCTCCAGCCCCTGCTGGATGTGGAGGCCGCTGGGCGTTGCCAGTGCCACGAGGTCAATGTCTTCAGCCGCGAAGGCCTCCGCCAGGGTGCTGAACTGCGGCGGACGCGGGGCGCCCTGCTTCTCGATGAAATCGGCCAGGGCCTCGGCAGCTGCCGGGATGGCGTCGACGAGGGCGACGATCCGCACCTCCGGGAACTGCTGCAGGGCTACGGCGTGGGTGCGGCCGATGACGCCGCATCCGGTGATGGCTACGTTCAAGGTGCTCATGCGGTCTGGACTCCTGCTTCTGCGGTGACTTTTGCGAAGGCCCGTGCTGCGATGCCGAAGGCTGTGGGCCCGGAAAAACCGCCCAGTCCGTGGGCTCCGGCCAGGTGCGGCTCCAGGGAGGCGAAGCCCTGGTAGCCGTCGGCCTTGAGTGCCTCCACGGTCTTCAGCAGGTCCCCGTCGCCCTCACCGGCCGGCTTGACGTGGCCGTTGGCGAAGAGGGCGTCCTTGACCTGGAGGTATTCCAGGTGCGGGCGCAGTTTCGTGTACGCCTCATCGAAGGGTTTGACCCCCACCTGGACGAAGTTTGCGGCATCCCAGGCAACCTTCAGGGCGGGCGAGTTGACGGTCTCGATGATGTCCAGGACCCGGTCCGGAACATCCCCGAAGATGTCCTTTTCGTTTTCGTGGAGGAGGATCACGCCGGCTTCCTCCGCCACATCGGCGAGGGCGCGCATGCGTTCGATGACGGCATCGCGGATGCTCTCCACCTGCACGGACTCCCCGTAATAGAAGGAGAAGATGCGGATGTACTTTGCATCCAGGACCTTGGCGGCGTTCACGGCCCGGCGGAGCCGCTCCACCTCGTGCTCCACGGGCAGGGTGACATCCACTTTCCCGATGGGCGAAGCGATGGCCGAGACCTTCATGCCTTTCTCCGCCAGCAGGGACGCGAGGGCCTGGAGCTGTTCGTCGCTGAGGTCCACGATGTTGGTACCCCATGCGCTGCGGACTTCGATGTGGTTGGCGCCGAGGGCCTGCAGCACTGCGATCTGGACTGCGGGGTCGTCGTCGATCTCATCACCGAAGCCTGACAGCTGCCAGGTGACCTGGGTGGTCGAAACCATGGTTATTTAACTCCTCCGGCGGTCAGCCCGCCTACTAGGTAACGCTGGAAAATCAGGTAAAGAATGACCACGGGAGCGGCACACACCAGCGCCGCCGCCATCATCTGGCCGTAGTAGGGAATGGCGCCGCCTTCCTGGGAGGCACCAAAGATTTGAAGTGCGACGGCGGCCGTCTGGCTTTCGGGGCGCGTCATCACCGAGGCGAACAGCACGTCGTTCCAGCCGAGCAGGAACGCGAAGATGCCGGAAACAACGATGCCGGGCCAGCTGAGCGGCAGGATGATGCGGAAAAGCACTCCCAGGTTGGACGCGCCGTCGATCCTTGCCGCCTCTTCCAGCTCCTTGGGAAGCCCGCGGAGGTAGGTGACCATCACCCACGTCGAGAACGGCATGGCGAACGTCAGGTAGGTGACGAACAGGCCCCACTGGGTTCCGATGACCTGGATCCCCAGGTAGGTCGCGGCCGAGGAAAACAGGACGAAGACCGGCAGCACCATCAGGGTTCCGGGCACGGACTGCAGGGCCAGCAGCCCCCGGAGGATGGTCAGCCGCCCGCGGAAGGTGTAGCGGACCAGCACGAAGGCGGTGGATACGGACAGTGCAGCCGAAACCACTGCGGTGGCGCCGGCCACCAGGACGCTGTTGGCCAAACCGGTGGCGAGGCCCACGCTGGTCCAGATCTTGGAGTAGTTCTCGAACGTGACCGTCGAGGGCCAGAACTCACCGTTGGCCACCCCAATGTCCGAGTTCACCGAGGCCAGGAAGATGTACAGCACGGGGACCAGGACCAGGGCGCCCAGGAACACCAGGACGAAAATCAGCAGCGGGGTCGGGAGCAGCCGCAGCACCTCGTGCTGCCGGTGCGAGCCCGGCCGGTCGACTTCAAACGTTGGCGCACTCCGCCGGGTGGCTGTCGTGGCGCTCATTTTTTGCCTCCTGGTGTTTCGGCGTCATCAAGTTTGACGGCGCGGAGGTAGACGAACAGCGGGATGGCGATGAGCACCAGGGAAATGAAGGCCATCGCGGCGCTTAGGCCAAAGCGGAAGCTCTGGAAGCTGGTGACGTACGTCAGGATGGGCAGGACTTCGACGTCGGACGGGGCCGGAACGCCGAACAGCACGAACGGGAGGGTGAAGTTGTTGATGTGGTGCAGCATCCCGATCAGGAACGCCAACGCCAGCGGGCCCTTCAGGTAGGGGAAGACCACGTACCGCAGCTTGTTCCACCACAGTGCCCCGTCCAAGGCCGAAGCTTCATGCACTTCATGGTCCACGGACTGCAGGCCGGAGAGCGCCAGCAGGTAGATGAACGGCCAGGAGGCCCAGATCTGCACCAGGACCAGCGTCCAGAAGGTTTGGGGGCCGTTAAGCCACAGCCCAACATGGATCCCCACTGTGCCCAACGCTTCGTCCACGATGCCGCCGGGCTGGAGCATGGTCCGCCAGACGGTGGCCACCACGAAGGACGGGAGGACGTAGGGAATCAGGAAGATCGACCGGATCACCGCGCGGCCCTTGAAGGCGTTCTGCGTGGCCACAGCGGCGGCGATGCCCAGCGGCAGCGTGACCACCATGGCCAGGAACGAGTAGCTGACGCTGAGCCAGACGGCGTGCAGCAGCGGCGAAGCAGTGACAGCTTCAACGAAGTTTTCGGCTCCGATGAGCGGTGCACTGATCCACTTCCGCAGGGTGTATTGGTCCAGGTTGAGGACCGACATGTAGATGCCCAGCAGGAGCGGGAGCACGATGATGATGATCATCAGTGCCCCGCCGGGGATCAGCATCCAGAGCGGCCGGTTGCGTTCGCTCAGTCCCTTGCGGCGCTTGCCGCCCTTGTGGCCGGGCTGCTGCCCGGCGTCGTCTGTGTTCCGGGGCGCCCGGCTTGCGGCGGTATCCGCCGCAAGCCGGACTTCATGTGAGGCGTCGGTTGACATCAGGACTTATCCTTTGGAGGCCCGGTCCAGGGATGCCTGGCCCTTGTTCTGGGCGTCCTTGATCCTTTGGTCCAGGGCGGACTCGTCCACCTTGCCGGCGGCCAGGTCCGGAATGGACTGGACGGTGACATTCAGGAGTGCGAGCTGGATATCGCCCCAGGCACCGGTAAAGGGTGTCGCCTTGGACTTGGCAGCGGCGTCAGCCATCGGCTTGAGCTTCGGATCGGTCAGGCTGGCGAGGGCCTCGGCGTTGGCCGGCAAATCGCCAAAGATCTTCTGGTAGTTCAACTGCTCATCCTTCGACGTGATCAGCTTGATGTAGGCGAACGCAAGGTCCTTCTGCTTGGAGTAGTCGGCTACCACCAGGTTGTCACCGGAGAGGATGCTGGCGGCGTCGCCGTCGGACTTGGACTGCGTCTCACCCGGGGGGATGGTGGGCATCAGCGTGTACTCGTATTTGCCGGCTATGGCCGATTTATCGAGCGTCGGGATAGAGGTGCCAGTGGTCATCATCAGGTAGCCGGCCTTGCCGCTGGCAAAGGCCGCCACGGCGTTGCTGTTGCTCCAGCCGACGGAAGCAGGGTCAACAACCTTGTCGTCGGTCAGCCACCCGAAGTAGGTCTCGTACGCCTTTTTGACGGCGGGATCGTCCAACTTCAGTTTGTTTCCGTCAACCAGGGGGTTGCCGGCCTGCACGGACATGGCCCAGATGAACTTCCAGGGATCGTAGTTGTCCTTGTAGCCGGTGGCGATGCCGTAGGTATCACCCTTGGTCATCTTCTTCGCCTGGGCTGCCAGTTCGTCCCAGGTGGTGGCGGGCTTGTCGATGCCGGCCGCTGCCAGCAGGTCCTTGTTGTAGGCCATCACGAACGGACGGCTCACGAACGGGATGCCTGCCTGATGGTCCTTGTCCGGACCGGAAATGCCGAGGGCGGCGGGGTTGAAGCGGTCCTTGCCGCCCACTGCCTTCCAGTCATCATCCGAGAGGGTGACGAATGCTTTGGTGGCGTAGGCCGTAGGCGTGAACGTTGTGCCGAGTCCATAAATGTCAGGTCCCTGGCCCGATACCACCGAGGTCTGGATCCGGGTGAGCTCGTCATTGGCCGAGGCGAAGGTCTCAAATTTCACGTCGGCGCCGGTTTCAGCCTTGAACTTGGCGGCGATGTCGCTTTGCCATTGTTTCTGCTGTTCGGGGTACTGGGCCAGGACGCCGGTCAGGACATTGAGGGTCTTGCCCGCTCCGTCCACCTTTCCACCCGCGTTGGAACCTCCGCCGCTTCCGGAGCCTCCGGACCCACAACCGGTCAGGGCGAGTGCTGCAGCCGTGACAATTGCCGCGAGCCCAGTAGTCGATTTAAACCTCATTGTTTTTCTCCTCTTGGACACCCGCATGGCCACATCCGTCCTGTGGCGGAGATCACTGCAGGCGACTCGAAATTCAGTCTAGGAAGATGGCAAGTGGGTGGCAAGCGGTTGCCAAAAATTGCCATAAATGCTCAGATAGATGCATCAGGTATCAGACGGCGGACAGCGTTTGAGCCCCAAAGGGCCGGTATTCCGGGCCGCGAGGAAAGGCCGCAGCGATGGCAGACCCCACAATGAAGGCGTCAGGCCCGGCCAGCTTGAGCGCCGGCGCCCAGCGGGACCGGCCGCCCACCATCCGGGATGTGGCGGAACTGGCAGGAGTTGCCACTTCCACCGTGTCACGCGCCCTCGCCCGGCCGGACCGCGTGAATCCCCGGACCCGGATTCGGATCGAAGAGGCGGCTGCCCAGCTCAATTACGTGCCCAGCTCCCAGGCCCGGGGCCTCAGTTCCGGACGGACCAACGCCGTGGCCGTGCTGGTTCCTGACATCACCAACCCGTTTTACTTCGACATCATCCGCGGCACGCAGCACCAACTCAAGGCTGCAGGCGTCACCCAGCTTCTGGTTGACACGGAAGAGTCCAGCGAGATGGAACTGGATGCCCTGCACAAGATGCGGAAGTCGGCCGACGGGTTCATCCTTGCCGCCTCACGCCTGTCGGACGCCCAGCTTGCCGAGGTGTCGCAGTCTCAACCCTTGGTAACGTTCAACCGCGCTTCCACCAGCGCCCCCACAGTGATGATCGATACGCCGTCCGCCATCATCCAGGCCCTGGAACACCTGGCTTCGCTGGGCCATCACAAAGTTTGCTACGTCGCCGGCCCACCGACCTCATGGTCCAACCAGATGCGGTGGAAGGTCTTCGACGAGGATGCCACCAAGCGTGGAATGGAAGTGCACCGCATTGGCCCCTACACCCCGAAGACCACATCGGGGGCCGCCGCCGCCGACGCGGCGGTCAGGACCGGGGCAACGGCCTGCATCGTCTTCAATGACCTGCTGGCCATCGGTATGCTGCAGCGCCTGCAGGCCCGTGGCATCCGCGTTCCCCAGGACATGAGCATCATCGGATCGGACGATATTTTCGGTGCGGACTTCTGCAACCCGCCGCTGACTACCATTTCCAGCCCCATTGAACAGGCTGGCCGGGTGGCGGTGTCCATGCTGCTGGCCCAGCTCAACCCGCTGCCCGGCAGCGCCACCCGCCAACTGGCCGTTATGCCCACGCACCTCACCATCCGGGAATCGACCGGCCCCGCGCCGGCGTAGGCCTCATCCATTGCTCCGTAGTTGTCGTTTTCGGGGGTCAAAACGGCAGTTACGGAGCAGTCGATGGAGTCCCTGCCCGAGCTTGCGAGGTTCGGCGGGGAGCAATCGGAGGGTTCCCTGGCACGAGGAAGTCATCACGGACATGGTCCGCGGCCTGCAGCTTGCCGGGCGCTTCGCCGCGGAAACCCGCCGCATCCGCGGCACCCTGGCCTTCACGCAGCTCGACTACGTGGCTACGCTGTGGACCCGCCGCAATTGGAGCCAAACCGCGAGCATGCCCTGGAAGTGCTGGCGGACAGCTGGTACCACCTGCTCTGCGACGAAGGCTAACCTCCGCTCCCGCGTCCGGTTCGGGGCCCGCCGTGGGTATGGGTGGCACCTATGGGAGCGGCCTGCAGGACAACCAGCAGGCAGGGGCCACCTATTACCAGGCCGTAGCCTACCGGACCCCTTGGCCACCAGAGCATACTTGGGGCACCACTCAAGTCACGGACGACGAATCGTCCAGCCGCACCCTCACCGACAGCTCCGGGGAATCCTGCCGGCACCATGGCGAAGGGTGGGTGGAATCTTCCTCCATCGCTTCGCATCCCCTGCAGGCAAAACCTTGCACCGAAGACCTGCAGGGAGGCCTGTACAAACAACATCGGTCTCGAAAAGGGGTAAAGATCAACGATGAACCGCACCAGGACGGGGTTGCTGTCCGCAGCCTCCGCTGCCGTACTTGCCCTGGGAGTTGCTCCCGGAGCTGCCGTGGCCCATGGCGGATCCGGGCACGGTGACTCCGACAACAGCGACGACTGGCGGAGCAATGATGATCAGCGCCGGCTGGTCAAGACCCTGCGCGACGTTACCGACGACTACCGGTGGCTGGAAAACGCGGAGGCGGACGGCTACCGGAAAATCACTGAATGCATCGACAAACCCGGCGTCGGAGCCATGGGCTTCCACTACGCCAGGCAGGACCTGATCGATGACAAGACCCAGGCCCGCAAGCCCGAGGTCCTGGTGTACATGCCCGACGAGGACGGCCAGTACGAGCTGGTAGCGGCCGAATTCATCTCGACGGCGGCCGACCGGCCTGAGCTCGCCGGCCTCGACTTCGAGGACGGACCGTTCCCCGGTTCCTACGCGCTTCACGCATGGATCTGGCGGGACAACCCGGACGGCATGTTCGCTTCCTATAACCCGGACCTGAGCTGCCCCACGTAAGTCCCCGCCGGACGCCCGCACCCAGCCCATGCAAAAAGCGGGCGTACGACGCCGGGAGCCACCCGCCGTCGTACGCCCGCCCTGGACCGCGGTGCTTAGGCTTCCACCAGCTTGGCTCCGGCCGGAACCTCGGCCGGTGCGCCGGGCTCGTTGCGGCCGTACAGCCAGTCGTTGTACTGGAAGTTGTTGTCGCCGCGGCTCTTGAACAGCATGTTGCGTAGGACGCGTGCCACGCCGTCAACGTGCCAGGACTCGCCCCAGATCCGGGCGGTGCGCTGGACGCGGGCGGTGCGGGCTGCGCGGGTTTCGTTGAACTCGCGGAAGGCATCCTCCCACGCACCGGCGTCGATGCCTTCGGGCGTGAAGACGCGGTTGCTGGCGGCGTCCTGCAGCACGGCCGCGTCCTCCAGCGCCTGGCAGGCGCCCTGGGCCAGGTACTGCAGCATCGGGTGGGCGGCATCGCCGATCAGCGCCATGCGGCCGGAAACCCAGTTCTCGATCGGGTTGCGGTCATACATGGGCCAGCGGATGCCGGTAGCGAGGTTCTTCAGGGCTTCCTGCACGGCCGGGACGCAGTCGGCGTAGGCGGCCTCGAGCTCGTCTACGCCGCCATACTGCTCTTCGCCGCGCTCGAAGGACGGGGACTTGAATACTGCCACGGTGTTGAGCAGTTGGCCCTTCCGCAGCGGGTACTGGACCAGGTGGCAGTTGGGGCCGAGGTAGACGATGACGTCCTCCAGGTCCGCTGCAGGGGTTTCCTCCGTGATGGGCACGGTTCCGCGGTACGCCACGTAGGCGGAGTTGACCGGGCCGTCATTGGCAACGGTGCCGCGGAGGGTGGACTTCAGCCCGTCCGCAGCCAGGATGGCGTCTGCCTCGAAAACCTCGCCCTTGGCGCTGTAGGCCCGCGCCCGGTCGCCGTCGGTTTCCACTTTCTGCACCAGGACGTCGTTCACCAGGGTGACGCCGGCTTCCTGGCATGCTTCGAGCAGGATCCGGTGCAGGTCGCTGCGGTGGATCACCACGTAGGGGGCGCCGTAGCGTTCCTCGAACTCGCCGCCCAGGGTCTGGCGGGTCAGTTCCTCCCCGGTGACCGCGTCGCGGAACACCAGGTGCTTGGGCTGGACGCCGATTTCCAGGGCTTTTTCCAGCAGGCCCCAGCGCTTGAGGACGCGGGAGGCGTTGGGGGCTATCTGCAGTCCGGCACCAACTTCACCGAAGGCCGGTGCCACCTCAACGAGCGTGACGTCGGCGCCGTTTTCGCGCAGTGCCAGCGCGCCGGCCAGTCCGGCCATGCCGCCACCCACCACCAGGACATCGGTGGAATCTTTGACGTTAGACATTGGAAACTCCTACTGCTGTTGATTTCTTGATTTTGATGCCGACTGCAGCGATCAGGACTGCCGCTGCGGCTGCTGCTCCGGCAAATGCCAGGAAGTTGGAATTCACGCCCAGGCCCGCTGCGAGCAGGAGCCCGCCGGCCTGCGGTGCGGCCACGGCCCCGATCCGGCCCACGCCCAGGGCCCAGCCCAGGGCGGTACCGCGGAGGTGCGCGGGGTAGTGGCTGGCCACGGCGGCGATGATCAGGCATTGGGTGCCGTGCGTGCCTACGCCGGCAAGCACCAGCATGAAGTAGACGACGGCGACGGGCGGCCCGGTCACCAGGACCACCAGGGCGACGGCCGCCACCGCCGCTGCCGCGATGGCCGTGGGGATGGGCCCGAAACGGGTGCCTGCCCAGGCCGTCAGCACCGAGCCCGCCACGGCGCCCAGGTTGAGCGCCAACGCGAACGTCAGGGCGGACCCCAGGTTGTATCCGGCCAACTGCATGAGGTTGGGCAGCCAGGTGCCCAACCCGTACCAGGCGAAAAGGGTCACCAGGGTGCCGATGGCGAACAGCAGGCTGATGCCGAGATAGGGTGCCCGGAGCAGGGAGCCGAAGCCGACGGCTTCCTTGGCGGTGCCGCCCCCGGCGGCGCCCGTTTTGGTGGGGGCCAGCGTCTCCGGCAGGTAGCGGATGCCCAGCGGGATGACCACCACCAGGGCGACGACGGCCACCAGGAACATCACGGGCCAGCCGAAGGCCGGGATCAGCGGGATGCCGACGAGGGCGGCGATGGAGCCGCCGATGGGAACGCCGGACATCATCAGGGTGGCGATGGTGGAACGCCACTTTTCCGGAACCAGCTCGGCCACCAGGGCATTGGCGGACGGGACCAGGCCGCCCAGGCCGATTCCGGCCAGGAGCCGCAGGCCGCCGAAGACCGGGGCGTTGGGTGCGAAGGCGCAGAGGATGGTGAAGAGGGAGAAGACGACGGCGCAGCCGATGATGGTGCGTCGTCGGCCCCAGGTATCGGACATGCGGCCGGCGAAGACCGCTCCGATCATCATGCCGACGAAGGCCATCGAGCCGATGGTGCCGGCGGTGGCCTTGGTCAGGCCCCAGCCGGTGTCGTTGATGAGCGAGCCCTGGACGGTGCCGTAGACGATCAGGTCATAGCCGTCGAAAACGACCAGCAGCCAGCACACCAGGACGGCGAGCACGGAACGCCGGGGAAACCCGGAAAGGCCTGCGCCCGGGGCGGGGGCGGCCATGCGCTGCGGCGCTGCAGCGGAAGTTGTGTGATTCATCCCACCACTGTGCTGGCAGTCATAACGGGTGGCCCATAAGATTCTGTTATGCAGAATCTTCCTGCCCGGCGAAAGCCCACCTACTCCATCGAGGCGGTGGACAACGCCCTGCAGCTCCTGCAGCTCCTGCGGGATGTGGGCAGCCTGCGGCTCAAGGACGCCGCAGCGGAACTCGGCGTGGCCCCATCCACGGCGCACCGCCTGCTGGCCATGCTGGTGTACCGCGGGTTTGCCGTCCAGGACGAAACCCGCCGTTACGTGCCCGGCCCGGCGATGGGCGCCGGGCCTGCCGGATTCAGCTGGACCCGGCAGCTGCGGGACATTTCCCGGCCCCACATGGAAGTGCTTTGCGCGCGAACCAACGAGACCGTCAACCTGATGATCCGGGTGGGTACCAAGGTCCGCTTCCTGGACACGGTGGAAAGCTCGAACATCCTGCGCGTGGGCGACCGCCAAGGGACCTTGCTTCCGGCGCACAAGGCATCCGGCGGGAAGGCCATCCTGGCCGAGCTGGAACCGGCCGCGCTGGAACAGCTGTTCCGAAGCCCCAACGCGGAGCTGGCCGGCGACTACATTCCCGACGCCGAGTACCCGGCATTCCTGCGCGAGCTGGAGTCGGTGCGGGCCAACGGATTCGCCGCAAACTTTGAGGGCACAGAGGAGGGCATCAGCGCCTTTGGCATGGCCCTGCACAACGGCAAGGGCATGGTGGTGGGCGCCTTGAGCGTGGCCACGCCGGTGGCCAGGTTCCGGCCCCTGTTCGATGCCGGACTGGTGGGCGTAATGATGGAAACCCGGCGGCAGCTGGAGCTGGACATCGCGGCGAATCCGGTGGACGGTGCGGCGGGCAGCTGACTGCCCGTGGATGCGCACCGCTAAATTCTGCACCACAGAATATGTTGGAGATCACAGCACCGCACTCCCTAAGGTCGAATCCACGTCGCATTCAGTCCGCACGCAAGGAGAAGGCCAGTGTCGATCAGCGCTGAAAACCAAACGCACGAGTCCGTCGCGCAGGAACACCACGTTCCCGAGCCCACCCCGGAGGAGGCTGTTCAGCTTGAGCAGCTGTACCGGGATTTCGACAAAGAGAACCTCATTCCGTTGTGGACGGAGATCGCGGACCTGATGCCGATGGTTCCGTCGCCCAAGGCCGTGCCGCACGTGTGGCGGTGGGATGACCTGTACCCGCTGGCCGCCCGCGCCGGCGACCTGGTTCCGGTGGGACGCGGCGGGGAACGCCGTGCGATTGCGCTGGCCAACCCCGGCCTGGGCGGCACCCCCTACGCCACCCCCACGCTATGGGCTGCCATCCAGTACCTGGGCGGCCGCGAAACTGCCCCGGAGCACCGCCACTCCCAGAACGCTTTCCGCTTCGTGGTTGAAGGCGAGGGTGTGTGGACGGTGGTGAACGGCGATCCCGTGCGGATGTCCCGCGGCGACTTCCTGCTCACCCCGGGCTGGAACTTCCACGGCCACCACAACGACACCGACGAGCCAATGGCCTGGATCGATGGCCTGGACATCCCGTTCGTGCACTACGCCGACGCCGGGTTCTTCGAATTCGGCACCGAGCGTGTCACCGACGAGGCCACCCCGGACATTTCCCGCTCCGAGCGGCTCTGGGCCCACCCCGGCCTGCGCCCCCTCTCCGGCCTGGAGAACACCACCAACTCCCCCATCGCCGCTTACCGGTGGAAGTACACCGACGCCGCCCTGCGCGAGCAGCTGCTCTTGGAGGACGAGGGCCACCCGGCCACCGTGTCGCAGGGCCACGCCGCCATCAGGTACACCAATCCCACCACCGGCGGGGATGTCATGCCCACCATTCGCGCCGAATTCCACCGGCTGCGCGTCGGCGCCTGGACCGAGACCGTCCGCGAGGTGGGCTCCAGCGTCTGGCAGGTCTTCGAAGGCATCGGCACCGTGACCCTGAACGGCGAAACCCGGGTCCTGGCCAAGGGCGACCTGTTCGTCGTCCCGTCTTGGGCCGCATGGTCCCTGCAGGCGGAATCCGAGTTCGACCTGTTCCGGTTCAGCGACGCCCCAATCTTTGAGCGCCTGAACTTCAACCGCACCTACATCGAAGGACGCACCAAGTAATGAAACTCCTCACCCTCCGCACCGCTGACGGCACCGGCAATGGCAGCACGGTGGCGGTCCGCCAGGACGGCGACACCCTCACCGAGATCCCGGGTTTCTCCGACGTCGGGGCCCTCCTGAAGGACCCCAACTGGGAAACCACGGCGAAGGCGGCCAACGGCGCAACCCATGCCCTGTACGGCGCCGACCTCGCCGCCGTCGTGCCCTCCCCCGGCAAGATCATCTGCGTGGGCCACAACTACCGCAACCACATCAAGGAAATGGGCCGCGAAGTCCCGGCGCACCCCACCCTGTTCGCCAAGTACGCAGAATCCCTGATCGGGCCCAACGACGACCTTGCCCTGCCGCAGGAATCGGACACCGTGGACTGGGAAGCCGAACTCGCCGTCGTCATCGGCAAGGCCGGCCGCCGCATCCGCGAATCCGAGGCAGCGGACCACATCGCCGGGTACGCCGTGCTGAACGACATCTCCATGCGCGACTACCAGTTCCGCACCATCCAGTGGCTGCAGGGCAAGACCTGGGAGAAATCCACCCCGTTCGGCCCGGCCCTGGTCACCAGGGACGAATTCACCCCCGGCCCGCTGATGACCTCGGCGGTGGACGGCGAAGTCCAGCAGTCCACCCCTACCTCGGACCTGGTGTTCACCCCTGAGTTCCTGGTCTCCTACATCTCCACCATCATCACGCTGAACCCGGGCGACGTGATCGCCACCGGCACCCCCGGCGGCGTGGGCCACGCCCAGGACCCCAAGCGCTACCTGCAGGAGGGCCAGGTCCTGGTCACCACCATCGAGGGCCTGGGCCAGCTGACCAACCGCGTGGTCAAGGAAGCCTGATGGTTGCCCGGCACGACCAGACCACCGATCCTGTCCTGCTCGACGGGCTGCTGCAGGCCCGGCGCGGCACCGCGTTCTTCGCCCGCAAGCTCAACGAGCTCACCGACGCGGAACTCGACGGGAAGTCCCTGCTGCCGGGCTGGTCGCGCCGGCACGTTGCAGCCCACGTGGGCTACAACGCCCGGGCCGTCGCCCGCCTGGTCGAATGGGCAGCCACCGGCGTGGAGACCCCCATGTATCCCTCGGTCGAGGTCCGCAACCACGAGATCGACTTCGGTGCGACGCTCTCCCCCATCGCGCTGCGGAACCTGTTCGACCACTCCGCGGTGCACCTGAACGTCGAGTGGCGGGACCTGCCCGCGGACAACTGGCACCACAAGGTCAAAACCGTCCAGGGACGGACGGTCCCGGCCGAGGAAACCGTGTGGATGCGCACCCGGGAAGTCTGGGTGCACGCCGTGGACCTGGACAACGGAGCCACGTTCAAGGACATCCCCGAGCCCGTCCTGGCACGGCTCCTCACGGACATCACCGGCGCCTGGCACGCCCGCGGCACGGACAAGGACCTGGTGGTCAAAGTCACCGGCCAGCCTTCCGAGCTGGTCTTCGGTGACACGGCAGCCGCCTCCCCCACCGTGGTCTCCGGCTCCCTGGCCGCCATTGCACAGTGGGCCACCGGCCGCGACACGGACGGCACCACGGCAACCCGCGACGGCGGATCGGTCACCCCGGCGTTACCGGCTCCTGCCTGGATCTAACGCCCGGGACACTTCCACTAACCGCCAAAGGCGGGTCAGCATCCGCTGGCCCGCCTTTCGTGTGTACCGTCATTTACTCGCCTGTCCCCGCCTGCCGCCGCACCTCAGTCTGCGGACCAAAAATCACCGCCCGCACTTGGAAGGGGATCCATATTTCGGCTGCCCGGCGCTCGGTAGCATGAGGGAACCGGACAAAGCCGTCCGGCGGGATCGACGCAAAAGGAAACCCCATGGCCGCGGTTACGGTGGATGACATCCTCTCGGATCTCCCCCTTGGCTTCGCCAGCCTCATTCTCCGGCCCGCTTCTACGGCGCCGGCCATTGAACGGTTCCTGATTGTCGACGCCGACGACGACGCACCCGCAGCCTCCGGCGCGTTTGTCCTGCTCATCGGCGTCCGCGGCCGCTCCGCCCTCCCGGCGCTCCGGCGGCTCCTCAAAGACCCGCCGCCGGTGGTGGCCGTCAAGGGCACCCACGAAGACCTCGCCGAAGCGGAAGAACTGCTGCAGGCCGCCGGCTCGGGCCTCCTGCTGGTGGATCCGGCCGCCGATTGGGACCGCCTGCTCTCTATCGCGCAGGACCGGATCCAGCCGCGCAGTTACCAGAGCGAAGTCCTCACCCTGCTCGAGGAAGACCTGTTCGCCATCGCCCAGACCACAGCCAGGCTCACCTCCAGCCACGTGCTGATCGAGGACGCGGCCAACAAGGTCCTGGCGTATTCAACGGTGACCAATGACATCGACGAGCTCCGCAAAGCGTCCATCCTCTCCCGCCGCGGCCCGCGGAAGTACGAGCTGCTGCTCAAGGACCTGGGCGCCTACCGCGAACTGCACCGGACCCGCCAGCCGGTCCGTGTGCCGGCCCGCCCCCAGGACGGGCTGCGGGAACGGGTGGCCATCGCACTCTTCGCCGGCGAGCGCATCATGGGCTACATCTGGCTCCAGGAGACCGGAGAGGGCTTCGGCCCGGATGTGGAGTACGTCCTCACCGGATCCGCGGCCAGGGTTTCCGCCGAACTGATCCGCTACCGCAACCAGCAGTCCGTCCACATGCGGGAGGACCGGGTGGCACGGATCCTGTCGGGCCCCGCCGAGGCCGCCGCCAGCGCCCACAGCGGAAAGATCCCTTCGGAGCGTCCCGCCGCTCTGCTCCTGATCGGCATGTCCGACGCCGACTCCCGGGCTGATGACGCCGCACTCAAGCACGGCGAACTGGCCAACCTGGCATCCATCCACGCCGCCGCGTACAAGGCGTCCGCCGTCGTCGGCCAGTTCAAGGGCGACACCGCAATCATCCTGCCGGACCTTCAATCCGGCACGGCGGAGGCTGGGCTGAGGTCCCTCGCGGAAGCGGTGGTCAAGGATGCCCGCAGACACCTGGGCATCACCCCCTTCGCCGCCGTCGGACCGCTGGCCCCGGACCTGCTGTCCATCCACGGGATCGCCGGTATTACCGAGGCCCTGCTGGCCTGCGTCCGGGACGCCACCCCGGGCACGGTGGCCGGCGTGGACGATTTCGAGGCGGAAGTCCTCTATCGCGAGGCCATACGGAACTTTCACAGCTCACCCTTCAGGCACCGCAGCCTGGCCGCGCTGCTCCAGGAGGACGCCGAACTCGCAGCAACCCTGCGGGCCTACTTCGACGCGTGCTTCGACGTGTCCGAATGCGCCAAACACATGAACCTTCACAAGAACACCGTCTACTACCGCGTTGCCAAGGCGGCCAGGGTGACCGGGCTGGACTTCGGCAATCCCCGCGATTCACTGGTGGCCCTGCTCCACATCCAGGAGTGGGCCTCCTCCAACGACAATTCAGGCAGGAAATGAGCACCACACTCAGCGCACCGCCACTCGGCCTCCTCCTGGAGGACATCGTCCGGCGCCACCGGCCCCGGCAGAACGCCGGCAACGTCCCCACGAACATTCCATTCCTGGCCACGGTTCCGTTCGACCGCTTCGGCATCGCCGTGGCCACCACCTCCGGGGAGGTCTACAGCTCCGGCGACGCCGGCGTTCCCTTCTCCATCCAAAGCATTTCCAAAGTCTTCACCCTGGCCATGGCCCTGCAGGGCGGCAGGTCCGCCGGCCTTTGGTCCCGGGTGCTGCGCGAACCGTCCGGAACGTCCTTCAACTCGCTGGTCCAGTTGGAAGCCGAAAAGGGCATTCCCCGCAATCCATTCATCAACGCAGGCGCCCTGGTGGTCACCGACCACCTGCTGGAAGAGACGCCCGACGCCGCCACGCAACTCCTGCGGTTCCTCACCGAACAGGCGGGGGACGCGGGTCCCGCGCCGTTCATCGATGAGGCCGCCGCGGCCGGTGAGCTGGACAGCAGCAGCCGCAACCTGGCCCTGGCGCACTTCCTCAAGGATTTTGCCAACCTCACCCGGCCCGCCGCCGTCGTGGTGGAGAACTACGTACGCCAATGCTCCATCATGATGACCTGCGTCCAGCTGGCCAGGGCCGGCCTGTTCCTCGCCAACAACGGCCAGGGAACAGCCGGCACGGTGCTGTCCCCCAGCGAGGCAAAACGGATCGGCTCCATCATGCTGACCTGCGGCATGTATGACGCCGCCGGCGAATTCGCCTACCGGGTGGGCCTGCCCGGCAAGAGCGGGGTGGGCGGCGGCATTTTGGTCATCGTCCCGGGCCAGTGCGCCATCTGTGTCTGGAGCCCCCGCCTGGACGCCAAGGGCAATTCCCTGGCCGGCACCGCAGCCCTTGCGGACCTCTCCGACCGCACCGGCTGGTCGGTCTTCTAAGCTTCCCCATCCACCAGGATCTTCCCCTGATTTGAAAGGAACACCCATGCCCAGCAACCCCAATGACGAGGTTGATTTCCGCCACACGGTTGACGTTCTTGACGGCGGCCGCGCGCCTTCGTCCAGGACGGGACTGCCCATAGGAGACAAGGGTATCCCCAGGACCCTCGCGCCCCGGCTCCGCCCGCATCCAACGGACCGTGTGCAGCCCCAGCTCAAGTCCGCCGGGCACGTGATTGTCGATTCACTGGCGGCCCACGGCGTGGAACGCACCTACGTGGTTCCCGGCGAGAGCTTCCTCGACGTGCTGGACGGGCTGCACGATTCGGACATCGAGACCATCGTCTGCCGGCACGAGGGCGGGGCCGCCTACATGGCCGAGGCGGACGGCAAGATGCAACAGCGTCCGGGCGTGGCGATGGTCACCCGCGGACCGGGAGCAGCGAACGCCCACGTCGGGCTGCACACCGCATGGCAGGATTCCACGCCCATGCTGCTCTTCGTGGGCCTGATCCCCTTTGCCCACCGTGACCGGGAAGCGTTCCAGGAATTCGACATCAAGTCGTGGTTCGATACCGGCGCCAAACGCGTCATGGTCCTGGACCATCCGGAGCGGGCCTCGGAAATCGTGGCCGAAGCCATGTTCGCGGCCATGAGCGGGCGGCCCGGGCCCGTGGTTGTGGGCCTGCCCGAGGATATCCTCCGGCAGCAAATCAGCCCCGCGCTGCACCCCGTAATTCCTGTGGCGGCCGGCGGCATGAGCGGCAGCGATTCCGCGGCATTGAAGGCTGCCCTGGCCGGGTCCAGCAAGCCGCTCTTCGTCACTGGCGGCAATGATTGGACGCAGGAGGCGGCAGATCAGCTCACCGCCTGGCTGGAGCGGCACCACATCCCCGCCGCTGCCGAATGGCGGACGCAGGGAACGGTTTCCTTTGATTCGCCGTCCTATGTGGGACCCATCGGGTACGGCCGTCCCCGCCCCACCTACGACCTGCTGGAGGAAACCGACCTCCTGATATTTGTGGGCACGGTGCCCGGAGACGTGATCACTGACGGGTTTGTGTGCCGGCAGGACTGGGACAAGAAGAACTTCCTGGTGACGGTAGACCCCTCCCTGCGCGGCCGTTCCGGCCCCGTTTCCTGCCAAATCCTGGCCAAACCGGAAGCCTTCGTCCGGAACCTCGAGGAGATCCGCCTGCCGGTCAAGGAAGAGTGGAAGGCGTGGACCGCCAGGATGCGCGCCGAGCAGGAGAAATTTGCCGCACTCCCCCCGGCCGCGCCGGCTCCGGGCAAGGCGCGGATGGACACGCTGATGGCCAACCTCGTGCCCCGCCTTCCCGAGGATGCCGTGGTGACTTTCGGGGCCGGTGAACACACCAACTGGGCCCACCGGTATTTCCCCACCCGCCGCTACGCCTCCATGCTCAGCGCCCGCAACGGCTCCATGGGGTACTCCGTCCCATCCGCCATCGCGGCATCGCTGGCCGATCCGGGCCGCCGCGTGGTCACCATCGCGGGGGACGGCGAGTTCCTCATGAACGGGCAGGAACTGGCAACTGCCGCCCAGTACGGCGCCACACCGCTGGTGGTGGTGATGGACAACCGGGAATATGGCACCATCCGGACGCATCAGGAGCGCCACTACCCGCAGCGCGTGTCCGGCACGCAGCTGAAAAACCCGAATTTTGCGCTGCTGGCCAGGGCTTTCGGTGGTTTCGGCATCACTGTCACGGCGGACTGGGAAGTCCCCGCTGCCCTGAACGCCGCCATGGCGGCAATCGACAGGGACGGCGTGTTCGCCCTGATCCACCTCATCGTGGAGCAGAGGGTGAAGGCCTATTAGGAGCCGGGCAAGGCCGGGGACAGGCAAATGGTGACAGGGACGACGGCGGGGCTTCCCGCCGTCGTCCGCCTGCCCTAACTGCCGGTCACCAGCGCCGGCACCGGCTACAGCGCCGACCAGCCGCCGTCGGACGCGAGGATGGTGCCGTTGACGTTGGTGCCGTCATCGCTGAGGAGGAACGTGATCGACGCGGCGAGCTGGGCAGCCGTGGCGGGTGCGGGAATGTTGGCCTGCATTAGCGGGCCCAGCCGTTCGGCGGCCATCTGCGACCCCCAGTTGGCCACGATGTTGGTGATGGTGGCGCCGGGGGCGACGGCGTTGAAGCGCAGGCCCTTGGGTCCGTATATCACTGCCGAATTCTTGGTCAGCCCCACCACGGCGTGCTTGGAGGCGGTGTAGGCCGCTCCGGCGGCAGAGCCACGGAGGCCGGCTTCGGAGGAAATGTTGACCACCGAGCCCGCGCCCGCTTCAAGCATCAGCGGCAACACTGCCCGAGTGAGCCGCATCAGGGCGGTGACGTTGATGCGGAGGACGCGATCCCAGGTCTCGTCGTCCAGGTCGTGAATGGGCGCGAAATTGTCCATGATGCCTGCCACGTTGGCCAATGCGTCCACTCGCCCGCCAGCGGCGCTCACCACGGCGGCCACTGTTTCTTCAGTCGAAATATCCCCCGCGACCGGCACCAGGTCCAGTCCAGGGTTCTGCTCCACCAGTTCGTCCAGCCGTTCCTTGCTGACGTCGGCGGCGATGACCCGGCCGCCTTCCTTCGCAACCCGCAGCGCCGTTGCCTTCCCGATGCCCGAACCTGCGCCGGTGACGATGACTGTCTTGCCTGCGAAGCGGCCCTGCGTGACCACTTCCTGCCATGAAGCTTCGTTGCCCATGATGTCCTTCCCAATTGCGAGCCAGATGCCCACACTTTATGACACAGGGTGTCATTATGGAAGGGCGGGCAGGACGGCGGCGATGGAGGCAGCAGTGAATGGTTCAAAGGTGGGGACGCCGGGCCGTCCCGCGACTATCGACCCGGACGCCGTTGCACGCGCTGCCACGCGGTTGTTCGATACAAAGGGGTACGACGACACCTCCATGGACGATATCGCCCGAGCGGCGGGAGTCGGCCGCAAGAGCCTGTACCGTTACTTCGCCACCAAAGCCGACCTGGTGTGGGGTGGAATGGAACCCGCCCTCGATGCTTCGCTGGAGGCCCTCGACGCCGGTGCCGCAGAACCTGTACGGTCCGGGGACCCGCTCGCCCGCCTCGCCCGCGCGGCAACCGCAGGATCGGCGGCATTGCCTGACCTCGAACTGACCCGGGCACGCTTGCGGCTCATCGCCGCGCACGGCGAGCTCCTCAGTCACAGCTACGAGGCCTTGGGTGCCCAGCGCGGGCGGACGCTCGCCTACCTCACGGCAGCGGGCGTACCGGATGATACCGCCAGTTACCTTGCCGCAGCCTTCATCGCCGCCACCTTCCAGGCCTGGCTGGACTGGGCAGCGGGAACCGGGCCGGATCCGGCCCCTTACCTGCGGGCGGCGGCAAGCGTCCTCCAGATTCCGTCCGATTGAAGTTGGCGCGGCGGGAATAGATTTCCAGAATCAGTAGTTGAAGCTTCAAGTAAGAGCATTTCGACAAAGGATTGCAGTGAGTTTCCTATCCCGCCTCTTTGGAAAGAAGAACATCATGACTGACATCACCATCATCGGCACCGGCAACATGGCCCGTGGATTGGCAGTCCGGGCCCTGGCCGCAGGCAAGAGCGTCCAGCTGCTCGCCCACGAAGACAAGTCCAAGGCCGACGCCCTGGCCGCGGAACTCGGCGGCCAGGTAGCCACCGGAGTACTCGGCGACTCCGTCACCGGTTCCATCGTCATGCCGGCCGTCTACTTCGACGCCGCCAAGGACATTGTGTCGCGCTACGGCGAAAGCCTCGAGGGCAAGGTGTACGTGGACATCACCAATCCTGTGGACTTCTCGACCTTCGAAGGCCTCTCCGTTCCCGCCGACAGTTCAGCTGCCGAAGAACTCCAGAAAATCACCCCGGCCAAGGTGGTCAAGGCCTTCAACACCACCTTCGCCGCCACCCTGGGTGCGGGCGAAGTGGATGGCCAGCAGCTTGACGTCCTGATTGCCGGCGATGACGAGTCCGCCGTTGCTGCCGTCAGCGGCTTCGCTTCCGCTGCCGGCCTGACCCCCATCGTTGTCGGTCCTCTCCGCCGTGCCCAGCAGCTGGAACAGGCAGGCTTCCTGAACATCCTGCTCTCAGCCAACGAGCAGTTGCCGGAGTTCCAGTGGAACTCGGCCCTTAGGTTCATTCCCGCGGCGTAGCCGGCACTGAGCAGGACAGACAGAGGGGAAGGCCGACACATCCATGCCGGCCTTCCCGTCTATTTGTTCGGGCTAGAGCCTGTCGGTCCGGTCCTCGCCACCCTTGTGGCCGGCTCCACGCAGGTTTTCCTGGACCTTGCCGAACAAGTCCTTGATGGTGGACTCCGCATTGGAAATAACGTCCACAGGAACGAAGACCTCATGGGTCACCGGCAGGTCGTATTCATCCTTCAGGTGCGTGCCGTTTCCAACCCCCGTCAGGGAGAGGTAGACCATGGCCTCTGTCCGGGCGATGCCGGCGAGCTTGCCGAATACGATGGTGAACTCGTTCGGCTGGAAACTGATGGTCTGCCCGATGTGGCTGCGGCCCAGCTCTCCCGCGGGGACGGCCTTCTCTGACTGGCTTCCGGTGTAGTCCATGAACTTCTCCTTCGATCGCCAACACGTACGGAGGCAGTCTAACCCTGGCCCCTTCACGCCGACACAGGCCCTGCTGGAGTCGTGCACAAAGGCCGGCGCGCGAGGGTGGCCATTCCTCCATTGAGCCGGGCAGGGGCGCCCCTGTTTGATGGCATCACCAGTGCGGCAACGGCCGCCCGGCCATACGCTTTCAAAGGAAAAACCGTGACTTCAATGACGAACCGCGCAAGAATCCCTGTCCGTTGGGACACCGTCGAGACCGGTGATGCAGTGGAACTGAGGAGTAATGGACGCACCGTGTTCAGCGGCCTGGTGGACGCCCGGACAGAAGACGGCGACGTGGTGTGGGTGGCTGCTCCCGCGGGCGGCCGGCGCCTGTTCCACATCGCGGACGGCTTCGACCTGGCAGGGGTGCCGGCATGACGGACTGCCCCGAGGACTGCCACTACTGCACGGGCCCGGAAACCGATTGAAAGTCCGGATCATCACGATCCGGGCATCAAATTGCCGCTACCGCATGTGGCATCGTTGACGCGGGCAACAGCTACAGCGAAGGTGGTGCCATGAGGTCTCAGAAAATTTCCCAGGGGTTGGTTATGACGACGGCGGCTGCAGCGGCAGCACTGTTGCTCACCGCGTGCGGTCCAAGCCAGCCGCAGTCCCAGACGACGACGTCGCCCTCACCTTCGGGCAGCGGGCAGGCGAGCCAGTCCGCCACGCCGTCGGCCAGCACGCCACCTCCGGCGTCTTCGGCGCCGGCCACGTCCACGCCTTCCTCCCCGGCCCCCGCCACCACAGCCGCCGGCGCACCCGGCCTGTGCAAGGCAGCGGGCCTCACCGCCGCCACCGACGCTTCCGGCGGCGGCGCGGCGGGCAGCGTCTACATGAAGCTAAACCTCACCAACAAGGGCTCCGAGCCCTGCATCCTCAGGGGCTTCCCCGGCGTTTCCCTGGTGGCGGACGCCGCCGGCGAACCGATCGGCGCCCCGGCAACGCGGGACGACTCCGCCGGCGTCGTCGACGTCCTGCTGGCTCCCGGCCAGACCGGCACCGCGGTGCTGCGCTACACGCAGGCCCGTAACTACCAGGGCTGCTCACCGGTGGATGCGGCCGGTTACCGGATCTACCCGCCGGAGGACACCGACTCACTGTTCATCCCGCAGCCTACGACGGCCTGCAGCAACGCAGATATCACCCTGCTCTCCATCGGAGCGTTCCAGCCCGCCTGACCTGGCGACCACTCCCCATACGGCGAAAGGCGGCCCGGCAATCAAGCCGGGCCGCCTTCGGTAGTCCTGGGCCGCCGTCGGAGGTTTCATCCCGACGGCGGCCCTGTTGGCTTATTCGCGCTTCGTTATGGTTACCGGGCCGCCGTGCTGGTGCGGCCTGCGCGCGCCGTCCCGCGGGACAGTGCCACGCCCAGGCCGATCATGGCGACTCCGAGGACGAAGTGCAGCCAGTTGTCAGCACTGTTGACCGGCACGAAGTTGGCTCCGCTGTCCTGGCCGATGAGCAAGCCGTAGAGCCACAGCACCAGGTAGATGGCGCCGCCGACCACCAGGTAGTTCCTGGAGGCTGCCGCGCTGCGCGCCATGGCGACGCCAGCGATGCCGAACAGCAGGTGGACGATGTTGTGCAGGATCGAAACCTGGAAGATGCCCAGCAGCAGGGCGCCGGATCCGTGGCCGGCGAACCCCAGGGATCCGTAGTTGGAAGTGATGCCCGGGATGAACCCCAGGACCCCCACCAGGAGGAAGACCACGCCTACGGCAAGGGTGGCTTTTTGGATGTTGGTCCGGCCTGCGGTGCGACCGCCGGAATTCATGGTTGTCATGATGTCTCCTGCTTGTGTCGTTGGTCCATTTTGGCTGCCGGGCGATGCACGACCATTGGTGCTCGACCGTAGACTTAAACCCCGACATCGTAAGTATACTTAGCAAATCCGCCGCGGATAGTAAGGGTCAGTAACGGACCCATCACAAAGTGGCCTGTCAGGGCCTTGGACCGGAGGCAGGTTGGACTGGCATGACGTCGATATGGCTGGACCGCAGGACCCCTTTTACATCTGATCCTTTCGAACCGGACACCAGGTACGACACTGTGGTTGCCGGTGCCGGGCTCACGGGTCTGGTCACCGCCCTGTTGCTGGCCAGGTCCGGGCAGAGCGTGCTGGTACTGGAGGCCCGCCACCCCGGCGCCGTAACCACCGGCAACACCACGGCCAAAGTAACCCTGCTGCAGGGAACGTTCCTGTCCCAGCTTGCCCGCCAGTATTCCCGGAAACAGGTGCAGGCGTACGTCGACGGAAACCGGGAAGGGCAGTCGTGGCTGCTGCGCTACCTCGAGGAACAGGATGTGCCCTTCCAGCGACGGGATGCCTACACCTACGCCGCCTCCGCCCAGGGCACCGAAAAGCTGCGGGAAGAGATCGGCGCCGCTACCACCGCCGGGCTGGACGTGGACTACGTGCGCGACGCCGGCCTGCCCTTTCCGGTCCACGGTGCCGTGCGCATGCGGAACCAGGCCCAGATCAACCCGCTGGACGTCCTGGATGCGCTGGTGGCGGATATCCGCAGCCGGGGCGGACGGATCGTTAGCGGAGTGCGCCTCCGCGACGTCACCGGGGATTCCCCCTCCGCCGTCCGGACCGACCGGGGCAGCGTAAGAGCGGACAAGGTGGTCCTGGCCACCGGCATCCCCGTCCTGGACCGCGGCCTCTATTTCGCCAAGCTGAAGCCAAGCCGCTCCTATGCCGCCGCACTCCAGCTCCAGGAGGACCAGGCACCTCCGCCGGGCATGTACATCTCCGTTGAGCAGCCCACCCACTCCCTCCGCGACTACGAAGTGGACGGCAGGAACCTGCTGCTGGTGGGCGGACACGGGCACCAGGTAGGCCGCACGGAGTCCGAAAAGGCACACCTCGCAGGCCTGCTGGACTGGGCCGGGAAGCATTACCCCGGCGCCGTCACCACCCATACATGGTCGGCGCAGGACTACATGCCAACCAACCTCATGCCGTTCTTCGGCAAACTCCCCCGAGGCAAGGGCCAAATCTACTTCGGCACCGGCTACAACAAGTGGGGAATGACCAACGCCGTAGCCGCCGCACTGGGCATCTCCGCGGACATCCTGGGCGGGCAGGTGCCCTGGGCGGATACCATCCACCACCGCATCACATCGCCGGCAGGTGCATTCTCCGCCGTCACGCTTAACGCCGGCGTGGCTGCCAGGATGGCCACGGACTGGGGAAAGGTGAGTGCCGGGGGCCGGAAGATCGATGGCCTGAAACGCGGCACGGATCAGGCTCCTCCGGCACCTGTGGCGGCTGGCCCGTCCGATGCCGCCGCTCCACCGGAAGGGCAGGGCAAGGTCTACCGTGACGGCAACCGTCCGGTGGCAGTGTCCACCGTGGACGGAATCACCTGCCGGCTGTCCGCAGTCTGCACCCATCTGGGCGGCATCCTGCACTGGAATGACAACGAACGGTCCTGGGACTGCCCGCTGCACGGCTCCCGGTTCACCAACGAGGGCCAGTTGCTCGAAGGGCCCGCCACCAAAGACCTGCCGGAGGCCGGAACTGCCTGAGCAGGGTGGAGTTGAATGGGGCGCAGTTGACTGTCAGTGGCTTGGGGCATGATGGAGGCATGAACCAGGAACAGCGTCCTGCCGGCAGCAGTGCTTCCGGTGCGGCTGCACCCATGGGCCAGTTCAGCCGGCCTACAAGGGAATGGTTCCTGGGAGCGTTTTCCGAGCCAACACCTGCGCAGGCAGGAGCCTGGAACGCCATCTCCTCGGGCTCGCATGCGCTGGTGGTGGCCCCCACGGGCTCCGGCAAAACCCTTGCGGCCTTCCTTTGGGCACTGGACCGGCTCTTGGCGTCTGCGCCCCAAGCCCCTGAACCCGTCGCAGCTGATACGCCCGTCAAGGGAAAGCGTGTCCGCGCGCCCAAACGCAAGACCCGGGTCCTTTACATTTCGCCCCTAAAGGCTTTGGGCGTGGACGTTGAACGCAACCTGCGGTCCCCCTTGATCGGCATCACCCAGACAGCCAAGCGGCTGGGGCTTCCCGCGCCGCTGATCACGGTGGGGGTCCGGTCCGGGGATACGCCGGCGGCGGACCGGCGTGCCCTTTTGAGCAACCCGCCGGACATCCTCATCACCACCCCCGAGTCCCTGTTCCTCATGCTCACCTCCAAGGCCCGGGAGACCCTTACCGAGGTGGACACCATCATCATCGACGAGGTCCACGCCGTGGCCGGCACCAAGCGCGGCGCCCACCTTGCTGTCTCGCTGGAACGGCTGGACGCGCTGCTGCCCAAACCTGCGCAGCGCATCGGGCTTTCCGCCACGGTGGAACCCAAGGAACTCGTGGCCCAGTTCCTTGCCGGTTCGGCCCCCGTGGAAATTGTGGCCCCGCCCGCCAGGAAGAACTGGGACCTCACCGTCTCCGTACCCGTGGAGGACATGTCAGACCTGCAGGGGGCAGCGGGAGCGTTCGATTCCGGGCCAGCCTCCGGGCTCCAACCGCAGGCATCCATCTGGCCGCATGTGGAAGAAAAGATCGTGGACCTGGTGCTGGCCAACCAGTCCACCATCGTGTTCGCCAACTCCCGGCGCCTCGCCGAGCGCCTGACGGCCCGGCTCAACGAAATCTACGCCGAACGCCAGCTGATCGCGGTGGGTGGCGGCTGGGACGACCCCAGTCCGGAAGGGCACGCGGGTGCGTCCGGTACCCGGGAGGCAACGGCGTCGGGCATTCCCGCGTCAACCGCCACGCCCGCCCATATGATGGCCCAGGCCGGAAGCTCCGCCGGTGCGGATCCTGTCCTGGCCCGCGCCCACCACGGTTCCGTCTCCAAGGACCAGCGCGCCCTCATCGAGGATGACCTCAAGTCCGGGCGGCTGCGCTGTGTGGTGGCCACGTCGTCCCTGGAACTCGGCATCGATATGGGAGCCGTGGACCTGGTTGTGCAGGTGGAGTCGCCGCCTTCGGTGGCCAGCGGCCTGCAGCGCGTCGGCCGGGCCGGGCACCAGGTGGGCGAGATCTCCCAGGGCGTCCTCTTCCCCAAGCACCGGGCGGACCTGGTCCACACCGCAATCACCGTGGAACGGATGCTGGACGGCAAGATTGAGCGCCTCAGCATTCCGGCCAACCCACTGGACATCCTGGCCCAGCAGACTGTGGCCGCCACCGCCCTGGGCAGCATCGATGTGGAGGAATGGTTCAGCACCGTCCGGCGCTCGGCACCTTTTGCCTCCCTTCCGCGCTCAGCATTCGAGGCCACCCTGGACCTGTTGGCCGGCCGCTACCCCTCTGACGAGTTCGCCGAGCTGCGGCCCAGAATCATCTGGGACCGCAACGCCGGCACCATCGAAGGCAGGCCGGGCGCCCAGCGCCTGGCCGTCACGTCCGGCGGCACCATTCCGGACCGCGGTTTGTTCGGCGTCTACATCATCGGCACCGAGCAGGAAGGGGCGGAGTCCCCTGCGGAGGACGGAAAACCGGCGCGTGCCCCGAAGGGCGGCCGTCGCGTGGGCGAGCTGGACGAAGAGATGGTCTACGAGTCCCGGGTGGGCGACGTCTTTGCCCTGGGTGCCACCAGCTGGAAGATCGAGGACATCACACACGACCGCGTCCTGGTCTCCCCCGCTTTCGGGCAACCCGGCAAACTTCCGTTCTGGAAGGGTGACTCCCTGGGGCGGCCGGTGGACCTGGGCCGTGCGCTGGGAGCGTTTGTCCGCGAGCTGTCGGCCTCCGACGCCGGCCCTGCAGCGGAGCGGTGCAAGGCCAGCGGGCTGGACGACTTCGCGGCGAACAACCTTATCCAGTACCTCACCGAACAAAAACAGGCCACGGAGGTAGTCCCCAGCGATACCACCCTGGTGGTGGAGCGGTTCCACGACGAACTGGGCGACTGGCGCGTCATCCTGCACAGCCCCTTCGGCATGCCGGTGCACGCGCCGTGGGCACTGGCCGTGGGGCAGCGGCTCCACCAGCGCTACGGGCTGGACGGCTCGGCAATGGCGGCCGACGACGGCATCGTGCTGCGGGTGCCCATGATGGAGGACGAGCCGCCGGGCGCTGAACTGTTCCTCTTTGATCCGGAGGAACTGGAGCAGATCGTCACTGCCGAGGTGGGCGGCAGCGCCTTGTTCGCGTCGCGGTTCCGCGAATGTGCAGCCCGCGCACTCCTGCTGCCCCGGCAGACCCCAGGCAAGCGGCAGCCGCTGTGGCAGCAGCGCCAGCGGTCGGCCCAGTTGCTGGATGTGGCCCGCAAATACCCAACGTTCCCCATCGTCCTGGAAACGGTGCGCGAATGCCTCCAGGACGTCTACGACCTGCCGGCGTTGAAGGACATCGCCGCATCCGTGGAACGGCGGGAACTGCGGATCCTGCAGACCACCACCCAGCAGCCTTCACCGTTCGCCAAGTCCCTGCTCTTCGGCTACGTGGCCCAGTTCCTCTACGAGGGCGATTCCCCGCTCGCGGAACGGCGCGCAGCCGCCCTGGCGCTGGACTCCACCCTCCTGAACGAACTGCTGGGCCGGGTGGAGCTGCGCGAACTCCTGGACGCCAAGGTCATCGACGCCACCGAACGCGAGCTGCAGCGCCTGGCGCCGGACCGCAGGGCACGCGGGATGGAAGGCGTCGCGGACCTGCTGCGGCTGCTGGGTCCGCTGGCGCCCGAGGAAACCGCAGCACGGCTGCAGGGCGCGGCGGAGGCCGATCAGGAAACTACGGCGCCGGGGCCGGCCGGAAACGCGGCCACTCCAGCTCCGGAGCCGCGCGGTGAAGGCGACGACCCGGGGCATACTGAAGCCGGGCCTCGGCCCATGCCCGCAGCCACCGTGGCAGAAGCGGCAGCCCACCTCGCCGCCCTCCAGCGTGCCAACCGTGCCATCAAGGTCAACATCGGCGGAGTTGAGCGCTTCGCCGCCGTCGAAGATGCAGCGCGCCTGCGGGATGCCATCGGCGTGCCGTTGCCCATGGGGGTGCCGTTGGCTTTCATTGAACCGGTTGCCGATCCCCTGGGTGATCTTGTCTCCCGGTACGCACGGACGCACGGCCCCTTCACGGCGGCCGAGGCAGCCGCCCGGCTCGGTTTGGGCGTGGCCGTGGTGGGAACCGCGTTGAAACGGCTGGCCGCGGACGGCCGCGTCGTTGAGGGCGAATTCCGCCCCCATGTCACCTCGACGGCCGCCGGGCTGGCCGAATCAGCGCTGGCGGATGCCGCACCTCTGGAAGTCGGGCCGCCGGAGGCCGCCCGTGCTGCCGGCGCACCGCCGATCGACGAAACAGCGCAGCCAACTGGCGAAACGGCTCTGCCGCCCGCCGAAGCGCGCGCGCCGGACATTCCGCATTCCATCGCCAGCGAATGGTGCGACGCCGAGGTGCTGCGCAAGCTCCGCCGTCGTTCGCTGGCTGCCCTGCGCGCTGAAGTGGAGCCGGTGGATGCCGCCGCCTACGGACGCTTCCTGCCTGCGTGGCAGCACGTCCGGACGCCGGGCGGTGGCCGCGGCCAACCTTCGCTGCGCGGACTGGACGGCATCATTACCGCCATCGACCAGCTTTCGGGGGTGCCCGTCCCGGCATCGGCATGGGAGCCCCTGGTGCTGGCCACCCGCGTGTCCAACTACCAGCCCGCCATGCTGGACGAACTCATGGCCGCCGGCGAGGTGCTCTGGTCCGGCGCAGGCGCCCTGCCCGGCAACGACGGCTGGATAAGCCTGCACCTGGCGGATTCGGCCGAGCTGACGCTCAACCCCGCGCCCGAGTTCGAACCGGGGGACGCGGGACAGCGGCTCCTGGACCACCTGCGCAACAACGGCGGTGGGTACTTCTTCCGGCAACTGACGGAGGTGGCCGGCGGGATGGACGCCGTCCTGGGCGACCAGGAAGTGGTGGCTGCGCTCTGGGACCTTGCGTGGGCGGGGAGGATCACCGGCGACACTTTCGCCCCTGTCCGGGCCCTGATCGCCGGAGGCCACACCGCGCACCGGCAAGTGGCCCGTGCGCCGCGTGCCAGGGCCCCGCGGCTAAGCCGCCTGGGCCGTTCCCATGGCACCGGCCTGATGGGGTCCCCCGGGCTGGCCGGCGGGCGGTACGGAACGCAGGGTGCCGCCACACCGCCTACCGCGGCAGGCCGCTGGTCGGCCCTTCCGGAGCCTGAACTCGATCCCACCATCCATGCCCGTGCCACCGCCGAACTCCTGCTGGACCGCTACGGCGTGGTTACCAGGGGATCGGTCATGGCGGAACAGATCCTGGGCGGCTTCGGGCTTATGTACAAGGTGCTCGCACGGCTCGAGGAAGCAGGCCGGTGCCGCCGCGGCTACTTCATCGAGCACCTGGGTGCCGCCCAGTTCGCGGTTCCCGCCACCGTGGACCGGCTCCGCTCCTACTCGGAGGACACCCAGCTGGCAAAAGGCGAACCCGTGGCCCTGGCCCTCGCCGCCACCGATCCCGCCAACCCCTATGGCGCGGCTTTACCCTGGCCGGCGCTGCAGGAAGACGCCGGCACGGGGCACCGGCCGGGCCGGAAAGCGGGGGCACTGGTGGTGCTGGTGGACGGGGCCCTGGTGCTCTATGTGGAGCGCGGTGGAAAGACCCTTCTGGCATTCAGCCAGGACGACGCTGTGCTGGCGGCAGCAGGTGCTGCTCTGGTGGGGGTGGTGACCCGCGGGGCGGTGGACAAGCTGATCATGGAGAAGGTGAACGGTCACGACCTCCTGGATACCCCTGTCGCTGCTGCCCTGAGCTCCGCCGGTGCCTACTCCACGCCGAAGGGGTTGAGGATCCGTGCCTGAGGGCGATTCCGTGTGGCGGGCCGCCCACCAACTTCACGAGGCCCTGGCCGGACAGACACTGCTTGCCTCCGACTTCCGCGTGCCCCGGTTCGCCACACTGAACCTGGCCGGCTGGACCGTGGACGAAGTTGTCCCCCGCGGCAAGCACCTGCTGATGCGGGTGGTCAGCCCGGAGGACAAGAGACTCACCATCCATTCACACCTGAAGATGGAAGGCGCGTGGCAGGTTTATCCGCCCGGCGGCAGGTGGCGGAAGCCGGGCTTCACCGCGCGGTGCGTGCTGCGCACGGCAGTGGCGGACGCCGTCGGCTTTTCGCTTGGCATTGTGGAAGTGGTGGCAACAGCGAACGAAGACGCCATCGTCGGCTTCCTCGGCCCGGACCTCCTGGGCCCGGACTGGGACCTGGACGAGGCGGAACGCCGCATCCGCTCCCGTCCGGAAGTCCCCATCGGAGTAGCGCTCCTGGACCAGCGGAACCTGGCGGGCATCGGCAACATCTACCGCTGCGAAGCGTGCTTCCTGTCAGGAACGCATCCCGCCACGCCTGTCTCCGAGGTGGCCGACGTCCGGACCATGATGACCGACGCCAAGCAGCTCCTGGAGGTCAACCTTGGACCCGGCCGCCGCGTCACCATCCTCAACACCCGGGGCATGCCGGTGGGCAGGATGGCCGGCAGGCCCGGCTACTGGGTCTATGGCCGGGAACGCCAGCCGTGCCTGGAATGCCGCACACCCATCCGGCGTGGGCTCCTGGGCAAGCCCAACGGTGAAGAGGAGCGGGACATCTACTTCTGCCCGAAGTGCCAGCCGGCTCCTACCTGACGTCGTTCAGCGGGCCGTCAACAGTTCGCGGCGCTGCTTTCACTGCTGGATTTCCGCGGCGCGGCAGCCACCGTGAAACGCGGCAGCAGCACATGCACCAGGAGGCCGATGGCCAGGGCGTAGACCACCGTGCCCACGCCCACCGAACCGCCCAGCAGCCACCCGGCCGCCAGCACTGTCACCTCAATGAGAGTGCGTGACACCCTGACGGTCCATCCGGTACGGCGGGCCAGACCGGTCATCAGGCCGTCGCGGGCGCCCGGGCCAAAGCCGGCGCCAATGTAGCAGGCTGAGGCCACGGCATTTACCAGCACGGCCCCCGCGAGGAGCACAATCTGCAGGGCCAGGTGGGACACCGGCGGCAGCAGTGCCAGCCCGATGTCCGCGAACACCCCCACCAGGATGGCGTTGCACAGGGTCCCGAATCCAGGCATCTGCCGCAGCGGGATCCACAGCAACAGCACCAGGAAACTCACGATGATGACCACAAGGCCGATGCTGAGCCCGGTGCGGTTGGCCAGCCCCTGATGGAACACGTCCCAGGGATCCAGGCCCAGTCCGGCGCGGATGAACATGGCCAGGGAGATGCCGTAGAGGGCGAGGCCGGTGAAGAGCTGGATCAGTCTGCGGGTCATCATAAAATCATGTTCGCAGCCAACTGGCATGGAATTACATATCCAGTCTGAAATACTGGCTACATGGCTGCCGCGCTTAGTGCCCTTGCTTTGTCCCGCCTCCTTGGCCCTTGGAACAGCGGAACCGGCCCGGCCTATCGTGAACTGGCCGACGTGGTGCGCCTGCTCATCCTCGATGGCCGGATCCCGCTCGACACAGCCCTCCCCAGCGAGCGTTCACTGTGCACAGCCCTGACGGTCAGCCGCACCACCGTCACCGCGGCCTACGCCAGCCTCCGGGAGCAGGGATTCCTCAGCAGCGGGCAAGGGAGCCGCGGTAAGACCCGCATCCCTGAACTGACGCCGTTCGGCCCGGCACTCTTCGGCCCCCAGCCGCCTACCGCCAGCCCCTCGGCGGGGCCAGGGCTGAGCGCGCCCGGGCTGGCTGCGCCCGGGGGACTCATCGATCTGGCATACTCCGCTCTGCCCGCGAGCGGCGAGGTGGTGCACCGGGCCTTCGCCGCGGCCCTGACGGAACTTCCTGCCCTGCTCCCAGGTTTCGGGTACGACGCCTTGGGGCTGCTGCCGTTGCGCCAGGCGGTCGCGGACCGGTATTCAGCCGCCGGAGTGCCGACGCAGCCGGGACAGATCATGGTGACGTCCGGTGCCCAGCACGCCCTCACCATCATCATCCGCACCCTGACGGACCGGCAGGACCGGGTGCTGGTGGAACATCCCAGTTACCCCCACGCGCTGGATGCCATCCGCTCCGCACGGTGCCGCCCGGTCCCGGTGGCGTTCACAGCGTCCGGCTGGGACCTGCCCGCGCTGGAATCCGCCATGGCGCAGCAACAGCCAAAGCTTGCCTATGTGGTCCCGGACTTCCATAACCCCACGGGCATGATCATGCCTGATGCCCAGCGCCGCCGGCTGGCGCGCGCGGCCGCAGCTGCAGGAACCGTGCTGGTGGCAGACGAGACGCTTCGCGACCTTAATCTCGACGGCGTTGCCACAACTCCCCTTGCCGGGTTCAGCAGCAGCGTGGTGTCCATAGGGTCGCTGAGCAAATCCCACTGGGGCGGCCTGCGGACTGGCTGGATCCGGGCATCGGAACCAATGATCCAGCGTTTCGCCGCCGCGCGTACCACCTTGGACCTTGGCGGCCCTGTGATGGAGCAACTGGCAGCAGCCCACCTGGTCCGGGCACTGGAGGAACCACTGCCCGCGCTGCTGCAGTCGCTGCGCCGCAACCGGTCCGCACTGCTCGGCTTCCTCGCCGAGCACCTCCCGACATGGCAGGTGGCGCCTCCGCCGGGCGGTCTCTCCGTCTGGTGCCGGCTGCCCGGACCCATCAGCACGGCCCTGACAGTGCTGGCACCCGACTTTGGCCTCAGGCTTGCAGCCGGTCCGCGCTTCGGGATTGGCGGCGCCTTCGAACGCAACCTGCGGCTGCCCTTCACCCTTCCGCCCGACAAGCTTGAGACCGCGGTCCTGGCGCTGCGGGCGGCCCAGGACAAACTCGACGCCGCACCCCAGCTCCGGCAGTCTCTGACCCAGGCCCCCGCCGTCGCCATCGCGTGACCGGCACCACCGGACTCGCCGGAACGGCAAGCGGGAGCTACGCGTACACGCGCTCCAGGAATCCACCCCACGCCTTGGCAGTTGCCTCGGAATCACCCGCGCCGCTGAAGTCGTGCACCGTCATGCCCACGGGGGCACCCCACGCGTTGCGGCCGAAGAACCGGTACATCGCGTCAGCGGTGCGAATGCCCAGGAAGTGCTCGTTGGAGAAGTCCACCTCGCCCTCAAGCCGGCCGACGCCGTCGAGCTCCACGTCAATCCGCGCCCCCTGCCCGGAACCGGCGCCCAGCGCGTCACGGAGCAGGGTGAACCCACCCGGCTCCTGGGAGGCCGCAGGGGCCTGGATGTCGGTGAAGACCACGGGCCGCCCGTCAAAGTACTGCAGGTACTGGCCCAGCGTGTGCAGGTAGAACCCGGTGTGGCGGCTGGCGCCGTCATACTGCTGGTCCCAGTTGTCCGCGAAGATGCCGCTGTGGACGTAGTGGAGCCGGGCGCGTCCGCCGTCGAGCGGTTCCAGGACGTGCTCCAGCTGGTTGAACCAGCCGTCCGGGCCGTCCATCCGGGACACCAGGTGGCGGGGGTACTCCTCCACGGTCTTGACGTCCGGCCACTGGTCCGTGGGGAACATCCACGCCGGCGTCCCGTTGGTGACGGCTTCCCAGACCCGCTCGGGAGTAGCGGGAAGTTCAGTGTCGTAGACGATTTCGAAGTCTCGGTTCTCAGTCATTGTCCTGCTCCTTGCCTGCTGTTTGGTTGGCTGCCTTGGGGGCATTGGTTTCTTTGAGGGCAGGGTGCAGCGCCACGACGAGCCGGTGCCTCCGCCCCTGGGGTGCTGCCCCGCCGTCGTGGTACTTGTCCACCAGACGCGTGACTTCCACGCCTAGCTCCTCGGCGAAAGCGGCACGGTCAGCGGCGCTGCGGAAGGTTATGTCGCCGTCGATGGCGAACGTGGCCAACTTTTGCCTGGCAGCAGCGGCGCCGGCAAGGAGCTTGCCCACCTCCTGGACCATCCGTCCCGCCAGCGCCAGCAGCCAGAAGGCGGAGAAGCGGTCCGCGAACCGCCGCGGGTCGGGGGACACCGCCGCGAGCGCGGTGGGTGAGATGAGGTAGGACGCCGCCGTGGCCTGCACCACCCGCTCCGTCACGTTGCCCTTCCGGCGCTCCTCCACCAGCTCAACCAGCCCGTGCCGCTCCAGGGCCTTGAGGTGGTAGTTCACTTTCTGCCGTGGCAGGCCCACGCGGACCGCCAGCTGCGTGGCTGAGCCCGGCTGGACCAGCTCGCGCAGGATCTGCGTGCGGATGGGGTCAAGGGATGCCTCGGCCGCAGCCGGGTCCTCGATGATTGCGATGTCCTGCATGCCTTCAGTCTGGCAACCGACAAGTTTTTTTGTCAAGAACTTTTTTGTCGTCGGGAGGACAGTGCCAGGAGGGTGCCGATCCTGCCCCGGTAGAATGGACCGGTGATGCGATCCCCCCTCCCCGTGCGCGACGGCGTCAACGCCACCCGCCTGCGGCTTCCGGACGAAGGGCCGTGGGACACCGCGATGGACTACATGATGCACCGCTGGGGCCACATCGATCCGCAGGGCATCGAGGACAGGTTCGACGCCGGCGAGATCGTCGGCGAGGGCGGCGTGCCCCTGACCCGGCACACCAAGCTGGAGGACCACACCTTCATCTGGTACTACCGCACCCTGCCGCAGGAGACGCGCCTGCCCGTGGACCTCAGCATCCTGCACCAGGACGAGCACCTGCTGGTGGTGGACAAGCCGCACTTCCTGCCCACCACGCCGGGCGGCACCTATATCCAGGAATCGGCCCTGGTGCGCCTGCGGAACCAGCTGGACCTGCCGGACCTGATCCCCATGCACCGGCTGGACCGCATGACCGCCGGCGTCCTGCTCTTTTCCACCAATCCGCAGACACGCGGCAAGTACCAGGTGCTGTTCGAGAAACGGCAGGTGCAGAAAGAGTACGAGTGCGTGTCCGCAGCCGAGCCCGCGCCGGGGTATCCCGCCGTCGAATTCCCGGTGGTGGTCCGCAACCGGATGACCAAGTCCCGCAGCTACCTGCTGGCGGAAGTCATCGACGGCGAGCCGAACGCTGAAACCAGGATTGAACGGCTGGAAACGTTCGACGGCGGCACGGCCATGAGTGCCCGGGGAACCAGTGCGAACGGAACCTCGGGTGCCAACCGCCTCGCCAGGTACCGGTTGGAACCGCACACCGGCAAGACCCACCAACTGCGCGTCCACATGGCTTCGCTGGGACTGGGGATCGTGAACGACGCCTTCTACCCGGACCTGCTGGACAAGGCCCCGGACGACTACACCAGGCCGCTCCAGCTCCTGGCCCGTGGCATCCGGTTCGTAGACCCTATCTCGGGGAAGCCAGTGGAGTACCGCAGCGGCCTGGAGCTCAGCGAAGCAATTCGGGCACAGCCCTAAGCTTCGGGTACGTCCCTAAACCCCGAGCACGTCCCTGAACACGGCCTCGATCCCGGCGGTGTGCAGCACGAACTCCACCAGCGCCAGTCCGCTGTCCGGGTGCAAGGATTGGAACCCCGCCACGGCATCCTCCGCGGCCTGCGCAACGGCCGCCGCGCTCCACCCATAGGCTCCGGCTCCCACCGCGGGAAAGGCCATGTCCCGGGCGCCCAAAGTATGGGCCAGCCGCAGGCTTTCGCTGAAGCAGGACACCAGGAGCGCGCTGTTGGTCTGGCCCGCGTGCCGGTTGGGCCCCACGGTGTGGACCACCCAGCGGGCCGGCAGCCGGAACGCAGGGGTTGCCACGGCGGCGCCGGTCTGGAGGCCGTGCGGCAACGCGCTTTCCCGCAGTTCCCGGCACGCTGCCAGCAGCTCCGGCCCCGCGGCCCGGTGCAGCGCCCCGTCCACTCCCCCGCCGCCGAGCAGCGAAGCGTTGGCGGCGTTCACCACCACGTCCACCCGCCGTTGCGTAATGTCGCCCTGCAGAACAGAGATCCGCATGCCGCCAGTTTCCCAAGTGCGGTACCTTGTGGCAATGGACTTCGGCGGCATCGACAGCTGGGGAGCGACCTTCTATTTGTGGGTCATCCCGATGGTGATCGGTGACGCCATTTTTCCGCCCATCCCGTCCGAAATGGTGGTGATCACCGGCGGCGCCCTGTCCGCGGACGGCCGGGCCAACGTGTTCCTGGTGCTGGTGCTCGCCGCCCTGGCGTCCTGGCTTGGTGACATGGTGGTCTTCCATCTCTTCCGGCGACGCCTCAGCCATGTGCTGGACCGCTGGAAGTGGGGCCGGCGCGTCCATACCGGCATCCATGCGGCCCTGGCCAAGGCGGGGCGGTCCTCCACCTACGGAACCATCATCGGCGCGCGCTTCATCCCCGGCGGCAGGCTGGCCACCTCGGCAGCCTCAGGCGTGGCAAACGTTTCGGTCCGCGGCTTCAGCCTGTGCGCAGGGCTGGGGGCAGTCCTGTGGGCCTGCTGGCTGGTGGGGCTTGGCTACTTCACCGGCTCAACCACCAAGCTGCCGTTCTGGGCAAGCTCGCTCATCGGCGTGGCGGTGGGCCTGGTGATCGGCGCCGTCGTGGGCATCATCGTCACCCGCCGCAGGGGCACCCGTTCCCCGGTCGAGGACGAGCCCATCCCCGACGCAGGCTAGACGGGCAGCCACTTGCCGCGGCTGCGCCGCAGCACGCTCAGTGCACCCGTCAGCGCAACGCGTTCGACGGCGTCGCGCATCATGGCTGCCGACTCCACCGCCTGGCGGTTCTCGCCGCTGTATTCGCTCGCCTCCACGAGGAAGCGCAGGTTCAGCTGCGGCACGCCTCCGGCGATCTGGAGCTGGTGCGCCTCCACGTGGTGCCGGGTCCCCAACGCCTCCACGGCCGCGTCCATGACGGATTCCGGCGCATTGCCCGGCCGGAGCCCGGTGATCTTGAGGCGGGTCTGGAAGGAAGGCATGCCCTCCACCCTATCCAAACGCCCCGATGCTCCATCACGTATGGTCCCTAACATCGCCTGTTAGGGACCATAAGTGATAGAGCAACAGGAGAGATTAGCCGGTGTTGCGGAGGCCGGCGGCCACGCCGTTGACGGTGATGAGCATGGCCCGCTGGAGGCGCTCGTCGAGCTCGGCTCCGCTGATGTCGGATTCGGTCCGGACGCGGCGCAGGAGCTCCACCTGCAGGTAGCTGATGGGGTCCAGGTACTGGTCCCGGATCTCCAGGGAGCGCTTCAGCGTCGGCTGTGCGTCCAGGAGGATGTTCTCGCCGGTGAGCTTCCGCACCTCGGCCACCGTCAGCTCGTACTCTTCGCGGATGGTCCGGAACAGGTGGTGCAGCTCCTCCGGGACCAGGGTGGACACGTAGTAGCCGGCGATGTCCATGTCCGTCTTGGCCAGTGTCATTTCCACGTTGGACAGCACAGAGCGGAAGAAGTTCCAGTGGTCCATCATTTCCATCAGCTGGACGGAATGTCCGGCCTCACGTGCGGCCTTCAGCCCGGAGCCCACGCCGAACCAGCCGGGCACGATCTGCCGCGACTGGGTCCAGCCGAACACCCACGGGATGGCGCGCAGGCCGCCCAGGCCGGCACCGGAATCGGGGCGCTTCGACGGGCGGGACCCGATGTTCAGGGAACCCAGCTGTTCCACGGGGGTGGAGGCCATGAAGTAGGCGGGCAGGTCCGGGTGGTCGATGAGCTTGCGGTACCGGTCAAAGGCGGCGTCCGAGATGGCCTCCATGACGTGCCCGTAGCGTTCCCGCTGGTCCTCGGAGGTTCGCGGATCGCGGTGCAGGGCGGACCCCTGCAGGACCGCAGCCAGGGAGAGCTCAAGGTTTTCCCGGGCCAACTCCGGCAGGGAGTACTTGTCGGAAATGACTTCGCCCTGCTCGGTGAACTTGATCTCGCCTTCCAGGACGCCGTTGGGCTGGGCCAGGATGGCATCGTAGGTGGGCCCGCCGCCGCGGCCCACAGAACCGCCGCGGCCGTGAAACAGGCGGACGCGGACACCGTGCTTGGCGGCGACGTCGCGCAGCTTGCGCTGGGTCTTGTGGATCTCCCACTGGCTGGTCATCACGCCGGATTCCTTGTTGGAGTCCGAGTAGCCCAGCATGACTTCCTGGATGTCACCGCGCAGCCGCACCAGTTCGCGGTAGGAGGGGTCGGACAGGAGCTGGTCGATGATCTCCGCGGAGGCCCGCAGTTCCTCCACGGTCTCCAGCAGCGGCGCGAAGCCGAGCTTGGCGTAGGGCTTGTCACCGAAGAGGTTGATCAGCCCTGCCTCGCGGGCCAGCACGGCCGCGGCCAGGACGTCGTCGGCGCCGCGAGTCATCGAGATGATGTAGGTCTCGATAACGTCCGGGCCGTACATGCGCAGCGCCCGGCGGATCTCGCGGAAGACGTCGTAGGTGCCATCGGCAGCGCCGTCGAGCTTGATCGGGTGGCCGGATAGCGGGCGGCGGGAAGCCAGTTCGGAGCCCAGCACCTCAAAGCGTTCTTCCCGGCTGAGTTCGGCGTAGCGCAGCCCCGGACCGCCGATCCGGTCCATCAGTTGCCCCACGGCGTCGTGGTGGTGGTCCGCGTGCTCGCGGATGTCCAGGGTGGCCAGGTGCAGGCCGAAGGACGCGATGGCGCGGCGGACCCGGGCCAGGGAGCCATCCGCAGCGAGGGCTGCGGAGTGGTTGCGGAGCGACAGTTCCAGCAGGTGCAGGTCCGCCAGGAGCTCTTCGGTGCCACTGTAATCGCGGCCGTGCTCATGGTTGGAGTTCACGGCGACACGCTTGCCGGTGTTGATGAGCTTGGCCTTGATGCAGGTGAGCTTGAGCCGGTAGGGCTCCTGGGCGTTCAGCTCCAGGACGCGCTTGTCCAGGCCGGGAAGCTTCCTCAGATCCTCGTCGATGGACGTGAGCAGCGATTCGTCCGCGCCTGCCAGTGCTGTGGAGTTGGAGAGGATGGAGATCAGTTCGTCGATCATGCCGATGCTGATCCGGATGGCGCTCTGGTTCTGGATCTGCAGGATCTCGCGGGTAACGGCCGCGGTAACGTTCGGGTTGCCGTCGCGGTCACCGCCGATCCAGGAGCCGAACCGGATGGGGGCGTCCTTGGAGGCAAGGGTGACGCCGTGCTCGCCGAGGAGCTCGGAGAGTTCGGACAGCATTTCGGGCATGGCGTCGGTGAGGATGCCGCCCAGGTAGTAAATGGCGTTACGGGCTTCGTCGACTGGAGTGGGGCGGACCTGGCGCAGTTCGTCGGTCTGCCACATCTGGTCGATGATCTCGGCCAGCTGCCGGTCCTGCCGGCGCCGGGCCGTGGATCCTTCGGCGGTGGACTGGGACAGGACGTCGGAGAGCTTGCGGATTTTGTCCAGGACCGAGCGGCGGGAGGCCTCGGTGGGGTGGGCGGTGAAAATGGGCCGCACGTCCAGGCCGTTAACCACTTCCTGCAGGACGTCGGGTCCGGCCTTGGCGGCGATGTCCGCCACGGTCTTGGCCAGCCAGCCGTCCTTTTCGGCGCGGGTCCGCAGTCCCCGGACGCGGTGGACCTGCTCGGCGGCGTTGGCCAGGTGGAAGTAGAACGCGAAGGCACGGACCAGGTCGGTTGCCTGCTCAATGGGCAGGGAGCCGAGGAGTTCACGGACCTGGGCAACGACGTCGTGCGCGCTCCAGGGGCCGGTGGCGTGCGCACCGCCGCGCGCCGCCTCCTTGGATTCCTTGGTCAGGAGCCGGACCTGTTCCACAAGGTCCAGGAGTTCCGGGCCGTGCTGGCGGACCAGGGATTCGCCCAGCAGGGTGGAGACGCGCCGGACGTCCGCGCGCAGTTCGGAGGCAAGATCGGTCTCGGGAGGTGTTGCAGTGTGAGCCATTGAAACAATCTTTCGAGGGGTTCGGACTTGGCTCGTACACTGCGCTGGATACTGTGAGCCACGTTACTAGCTAAAGATGCTACCCCCGCTCCTGCGCGGTGGTGGAATCCGTCTCAAAAGATGTCGTGATACCCAGGTGGTGTTTGACCGCGTCGAGCTCGTTGCGTAGTTTTTCCACCTCGTCCTGCCAGGCAGCAGCCTGGGCCTTCCGCAGGCGTGCGCGCCTGGCCTGCACCGCTGCGGCTGCCAGTGCCACCGGCACCGAAGCGGCAAGGGCCCAGCCTGCAGCCGCGAAGAAGCCCAGTGCCACAGGCAGCGCGGCCTGGAAGTCGATGAAGTCGTTGACGCCGCCGGCCATTCCGGCCATGGCCCCCTCAAGAGGCTGCAGGAACTGGCCCACAACGGGAGTCCCGGACAACGATGGCGCGGCGAGCTTGGCCTGCGCATCCCCGCCCCAGCGCCCGTCCGCCAGGTGGTTGAGGACATAGATGCCGGCGCCGACGTTTGCTGCCATGAAGACGACGACGGCGGCGAGCGCGGCGAGGTCCGCCCGCCTTCGCCGCCACACCAGCACGCCCGCGCAGGCAGCCGCGGCTGCTATCCAGGTGAGCGCCGCCAGCCACTCCCGATTCACTCCGGCAAGGATGTCCACCTCCCCATTCAACCCCGGCGGACGATTTTGAAGTTGAAATCCGGGGTGCCCAGCGCGCCGAACAGCCGCAGCCAGAGTGGCAGCACCATTTCGGCGCCACGGGCGGTGGTGATGTCGCCGAGGTCGATGACGTCCCGGTGGCCCAGGGATTCCAGCAGGCCGGTGACGATCTTCTTGGCTTCGGCGTCGTCGCCGGAAACGAACACCGAATGGTCTGCGTCCGCCAGCCGGCGCGGGTCCACCATCAGCCCGGCATTCATGGTGTTGAGCGTCTTCACCACCCGCGTCTCCGGGAAGGCCCGCTGGATCCGCTCACCCAGGCTTTCGGTATTGACAGGGTTCAGCACCGGCGGCATGCCCTGCGAGAAGTCGAGCGGATTGGAGACGTCCATCAGGACTTTTCCGGCCAGCCGCGCGGCACCGGCCGCCCCCAGGGCCGCAAGGGAAGCGGCGCCGTTGGTGGCATTGACCACCAGCTCACAGTCACCCGCCGCGGCCGCGAAGGTGTCCAGCCGGATGTGGCCGTGCCCTGCATGCCATTCCTTGAAGGGCGGGCCGCCCATGGGATCCGGGCTGGTCCGGCCCGCGGTTTCGGCGGGGTCCCGTGTTCCCAGGACCACCTCGTGGCCCAACCTGCTGAATGCTGCTGCCAGCGTGCGTCCTACAGTGCCCGTGCCAAGAACTGCGATCTTCATGGCAGAACGCTACTCTCCGCACCAGCGGGAACAAGAGGACTTAGGGCGGAATGAACACGCCGTGTACGCGGTTATAGCGGGGGCATCCGCAACGGAAGGAACCATGGCCACCACCCCAGCCGCCCAAACGTCAACTGCCACTGCACCAACTGCCGCCCCGCCGGCCGCGCGGGTAGAGCGCTGGCAGCGTTTCCGTACCAACCGGGACAAGGCCCTCGCCTCACCGCATGGCTGGCTCACCCTCACTTCCTTCCAGTGGCTCGGGGACTCCCCCGCCGCCGTCGACCTCGCCCCGGGCCTGTGGTCCACTGACGCAAAGGGTACGACGGCGTTCCTCACCGCGGTCCCGTCGGACGGGCTCACGCTGGTGGAGACGGGCGGGAAGGTGGACGGTACCGTGTCCGCCGTCCTGGCGGACGAGGAATCGCTGATGTGGGTGCGGTACGGCGGCCCGGACGGGGACCAGGTGGTGGTGGAACTGGCCATGCGCGGAGGCCGGTACGCCATCCGCACCCGGGACGCGGCCTCACCGGTCTTCACGGACTTCGACGGCGTCCCCACCTACCCCTACAACCCGGACTGGGAAGTGACGGGCCGGTTTGAGCCGTACCCCGAGCCGGTGGACGTTCCGATCGGCACTGCGAACCCATTGGTGGACGGCGTGCACCGGAGTGTGGGCGAGGTGGTCTTCCGCCTGCCTGGCAGCAGCCACGAGTTCCGGCTTCAGGCCGAGGAGGAGAAACTCGGCGCCCTGACCGTCACCTTCCGCGACGAGACGAATGGGGACACGACGGACGACTGGCGAAAGCTCGCGGTGCCCAGGCCGCGGCCGGATGGCTCCGTGGTCCTGGATTTCAACCGCGCGATCAACTACCCCAGCGCCTTCACCCCGTACGGCACCTGCCCCATGCCGGTGAAGAACAACAGCCTGGATGTGCGGGTTGAGGCAGGCGAGAAGCAGCCGTATCCGGCCTAGCATCCGGGAAGCTCAGGAAATGGCGGAAATCCCGGTGATGGCCCGCCCCACGATCAGTGTGTTGACCTCAAACGAGCCCTCGTAGGTGTAGATGGCTTCGGCGTCGGCGAAGATCTTGGCCATCCGGTAGTCGGTGACGATGCCGTTTCCGCCCAGGATGGAACGGCCCAGGGCCACGGTTTCGCGCATCCTGGCGCTGAGGTAGGACTTGGCCAGGGCCACCTGGGGCATGTCGGCGGCGTCCCGGTCCTGTAGCCTGGCGATCCCGGCCATCATGGACATGCTGGCCACGGCGTTGCCCAGCATGGTCACCAGCTGCTGCTGGATCAGCTGGAAATGGGCCAGCGGGCGGCCGAACTGGTGGCGTTCAACCGCGTACTGCCGGGCGACGTCGAACGCCGCCAACTGCTGGCCCACCGCCTGCCAGGCCACCATGATCCGGGAACTGCGGAGCAGTTCCTTGGTGTCCTCGAAGCTGTTGATCCCGGCAAAGCGGTCCGCTTCCGGCACCAGGACGTCCCGGAACTCAATGTTCGCGTTCTGCACCGTGCGCAGGGCGATCTTGTTCTCGATCCTGCTCCGGCTGACGCCCGGCAAAGCGGCGTCGACAATGAACCCCCGGACCGATCCGTCCGCCTCGTCCCGGGCCCACACCAGCATGTAGTCGCAGAACGTCCCGTTGCCGATCCAGCGCTTGGCGCCGTTGAGCACCCAGGCGTCGCCGCCGTCGTCCACTTCTCCTGTTGCCGACGAAACCCGTCTGGCACGCGTCTCCATGCCGCCCGCCACATCGGACCCGTGCATCGGTTCGGTGAGCGCGAAGGCACCGGTGGTGCGCAGTTCCGAGGCGTCAGCGAGAAGCCGTTCCTTCTGGTCGTCGGTGCCGAAGGTGTGCAGGGATTCAACAAAGAGGTCGTGGTGGACCAGGAAGAAGGTGGCCAGGGACGTGTCCACCCTGGTTATCTCCGCGATGACCAGCCCGGCGAAGAGGTGGCTGTAGCCGCGGTGCACGGGCGTGCTCAGTTCCAGGGCGGCCAGCTTGGGCAGGATGTGCGCCGGAAACTCGGCCTTGTTCCACCAGTCCCCCGCGTAGGGTGCAACCTCGGCCGCCAGGAAGTCCCGCAGCTCAGCCAGCTTGTTCCGTTCAGCCCCGTCCAGCATCGCTTCGACGGCGAAGAAGTCCGCCGCAGGCAACTGGGACAGGTCCGGCGTGCTCATTTCGGCCCCATCCTGATGGCGCCGTCCAGGCGGATGGTTTCGCCGTTCAGCATGGCGTTGTCCACGATGTGCGCCACCAGGTTGGCGTATTCCGCGGGCTTGCCCAGCCGGGAGGGGTGCGGGACCTGCGCGCCGAGGGAGTCCTGGGCTTCCTGCGGCAGGCCGGCCATCATGGGCGTCTCGAAGATGCCCGGGGCAATGGTGACCACCCGGACCAGCGAGCGCGCCAGCTCCCGGGCGATGGGCAGGGTCATCGCAGCCACCGCACCCTTGGACGCGGAGTAGGCGGGCTGGCCGATCTGGCCGTCGAAGGCCGCCACGGAGGCAGTATTGATGATGACCCCGCGTTCGGGGCCGCCCAACTCGGTGGCGGTGGGCTCCGTGGCCACCATGGCTTCGGCGGCCAGCCGCAGGACGTTGAACGTGCCCACCAGGTTCACCTGGATGACGCGGCTGAACGTGTCCAGGGGCAGGACGCCGTCGCGCCCCAGGACCTTGCCGGGGGTGGCGATCCCGGCGCAGTTCACTACGATCCGGAGCGGCCCCAACTCCGCGGCGGTCCCGACGGCGGCCCGCACGTCGGCCTCGCTGGTCACGTCTGCGGGGGCGAAGACGGCGGACTGGCCGGCTTGGGCGCGGCCGTTGAGTTCGTCCGCCACTGCCTGGCCGCTTGAGGACGGCAGGTCGACGAGCACGACTGACGCGCCGCCGTCGAACAATCTGCGCGCGGTGGCCGCTCCCAGCCCGGACGCGCCGCCTGTCACCAGCGCGACGCTGCCTTTGATGTCCATACATCCTCCTTGATGCGTGTCCCCATGCCGCGGCGCGGCCTCGAGCAACAGTTAATGAATGTTAACTGAAATTGTGATCTCCCGCACCCTGAGCGCATGCCACGTTGCCCCGGCGGCTCCGCAGGCACGGTTAGGGTGGACGGCATGACGTCCAGCAGCACTTCCATGACCGCCTGGCCGGACAGGGCAAACCACGCGGCCCGGTCTGTCACCGCCTTGTTCGGGCACAGACTGCTGTTCCTCCCCCGCACGCATCTGGGCGCGGTGCTGTGGCAGGGCAGGCACCCGGGACTGCGGGCCCAGCAGGAACAACAGGACCAGGCCGCGCATCCGGGCAGCCGGTGGCTCGCGTTGCTCCGGCGGGCCCGGCCGGCCGCCGCCCTGGCCCTCCCGTGGCACTACTGGTGGCAGGCGCATTACGTGGACTGCCTGGTGGACGCCGGCCGGCGCGAACTTGGCAGCGGAGCAACCCCCGCGGCCCGGTTCGACGGCCCGGACCGGCCCAGCGCGGGCCACCTGGCCTCGCGGTTGGTGACGGGCATCAGGCTCCGCAACGCGCTGACCTTCGTGAACAGCTACTACGACGACATGGCCTGGCTTGCCCTGGCAACCCTGCGGCTGGACCGGCTGGCCGGGGAGACACGGCGCCCCGGCCGCCGCCGCAACGCCAAAGTCCGTGCGTCGCTGGCGCTGCAGTTCGACGCCGCCTGCACCGACGACCTGGGCGGCGGAACGTTCTGGAGCAAGAAGCGGGACTTCAAGAATACCCCCGCCACGGCGCCGGTGGCGCTGTTCTATGCCCGCACCGGCCAACATGCCAAGGCACAGGCGCTGCTGGACTGGCTGGACGCTACCCTGTTCGACGCCGGGCAGGGACTGTACCTGGACGGCGTCCGCCTCACCCCTGCCGGCGAGGTGGTGGAACGGGCCGTGTACACCTACAACCAGGGCCCGGTGCTGGGCGCGCTCCTGGAACTGGGCGGCGAAGCGAATCTGGCCCGGGCAGCCGTCCTGGTGGACGCGGTGCAGCGGCTGCTGACGGTGGCGGCAGGCGGCGCGGAGGGCGCTTCCGCCGGCGGTTCGGTGCTCCGCTGCGAAGGAACCGGCGACGGCGGCCTGTTCACCGGGATCCTCTGCCGTTACCTGGCGCTTGCGGCAGCGGATACCCGGCTTCCCCAGGCCACCCGCGCAACCGCGGCCCGGCTGGTGACGGACACGGCCGAGGCGTTCTGGTCCGGCCGCCGCCCGGTAGGCCCCAACGAAGCCGGTGGGCGGTTGCGGGGCAGGAGTATCTTCTCTATTCACGCTGCGCAACCGGCGGCCGCGACATATCCGCCGGGCGCCGCCGTCGAGCTCGCCACCCAGCTGCAGGCATGGATGACGCTGGAGGCCGCCGCGGCCGTAACCGCAGCGGGTCTTCCCTAATCCAACCCTGGCGGGCGCTTCTTCTGCGGATAGGGCGTCTCGCCGCGCGCCAGCATGTCAACGAAACCGGCGATCCTGCGCTCGCGGGTGGCGGCCTGCTTCGCGGAATTGGTCCGGTACACCAGGGAGAACAGGTTGGTCTTGGTGAGGACATCGAACATTGCCTGGGCGGCCGGGTTTTCCGCGATGGCGGCTGCCAGGTCCGCCGGAACCTCAACATCGGCCTGCCCGCCGTAGGCCGCGTCCCAGCGGCCGTCGGCCTTGGCGGCTTCCACCGCCGCCCTGCCGGCGTCGGTCATCTTTCCTGCCGCTTCCAGCCTGGCGATATGCCCCACGTTCCGGGCGGACCAAATGCTGCGGGGACGCCGCGGCGTCATCCGCTGGAACACGCTCTCGGCATCCCGGCGCCGCCCCTGCCCATCGATCCAGCCAAAACACAGGGCCTCATCCAGTGCAGCGGGATAGTCGAGCCCGGTGACCGTCCCGCCCTTCTTGTGCAGGACCAGCCACACGCCCGGGCTGGTCCCGTGATTCGCTTCCAGCCAGGCACGCCAGGCAGCGGCATCAGGCACCAGCAGTTCCTCAAGGTCATTGGCCATGGCCTAATTCTGCCCCCGGAAGCACAGGCCACAAGCCCCGTGTGCACCGCGCCTCCAGGTGGCATCATGGCCCTACAGACCGTCGCCCACCTCCTCAAGGACAACGCCATGCTTCGAGTCCGCCCCGTCCACTTCACCTCCCGCACCGACTCCTGGAAGCAGTTCCTCACCGCACTGGGCATGGTGCAGACAGAGGACGACGGCGGCTGGCACGTCTTCGATTCAGCGTCCGGACGGCTGGCGCTCCACGGAGCGGAGGCCGGGTCCGGGCAGGACGGCCACACCGTATTCGGGGTGGAGGTGGGCGACGTGGCCGAATTCGCGCGCCGCACCAACCTCTCCGCGCAGGAGGATGGGACACAGGGAGGAGGAGCGCAGCCGGCTGAGCTGGTTACGGCGGCCCACGGCGAAACCTGCCGGATCAGCGCCCCGGACGGCTTCAGTTTCATGGCCGACAAGGCATCCCATGCCGCCCAGTGCGCTGACGCCGACCCCGCCCTGGCCGTCGTCGCGGTCTGGTACACAGCGGACCCCGAGGGAGCCGTCCGCACCCTGCTGCACGTAGGCGCGCGTCCCCGCCCGGTCCCGGACAATGACGAGACCGCCGACTTCACGGCCAAGAACGGCGGTGTCCTCCTGGTGCGGCCGGCAACGGGCGCCTCCCGCTCGGGTTTGGGCTTTGAGTACGACGGCGGCCTGGAACCGTTGCGGGACCGGCTCACCGCCGCCGGTTTTGCCGCCAGCCTCACCGAGGAGGCGTTTGGAAGCACCCTCCACGTGGCCAATCCGGACGCCGGCAGCCCCAACGCGCCAGCCACCGTCTGGATCTCCCAGCGCCGCCCCATGGGGTAGAACTTAAGCATGAACGTGCGCACACCTGACCCGAATCCCGGCTGGCTCTCCGAAGAAGACCTCTTTGAGGCGCGCGGGCGGCTGCCCATGGTGTACGTGGAGGCCGTACCGGTCAGGCTGGATCCGCTGGGGTACGTCAACGAGGTGGGCACGCTGCTCCAGGCGGACTCGGACGGAACCATGGTGCGCTCCCTGGTCTCCGGCCGGGTCATCTACCGCGAAACCATCCGCGCCGCCCTGCTGCGGCACATGGAAAAGGACCTGGGCCCGCTGGCGTTCCCGCAGCTGCCGCTGAGCCCCGTGCCGTTCACGGTGGCCGAATACTTCCCCGCGCCCTCACAGACGGGGTTCACGGACGAGCGGCAACACGCCGTGTCCCTGGCCTACGTCATCCCGGTGACGGGCGAGTGCGAGCCCCGCCAGGACGCCCTGGAACTGACCTGGATGACCCCCGAGGAAGTCCTCAGCCCGGGCGTCCAGCTGGAGTTTTCCGGCGGCCGTGGCGGCCTCATCCGGCAGGCCCTGGCGTTCGCTGGCGTGGGCTTCTAACCACCCCGCCGGGACGTGGGGGTCCCCGGTTTTGAGTGCCCGCCTTTGTAGACTGTAGGGCGGACCGCAAGAGAACTTAAGGACTCCCATGACCGAATCACCAGCCGCCAGGCACCACAGTGAGCAGCAGGCTGGATCTCTGACCACCGGCAGCCACATCCTCCTTCCCGACGGCCGCCGCACTGCCGAAATCGACCAGGTGGAGCTCGAGCACGACGACTTCGGCTCACCGGCACTGGTGCTGGCAAGCCTTTCGGGCGGCGGCACGCTGCGGGTGGCCATCGGCACCACGGTCACGGTGGTGGATGGAGCGCACGACGACGTCACCCAGCTTCCGCTGCCGGCAAACCTTCCGGAGCCCACACCGCCGGCGGAAACCGCCGCACCCAACGACGGACGGCAGGAGCAGCCCGGCGCCGGGACCGGTCCCATCAACGTGGCCCCCGCCGTCGTCGTCCCTCCCCTTCCGCCGGTGCCGCCCGCGGTGACGGGGCCCAGCGAAGAGGAACTGGCGCTCATCCCGGCTCCTGCCGGCACCCCTGAGTCGGTGGTGGAAGCCGCCGCTGAGGCGCACCCTGACGCGGAGGGCGTCCTGCTCCTGGCCGACCGGCTGTCCAAGGGCGTCAACTTCAAGTCCGGAAGCTGCCTGAAGGACCTCAGCGACCTGGCGCACGAGCTGTTCATCACGCTGAAGGACGCAGACGGTGCACTGTCCGTGGCGGACCTCCTGACCGTGCTGCCCTATGACGGAAACCCGGGTCGATGGACCTCGGTGGAGGCGTCCCTGGCGCTGGCCAGCTACATCTGCCGGCAGGACGGCCAGGACAAACGCGCCGAGGTCTATGAGAAGCTGATCCGCACGCCGGAGAACCAGGAAACGGACCCGTTCAAGGCGCGCATGGCCGCCAAGGTGCGGCAGCGCTCGCTCAACGAGCCCAACCTGTACGACAAAGAGATCTTCCGCTCCATCGACAACTCCAATCACGACGCCGAGCGCGAGTGGCGGCTGCTGCGGCTGGAGTCCCTGCTCTTCCTGCGGGCGCACGGCGGCTCTGAAACCATCGGGATGTCGGAGCTGGAACGGCGCATCAGCAACGAGCTGGAGGCCGTCCGCTCCTGAGCCCCGCGGCATCTGCCCGGGCGGGGAAGTTACCCCTACCCGGGGCAGTTTCCGGGGCGTACATTCGGGGCTATGACGAACAATCTCAGCGTAGTGATCAACGCCGACGCGCCGCAGGTCTGGACCATGCTGCGTGAACCGTCCAGGGTGGCCCAGTGGCATGGCTGGCAGGCCGAAGACCTGGAATCCGAGATCAAGGAGATCTACTTTTCCAGCGACGTGGAGGAAGCCGCGGACCACACGAGCCTTACCGTGCACGGCGGGGACACGTTCCAGCTCCACCCGGAAGCCGGGGGGACGCGGGTCAGCGTCACGCGTGGAGCCGTGGATCACGATTCCGAGTGGGCTGCCTGGGACGAGGACATCACCCAGGGCTGGCTGACGTTCCTGCAGCAGCTCCGCTTCGCTTTGGAACGGCACCCGCACGGCAAGCGGCACACCTTGTTCCTGCACCTGACCGAGGGCAACGGCTCCGCCATCGACAAGCTGGGGCTCGCCGGCCTCCCGGCACCGGGTGAGCCGTACCAGGTGACGCTGGGCACCGGTGAGGAGATCAGCGGCAAGGTCTGGTACCGGACCAGCCACCAGGTGGGGCTTACCGTTCACGGCTACGCGGAGCACGGCGAAGGGCTGCTGGTGGTGGCCGACCATCCCGCCATCAAGGATGTCCGGGCAGAAGGCGACGGCTCGCTGGTTGTCGCGTCCACCTACGATCTCGGGGCCGGGGCGTTCGACGCCATCCGGCAGTCCTGGGATTCCTGGCGGGCCACGAACTACCCGGCATCGGAACCGGCCAGCTGACCCCACTTGCCCCTTGATTTACGGGGGCCGGGTGGTTTGCTGGCACACTGGTACGGTGCCAGCCAACCCTGCCTTCGCCCTGCCTGATACCCGGTCACAGTTTTCCTTCACGGTAGGCACGCGCCTTGGGGACTCCTGCCCGCCCTCCGGGGAACAGGTTGCTGAAAACGGCGGGGAGTTCCTGGGCCGCACCGGCACCATCACCACCCCGCACGGCGAGATCCAGACGCCGGCGTTCATCGCCGTCGGTACCAAGGCCACGGTGAAGGCCGTCCTCCCGGAATCCATGGCGGACCTTGGCGCCCAGGCGCTGCTGGCCAACGCCTACCACCTGTACCTGCAGCCGGGCCCGGACATCCTTGACGAAGCCGGCGGGCTGGGCGCCTTCATGAACTGGTCCGGCCCCACGTTCACGGACTCGGGCGGATTCCAGGTGATGAGCCTGGGCTCGGGGTTCAAAAAGGTCATCGACATGAAGTCTGTGGACGCCTCCGGACCGGACGACGCGGTGGCACCCGGCAAGGAACGCCTGGCACACATCGACGACGACGGTGTCTGGTTCAAGTCCCACCTGAACGGCGACCGGCACCGCTTCTCCCCCGAAATCTCCATGCAGGTCCAGCACCAGATCGGCGCGGACATCATGTTCGCGTTCGACGAGCTGACCACCCTGCAGAACTCCCGGCGGTACCAGGAGGAATCGCTGGAACGCACCCGGCTGTGGGCGGAGCGGTGCATCGAAGAGCACTTCCGGCTGACGGAGGCACGGGCGGCCAAGCCGTACCAGGCTTTGTTCGGCGTGATCCAGGGCGCCCAGTACGAGGACCTGCGCCGCAAGGCCTGCCGTGATCTTGGGGCCATGCCCTTCGAAGGATTCGGCATCGGAGGTGCCCTGGAGAAGGAAAACCTGGGCACCATCGTCCGCTGGTGCAACGAGGAGCTCCCGGAGGACAAGCCGCGGCACCTGCTGGGCATCTCCGAACCGGATGACATCTTCACCGCCATCGAAAACGGCGCCGACACCTTCGACTGCGTTTCCCCCACCCGGGTGGCCCGGAACTCCGCCTTCTACACCCCGGAAGGCCGGTTTAACCTCTCCGGCGCCAAGTACAAGCGCGACTTCGGGCCGCTGCAGGAAGGCTGCGACTGCTACGCCTGCGCCAACTACTCGCGGGCCTACATCCACCACCTGTTCAAGGCCAAGGAAATGGTGTCCGCCACCCTCATCTCCATCCACAACGAGCGGTTCGTGGTAAAGATGGTGGACGATGCCCGGCTGGCCATCGAGTCCGGCACGTTCTTCGACTTCAAGGCCGAGACGCTGGGCCGGTACTACTCCTAGGCACTACCATCAGGGAGCTCCGGTAGGGTGAGCCCCATGCCTATCGAACCCATCGAAATCCCTGCCGCTGACGGCACCGCAGAGGCCCTGGTGGCCCGTCCGTCCAACGGAACCGGCCCTTTCCCGGGCGTCATCTTTTATATGGACGCTTTCGGCCTGCGGCCCCGCATCCACGAGATGGCCCAGCGCATTGCCGACTGGGGCTACGTGGTGCTGGCGCCGAATGTTTTCTACCGGGAAGGATCGGCCGCAGAGCTGGCCCCTTCAATGGACATGACCAGCCAGGAAGGCCGGGAGACGGCCGGCAAGGCTGCCTTCCCGCGCGTTGGCCGGCTGACCTCGGACAAGGCGCTGCCGGACATTGATGCCTGGGTTTCCGCGCTCAGGGCGCTCGACGGCGTGGCCCCCGGCCCTATCGGGACCACCGGCTACTGCATGGGTGCCCGGCTCGCCGTCCGCACCGCCACTTCCCACCCCGAGGAAGTGGCAGCGTGCGGGGGCTTCCACGCCGGCGGCCTTGTCACCGACGAGCCGGACAGCCCGCATCTGGGACTCAAGGAGGCAAAGGCGCGGTTCGTGTTCGGCCACGCAAACCACGACCCCAGCATGGCCCCCGCCGCCGTCGCCCGCCTGGGCGAAACGCTGAAGGACGCAGGGCTGGAAGCGTCCAATGAGATTTTTGAGGGGGCCCCGCACGGCTACACCATGGCGGACACCTCCGCCTTCCACCCCGAAGCCACCGAGCGGCACTTCCAGGAACTGCGGGCGTTGCTGGACGGCGCGCTGAAGGGCTAAGCCGGCCAGCCGCCGTCGAACCCGCCGGAAAGCTGCCGGCCCGCCGGAACGTTCCGGCGACCCCGCACATTTCCGGCGAGCCCGGGAGGCAGGACGTTGTCCACATGACGACGGCGGCCCCTTCCGGAGGTGCCACAGCTGCAGGATCGTGTCGGCATGACGCCACAGCAGCCGGTCCGCCTCCCCGCCCTTCCGAGCACCGGCAACCTGTGGCGGACGGGACAATTGCACGAGCACGGGCTCAATTCCCGGGCCATCAAGGCGCTGGTGCTCCACGGGAAGCTTGTCCGCCTCCGCCACGGCTGCTACATCCGCTCCGGGCTGTGGGAGGAGCAGTCAGGGCCTGTCCGCAGCAGGCAGTTGATTTACGCCCATGCCCACGGGACGCTGACCTCCTCAGCAGGCGGCTATGTGTACAGCCACACTTCGGCGGCCCGGCTGCACCGTTTGTATGTCTGGGACGTCGATGACCTGATCCACCTTCTGCTGCCAGGCAGCCCATCAAGCGAACGGCTCGGCAAGGATGTCCGTGGCCACACCCGGCCCTGGACGGAGGCGGATGTGGTGACTCTCGGCAGCCTCCGGGTGACATCGCTTGAGCGGACGGTAGTGGATTGCGCCATGATGCTGGGCCACCGGCAGGCACTGGTGCTGATGGACCACGCCCTCCGGCTCGGTGCGGACAAAGCCGTCATGGAAAGCATGGCTGACGGCCTGCCGGGAAGCCGTGGGATCCGGTGGCTCCGGCTCGCGCTCGCCCACGCAGATCCTCGATCGGAGTCGGCCGGTGAGACGCTTACCCGTGAACTCCTCATACGGCTGAACCTTCCCCTGCCGGAGCCCCAAGTCAACGTTGACACGCGCGCGGGCCGGTACCGCCTTGATTTTGCCTGGAAGGAAAAGAAGGTCGCCCTGGAATTCGACGGTAAAACGAAGTACTTCGACTACAAACCGGCCGCCGAAGTGCTGTACCAGGAACGGCAGCGGGAGAATGCCCTCACCGAGGACGGCTGGACCTTCGTCCGCGTGAAATGGGCCGACCTCTTCCGCGAACAGGAGTTCAAAGCCCGAGTTCTTGGCGCGCTCCGGCGGTAGTCATGCCACGGGGCGCCAAATCGCCGGAACGGCACCAAAACGCCGGTAATTTCCGTCGATCCGGCAGCTTTCCGGCGGTCCCACGCGATCAGCTGTTGGAACGCCCGACGCCGGGTGGCAGCTACGCGGCGTTGGTCACCGCTTCCGCGGCGCGGGCCGGGGCACCGTAACTGGGCTCGCGCCGCTTGACCCAGTTGATGGCCAGCGAGGTCACGGGGACGAAGAGGAACTCCACCAGGGTCTTGTAGATGAAACCCACCAGCACGTAGTTCACAAAGCCGCCGAAGTCGGCGATGCCGATGACGGGCGCGGCGATGCTGCAGAAGATCAGCGTGTCCACGAACTCTCCGGCCCCCGAGGATCCCATGAGCCGCGCCCACAGGGACTTCTCCCCCGTGCGGGCCTTCATCCGCACCAGGATCCAGGAGTTGATGGTCTGCCCGGCCAGGAATGCCAGCAGCGAAGCCAGGACAATCTGCGGCACGGGGCCAAGGGCGCCTTCCAGGGCGGACTGCTTGGCTGCGCCGTACTCGTCGTCGAACCCGGGCAGCGCGATGACCACCCAGTAGCAAAGGGAAGCGAACACGGACAACGCGAAGGTGGTGAAAATGGCCTTCCGGGCCACCTTATAGCCGTAGACCTCACTGATTACGTCCCCGAGGATGTACGCGAGCGGAAAGAGGAAAAAGCCGCCGTCGGTTACGATGGGGCCGAATGCCACTCCCTTGGACGCTCCGATGTTGGACAGGATCAGCACCACTGCCATGGCCGCCAGCATGATCCCGAAGTAGGGCGAACCGATGTCCGCGAATCTGGCGGCGGAACGCGCGGCGGTTGGCTGGATGTCTTCGGGCACGGCGCTGCGGCCGGGGGCAGGGGTCATCAGGGGATCCGTTCAGGAGTGGTTGGCCGGCCCGCCGTCATGGGCGGCCGGTTGTATTAGCACTCGTGTCATTCTCGCACCGCCTTTCGCAACAAAGCTCCTCGAGCAGCAGGGCTGACCGGCGCGGAGTATTTTTTGAACATGTTCAAGTAGTGTGGCAGACTGCTTTTGAACACGTTCAAGAATGGGGATGCTGTGGCAGCGAAGAGCGAACAGACCAGGCAGTTGGTGGCGGACACCGCGCTGCGGATGTTCCGGGACATCGGGTTCGAGAAAACCACCATGCGCGCCATCGCCGCCGAGGCAGGCGTTTCCGTGGGCAACGCCTACTACTACTTCGCATCCAAGGATGACCTGGTCCACGAGCTGTACATCCAAGTACAGGCAGAGCACGCGGCGCGGGCCGCGGAGGCGCTGGACGGGACCGCCGCCCTGGCCGACCGGCTGAAGGCCACGCTGCATACCGGCCTTGACGTCATGGCCCCGTACCACCGGTTCGGCGCGGACTTCGTGGCCACCGCCATCCGGCCCACGTCACCGGTGAACCCCTTTTCAGCAGGGTCCACGACTGCGCGGGAGGCATCCCTGGACATCTTCAGGCGCACCGTGGAGGGAGCCAAACCTGCCGTGCCGAAGAAGCTGCGGGCCGACCTGCCGGAGCTGCTGTGGCTTTGCTACATGGGGGTCACCCTCTTCTGGGTCTATGACACATCGGAGGGCCAGCGGCGGACCAGGAAGCTGGTGGACGGCGCGGCCCCACTCCTTGCCCGCGGACTGTCACTGGCCCGCATTCCGGGAGTCAACAAGGTTCTGGACGATGTCCTGGACCTGAGCCGCAGCATCCGCGATTAGGGAAGAAACATTGGGGGACAAGATGGGCAGCACAAAGACCGTGGTGGTGGCAGGGGCTTCGGGCTTCATCGGCACGTACCTTCGCCGGCGTTTCCAGGAGGACGGGTGGACGGTGCGCACCATAGGACGCAAGGGAACCGGCAGTTCTGCGGCAGCGTGGGACGACGACGCCGGCATGGTCCGGGTGCTCAACGGCGCCGCACTGGTGGTGAACCTCGCCGGCCGGTCCGTCTCCTGCCGCTACAACAGGCGGAACAAGGCGATCATCATGGACTCGCGGGTGGCCACCACCAAGGCACTCGGCCGGGCCATCGCACAGTGCCCGGAGCCGCCGTCGACCTGGCTGAATGCCAGCACCGGCACCATCTACCGGGACGCCCGCGACCGCCCCCAGTCCGAAGCCGGGGGCGAGCTTGGCTCCGGGTTCTCCGTGGACGTAGCCAAAGCCTGGGAAGCCGCCGTCGAGGCAGCCACCACGCCGGCCACCCGGAAGATCCCGCTGCGGATCGCCATCGTGCTGGGCCGCGGCGGCGGCGCGCTGGCGCCCTTCGCAAACCTGGCGCGGCTGGGCTTGGGCGGCCACATGGGCGACGGCAGGCAGCGCTTCAGCTGGATACACGTGGAGGACCTATACCGCGGCATCCGCTTCCTGCATGCGCGGACCGATATCACCGGACCCGTCAACGTGGCCTCGCCCGATGTGGTCAGCAATCAGGAGATGATGCGCCTGGTGCGGCGGGCTTACGGCGCGCGCTTTGGGCTCCCCACCCCTGCGTGGCTGCTGCGGGCCGGGGCCGTGCTGATCCGCACCGAAACCGAGTTGGTACTCAAAAGCAGGTGGGTCCAGCCGCAGAAGCTCCTGGACGCAGGCTTTGTCTACAGCCAGCCGGAGTTGGGGCGGGCCCTGCTGCAGATCGCCAAGGGCCAGGGATGAGCCGCCCGGTGCGCGTCACCTTCGGTCCCGGCGCGTTCCTTGCCGGCGCGTTCCTCACAGTCCTGGTCTTCGGGTTCCCCCTGGGTTTCCCCGGCTATCTCTACGGAACGCTCTCCGCGCTGCTTCTGGGCATGCCCCTGGCGCTGGCTGCCGGAGTTTGCATGCGGCCGGTCCGCAACCAACTGCTTCACGTCTTGGCCGTCAGCGCGGCAGGGCTGGTTACCGGGATGCTCACGCTCATGTTCATCACCGGGAGCCACTGGCCCGCCATGTGGGGCACAGTCTTGTGGACCGGGCTCTGCGCAGCCCTGGGGCGCGCTGCCGTGTCCGGCCTCGTCACCATCCATGACGCAGCCGGGCACCAACCCGGGGTACCCGCACCTGCACCGCTGGAACCCTGACCATACGGCGTCCCGGAGCCCTGTCCGGTGACACATGGAAAGCGGCCGACGCCGGGTGGCAGGATGGGTGCATGACTTCCGCTACCCCTGACGCTACGCTGCCCGCCGCAAGTCCCGCCGTCGTCCTCACCATCGCAGGCTCCGAAGCGACCGGCGGCGCCGGCGCGCAGGCCGACCTGAAGACCTTCCAGGAACTCGGCGTCTTCGGCATCGCCAACCTCACCTGCATCGTGTCCTTCGACCCGAAGGACAGCTGGAACCACCGCTTCGTGCCGGTGGACCAGCAGGTGATCGCGGACCAGTTGGAGGCTACGGCGGCGGCGTATGGTCCGGCGTCGGGCGCACCGTCGGCTTTGGACACGGTGAAGATCGGCATGCTGGGCAGCCCTGCCACCATCAGCACCGTGGCCGGCGCCCTGAAGGAGAACAGCTTCGCCAACGTAGTGCTGGATCCGGTGCTGATCTGCAAGGGCCAGGAGCCGGGCCACGCGCTGGACACGGACCAGGCCCTCAAGTCCCAGATCCTTCCGCTGGCCACATTCGTCACGCCCAACCACTTCGAGGCGGAGTCGCTGTCCGGCCTGGACATCACGGACGTGGAGTCGCTGAAGGCCGCTGCGGTCCGCATCCACGAGCTCAGCGGCGCAGCAGTCCTGGCCAAGGGCGGGGTCAGGCTGGAAGGCCCGGACGCCGTCGACGTCTTCTATGACGGCCAGACCCTCGAAGTCCTCAGCGCCCCCAAGGTGGGCGAGGTGGCAGTGTCCGGTGCGGGCTGCTCGCTCGCCGCCGCGGTGACGGCCGAGCTCGCCAAGGGTGCCACGCCGTTGGACGCCGCCCGGACCGCCAAGGACTTCGTCACCGCCGGCATCCGCAACCGGGTTGCCTCGGGCGCCCCCTTCGATGCCCTCTGGCAGGGCGGCGCCCGCTAGCCCTGGTCCTGCAGAATCCCAGGGAAGGTCTCATGAGCTGGGGTTAGACACCCTGCCCATAAACAGCGGCAGCCCGGTCTCGACGTGGACGATCTCGTAGAGGAACGGCCGGTCGAAACGGATCGTGCGCGAGGAGACGGTGCCGCTCACCGCCTGCGCGTTGATCTGGGTGGCGGCGGCCGCAATGGTGCCCTTCTCCGCAACGGTGATGTTGGCGGCCTGCGCGGCCTGCGTGATCTTCAGGCCAGGCTGGATCGAGTCGAAATCTGTCTCGGTATCAAGCATCTTCCGCAGGCCGAGGCCAGCGAAAACCTCCCGCAGCTCGAAGCTGCTCTTGTCGTCCCAGTGCGGCAGGTAAATCTGAGTAGGCGCCGGGGCAGCCGCGGCCAGTGCCCGGGCAGCATCTGCCAGGTATGGCTCGCCGGCGCCGGGGGTCCCGGCATCCGGCAGAACCAGCCGCATGACGAATCCCTCGGCGTAGGGAAGGTCGACGGCCTGCCAACCCTCGCCCCGGGCAAAGGCGAGATCCTGGACGCCGGACATGGTGGGAACAGAGACCTTCTCACCCGTGGCAGTCGTGAAGGGACGGTCTGCGGTGTCCGCCGGATTGAAAGGAACCTTCCATGCCGAGGCGAAATACACGGCATTGACCATACTGAAGGTGTTCTCGCGGCGGTAACCAGCGGGTGCCTTTTTGATCCGTCCGCCGGTGTTCTTGTCCACCCAGGCGTCGATCGCCGGTTTGGTGGTGCCCTCATCCTGGAAATCCACTGGGTACACACCGGCCCCAAAGTATCGCGCCAGTGAGCGCAGGTAACCCTCACCCGCGGGTACGCGCTTGTCCACGAACAGGCCGTTGGCGGTGTGCAGAACCGGCCGCCGCGGAGGGTTCTTTTCGTCCACCGAGCCGGGGTCGCCGTCGAAAGCCTCCAAGGAAGCGAGCAGCGCGGCCAGCGCCTCGTCGCGGTGCTGTGCGGGGAGGTCCAGGACGTTGTCCATCTCGGCGGCCGTCGCCCCAGACGCACCCGTGCGCAGCATGGCCAGGGCAAGCAGCAGGCTGCCCGGGGACGCAACGACGTTGCCGTTTCCGGCCTCCCCGCCGTTGGCGAGGAGCGTTGCGCCCAGTTTCCGGGCTGATGCCTGGAGCTGCGCCAGCCCGGCCTGGTAGTCGGACCGGCCCACCGACACGCGTTCGACGCCGCCGGCCTTCACCACTGCCGGCGGCGAGGCCGCACAGGCTGTCAGAACCAGCGCCAGGCCCGCTGCGCCCGCAAGAATGCGTGCCGGAATCTTCCGTTTCATCGCGCCCCCAAAGCCCGCACAACCGAGGAAAACGGCGGGGAATCCGCCTACCGCCAGTCAAGCACCGGCAACGGGATAGCGGGACCGCGCCCGGGTCACGATTTGGTGCCGTTTCGTGTGGGAACCGGCGCCCCTTACCTCCGCGGAATGTTCCGCAGGTTGCTGCGGGCCATGCTGACGGCCTCGCCTGCGCCGCGGTTGAGGACCACCTTGGACATGGCGGTGGCAAAGCCGATCACCTGCGATCCGGAGATCTTGGGCGGGATGGACAGTGCGTTGGGGTCGGTGATGAGTTCCACGAGTGACGGGCCCGGGTGCGCGAACGCCTCCCGGTAGGCCGCCTCGATCTGGCTTGGATCGGTGACCCGCACGGCGTGGAAGCCCAGGGCCTTGGCCACCTGGGCGTAGTTGGCGTCCGGCACGTCCACGCCGAAATCCGGCAGCCCGTCCACCAGCATTTCCAGCTTCACCATGCCCAAGGTGGAGTTGTTGAAGACGACCACATTGACCGGCAGCTTGTATGCGGCGGCAGTGATGAGTTCGCCCAGCAGCATGGAGAGCCCACCGTCGCCGGAAACCGAGATGACCTGGCGGCCCGGATACGCCAGCTGCGCGCCGATGGCGTGCGGGAGGGCGTTGGCCATGGAGCCGTGCAGGAAGGACCCGATCAGCCGGCGCGTGCCCAGCGGGTTGATGTAGCGCGCGGTCCAGACGTTGCACATGCCGGTATCCGCAGTGAAGATGGCGTCCTCGGCGGCCACCTGGTCCAGCAGCGACGCCGCGTACTCGGGATGGATGGGCTGCTTCTTCTCCACCTTGCGCGTATAGGCGCCCACGGCCTTGTTCATGAGCCGGTCGTGCTTCTTCAGCATCTGGTCCAGGAACCGGCGGCTCTTTTTGGCTTTCACCAGCGGCAGCAGCGCACGCAGCGTGGGCAGGATGTCGCCGTGGACAGCGATGTCAACGTCGGTCCGCCGGCCCAGGCGCTGGGCCGCGCGGTCCACCTGGGCGGTGCGGGTGTCCGGCAGGAACTGGTCGTATGGGAAGTCCGTGCCCAGGAGGATCAGCAGGTCTGCGTCCTCGATGCCCTCCGCCGCGGCCCCGTAGCCAAGGAGGCCGGTCATGCCGATATCGAACGGGTTGTCGTACTGGACGAAGTCCTTGCCGCGCAGCGAGTGCCCCACCGGCGCCTTGGCGAGCTCGGCGAGCGCCATGAGCTCACTGTGCGCCCCCTCGACGCCTGCACCGGCGAAAATGGCAACCTTGCCGGCGTCGTTGATCGCGTCGGCGAGCGCCTGCACGCTGGCGGGATCCGGCACCAGGGCGGCCGGCCGGAAGGTGGCCGGCGCGGGAGTGGAACCTACAGCCTCCAGGCCGGCGATGTCGCCGGGCAGGGTCACGACGGCGACTCCCCCGAGTCCCAGCGCGTGCTGGATGGCGCTGTGCATCACACGCGGCGCCTGCTCGGCGGTGCTGACCAGTTCGGAGTACACGGAGCACTCGTTGAAGAGCCGGTCCGGGTGGGTTTCCTGGAAGAAGTCCGTGCCGATCTGCTTGCTGGGGATGTGCGAGGCGATGGCCAGCACGGGCGCCCCGGAGCGGTTGGCGTCGTAGAGGCCGTTGATCAGGTGCAAGTTGCCGGGCCCGCAGGATCCGGCGCATACGGCGAGCCTGCCAGTGAGCTGCGCTTCGGCCGCTGCGGCGAACGCGGCGGCTTCCTCATGGCGGACGTGGATCCAGTCGATGCCGCCCTTCGCGGAGCCTCCCGTTTGGCGGACGGCGTCCACGATCGGGTTGAGGCTGTCACCCACGATTCCATAGATCCGCTGCACGCCGGCAGCCTGGAGTTGTTCGATGAGCTGGGTGGCAAGTTCCTTGGCCATGGGTGCAGACTCCCGCGTTTGTGGTGGTGTTCTGACATGGCCCAATATAGTCCGCCCGCCTCAGCGGGCACTTCGGAACAGGTATTCAGCAGCAGCAAGCCGAAACAAAAAGGAGGCGTACGACGGCGGCCTGGCAGCCGCCGTCGTACGCCTCCTTTAGGAAACAGGCACCGTGGCGCCGTCCGGACTAAACGCCCAGGGGATCCTTGTCCTTGCCGCCGCCCTTGGGCGCCTGGTCCCAGGCGTGACCCTGCTCGTCGTCGAGGTGCGTGGCCTTCTTGTTCTTCAAGGCGAAGATGTAGACCAGCAGCGAGATGGCGATCGCCACGGTGACGTAGGTGAAGAAGAGGTCCTCGCGCTCCGCCTTCTGGAATGCGGCGCCAATCAGCGGAACAGTGCCGCCGAAGAGCGAGTTGGCGATCGCGTAGCCCAGGCCCACGCCCAGGGCTCGGATGGAGGCGGGGAACAGTTCTGCCTTCACCAGGGCATTGATGGAGGTGTAGCCGCCCACGATCAGCAGGCCGCCCATCATCAGCAGGAACGCGGTGAACGGGTCCTTGGTGCCGGCCAGGGTGGACAGCAGCGGCCAGGTGAACAGCACGCCGGTGATGCCGAACCAGAGCAGCAGGGGCTTGCGGCCCACCTTGTCCGAAATGATGCCGTAGACAGGCTGCAGCAGCATGAAGATGAACAGGGCCCAGAAGTTGATCACGGAGGTGTCGGTCTTGGCGATGCCGGAGGTATCGTTCATGAACTTCAGGATGAAGTTGGTGTAGGTGTAGAAAGCCACGGTGCCGCCCAGGGTGATGCCGATGCACACCAGCAGCGGCTTCCAGTAGCCGGTGAAGAGCAGCTTGAGTGTGCCGGGCTGTGCCTGGCCGGACTTCGCGGGGGTTTTCGCGGCGTTGATCTGTTCGGCGGAGACGGTCTCCTCCATGGAGCGCCGGAGCCACAGCACCACCAGTGCGGCCACGCCGCCGATCGCGAACGGAATGCGCCAGCCCCACTCGCCCAGGTCGCCCTTGGGCATGACGTTCTGCAGAATCACCAGGACCAGCAGGGCCAGCATCTGGCCGCCGATCAGTGTCACGTACTGGAAGCTGGAGAAGAACCCGCGGCGCTTGCTGGTGGCGGCCTCGGACATGTAAGTGGCGCTGGTGCCGTATTCGCCACCCACGGAGAAGCCCTGGATCACGCGGACGATGACCAGCAGGATCATGGCCCACAGCCCAATGACGTCCTGGGTGGGCAACACCGCGATGGCGAAGGAACCGGCGGACATCAGGGTGACACTGAGCGTCAGCGCAGCCTTCCGGCCGTGGCGGTCGGCGTACCGGCCGAAGAACCAGGCACCGATGGGCCGCATGAGGAAGGACGTCGAGAAGACGGCCATCGCTTCGAGGCCCGCCTGGAGTTCATCCTTGGAGTTGAAGAAGTGGGCCTGGAAGTAGGCGGCGAAGACCGTGTAGACGTAGAGGTCGTACCATTCCACAAGGTTGCCCGCGGAACCCTTCAGGATGTTGCCCACGGCCCGCCGGGTCTGGGCGGCCTCCGATAAGGGCGCGGTTTGTTGGGTGCTCATCGGTGAGTTCCTCCTTGTGGTGACGTGCGTCCTCCAACGCCGGAGGGCCTCATCCAAGGTATGGGTGATCCACCGCACAACCAACGTGGCGGGGCATTTCCTAACACTTCCTTAGGTTTTGACTGACTGGCCGTCCCTTCCTGCCGGCCGGCCGCCGTCGGACATAACTGTTCCTTAGGCGGTAGTCTCCAAAGGCGGGGGATGAACCGGAGACCGCACAAAAACAGCAAGGAAGATGGCAATGGATGTGCTGATCGTCGAGGACGACGACGCCATGGCCGGCGCCCTTACCGCTGCCGTCGAAAGCGCCGGGCACCACCCGCAGCGGCTCTCCCGCGGCGCGGATGCGCTGCTGTCCCACCGGAACTTCCAGGTGATCCTCCTGGATCTTGGCCTGCCGGACATGGATGGGCTGGAGGTCCTGCGCAAACTCCGCCAGGTCACCAACGTCCCCATCCTCATCCTGACCGCCCGCGACGACGAACGCAGCGTGGTGCTCGGCCTGCGTTCCGGTGCGGACGACTACCTGGTCAAGCCGGTCAAACTGGTGGAACTGCTGGCCCGGATCGAGGCGGTGACGCGGCGGGCCGGGCGTACGGGCAGCGTGCCGCAGGAAGACACCATCGTGCTGGACGACGTCGCCATCGACCTGAACCGGCGCACGGCGTTTAAAGCCGGCCTCCCCATCCCGCTGACGGCCACGGAGTTCGAACTCCTGGCCCTGCTGGCGCGCCACGCAGGCTCGGTGGTCACCCGTGAGCAGATCCTGGATGCGCTGTGGGGCGACGCCTTCCTGGCCTCATCCCGCTCGCTGGACGTCCACCTCACCGGGCTGCGGGCAAAACTGCAGAAGCCCGGCTTCATTATCAACGTCCGCGGCGTGGGCTACCGGGTGGAGGCGGCCCGCGCATGAGGCTGCGGGTCCTGGGCGTCCTCAGCGTCCTCTGCCTGGTAGTGGTGTTCCTGATCTCGGGCACCATCCTCACGTCCGCATCCCGTGAGCTGACCCAGGAACTGCAAATCAACCGGGCGGCCTCCCTGAACCGGCTGGCCCAGGTGGCCTTCGATGCCGCCAATGACGGCGATTCCGTGCGCCTGCAGCGGGAAATGGACACGTACTCGGGGCTGTACGGCGAGGGAATAGTGGTGCGGGTGCAGGCGTCCACCCTGGCCTCCGGGGGCCTGTCCCCCGAACGGCCGGATGTGCAGAATTCCTTGTCCCTGGCCCGACTGAACGTGAGCGGCACATCGCTGAAGCCGCTGGAGCCGTTCAGTTCGGGCTCTCAGGTCATTTTCCGCCCCTTCGGCAGCGCCAGCCAGGTCCTGGGTGCAGTGGTCCTGGACGTCCATGCGGACACGGCACAGCAGAAACTCCGTGAGCGCTGGCTTGGGGTGGGCGTGGCCGCGCTCGCGCTGGCCACCATACTCCTGGTGGGGGCGGCACGGGTCACCGGCTGGGTCCTGCGGCCCGTCCTCCGCCTGGATTCGGCGGTGCATGAGCTGGAGCGGACCGGGCGCATGGAACGGCTCCCGGAGGACGGCCCACCTGAGCTGCGGGAACTGAGCCGGTCCTTCACGGCCATGGCCAGGACCGTCAGCGCCAGCATGGCGGCGCAGCGGCAGCTGATCGCGGACACCTCGCACCAGCTGCGGAATCCGGTGGGAGCCCTCCGGCTGCGGCTTGACCTGCTGCAGCTCGAGCTGAAGACGGCCCGCGAACACGACGCGGCCGAGCGGGCCGTGGCGGAGCTGGACCGCGTGGAGGAGATCCTGGACGGGGTGCTGAAGCTGGCCGCAGCGGAGCACCGGGCGTCCGAAGGCTACCTGCGGGCTGCCGGTGGTTCCGGAGACCATCCCCCTGCCCAGCCGGTGGATCCTTTCCCGGTACTTCAGGGGGAGATCGAGCGTGCAGCGCCGCTGGCGGAGCAGGCGGGGTGCCGGCTGGTCCTCGCCGAGCCGCCGCAGCCGCCGGCGCTGGCTGCCTGCCACCCGGCAGAGCTGGCCCAGATGGCGGGCGAACTCCTCAACAACGCCATCAAGTACGCCCCGGGTGCCACGGTGGCGGCGGCAGTCCGGCTGGAGCAGGACGTGGTGGTTGTGGAGATTTCCGACGACGGTCCTGGGCTTCCGGCCGCAGAGCGCGCCTCCGCTGCCACCAGGTTCTGGCGGTCCCCGCGGCACTCTTCCGTTCCGGGGACCGGGCTGGGCATGACAATCGTGGGCGAGCTTGCCGCGGCCAACGGTGGCCGGCTGGTGCTCGCCGAGGCCTCTCCGCATGGGTTGTTGGCCCGGATTGAGTTCCCCGTCGCAGCTTCTGACCCGGTGCTTCCGGAAACGGGTGGTGCCAATGCGTGAACCACTTGCCCCGGGCTGTCCTGGCCCCCTGCCGCAGCGACGGGCCGTGCTGAAGTCAGCCTTCGCCGTCGGACTCGCAGCGTTCCTGCCGCCTGCCGTCAGCGCCTGCACCGGCAGGGACAGGCCACAGGAACTCGTGGTGGCCGGCGGCGAACCGGGCGGGTTCTACCTGGAGTTCTCAACGCTGCTGGCCGCCGCGCTTGAGCGGCACGGCGTCGCCGCGCACGCCCGGGCTGTTGCAACGGGCGGAAGCCTGGACAACATCGCCGAGCTTCGGGCCGGGCGGGCCGCTTTCGCTGTGGCCCTGGCCGATGCCGCCAGCCAGCCGGGCGGGGACACAGCGGAGATCGCCGCCATCGGGAAGGTATACGAAAACTACGTCCACTGCGTGGTGCGGAAGGACAGCGGCATCCGCGATATTTCCGGGCTGGCCGGGCGCAGGGTTGCCGTGGGCCAGCCGGGATCGGGCACTTCGCTCACCACTCCCCGGCTCCTGGAAGCGGCCGGGCTGGGCACCTCAACTGACCGGGTTGCGCCCGCTGCCGGAACTGCCGCCGTCGAAAATCTCGGCCTCAACGATGGGATCGCCGCCCTCAAAGCGGGCACCGTGGATGCCCTGTTCTGGTCCGGCGGGGTGCCCACGGCTGCCATCGCCGCCGCCCAGCAGGAAGTGGCACTGGGGCTCGTGGACCTGTCGGGCCTGCTGCCGGAACTGCGCCGGCGATATGGCGGCATGTACGACCGCGTCCTCATTCCGGAAGGCAGCTACCCCGGAATTTCGGCAGTGTGGACGGTGGGCGCACCCAATCTGCTCCTGTGCCGCCGCGACCTGGACAACGCCACCGTGGAGCGGACCGTCCAGTTGCTGGTGCACAATGCCGGCGAGCTGATTCCGCAGTCCACCCTGGGCGTGCAGTTCCTCAGTGCGGAGAGCCTCATCAACACCGCGGGCGTCCCGCTGCACCCCGCCGCAGCCGACGCCTACCGAACGCTGCACGGCTAACCAAACGCCCGCTCACGTTTGGCAGGAAATCCTCCAACGCCCGCTCACGTTTGACGGGCGACCCATCAACGCCCGCTCACTTATGGCGGCCTAAACCCCAACGCCCGCTCACTATCCTCAGGAGAGTGAGCGGGGGTGTCTGGAAAACGCCAGGATTCGAGCGGGCGTTCAGTCAGCTTGTATGCCGACTTTCCACATAGGTGCTTCCGGCTGTCGCAGGGCCGACAGTTTCCTCCGTACTGTTTGGACGACCAGGAGAGCAGGCAGGAAACGAGGATCACTGTGGGCAGGAACCAGCGCCGACGGGCGGCACGAACGAACCATGTGCGAAAGCAACCAAGAGTCGCGTTCAAAGCCGCCGTCCCTAAAGTGGCAGTCCCTTTATCGGACAACGTCCGGGAGCTGGAAACGCTGGCCCCAGCCTTCATCTGCTGGTATGTCCAGCGCCCATTCAGCACAGACGTGGAAGAGGTGCTGGCGAGCCTGAAGCTCTTTTTCCGCTTCTACCCTGAGGCTGGCGAAAGCCGTTCCATCACTGCCCTCGACCCGGCCGAGGTGGCAGCAAGACTGGTATCCCTGATAATCAATACCGCCCACGCAGGCCTCGTGGCCACCTATTCGCTGATGCAATTCCTAAAGTTTCTCCAGGATTCCGGCCGCTGGTGCGGCAACCCGGAATCGTACCGGGCAGTATGCGGCATCCTGACGGACATCATCTGCCTGGACATGCGCTCGACTCCCAGCGGCGCGGAGACGGCTGCAGGCGTCACAGCTTCCCCCGCTGACTAACTCCCCGAGTGGGCCTGCAGGAAGCTGTACACCTCGGTCTCGTCCACGCCGGGGAAGGCGCCGGGCGGCATCGCGGCGAGCAGGTGGGAGTGGGCCCGGGCTGACGGCCAGGCGTTGCCGGCCCACTGTATGGCCAGCTCGGCCGGCGGCCGCTTGCAGCAGGTGGGGTCCGGGCAGTTGGACGTTGCCCGGGCGGTGGTCTCCCGGCCCCGGAACCACTTCACATGCTGGTACGGCACCCCGATGCTCAGGGAAAACTCTCCGCTGGCGGACCGCTCTGTCCGTGCCGTGCACCAGTACGTGCCGGACGGCGTATCGGTGTACTGGCTGTACGCACTGAACTTGTCCGGCACGTCGAACACGGCGCGGGAGGTCCAGGCCTTGCACGACGGTTGCCCCTCGATGGCGCCGGTGTGGTCCTGGGGGAAGTTCACGCCGTCGTTCTCATACGCCTTGTAGATGATCCCGCTCTGGTGTGTCTTCTGGAAATGCGTGGTGAGGCCCAGATGCTTCGTGGCCAGGTTGGTGAAGCGGTGTGCTGCGGTCTCGTAGGAAACGGCGAACGCATCCCGGATGTCCTCAACGGCTATTTCCTTGGCCGCTTTGGCTTTCTGCAAAAAATCCACGGTTGCCTGTTCGGGCAGGAGCAGGGCGGCGGCGAAATAATTGGTGGCCACCCGCTGGGCCAGGAAGTCGCCGTAGTTTTTGGGTGTCTCATGGCCCAGAACGTAGTGGCCCAAGGCTTGCAGCAGCACCGAGCGGGGGTCATGGTCCTGCCGCTGGCTCTGCGTCAGGTAAATTTTGCGGTTCTTCAAATCCGTCACGGAGCGGGTGGAATGCGGTAAATCCCCCACGTGGTGGAGGGTGAAACCGAGGTGCTCGGCGATGTCCGCGATGACGTGCTGGCTCAGCGGACCTGAGGTGTAGCCCACCTCTTTGAGGACCTTCTGCGCCTCGGCCTCGTACTCCGGGAAGTAGTTGCCGCGCTCCCGCATCATGGCCCGCAGTTCACCGTTGGCGCGGCGGGCCTCCTCAGGGGTGGCCACTTGCTCGTTCATCTTCCGTTCCAGCTCGTGCAGCAGCCCCACTTGGGCCTCCAGCACATCCAGTGGGAGCCGCGAGCTGATGCGGATCCTGGGCAGGTTCAGCGATTCGTACAGCGGCCCCCGCTGGTACCGTTCCAGCTCGATTTCCAGGGCTGCCCGGCGGCTGGGAGGCTCGGCTCCGAGCAGTTGGTCGATGGTGACATTGAGCGCCCCCGCGAGGTGCTGGAGGAGGGTCAGTTTGGGCTCACGCTTGCCGTTTTCAATCAGGCTTAGCTGGCTGGGCGCGGTGCCGACGGCGGCGCTCAGGTCATCGAGCGTGAGCCCGGCTTGTTTGCGCAAATGGCGGACCCGGCGGCCCAGCGCGATGACATCCAGTTCCGCTGCGGCGGTGGACTGTGGCTGGGAAACGTCCCTGTTCCAGCTTGAAGGCGACATTTCTGAAGAATACGTGAAGAAGTGCATTTCTTTCCAGACTTCTTATCTAGAAAGGGGGTTGAAAGTGCTGAAAAGTAGTTGTCACGGAAAGAAACACCGCACCGGATAAGCCGGTGGGAGCCTCAACGACGCGGTTCCCACCTACTCCATCCGGAGCTCAATCAAGGAGATCAACGATGACTGCAGCATTTGAGCCCACCCAGCAGCCGTCCAGCCAGGACACAACGCAGCAGGCCGCCGCCCTGGAGCTCGAGTGGGCCGCCAACCCCCGCTGGGAAGGTGTGACCCGGGACTACTCAGCCTCCGACGTCGTCCGCCTCCGCGGCCGCGTCTCCGAGGAGCACACCCTGGCCCGGCGGGGCTCGGAGAAGCTGTGGAAGCAGCTCACCGAGGAGCACAAAACCGGCGGCTACACCAACGCCCTTGGCGCCCTCACCGGCAACCAGGCCGTGCAGCAGGTCAAGGCCGGGCTGCGCGCCATCTACCTCTCCGGCTGGCAGGTAGCAGCCGACGCCAATAACTCAGGCCACACCTACCCGGACCAGTCCCTCTACCCGGCCAACTCGGTCCCCACGGTTGTCCGCCGCATCAACAACGCCCTGCTCCGCGCAGACCAGATCGAATTCTCCGAAGGCATCCAGTCCGTTGAGGACTGGCTGGTCCCCATCGTTGCCGACGCCGAAGCCGGCTTCGGCGGCCCGCTCAACGCCTACGAGCTCATGAAGTCCATGATCCAGGCCGGCGCATCGGGCGTTCACTGGGAAGACCAGCTCGCATCCGAAAAGAAGTGCGGCCACCTGGGCGGCAAGGTCCTCATCCCCACCCAGCAGCACGTCCGCACCCTGAACGCCGCCCGCCTGGCAGCCGACGTTGCCGACACCCCCACCGTCGTCATCGCCCGCACCGACGCCGAGGCCGCCACCCTGATTACCTCCGACGTCGACGAGCGCGACCAGGCATTCATCACCGGCGAGCGCACAGCCGAGGGCTTCTACAAGGTCCGCAACGGTATCGAACCCTGCATCGCCCGCGCCAAGGCCTACGCCCCGTACTCCGACCTCATCTGGATGGAGACGGGCACTCCGGACCTGGAGCTGGCCCGCAAGTTCGCCGAGTCCGTCAAGGCTGAGTTCCCGGACCAGATGCTCTCCTACAACTGCTCGCCGTCGTTCAACTGGCGCAAGCACCTGGACGACGACACCATCGCCAAGTTCCAGCGTGAACTCGGCGCCATGGGCTTCACATTCCAGTTCATCACCCTGGCCGGCTTCCACGCCCTGAACTACTCGATGTTCGACCTCGCCCACGGTTACGCCCGTGAAGGCATGAGCGCCTACGTCGAACTCCAGGAAAAGGAATTCGCCTCCGAGTCCCGCGGCTACACCGCAACCAAGCACCAGCGCGAAGTCGGCACCGGCTACTTTGACACCATCTCCACGGCGCTCAACCCGAACGCGTCGACCCTCGCCCTCGTGGGATCCACCGAAGAGGGCCAGTTCCACTAATTTTCGCCCAAGGTGAGCCATTCGCCTCGCTCACCGAAGAGGCACGACGGCGGCACGCGCCTGAGCGTGACGTCGCCTGGCCGGGATGGGGAATCCGGAAGAGTGCGTAAAGGGGCCCTGTCCCCGGCGTCGACCGAGCTTTGCGAGGTCTTACGCCGGGGATGGGGATAGCACGCGGAGGATTTCCGATCCCGGCCCACCCAGGTAAGTCCCGCCGTCGAACTTCCCTTTCGTCTTTAAGGAGACTGAGATGAACAGCTTCACCGATAACTTCACGATCAATGGCATAACCCTCACCGCGCAGCCGATTTGCCGGCAGGATGAAGTGCTCACGCCGGATGCCCTGTCCTTTATCGCCAAGCTGCACCGGGCCACTGCCGAGCGGCGTCAGGAGCTGCTCCAGGCACGGCGGGCACGGCGCGCCGACATCGCGGCGGGCGCCGATCCCCGGTTCCTCCGGGAGACCGAGCACATCCGCAACGATCCGTCGTGGCGGGTTGCTCCCCCCGCACCCGGCTTGGAGGACCGCCGGGTGGAAATCACCGGGCCGGTCGACAAGAAGATGACCATCAACGCCCTGAACTCGGGCGCCAAGGTGTGGCTCGCTGACATGGAGGACTCCTCCACCCCCACATGGCGCAACGTCATCAAAGGCCAGCTGAACCTCACTGATGCGCTGGAGCGCCGGATCGACTTCACCAGTGAAGAGGGCAAGGAATACAAGCTCCGCCCGGCCGGCGACCTGCCCACCATCGTGGTCCGGCCCCGCGGCTGGCACCTGCCGGAAAAGCACATGCTCATCGACGGCCAGCCGATTGCCGGCGGCATCGTGGACTTCGGCCTGTTCTTCTTCCACAACGCCCGCCGCCTGCTGGCCCAGGGCAAGGGCCCGTACTTCTACCTGCCCAAGATCGAGAACCACCTCGAAGCCCGGCTGTGGAACGACATCTTCATCCTGGCCCAGGACCTGCTCGGCATCCCGCAGGGCACCATCCGCGCCACGGTGCTGATCGAAACCATCACCGCCGCATTCGAGATGGAGGAGATCCTCTACGAACTGCGCGACCATGCCGCGGGCCTGAACGCGGGCCGCTGGGACTACATCTTCTCCATCATCAAGAATTTCCGCACCCGCGGCCCCCGCTTCGTGATGCCGGACCGCAGCCAGGTGACCATGACCGCCCCCTTCATGCGCGCCTACACCGAACAGCTGGTCCGCGCCTGCCACAAGCGCGGCGCCATGGCCATCGGCGGCATGGCCGCGGCCGTACCCAACCGCAAGGACCCCGAAGCCAACGCCAACGCGCTCGAGAAGGTCCGCGCCGACAAGACCCGCGAGGCCAACGACGGCTTCGACGGCTCCTGGATTGCCCACCCGGACCTGGTGCCCATCTGCCGCGAGGTGTTCGACAGCGTCCTCGGCGAACGGCCCAACCAGCTCGGCAAGCTCCGCGAGGACGTCACCCCTGACGACCGCGCCCTCATCGATATCGCCTCCCTGCACGGCACCATCACCGAACAGGGCATCCGGAACAACATCGAAGTGGGCATCCGCTACATCGAGTCCTGGCTGCGCGGCAACGGCGCGGTGGCCATCCACAACCTCATGGAGGACGCCGCCACCGCCGAAATCTCCCGCTCCCAGCTGTGGCAGTGGATCTACGCCCGGGCCATCACCGACCACGGCGAGATCGTCAGCCACGAGTGGGTGGAGGAGCTCCTGGACGAGGAGTTCGCCCGGCTGGAACGCTTCGACGGCGACCGGTTCGAGGATGCCCGCGACATCTTCGAAGAGGTCACCCTGGCAACCGAGTTCCCGTCCTTCCTCACCCTCCCCGCCTACGCCCGCTACCTAACCGAGGCCCGTGAAAAGGCCACCGTTGAGGAGCTGGCCGCGGCCTAGCAGGGAATCACAACTTCCGTTTGCCGGGCCGGCACGCCCTTCGCAACAGGCCCCCCGAAATCCGGGGCGCCGGTCCGGTAACGGAGCATTACATTCCATCCGCGAGATGGCATATATGGGCAGTGTTCCGAGGAACCATTGGCCTTAAATGCCATCTCGCGGTGGGGTTTAAGGGAAGCGCGACGGCGGCGCCCCGCCTTAGCGCCCCTTCGGCACCTTTCGCACGGAGAGGGTGGTGCTGACGAAGAAGGTCAGCACCGAAACCAGGATGACCAGCAACGCAGGGGTCCACGACTCCGAGCTGTCGTGCACGAAGCCCACCAGCGGCGGGGCCACCGCCCCGAGGCAGTAGCCCAGGCCCTGGACCGTGGCGGACATCCGCCCGGCGGAAGCCTGGTCGCGGGCCAGCTTGATGATGGCGATGAAGATCAGCGTGATGCCGCCGCCCTGGGCGATGCCGCCGGACGTTGACCACAGCCACCACAGCTGCGGCGCAAGAAGCAGCCCCACCGGAACGGGAAGCCACAGGGCGCCCAGGGTGACCGCCACCGCCGTCGTACTCATGTATTTGGCCGCAAAGGGCACGCCGAGCCCGCCCACGATGGCAAGGATCTGGAAGATGGAGGAGGCGGCTCCGGCTTCCGCGGCCGTCATGCCCAGCTCGTCATGCAGGTAGCTGGGCAGCCACGCCGTGACGCCGTAGTAGGAGAACGCCTGGCCACCGAACCCGGCCGTGAGCCCGAAGGTGATCCAGCCGGAACGGGCCGCCGGGGCACGGGGTGCATCTGCGTCATCCTCAGCCACGGCCAGGAATGCGGTCCGGGGCCCAACAGCCAGCACCCACACCACCACCGCTGCGACTGCCAGGACGGCAACTGCTGCCAAAGCCAGCCGCCACCCCGTCGCGGCCGCGAGCGGGGCCATGATGACCGAGGTCAGGAAGGACCCAATGTTCAGTGCGGCGGTGTAGATCCCCATCGCGGTCCCCTGCCGCCGCGGCGCAAAGTCCCGCCGGATGATCAGCGGCACCGCGATGTTTCCCACCGTGATGGCAACCCCGATAACCACCGTGCCGGCCACCACCAGCACCGGTCCCCCAGCGGAGCGCACCAGCACACCGGCCAGGACCCCCACGATGGTCAGCGTAACGGCGAACTCGGCACCGAATTTCCGCGAAGCAAGGGACGCCAAGGGAGCAGCGAGCGAAAAGCAGAGCACGGGAATGCTGGTCAGCAGCCCCAGCATGACCGGCGAAAAGTGCAGCTCCGCCTGCATGAGGTCCACCAGGGGTGCTACGGCAACGAAAGGGCCGCGGAGGTTCAGCGCAAGCAGGCCGATGCAGGCCAGCAGGACCCAGCTCTTCGGGATGCGGGAGAGGACGCGGCCGCTCACAGGGGCAAAATCGGGAATGGGCGTGGATTCATCACTCCCATTGCTATCATGCCCGGCGTTGCTGGAGTTTCAGGCACCCTCCCGGGCGGCGCTGCCATACGATGAACGTGACCCAAGGACGCAGCACACTGGGAAGGACACCCATGACGCACCGCCTGGCCATCCTCGACGACTACCAGGACGTGGCCCACGGCTTCGCCGACTTCGCGGCCCTGGAGGCGGAAGGGGTCGCCGTGACGTCCTACCGTGAGCCTTTCGCTTCCCAGGACGCCCTGGTTTCCGCGCTGGCAGACACCACCATGGTGATCGCGATGCGCGAGCGGACCGCGTTCCCGCGTGAGGTGTTTGAGAGGCTTCCGGGGCTTGAGCTGCTGGTCACCACCGGAATGGCGAACGCCGCCATCGACGTGGCAGCCGCGGCCGAGCACGGGGTGACGGTGTGCGGCACGAACGGTTCGCCCGCTGCAGCGCCGGAACTGACCTGGGCCCTGCTGCTGGCCATCGCCCGGCACCTTCCCGCGGAGGAGTCCTCCCTCCGGGCCGGAACGTGGCAGTCGACGGTCGGGGTGGAGTTGGCCGGAAAGACCCTGGGGATCGTGGGGCTGGGCAAAATCGGCCGGCGGGTGGCCGCCTACGGGCAGGCCTTCGGCATGGACGTGGTGGCGTGGAGCCAGAACCTCACGGCGGAAGCAGCCAAGGAGGCCGGGGCCCGGCTGGTTTCCAAGGAGGAGCTCTTCACGGTTGCCGATGTGGCCACCCTCCACCTGAGGCTCTCCCCACGCTCGGAGAACACGGTGGGCGAGGCAGAACTGAGGCTCCTGGGGCCTGACGGCATCCTGGTAAACACCTCCCGCGGACCGCTGGTGGACCAGGAAGCGCTGATCAAAGCGCTGAACGAGGGGTGGATCCGCGGCGCCGCCCTGGACGTCTTCGACCAGGAACCGCTGCAGGCCGGTCACCCGCTCCTGGCTGCACCCAACACCGTACTCTCCCCGCACCTGGGGTACGTCACCCAGGAAAGCTACCGGCAGTTCTACGGCGGCGCCCTTGAGGACATCACCGCCTGGCTGGCCGGCTCCCCCATCCGAACCATCACCGCCTGAACCCGAAAGAACAGCATGACCCACACCATCCGCAGGGCAACAGCGGACGACGCCGGCGCGCTGGCTGCGCTGGCGGTCGTCACCTTTCCGCTGGCCTGCCCGCCGTCGTCGTCACCTGCCGATATTGCCGCCCACCTGGCCAACACCCTGAGCGAAGAACACTTCAAGGGGTACCTTGCGGACCCGGACACCACCATCCTGGTCATCGACGCCGGCGGGCAGCTCAACGGCTACAGCCTGCTGGTGGACCGGCCCGCCACCGATCCCGACGTGGCCTCTGTCCTGAAGTTGCTGCCGTCCGTCGAAATCAGCAAGTGCTACGTCCACCCTGACTACCACGGCCTGGGCGCGGCAGCCGAACTCATGCACGCCAGCCTGCAGGCGGCGGCAGGAGGCGGCGGCGCCGGAGCCTGGCTGGGCGTGAACAGCCAGAACGCCCGGGCCATCCGGTTCTACGAAAAGTCCGGTTTCCACAAGGTGGGCACCAAGTCCTTCCGGCTGGGCAGTACCGTTGAACATGACTTCGTCCTGGAGCGCGCCCTCCCCTGAACCCGGGTTCAGGCGCCGGGCTGGTTGAGTCCGTGCCGCACGGAACTCCCGGCAAAACCGTTCGGCGGGTAGGCCAGCGGGGGCCGAGGCTCGGTCAGGAGCTTGAGCCCCGGCGGAAGGCCCTCGACACTGCCTTTGGTTCCGGCCGCGCTGATGGTGACCCGGCTGGAGTCGAGCAGGACGTTCTCCGCCCGGAAGGTGCCCACCACCTCAGGCAGGATGGGTGCCAGGTGCACCACGTCCCGGGTGAAGACGGGGTCGAACCGGAGCAGGATCCGGGCGAGTTGCACGGGCGCCGCGGCAGCCCATGCTTGAGGTGAGCATGCCGTGGGATAAGGCACAGGGCTGGGAAACTCTCCGCGGTCGAAACCGCAGAACAGTTCCGGCAGCCGGCCGTCGAAGTGCGCGGCGGCGTCGAAGATTCCCAGGGCCACACGCTTGGCCTCGTCCACGAACCCGTAGCGCATCAGGCCCGTGGCTACCAGCGCCGTATCGTGCGGCCACACGGAGCCGTTGTGGTAGCTGACGGGGTTATAGGCGCCCATGTCCGAGGCCAGCGTACGGATGCCCCATCCGGTGAACATCTGTGGGGACATCAGATGCTCCATCACGGACACCGCTTTGTCCTGGTCCACGATGCCGGTCCACAGGCAATGGCCGATGTTGGAGGTCAGGGCGTCGACCGGCCGCTTGTCCTTGTCCAGCGCCACCGCATAATAGCCCTTGTCCGGCAGCCAGAACTTCTTGTTGAACTCCTCCTTGAACGCCGCTGCCTTGTCGGCCCAGTGCAGTTCCAGGGCCGGGTCGCCGCTCCAATGGGCCAGCAGTGACCTGCCCAGGTAGGCGGAGTACACATAGGCCTGGACTTCGCACAGGGCGATCGGGGCTTCGGCGATGGTGCCGTCGGCGAAGTTGATGCCGTCCCAGGAGTCCTTCCAGCCCTGGTTGACCAGGCCATGGTCATTGGCGCGGAGGTATTCGACGAATCCATCACCGTCCCGGTCGCCGTAATTTTCGATCCAGTCCAGTGCACGGTCGGCGTGGGCCAGCAGCGGCTGGATCTTGTCCCGGGACAGCCCCCAACGGCTCAGCTCACCGAGGACCGCCACAAAAAGCGGTGTCGCATCCGCCGTGCCGTAGTACGCCGTGCCGCCGAGGGAAAGGCCCGCCGTCACGCCGAGCCGAACCTCATGGGGAATGCGCCCCGGTTCTTCCTCCGAATCCGGGTCCACCTTCTTCCCCTGGATTCCGGCCAGGGTCTGCAGGGTGCCCAGGGCAAGGTTGGGATTGACCATCAGGCTCATGTAGGAGGTCAGCAGCGAATCCCGCCCGAACAGGGCCATGAACCATGGCGCACCGGCAGCAACCGCTGCCCGTTCCGGGTGATGGGCATCGAAGATGCGAAGGGCACCAAGATCGCTCTGGCTTCGGTTGAGCAGGTTCTGGAGGCTGGTGTCCTCAATGCTGATCCGCGGGATGTTCTCTTCCCAGGCCAGGTGCCGTCGCACACCCTCGCGGTGATGCGGCAGTTGTCCTTCCTTGAATGGCTCTTCCGGCGCTTCACCATTCACCAGCGGCACCACAATGACACTGGTGGCCCATTTGCCCCGGGCCGGGACAGTCACCCGGAAGCGCAGTCCGTCCGTGCTGACCTCTGCGTCCCGGGCCCCAATGGCGGAGCCGCGCTGCTGGCCATGGCGCCCGGCCTCGATGACAAGCCTGCCCTCGGACACCGTCCGGGTGGTGTCATCCGCTCCCGTGGTGCGTCCACCTTTTACGTCAAACAGGTCGGCCTGGTCGGCATCCACCAGGAGTTCGATGTCGCATTCCACGGGCTCGGCGGCATAATTTTCCAGCGTGATGTCGTCCTGCAGGCCCGGGCCGATGTGCCGGACCTGCCGGACCACCAGCGGGCTGTCGAATCTCCCGCCGGGCCACTTTGCCCGCCCTACGAAGGTGGCCTGGAAGGGTTGGGGGCGCTGGGCCGAAAGCGGTTCGCGCAGCGAGCCGTTGACGCGCAGAACCCAGCGGGACACGATGCGGGTGTCCTGGTAGAACGCTCCGTTCGTGCCGGCATCTGGACTGATGTCGCCACTGCCCGAGGAAATACAGAAGGACGAACCCTCCAGGACCGTGACTGAGCCCGACTCGGAAACGGTGGCCTCATTGTCTGCGTTCCAGGCTGTCATGGAAGGACTCCCTTCTGAAGGGGACGCTTCCCGGGGGATCGGGAATGCAGTTCTGCCCCTATCGATTCTGGTGCAACCGGGTACCGTGCGGAACCCCTGGCGGCATCCTCCCTTCAATCAGGTCGCTGTAGAGTTCCAGGTGCTCGGCAACCATCCGTTCGGCACTGAACCTGTCCTCCACGGATTTGCGGCACCCAGCCCTGTCCAGTGCTGCAGCAGCAGGAACGAAGCCGGCCAGCTCCTCTGTCTTTCCCAGGAATCCCGTGCGTCCGTGCTTAACTATCTCCGGGGCGGAACCGATGTACGTCCCTACCACGGGCGTTCCGGTGGCCAGGGCTTCGATCATCACCAAGCCGAACGGCTCCGACCACTGGATGGGGTTCAGGAAGGCTGCCGCCTCTCCCATCAGCCGGTATTTGGTGGCGTCGTCCACCTCGCCCACGAAGTCCTCGTTGGGCCCAAGCATCGGTTCAATGACATCCCGGAAGTAGCGGATTTCTTCCGGCTCCCGCATTTTGACCGCGATCTTAAGATGCATGCCGGCCTGCCGCGCGATGGCGATGGCCTCAACCAGGCCCTTATCCGGGCATGATCGGCCCACGAAGCACAGGTAGCCGCCGCTTCCGGACCCAACCGGTACGGCGGAAAGGTCCATTCCATGGTGAATCACGCGGGTCACGGGAACCGTGGGTGCGTGGGATGCCTGGTCCCTGGAGATGGCTATGACCGCTCCACTCCTGGCTACGGCACGGTAGATGTCCGCAGCCTGTTCGTGGATTGGCCCGTGGATGGTGGTCGCCAGCGGAACCCCGCCGGGCCGGTGCAGGTAGAGGGGACCCGCAACCGTGTGGTCATGGATGATGTCCACGCCCTTCAGCCCCTCGTAAGCCCTGACCACGTGGCTGAGCTCGGAGATCGTGGTCCCCAGCCCCCCATAGTCGGTGGGCCGCATCCCGGGCACCAACTGCACGGGGCAGGTGCTGTCTGACGGTGCTGCCAAAAGCACCTCATGCCCGGCGGCCGCGAAGCCCCTGGCCAGCGTGTCCACTACTCTCTCGGTTCCGCCGTACGTTGCCGGTGGCACCTGAATCCACGGCCCTGTGACAAGTCCAATCCGCATTCCTGGCTCCCAGGTTTGACAGGCCGGGCTCCCCAGCTGGCCGGGCAATACTTCACCGGGCGGATTACCTGCGCCGCGGTGCTTTCCGAAAGGGCCCGCTGCATGACCTCTGCTCCGACTATTCCGCAGGATTGCCCCGGCCACAAGACCCGGTTGTGGGACATCTCATACCCGGGGCCAGGAATGGTGGCGGAAGCCCGCGGGTTGTGCAGGACATGAAGATTGAGATCTGGTCCGACGTCGCCTGCCCGTGGTGCTTCATCGGCAAGCGCCGGTTCGAGGCTGCCCTGGCCGCATTTCCCCACCGCGATGCCGTTGACGTGGTGTGGCGCAGCTACCAGCTGGATCCCACGCTTCCGGAACACTACGACGGCACCGAACTGGAGTACCTGAGCAGCCGCAAGGGCATGCCGGCCCAGCAGGTTTCCCAAATGTTCGAGCACGTGGCCCAGCAGGCAAAGGGCGAAGGCCTGGACTACCGGTTCGACAAAGTGGTGGTGGCGAACAGCTTCACCGCCCACCGGCTGATCCACCTGGCCGCGGCACACGGCAAACAGGATGCGGCGAAGGAACGCCTGCTCAGCGACCACTTCGAGCACGGCAAGGACATCGGCAGCCGGGAGTACCTGTCCGCCCTCGGCAAGGACCTGGGGCTGCCGGCCGCCGAGGTGGATGAGCTGTTCACCACGGACAAGTACTCGGACGAGGTACGGTTCGACTTCCAGGAAGCCCGGGGCCTGGGCATCAGCGGTGTCCCGTTCTTTGTGATCGACCGCAAGTTCGGGCTGTCCGGAGCCCAGCCCACGGAGACGTTCACCGCAGCCCTGGACCAGGCCTGGCAGGAAGCCAACCCACTGGTCCTGGTCAATTCCACCGACGCCGAAGCCTGCGGTCCTGACGGTTGCGCCATCTAGCGCACTTTACTGACACATCGCGGTAAAGTGTCCGCATGCCCAGGATTTCAGCGGCCAGCAATGCCGAACAACGCGCGGAGACCCAGCGCCGCATCCTCACCGCTTTCGGCGAGCTCCTGTTCACCCACGGCCTTCCAGGGCTGACCATGACCGACGTGGCCCGCCACGCAGGCATTGGCAGGACTGCCGTCTATAACTACTTCGCCGATATCGAAGAGCTCCTGATCTCCTACGCCCTCGATGAAACCGAAAAGTTTCTTTCCGACCTGCGCGACGCACTGGAGCGCCTGGAGAACCCGGTGGACCGGCTGGCCCTGTACGTCCGCGCCCAGGTGGTTGACCTCAGCCGCCGCCACCTCCCGCCGGGGCCTGCCATGGGGGCCGTGCTGTCGCCGTCGTCCTTTGCCAAACTCTCGGACCACGTGGGCGAGCTCAGCGTCCTGCTCCAGGGCATCCTGCGGGATGGCATGGAACAGGGCTACCTGCCCGTAGCCGACGTGGGCCAGCAGTCGCAACTGATCCTGGGCACCCTGTCCTCCAGCGCGGCGAGGGGCAGCGACGAGCCTGCCGAGCTGGAGGCCCGCGTGGCCCGGACCGTGCGGTTCATTCAGTTGGGCGCAGGTGCAAGGTTCGACGCCGGGGGGCGGCCCATCAGGGTGGCGCAGCTTCCGGCGGTGGCCAGCTGACGGGCAGGCGCCAGGTGCCGGGCCGGAGGATCAGGCGGCAGGCGTAACGGGCAGCTTGTCAGGGTCTGCTATGCGCCGGCTTTCCCGGGGGCAGCTGAGCTGGCCCGGAGTCTGGTCAACAAGTTCCGGCGGGACGAGGCCCTTGTAGTCCTGCGCCAGGATCACATCAACGCTGGCGTCGTTCCTGCCGTCCTGGAAGTAGTCGGACCCCTGGAGATTGCGCTGCACCGTGAAGGCCGCCGCTTGTCCGGCCGCACCTGACACCACCGCAGCCACGCCCCGATAGCCGGCGTTGATGTTAGACACGTTCCCCACCACGAACTTCCGTGCCAGGAACTCGTCCGCCACCGAGCGGGCCAGCCCGGACCGGCTGGTGGAGTTCAGGACGTTGAGGTTGACCTTGTCGTTGGGCGTGTAGTCGAAGCTCGAGGCCGGGCAGGATGACACCGGAGTCGGGGCCGGTTCGGCGGCAGGGATTTTCAGCCGCCCGTTGATGATGGCCATGGCAACGATGATGCCGGCGGCGATCAGGCCGATCAGCAGGACCAGCACCACCCCGTGCAGTACGCGGCGGCGGACCCGGGCGGTCTCATCGGCGTCCTTGGCCGCTTCCATGGCGGCGCGCAGCTCCGGGCCGGAAACAACATGGTGGCCGTGAAGGACGCTGGGGTCCGCCGGCCGCTTCCTAGCCATCGAGTACCAGGACCCGGGCGTGGATTGCGGTGCGCTGGTGCAGTGCGGTGCGGACCGCGCGGTGCAGCCCGTCCTCCAGATACAGGGTTCCCCGGTACTGCACCACGTGCGGGAAAAGGTCGCCAAAGAAGGTGGAATCCTCCGCCAGCAGCGCCTCCAGGTCCAGGGTGCGCTTGGTGGTCACCAGTTCGTCCAGCCGGACGGGCCGCGGCGGCAGGGAGGCCCACTGTTTTGGGGTGTTGAAACCATGGTCGGGGTAAGGGCGGCCCTCGCCCACAGCTTTGAATATCACCATGCCACAGTAGGCACCGCGCCGCGCCAGCGAAAGTAGCAGGGCTGGTGCGTGCCAGGTTGTAGCCAAACAGTGACAAAGCGCCCCCGTCCCCCGGCGCCCGCGCAGCACCCCCGCCCGTGCTGAGAGAATGGAGCCATGACAGCCACCGAGTCCCCAGCCGTGCCCGCACCCGGAATCCGCCTGCCGTCCGCACCGCCGCTGGCGCTCCTGCTGGATGTGGATGGGCCGGTGGCCAGCCCGGTGACCCGGAACGTTAAAGCGGACATCATCCTGGACCTGGTGGCCCTCGCCGCGGCAGGGATTCCCGTCATCTTCAACACCGGCCGCTCCGACGCCTTCATCCGGGAGCAGGTGATGGAACCGATGATCGCGGCCGGTATTCCGGCAGGCACGGTTATCCACGCCATCTGCGAAAAGGGGGCCGTCTGGTTCAGCTACACCTCCGCCGGGCCCGGGCCCGTCCACGTGGACCGGGAACTGGCCGTGCCGGCAGCGTATGGCGACGACATCCGCCGGCTGGTGGCAGAGGACTACGCCGCGCACATGTTCTTCGATGAAACCAAGCGGGCCATGGTGTCCGTGGAGCAGCACATCGACGTGCCGAGCGCCGACTACCTGGCCGAGCAAAAGCTGTTCGACGCCGAAGCGATGGAGCTCATGGTGCGGCACGGCCTCGGCGTTGTCCGGCTGGACCACCACGTCCCCAATTCCGACGACGAGGTGGACTACCGCGTGGATCCCACCATCATTTCCACTGACATCGAGTCCGTACGCCTGGGGAAGGACCTGGGCGCCAGCCGCGCCGTGGAACTCCTCGCGGCCCAGGGCATCACGCCGCAGGCGTGGCGGACGGTGGGCGATTCACGCACCGACTACGCCATGGCTGATTGGCTCCACCACAACGACCATTCCGTCAAGCACGTGGACGTGCGCCCTGCGGACGGCGTGCCCAACAAGCCCTACCCGGTGCTCACGGCGGAGGACCTGGGGCTGGAAGCCACAGTGATCCACGACGACGCCGGCGGCGCCTTCCTGCGCGCCTGGCGGGAGGCGCTGGACGCCTGAGCCGCTGCCGGGCCGCCGTCGAACGTTCACCGGGGTGCCCTGACGGCGCTCCGAAACCTCCCGTTACAACTGCAGGACTATCATGCAGGTAAGAATGCCCACTTCCAGCAGCACGGAGACAACCATTACAGAAGCACCGGTCCAGGACGAGGTCTACTACGGCGGCCAGGCGTCCGTGGAGGAACAATTTCATGCCGAGATCACGTCGGCGGCGGCGGAGCAGCGGCTCAGCCACCGGCCGGACGTCATCAGGCACAAGGGCCGCTATGCCCTGATCAACGACACCAGGACCCCATACCAGGCCATGGTGGAAGACCTGCTGTTCCTGCGCAACGTCCTGGCCAACGCCGGCCTCTCCTACCTCCTGGTCCGCGGGAACAACGACCGGCCCGTGCTGGCTCTGGACTGGAAGGACCGGAAGAAGCTTCGCGCTGCCCTGGTGGAGGCCTGCCGGGACGAGCCCTTCTACTCCATGACCGTGGATGCCAAGAAAAAGACATCCGTCCTGGTGGCCGACGGCGAACTGTCCCCCAACCGGCAGGGCCGCATCTTCCGCCTCTACCGTCCGCGGGTTGAGCCGGTGGGCGGCTTCGAGTTCGGCGCCTCCGCCGGCGTCCAGATCGAACTGTGGGCCTTCGAGGGCGAACAACTCACCCTTCCCATCGAAAACTCCCTGACCCGCAGGACCCTGCTGCGCCAGGACGCGGTCCGCGGCACGGTGGAGCGCTACGGCCACACCTGGCCCACCATCGAGAACATGTTCGCCGACCATGCCAGCGACATCAGCTTCGACGTCGACATCGTCTTCTCCTGGGTGGACGGCAGCTCCCCCGAATACATCGCGGCCCGCCGCGCCCAGCAAAAGGGACATGTCCTGGGTGAAGGCGACGACCATGAGGCCCGCTTCCGGCAAATCAACGAGCTGAAGTACGCGCTGCGCTCGGTCTACATGTTTGCGCCCTGGATCCGCCGCATCTTCATCGCCACGGACTCCCCCGCGCCGGCCTGGTTGGCCGACCACCCCTCCGTCACGATCGTCCGCAGCGAGGAGTTCTTCTCTGATCCCTCGGTGCTGCCCACCCACAACTCCCAGGCGGTGGAGTGCCAGCTGCACAACATCGAGGGGTTGTCCGAGCACTTCCTCTACTCCAACGACGACATGTTCTTCGGCCGCCCCGTGGGCCCGGACATGTTCTTTACCCCCGGCGGCATCACCAAGTTCATCGAGGCGGAAACCAGGATCGGCCTGGGCGAGAACGATGCCGAGCGCAGCGGATTCGAGAACGCCGCCCGCGTGAACCGCAAGCTGCTGTGGAACCGGTTCGGGCGGATCACCACCCGGCACCTTGAGCACACCGCCGCGCCCCTGCGGCGCAGCGTGGTAAGCCAGATGGAGCAAGAGTTCCCTGAGGAGTTCCGCAAGACGGCGGCCAGCCGGTTCCGGGCGGCGGACAACATCTCCGTGACCAACTCGTTCTACCACTACTACGCCTTGCTCACCGGCCTGGCCGTCACCCAGACAGCGGCCAAGGTGCGTTATGTGGACACCACCATGCGGTCCGGGCTGAAGTACCTGCCCAAGCTGCTGGGCAAGCGGAACATGGACTTCTTCTGCCTGAACGACGGCAGCTTCCCCGAGGTCAGTGCGGACGAGCGGGCCGAACTGGTGACCGATTTCCTGGAACGGTACTTCCCCATCAAGGCGCCCTGGGAAAAGTAGCCAGGAAAGACCAATGCCGGTCCCCCAACGGGGACCGGCATCACCTTCAAGCTATGCCTAGCGTCGCGCGCTGATTCCGAGCTTGGAGCTCCCCAGCTGCTTGGTGGTTTCCGGGATCCGGACGCCCGCCGCTTCCAGGCGCCGGGCCGTTTCTTCGGGTGAGACGTACTCGCCCACGGTGGGCGAGCTGCCCAGCGGAACCACCGAGTGCACGATGGTGTGCTCGTAGACGTGCACCAGGTTGAACGCCTGGCCGCCGTCCTGTCCGCGGGTGCCTCCCACCGGAACGTTGAGGTCCTGCGTGTAGCAGGACGCGGACGCGACCGACACGGGCACGCCGGCGAAGCTGGCAGTGGTGGAGTAGTGCAGGTGGCCGGCCAGGATGGTGCGGACGTCCGAGTTGCGCACCACGGCCGCCAGGGATGCCTGGTCCCGCAGTTCCACAAGCACCGAAAGATCCAGGACAGACGGGACCGGAGGGTGGTGGAGGGCCAGGATGGTGCCGTCCGGCGCGGGGGTTTCCAGCTGCCGGGCCAGCCACTCCAACTGGGCGGCACTCAGTTCGCCGTGGTGGAAACCCGGGACGGTGGTGTCCAGCGTGATGACGCGCAGCCCGTTGATGAAGTAGCTGTGGTCCACCGGTTCATCCGTACCGGGTTGGTCGAGCAGGCCCTTGCGGAAATTGGCACGGTCGTCGTGGTTGCCCATGGCCCAAATGACCTGGGCGCCGAGTTCCTTGCAGGCGGGCTCGACGATGGCGCGCAGCTTGACGTAGGCCTGTGCATCGCCCTTGTCGGCGAGGTCGCCGGTAAAAATCACGGCTTCCGGCCTGGCGCCGGATGCTTTGACTTCGTCGAACAGCTGGATGAGCCTGGCTTCGCTGTCGACGGTTCCGTAGAGGGGTTCTGGACCTCCCAACAGGTGGGGATCGCTCAGGTGGAGTAGGAAGTGGCGTGGCCGGGGATGTTCGGCCTCGATGTGCTCCATTGCTACCTCTATGGTCGGTGGGAAGCCGTTCTTCCCTTGTACCCTTCAGTAATATTTATCCAATCAGACATTTGGCAAACTTGGGGTGAATCGCCGTTGCTGATGTGGAAAAAGTTAAAAGAACTGCGCTTTTGCGGACGATGTTCGGACAACCCGCCCTTATCCGAGCTCCTGCTCGATCGCGTCGATCACTGCTGCTGAGTCCGGCTCCACTGTGGGAGCGAACCGGGCCACCACATTCCCCTCGCGGTTGACCAGGAACTTCTCGAAGTTCCACTTCACCATCCCCGGCAGCAGGCCGGTCCGGAACTTGGTGAGCTCGCCGTAGAGCAGGTGCTGGTTCCTGCCGCGGACATCGGTCTTGGCCGTGAGTGGGAACGTGACGCCAAAATTCCGTTCACAGAAGTCCGCAATTTCGTCGTCGGTACCGGGTTCCTGACCCGCGAACTGGTTGCACGGAACGCCAAGGACTTCGAACCCCCGGTCCCGGAACTTGCCGTAGAGGGCTTCGAGGCCTGCGTATTGGCGGGTGAATCCGCAGTTCGAGGCGACATTGACCACCAGCACTACTTTCCCTTCGAACTGTCCAAAATTCGTCCTGGTCCCGTCATTGAGGATCAGCGGGATCGGATACAGGGGCCGCGGGCTGCGCATCAGCGAAGAATTATTCATATGGGGAGTTCGTTGCCGAAGCCCCCGTGTACGGGTACGGACCGGAGTTTTTCTAGGCTGGCGGCGTTGTGGGTACGGGTCCGGTCAACGAGGGCGATGGCGTGGGGGTTGGCGTTGGGGTTGGCGCAGGCGGCACGGTCGTCGGAGCCGGGACCGGAACCGGTGCCGGCGCCGGCGCAGGTGCTGGTGCCGGTGCGGGAGCAGGTGCAATTGGCGTTGGCGCAGGTTCGACCGGGGCCGGTGTAGGAGCCGGCGGGGCAGGAGCCGGGTCGACGGGCGCCGGTGAGGTGGGCGAGGGAGCCGGATCAGTGGGCGCGGGAGTCGGGCTGACCGGCTCTGTGGGGGTCGGCTGGGTCGGCGAAGGCGACGGACCCGGCGAAGTGGGCGAGGGCGCCGGATCAGTGGGCGCGGGAGTCGGGCTGACCGGCTCTGTCGGGGAAGGCGACGGGCTCGGAGAAGTGGGCGACGGCGTCGGCCCAGTTGGCGAAGGCGTCGGGCTCGGCGAAGTGGGCGACGGCGTCGGGCTTGGCTGAGCAGCCGGCGGCCCGCTGGGTGCCGGGCCGGACGAAGGCGGCGCGGCACCTCCGGATGGTTCGGGCGGTGGCGGGGCCGACGTCGTCGTTTGCGCGCTGGGAGGTGGGAGCACGATGCCCGTCGCTTCGGACGGCACTGGGCTTGGAAGACGTGGCAGGAGCGGCGGGAAGGGCGACGGCAGCAGCCCGGCCGCCGGCGACCCATCGCCCGGGTCCACCTGGAGGGGAATAGTCCAGCTGATCATGCCCGCGGAGGCTCCCTGGCCCGGCGCGTACGAAACCATGTCGGCCGGAACCTGGCCCAAAGCCCGGAGCTGGAGGAAGCTCCACCGCAGGGGATTGGTGTAGCGGCCGTTGAGGATGGCTTCGAAATGCAGGTGGCAGCCCGTGGACCATCCGGTGGTGCCCACGCGTGCGATGACCTGGCCAACCTTCACCCTGTCGCCGGTATGAACGCCGATGGACTCCAAGTGGTTGTAGGTGGTGATGAGTCCATCGCCGTGGTCGATCTCTATCCGGTTGCCGCCGCCCCATGGATGCCAGCCGGCCGCCCGCACAACACCCGAATCAGCTGCGTAGACGGGCGTGCCGCAGGCCGCCGCATAATCCTGTCCCAAATGGAAGTCCCCCGCAGTGCCGCTAAGCGGGCTGACCCGGAGACCGAAAGGCGAACTCGGATCGAGGAACTGGAGCGGTGCCATCAGGAAGCCGGCCAACGGCCTGCCCGCACCTGCGGGTCCCAGGGTCAGGGCACCCGGACCCACTTGCCCGGCGCCACCGATCGACGTGTGCGGGAAGGCCAGCGTGACCTGCGGACTGGACAGGATTGCGGGCGGAAGCGCGCCGGCCACAACCTGGTCTGATGCAGGCGGAACTGGTTGCCGTTCGGTCTTTTTGCCCGCGTCTGCACCCGGAGTTTCGAACGGGGCGGCGGCACCCGGAGTTACCCCGGCGGGGGCAAAGGATCCTGCCCATTGTCCCGGTTCTGCTGAATCGGCGGAAAGATTAACAGCGTAAACAGACGCGGCCAGCACGCCTGCAGCGGCGGCGGCGCGGGCAACGGGGCGAAACGTACGCTGGTCCGGCTTCCTGCTGCCGGGTACGGATTTCTTAGCCAATTGACTGACTCCACGACGTGGCCTGCCGCACGTTGTCTCGACGGTATGTCCCATGGGACCACAGGACCGCACGGGTGGAAACCCCACGTACGGGCTATGCGGGTTTTTTATCGGGCGTTAGGGGGTGCGCAGTTGTGGTCTTGGGCCGGCGGCCCTGCTGTCCCGGCCGGAATGGGCAACAATGGTTCATGCGCAATGTCCTTCGATCATGGCAGGACGAGGTCAAGAAGACCTTCTCAGGCAACGCCGACGCTCCGCCGGAGTGGTCGCTGCGCCTGGCCGAAGGCGACGACGCGGGCTACCACCTGCCCGGTTCAGCGGTCTGGGCTGTCCACGGCTCCATGACGCCCATTGTCGGAGGAATCCGAACGTTGCTCATGCAGTCGCTGCATCCGGGCGCCCTGGCAGGCGTACACGAGCACTCCAATTTCCGCGAGGACCCCCTGCGCCGGCTGGCCAACACCATCCGCTGGATCTTCACGGTCACGTATGGATCCACGGCCGCGGCGGAGGAGGCAACACGGCGTGTCCGCCACCTGCATAAGCCCGTCCAGGGCAGCTACCAGGCCAACGACGGCGGCCAGCGCACCTACAGTGCCAACGATCCGGCGCTCGCAGGCTGGATCCACCTCGCCTTCACGGACGGCTTCCTCGCAGCCCACAAGATCTGGGGTGGGCCCATTCCGGACGGGGACGACGCCTACGTCCGGGAGTGGGCCCAGGCGGGGCGGCTGATGGGGGTGGAAAACCCGCCGACGACGGAAGCGGAGCTGCGGAGCCAGCTGGAAGGGTGGTACGCGCAGGGCCAACTGAGGGCAGACGGGCGGGTGAAGGAGACCGTGGAGTTCATCCGCAAGGCTCCGCTGCATCCCCTGCTCAGGCCCGGCTACCGGATCCTGTTTGCCGGCGCCGTCTACAGCCTGGAACCCCGGTACCGCGAAATGCTGGGGCTCTCTGTGCCACGGCTGGGCCCCTTTCCCCTTCCGGTGAGGCTGGCCACGAAGGTGGTGCTCGGCGTCGTACACCTCGCCCTGGGCGGCATCGGCCGGCGCATGGGTCCGAGTGAAATCGCCGCGAGGCAACGCCTGAAGCGGCTCGGGGAGCCCTCGGCGAACCTGGCCTGAGCAAACATCTATCGACAAGGCGGGCACCAAGGAAGCCGGCGGCAACAGTGCCGGGCGACGGCGAAAAAGCAAGAACCCGGCCCCAGGGTTGCTGGGACCGGGTTCTCGACCGGCGGAGAATGGGGGATTTGAACCCCCGAGGGCGTTAACCCAACACGCGTTCCAGGCGTGCGCCATAGGCCGCTAGGCGAATTCTCCATCTGCTTCTGAATCAAAAGCAGGTACTAGATTACCTGAACTTTTCCGCATCGCCCAATTGGCCCACACGGAGCAGGTTTGAGGGCGCCGTCCAAGCATTTGCGGAGGCTTCTTTAGGGAGTCTTTAATCTGAAAATGGACGCCCCCAATGCGCCCATTCCCTGGTGCACCGTTGAGCTGCCGGGTCCGGCCCGCCCAACCAGGCCACGCAGCTCACAACCTTGAGATTGCCCCAATCGGTGTACGTTTCCATGATCGCGGCTGGGACGGAGATAAGCAATGGAATCCGTGAAGCGCCCCGCCCCTGGCGGCATCGGGCAGGATGGGTTCATGGCCGAGCTGCATGCACTGGTGGTTTACGTTCCCGCGTCCCACACCCGGAAGGTTCTAGATGCCATCGGCGACGCCGGAGCTGGCCGGCTGGGCAATTACTCCCACTGCTCTTTCGTCACGCCGGGGACCGGGAGGTTCACACCCCAGGATGGCGCCCGGCCCTTCCTTGGGCGGCCAGGCACCCCTGAAGTAGTCGCCGAAGAACGCATCGAGTGTGTTGTGGACGAACGGGTGCTGGCCGCCGTCGTGGCCGCCTTGCGGGCCGCGCACCCGTACGAGGAGCCCGCCTTCATGACCTGGCGCGTGGAAGGCTGGCGGTGACGGGAGCCCGATTCGAGTCGGGCCACATGTTCGGGTAAAGTATCTGACGGCCCCTCATGTGGCGTCATCCTGTTGAACTCCCCCAGGACCGGAAGGTAGCAAGGGTAGACGGGCTCTGGCGGGTGCATGGGGGGTCTTTACTATTCCCCCACAGGGCGGCATGATGTCAGCCCGGATTGGTAGGGTTTTCTCTGTGACAGTTACTACCGCCCTGTACCGCAGATACCGTCCCGACTCGTTCGCTGACGTTATCGGGCAGGAGCACGTCACCGAGCCGCTGATGACGGCTTTGCGGAAGAACCGGGTCAATCACGCCTACCTTTTTTCCGGCCCCAGGGGCTGCGGAAAGACCACGTCCGCCCGCATCCTGGCCCGCTGCCTCAACTGCGCCCAGGGTCCCACCGACACCCCTTGCGGAACCTGCCCCAGCTGTATTGAGTTGGCACGCGGCGGCTCCGGATCCCTCGACGTCATCGAGATTGACGCCGCCAGCCACGGCGGCGTCGACGACGCGCGGGACCTCCGCGAGCGGGCCACCTTCGCCCCCGTGCGGGACCGCTACAAAATCTTCATCATCGACGAAGCCCACATGGTCACCTCCGCAGGGTTCAACGCCCTGCTGAAGATCGTGGAAGAGCCGCCGGAACACATCAAGTTCATCTTCGCCACCACGGAGCCGGACAAAGTCATCGGAACCATCCGGTCCCGGACCCACCACTACCCGTTCCGGCTGGTGCCGCCGGAACCTCTGATGGCCTACCTCGAGCTCCTGTGCCGCCAGGAAAACGTCCCGGTTGCCCCGGGCGTGCTGTCACTGGTTATCCGGGCCGGCGGCGGTTCCGTCCGCGACTCGCTCTCCGTCCTGGACCAGCTCATGGCCGGTGCCGGTCCCAACGGCCTCGACTATGAACTCGCCGTCGCGCTGCTGGGCTACACCCACGCCTCACTGCTGGACGACGTCGTGGAGGCCATCGCCGCTTCCGATTCCGCCACCGTCTTCCGCGCCGTGGACCGGGTCATCCAGACCGGCCACGATCCGCGCCGGTTCGTGGAGGACCTGCTGGAACGCTTCCGCGACCTGATCATCGTCCAGGCCATGCCCGAAAGCGCCCACGCCATCCTGCGGGGGATGCCGGCCGACCAGATCGCGCGGCTGCAGAACCAGGCCCATAACCTGGGTGCTGCGGAACTTTCGCGTGCCGCGGATGTCACCAATACTGCGCTGACCGAGATGACCGGTGCCACGTCCCCGCGGCTGCACCTGGAACTGCTGTGCGCCCGGATCCTGCTGCCCAGCTCCGAGCAGAACGAGCGCGGCATGGCTGCACGGATCGACCGCGTGGAGCGGCGGCTGAACTACGCCGGGAACGACGTCGGAGCTCCCGCCGCCCCAGCACCGGCAGACCAGGCAACCGTCCCCTCAGCCCGGACAGCAGCGGCTGCGACACCAACGGCAGCGCCAGCAGCCCCGGCAGGCCAGGCCACAGCCCCTGCCGGAGCTCCTGGCCCGGCCTCCGGCGCATCGTCTGCCGGACCACGCCCTGCCCCGGAGCAGGCGGGCCCCGAAGTGAGCCGTATGCCGGAGCAGGCGCGCCCTGCCCCTCAGCCGGCTCAAGAGGCATCCGCTCCCGCTGCGTCCGCTGCACCCGGGTCCGGCAGCCAGGACTCTCCTGCCGCCGAGGCACCCCGCAGCCCGCTCACACCGCCAAGGGTCAGCACCAGCGACTGGCCTGTCGAGGAGCCGGCGCGGCCCCGAACACAGCATGGCTCCGGAACTGCGGACCCCAGCCAAGCGGCGCCGCAGGAGAGCGCTGCGGTGCATCCCGGCGCCGCGCCGGACCACGAATCTTCAAGCCCGCAGGCACCTGCCCACCAACCACCAGCCGGCGCGCCAGCCCCTGGCAATCACGCACCGGGCAACCAGGCGCCCGCGCCGCAGCAGGGGGCACCGGGAAGGCCAGCACCCGCCAGTGCTGCAGGCATGGGTGATGTGGAGGTCCTCCGCAGGGCATGGCCGGACGTCCTGCAGGCTCTGTCCAAGATCAAGCGCAGCACCTGGGCGCTTGTTGAGCCCAACGCGCAGGTAAGTGCGTTTGACGGCAGTGTCCTCACCCTGTCCTTCACTACGTCCGGACTTGCAGGCGCCTTCGGCCGGGCGGACCACTCTGACAACCTGCGCCAGGCCATCCACAGGACCGTGGGCATTGACTGCCAGATCAACGCCGTTGCCGGTGGCGCCAGCCAGGCGAGCTCTGAGCCAAACCCAAAAGCGCCCGTCAGCCCGGTGGTTCCGGCCACTTCAGCTGACGTTGCCTGGGGTTTGGCTCCTGCGCCGGCCCAACCAGCCGCACCGGCACAAGGCCCGGCCTCACCCGTCCAAACAGCCGCACCGGCGCAGGGCCCTGCCTCACCGCTCCAGCAGGCAGCCAATTCGACCACGCCCGGGACCGCCCCTGAAACTCTGGCCGCCCCGGCAGCCCAGTCGGGTGGAAGTCCTGAGGGTTCCGCCGTTGGTAACTCCGCCCGCAGCGGAAGTTCCGGGAGCACTGCCGTTGCCGGCGGCCTGGCTGCCGCACCGGCAGGTACGCCTGCTGCGGCCACCGTCGCTGAAACACGTCCGGCACAGGGCGTGAACAGCCGCGTCCGGCAGGACCCGGAGCCCGTCCGGACGGCGGCCGGGAGCCCGGGAACCCCTCCTAGTGCCTCCGGCCCTGATGCCGGCCAGTCCCCGTACCCGTCAACCGGCGGTGACTATTCCTACTCGGATGACGACTGGGGCCCGCCCCGGGACGAGGACGCTCCCCCGCTGGATGAGGAACCTCCCATGGACTGGGAGCCCTCCGCGGGTCCCGCCAGCCGCGGCGCCTCATCCTCCTCCGCAGCCGGCGGGCGCCAACCTGCCGGCGGCCAAACGGAGGCTGGCACACGTTCCCACGGAAGTTCGGCTGTTGCCCCGCGCACGGACAGTGCCGCCGCTCCGCAACCTGGCCCGTCCTCCGCTCAGTCGGCACACGCACCCCACGATCCCTGGACACGGGCGGTTGAGCAGGCCCCAGGGGTCTGGGTTGTGGGAGACAAGAGCAACGTGGGTGCCAAACCGGTAGCCGCCTCCGGCAGCGACAACATTGGAGCACAGGGCAACGTTCCGCACTATGCGCCGGCAACAGCCCAGGTACCGCCCTCTATTCCTGTGGCTCCGGTGCCTGCTGCCGGCGTGCCAGGGAACGATTGGGATCCGGGTTCCGGCAACGATCATGCGGCGTCTGCCACGGAAAGCTACCAGGCATCGTCACCGCAGCCCTCCCCGGTACCCGAATACGCCATGGCCTCCGCCGCGCCCGCGACGGGTGCGCCGGCCGCTGTTGCACCGGCCACGGTGGCACCCGCTGCCCCGGCCCGCGCGCAGCCGCCTGCAGCTGCTCCGGTGGCGGGAAGAACCGAAACGCGGCAAAGCCTGTACCAGCGGCTTTCAAGCAGTCCGGAAGCTGAAGCAGGCCGGGCCAAGGCGCCTGCCAGGGCGGCTGCCGCCCCCAGCGCCTATGTCCAGGACATCCCAAGCGCCGATGATGAAACCATCGAGGAATCGGGCGTGTTCGGCCGGGCGGCCGTGGAGCGAATCCTGGGTGGCAAGCTGATCGAGGAGCGGTCACTGGACGGCAGCCCGGTCACCCCACGCTATTGACGGTGGGCAAGGCTGCCCCGGCAGCCCCAGGCCATGACCGATCCACCCGCATCCAAACCAATTTGAAGAGGGAAACGTGTACGAAGGTGCTGTCCAGGAGCTGATTGATGAGCTCGGACGCCTTCCGGGGGTTGGACCCAAGTCCGCACAGCGGTTGGCGTTCCACATCCTGGAAGCCGATCCCCAGGACATGAAGCGGCTGGTGGAGGCCATCACCACCGTCAAGGAGCGGGTCAAGTTCTGCACCGTGTGCGGCAACGTCACCGAGCAGGAGCTGTGCAACATCTGCCGCGACCCGCGCCGTGATCCCGCTGTCATCTGCGTAGTGGAGGAATCCAAGGACGTGCTCGCGGTGGAGCGCACCCGGTCGTTCCGCGGCCGGTACCACGTGCTGGGCGGTGCCATTAATCCCATCGCCGGTGTGGGACCGGACCAGCTGCGGATCCGCGAACTGCTCACCCGTTTGAACGACGGCCAGATCCAGGAAGTCATTATTGCCACGGACCCCAACCTGGAAGGTGAGGCGACAGCCACGTACCTGGCCCGCATGCTGAAGACGATCGGCATCGCCGTCACCCGCCTTGCCTCCGGCCTTCCCGTGGGCGGGGACCTGGAATACGCCGACGAGGTTACTTTGGGCCGGGCCTTCGAAGGCCGCCGGAACGCCCTGGGCTGACGCACCCGGCCGCCGTCCGCCGTCGTACATCATCCCCACCTGGCCCTGCCGCCATCTTCCCTGCCGGCTCCGTGCCGTGGCCGGTATGTGGTCACAATTAAACGTCCCTCCGGGCACGGCGATAAACTGTCCCAAGGAATGCTGCGCCCGCGCGGCGCCAGGCCGTATGGCCTCCCAGAACTCCAATTGACCCAATGAAGGTACGCGCATGAGTACGCCCACCACCGAAGTGCACAACGCAACAGAGCCGCAGGCAGCACCCGCCGCCGGCGCGGTGACCAAGCAGCTCATTGTGCAGAAATTCGGCGGCTCGTCCGTTGCGGACGCGGCAGGGATCAAGCGCGTGGCCGCGCGGGTGGTGGCTGCCCAGCAGGCCGGCAACGAGGTGGTGGTGGTTGTTTCGGCAATGGGCGACACCACCGACGAACTCCTCGACCTTGCCGCCGAGGTCACCGACTCCGCGCCCGCCCGCGAAATGGACATGCTCCTTTCGGCCGGCGAACGCATCTCCATGGCGCTGCTTGCCATGGCCATCAACAAGCTTGGCGCCTCAGCCCAGTCCTTCACCGGATCCCAGGCAGGCATGATCACCGACGGGATCCACGGCAAGGCGCGGATTATCGACGTCGACCCGCACCGGATCCGAACCGCCCTGGACAAGGGCAACATCGCCATCGTGGCCGGCTTCCAGGGCATGAGCCGCACCACCCACGAGATCACCACCCTGGGCCGCGGCGGCTCGGACACCACCGCCGTGGCGCTGGCCGCAGCACTTGAAGCTGATGTGTGCGAGATCTACACGGACGTGGACGGCATCTTCACCGCCGACCCCCGTGTTGTCCCGTCAGCACAGAAGATCGACACCATCTCCAGCGAAGAGATGCTGGAACTCGCTGCCTCGGGCGCCAAGATCCTCCACCTGCGCTGCGTCGAGTACGCCCGCCGGTTCGGTGTGCCGCTGCATGTCCGTTCCTCATTCAGCCAGCATGAAGGCACCTGGGTAATCCCCAGCGCCGACGACAAGATCACCACTCAAGAGGGAGTTGCCTTGGAGCAGCCAATCATCTCCGGCGTTGCGCATGACCGTTCCGAAGCGAAGGTCACCGTGGTCGGCGTCCCCGACATCCCCGGCAAGGCTGCCGCGATCTTCCAGGTCATCGCCGCCGCGCACTCGAACATCGACATGATCGTGCAGAACGTCTCCACCCACGGCACGGGCAAGACCGACATCTCCTTCACCCTGCCCATCATTGAAGGTGCCGACGCCCTGGCCGCCCTTCACGCTGCGCAGGACCAAATCGGCTTCGAGGCCATCGAATACAACGAGAAGATCGGCAAGCTGTCCCTGATCGGCGCCGGCATGCGGTCCCACCCGGGCGTCTCCGCCACGTTCTTCAAGGCGCTGTCCGACGCCGGCATCAACATCAACATGATCTCCACGTCCGAAATCCGGATCTCCGTGGTGACCCACGCGGACCTGCTCGACGAAGCTGTGCGCGTCATCCACAAGGCGTTCGGGCTCGATACCGAAAGCGAAGCCACGGTTTACGGCGGCACCGGCCGCTAACGCCGCGCCGGCAAAAAGCCGGGCTGCCTTCCCTGGATTCCCAGGAGGAAGGGCAGCCCGGCTTTTTTGGTGCCATGATGCTTTGTTGTTTCAGGAAGCGCCGGAGAGAATCAGGTTTCGCGTTCCAGGTCTTCGCGGCGCACGGCGTAGTGGTGTCCGGTTGAGTCGGTTTCCACCACGAAATGCGTGAGTTCCTCTTCGGAGGCCTGCTCGAATTCATCATGCTTGTGCACCACCGGCGCATCGGCATCCAGTCGGGTGGCAGGACCGAAGACGAAGCGGAGCCTCTCAGTCAGGCTCATGAAGCCGCTGAGGACATGTGCCACTGTTTCCACCCCCTTCCCGAGCCTCGGGCGAAAGTGCAGCCGGCTCCGGCGGGAGCCAGTGCCCTTATTTTATGCCCGGGCCGTGAAAAAGGCGCCGGCGCGTGAAGGGCGGAATCGTCAGCGCAGGGACCGGTCTTCGGGGTTCCTTGGGACGACGTAGGTGCTGCCGTCCGGCCTGGTGATCGTTTCCCATTGCTGGGTCTCGGCCTGGCGCTGGGCAAGCAGCCGGCGGTTCTCTTCGGTCATGTCGTGCCCCAGGGCAGTGCGGCTGGCGGGACCGAAGATGGCCCTCAGCTTTCCTGTGGCGCGCATGAAGCGCTGGGAGGCGTTGCCCTTGTCCGCGGACTTGTCCCTGCCCATGAAGAAGTTCCTTCCACTCACCCTTTACCTACATCAAATGTACACTAATGATTAGTGCACTAACAGTTGGAGGGGCCATGACCGTCACAACGGCGAAGGAAGCGACAGCAAAGGACGCGGCAGGGGCAGATGCGCAGGAGGAAGACCTGCTGCTGGAACACCAACTCTGCTTTGCCCTCACGGTGGCTGCCCGCAGCGTGGTGGGGGCCTACAAGCCTGTATTGGAGAAGCTCAACCTCACCCATCCGCAGTACCTGGTGATGCTCTGCCTCTGGGAAAACAGCCCGCGGACAGTCCGGAACATCAGTGAGGCGCTCGCGCAGGAACCGGCCACCATTTCCCCGCTCCTCCGCCGACTGGAGGCAGCGGACCTGATCACACGGCAGCGGGCCGACGGAAACGAGCGCGCACTCGCCGTCGAACTGACACCCAAAGGGGCCGCACTGCGGCAGCAGGCATTACGGGTGCCGGGGACCATGATGGAGCGGCTGGGGCTGACCCGCGAACAGGTCGCTGAACTGCATGCCTCGATGATGGGACTGATTGCCGCCACCTCCCAGTGAGTGATTGCGGCCAAACGGAAACCTGCCGCCGTACGCCAAGCGACTAGAATTACGGGACGAACGAGAGGTGGCCTGATGCGCAATTTTCGGACCCTCGCGGTCTTCCTGGCCGTGACCGCCGGGCTGGTCTCCGGTTGCAGTGCTACACCCGACGGCGGCACGTCCGCGTCCACAGCACCTTCCACCAACCCAGGCAGCTCCTCGAGCTCTCCCGCGGACTCTGCCACCCCCTCCGCTGACACGGAAACCTCGGTACCGGCCCCCGCTCCCGCATCATCGCGGCCAAGCGCCGGCCCGGGACAGGGAAACGCCGAACTGGCCATCACGGTGGTGCCGTCCCAGGGCGCACCTGAGGTCGACTACACCCTGGTCTGCACCTCGGGAACACCGGCCGCGGAAAGCAGCCATCCGAATGCCGCTGCGGCCTGCGCGGCAATCAAGGCAAACCCGGACATCCTGGCTCCGTCGAAGCCGACAAGCGCCCAGGCCTGCACCCAGCAGTACGGCGGCCCCCAAAAGGCGACCATCACGGGGGTAGTGGACGGTGTCGCCGTCGATTCATCCTTCGCCCGGACCAATGGATGTGAAATCAGCGCGTGGGACGCCGCCAAGGACGTTTTGGGTGCGGCCGGTGGAGCCTCTTAGGCTCCTGGCGGCTGACGGTGCGCAGGACAGGGAGAAAGCCCATGTGCAGCGTGTCAGCCGCTATGCCGATCCCTACCTGGCCCGCCGGTCGGCCGGACAAAAACACCCCGTAGAGGATTTCCTCTTCACCTACTACACGCAGAAACCCGGCCAGCTAAAGCGCTGGCACCCAGGGGCCGGCACGGTCCTCACCGGTGACCAAGCCGCCGCGCGGGTTGGGTGGAAGCACTACCGGAGGCTCGACGACGGCGAGCTCGCCTCCCTGGGGCTGGCTGCGGGCAGCACCGCGGTCACCTTCGACCGGAGCGCCTTCCTCGACGACCGCAAGGAAGCGGTGGCCTTTGCCGGCATTATCCTCCGCGGCACTGCCGCCAGGCCCGCCCAGTTCGGCTGCTTCGGCCTGCACGAGTGGGCCATGGTCTACCGGCAGGACAAGTTCGACCTCCGCCATGAGTACCTGCAGCTCCGGCTGGGAGCCGCCGGCACGGACAAGGTGGTGGAGGACAACAGGATCCGCTGCACCCACTTCGATGCGTTCCGCTTCTACACTCCGGACGCCATACCGCTCAATGAACACTCCCCCAGCCGGGAAACGCAGCGGCATCTGGAGCAGCCCGGCTGCCTCCACGCCAACATGGACCTGTACAAGTGGGCCTACAAACTCCTGCCTGCACTGTCCAGCGAACTGGTCATGGACTGCTTTGAACTGTCATGGCGAATCAGGGCCATGGACATGCAGGCATCGCCCTACGATCTGGCCGACTGGGGCTACCCTGCCATCGCCATCGAGACGCCCCAGGGCAAAGCCGCCTACGTCGAGTACCAGCGGGCATTTGCAGCGGAAGCGGGGGTCCTGCGGAACAGGCTCGCGGCGGAGCTTGGGGCCATGGCAGAAGGGGTATCACGGTGATCGACCTGACCATCAGTATTCGGGAGGACCCCGGAGCTCCCGAACACGTATTCCGCCTGCTGGCTGGCGACGGCCAACCCCATGCCGGGACCACCTTGCCGGACCCGGGGGCGGCCCTGGCAGCGGTAGAGCGCTTCGGCGAGGACATCTTCTTCCCCAAGCCCGGACCCCCAAAGCTGTGCACCCAGCAGTACGGCGGGCCGCAGGTGGCCGTGGTCACCGGGACGTTCCACGGGCGCACCGTGCATTCGACCTTCACCCGCACAGACGGGTGCGAAATCGCACGGTGGAAAGCCATGGCCCCTTTGCTGGGCGGCGCGGCCACCTAGCCACTCCCGGGCAAGGGAAGAAGCCGCGGGAACAGAAAAGGTCCCGGGCGGCCTGACGACCACCCGGGACCTCCCCCCATGTCTACCCGGTCAGGTGGCGGGTACCGCCTGGGCCAGGTCAAGCTGGGGAGCGCCGGCCGGGGCAGGAGCGTTGCCCGCTCCCACCTGGACGTTCACCCAGGTCTTGATGCCGTTGCTGCCAAGGCTCAGCCGTGAGAGGTAGGAGCCTTCAGCAAGCCCGGTCCAGTTCAGCGTCGCCGAGGTTGCGGTTCCGTTCGGTGCCACAATGGGGTTCGGGTTCACCGTAAGGTTGCCCGCGTCACCGGCGAAGGTCACCGCCTGCACGGAGGCAGTGGCGGCCCCATTGTCCGGCGTGGCGTACAGATTGGCCACCACATAGTAGGTTCCGGCCCGCGGAGACTCGATGTCCAGGAACTCACTGGCAGATGCCGTGGCCACCTGGGTGGCCGCCAGCCCGCCCGAACCGTTCGGTGCGTAGACCACCATGTCCCAGTCGACGTCGTTCGACTGCGCCTGGATGCCCAGCCGGGCAAACGAGGCGCCGGCAGGCACTTTCACCTGGACCAGGGCGTTGTGTGCGTCATTTGTAGGCGCGTACTCGCCCGGCGTCTTGGTGATCGCGGTCTGGCTCAGTGGTGCAAGGCCCTCGACGCCGACGGCGATGGGGCTGTCCGAGCCGGACACCAGTTCCATGGTTCCGCTGCCGGTGCCGGTGGCGGAGCTGAACGAGAACGACGGGGCGATCTGCGCGTCGACCGGGCGGATGGCGATCGGTGAGGTCACCGTCCGCGGGCCCTTCCAGGTGAGGCTTCCGGTGCTGAACTTGCCCACGGGTGCACTGACGTTGCGGATGGTCACGGTCACTTCGCGGGTCTGGCCCGCCTTGGCGAAGTTCAGGGCCTTGGGTTCCACATTGACGTTGAAGCCCGGCATGTTCACCTCGGGGCGGTACATGCCCGGCACCAGAGCGGTCAGCTTGCGCTTCACCTGGACCTCGCCCACAAGGCTGCCCAGGGCAATGGAAGGCAGGTTGAGGTCGCGGGCAGCGACGGAGCCTGCCTGCGGAGCGCCGGTGTCCACACCCTGGCCGTTGAGGAAGCCGAGCCAGTCCTGGATACCGGAGTCGTACACCAGGCCGGGATCGAGGACCCGGGTGGAATCGATGTGCCCCGCACCGCCCTGGAAGGGGTCGGTGTTGGGCGAGCCATCGGCGTTGACCATCGGGTAGGCCGTGGTCATCATGGCGGACTTCACCATGGCGGGGGTCCACTTGGGCTGCTTGCCCAGCACCAGGGCGCCGAAACCGGCGATGTGCGGCGCGGCCATGGACGTGCCGGACATGAACCCGAACTGGTCGCCGTGGTTGCCAATGGTGGAGACGCCGGCCAGGACGTTGACGCCCGGGGCAGAGATATCCGGCTTCAGCAGGTCACCGCCGGAGGCGAAGGTGGGTCCGCGTGACGAGAAGCCCGCGATCTGGGGTGCCGGAGCCGGGGGAAGGCCAGTCAGGTCACCCTTGACCAGGCTGACGGTCAGCGCAGGGTTGGCTTCCAGTTTGGATTTCAGTTCCAGGCTCTTTGGCGCGTTGACATGGACCGTGGGGATGACGTGGTTGTCGGCGTCCTCAGAGCTGCTGGTGAGGTTCACCAAAATCATGCCCACGCCGCCCTTGTCCATGACCTCCTTGCTCTTGGCAGTCCGGTCCACCACTCCGCGGTCGCAGACCACGACCTTGCCGGCCACCTTGGTGGCGTCGAGGGTTCCCGGACCGCACAGGTTGGGATTTGCGGCGCCGGCGGCAGCGGCAGCGGCGGCGACCACAACAGGCTTGTCCACCACTTCGGACTTCATGATGGAGGCGCCACGGTACAGCGATCCGTCGGATACCTTGACGGTGCCCTGCAGGTCGCTGGGGAAGGTGGAGGCGGCCACAGTGGTCAGCCACGGCGATGCGTGGTTCACGGTGGAAGCCGTAGGACCGGAGTTTCCTGCGGAGGCCGAGACGAAGATTCCTGCGGCTGCGGCGTTCAGGAAGGCCAGCGCGACCGGATCGGTAGTGCTGTTGTTGTTGCCTGAAATGGAGTAGTTCAGGACGTCGACGCCGTCCTTGATGGCTGCGTCCACAGCCTCAACGGAGGCCGAGGAGTAGCAGCCGCCGGTGTCCGGGTTGGTGTCCTCCCAGCAGACCTTGTAGACGGAGACCTTGGCGGCCGGGGCCACGCCCGAGCTCTTGCCGAAGCTGGCCCCGTCAATCACCTGCTCAATATTGGCGTTACCGGCTGCCGTGGTGGCGGTGTGGGTGCCGTGGCTGCCGACGTCCACCGGGGAGATCTGCTCTTCCGGTGCCCGGTTTCCCGGCGCCACGTACTGGAGGAAGGAGTCTGCGAAGTAGCGGGCACCGATGACCTTCGAGTTGCAGAGCGAGCCGTCAAACCCTGCCCCGGTTCCCTCGCCCTTTTGGCATTCGCCCTCAAAGGTGGTGCCGTCTGACTTCAGCATGGCGATCTTGCCGTCAGCCGTGCGGTAGGGAACGCCCACCTGCGGGCTCCCCTGCAGCGGCTTCAGCGCTTCGCCCTGGAGGAAGGGGTTGTCCGGTGCGTAGCCGGAGTCGATGACGCCCACCACCACACCCTTGCCGGCGTTGGCTTCTCCGCCGAACTGCTTGGCCCAGGAACCGTCGGGACCGGTGAGCTTGAGGAAGTCGGTGGTGGTGTAGTCCGGCTTGTTTTCAACGTCGGGCGCCACCACCAGGACGCGGGTGTCCTTGGACAACGCCGAAGCCTGGGCCGCGGTCAGCTCTGCGCTGAACCCGTTCAGGGCCGCGGTGTACTGCTTGGCCGGTGTGACTCCCTGGGCAGCCGCGACATCACGCTGCTGCTTGCGCAGGTGGGCGTCGTAGGCCTTGTAGTTGGGGCTGCCGGCGTCGAGCTTCCTGCCCTGCTGGGGCTTGGTTGCACCAAGCCCGGGAGCTCCCCCTTCATAGGCCGCGGCAGCGGGCCCGGCCAGCACTACGATGTACCGGCCGTCCTTGAACTGACTGTCCTTGGCGCTGGAAGAAGCATTCCCCACGCCCTTGCCGTCAGGGGCCGCCGAAGCGGGACCTACTGCCAGCGAGCTGAGGATAAGGGGCAACCCGACGGCCAGCGCGGCCGCCTTCCGGAGTCCCCCAGCCCGCAAGGGGCTCTTTCCAGTTGATTTCACGTGCAACCCTTTCACGATGTGCCGCCCAGACTTGGTGGGCGCCCCCGAACGACTGGCACTGCAGAGGAAATTACAGGTTTTGTAATTTGCTGAGACCAGACTGATCACAGAGTACAGACTGAGAGCGGGATATGACATAGAGCACATTTGAGATTTTTTTGCTTGTCATATGGGCATGCCCGGACAGTTCCGGGCATGAAAAAGGGCGCCCCGAAGGACGCCCGGACGAGTGGCAGGTGGGAGGCCGCGTTACTGGCGCGGGGTCCGCACCACGTCGCTGATCCACTGCCTGGTCTTTTCATCCACCGGGCCGGCTATCCGCGTTTCGCGGGCCAACCGGTCTGCCTTGATCTTCTGGAAGACCATCCTGCCCAGGCCGGCGAACACCGCTGCGGCAACCATCGGCAACAGCACGGACTTTGAATTCTCAGCCATCCAGCAATCCTAGTGAAGGCCTTCGGGCAACTCCAGACCACCCTGCCAGCGGAGCCGGAGCGGGCCGTTCCACGCGGCGTTCCGGCCCCGAACCCGCCGAATACAGAGGGACGTGTCCGGGCCGGTAGAATGGGAAGGCAAGCTCGCGGAGCGCCCGACCTCATGGTGAACCAACGCAGGTGACCACTTGTCCCCAACATCCCGGTACGGCGTGAGACGGCACCACTCCGCTGCGCCCTTACCCAAGCTCACGCACAGGAGTTACCGGATGCCCCGGATCGTTGTTGACGTCATGCCCAAGCCCGAGATTCTGGACCCGCAGGGGAAGGCAATCGTTGGCGCTCTCCCCCGGCTGGGCTTCACCAGCTTCAGCTCTGTCCGCCAGGGCAAGCGTTTCGAACTGACGGTCGACGGCGAGGTGACGGAGGAAATCCTGGCCCAGGCACGTGACGCCGCCGAAACCCTCCTCTCCAACCCCGTGATCGAGGACGTCGTCAACGTCGAGGTCGTCGAGGCCTGAGATGACTGAACTTCCCCTGATCGGCGAAGCTGTCGCTGTCGCGGCGGAACCGCGCCTCGCCGGCGCCCGCATCGGCGTCGTCACCTTCCCCGGCACCCTGGACGACCGGGACGCTGCCCGCGCCGTCCGCCTGGCCGGCGCCACCGCCGTCGAACTCTGGCATGGCGACACCGAACTTGGCGACGTGGACGCCGTAGTCATCCCCGGCGGTTTCTCCTATGGCGACTACCTCCGCGCCGGCGCCATTGCCCGCTTCGCCCCGCTGATGTCCAAGATCATCGACGCCGCGAACTCCGATGCCAAGCTGCCCGTCCTCGGCATCTGCAACGGTTTCCAGATCCTTACCGAGTCGCACCTGCTCCCCGGTTCGATGATTAAGAACGACCACCTGAAGTTCCTCTGCCGCGACCAGGTGCTCCGCGTCGAGAACAGCAACACCGCGTGGACGCTGGACTACCAGGCGGGCCAGGAGATCACCATCCCGCTGAAGAACCAGGACGGCCAGTACATCGCTGACGAGAAAACCCTGGACGCCCTTGAGGCCGAGGGCCGCGTCGTCTTCCGCTACGTAGGCTTCAACCCGAACGGTTCACGCCGGGACATCGCCGGCATCTCCAACGCCGCCGGCAACGTGGTGGGCCTCATGCCGCACCCCGAGCACGCCGTGGAGCCGGGCTTCGGTCCCGAGTCCCTCGATGGCATCGGCGGGTCCGACACCGACGGACTGGGCTTCTTCACCTCCGTACTGAACAAGATTGTGGGAGGCGACAAGTGACCACCGAAACCACCAAGAAGTTCAACATCGACACCGTCGAGAACGCTGCCAAGACCCCGGACACCGAGCTGCCCTGGGCAGAGCTGGGCCTGAAGCAGAACGAGTTCGACGAGATCGTCAAGGTCCTGGGCCGGCGCCCCACCGGCGCCGAGCTGGCCATGTACTCCGTCATGTGGAGCGAACACTGCTCCTACAAGTCCTCCAAGAACCACCTGCGCCAGTTCGGCCAGAAGGTCACCGAGGAAATGAAGAAGGACATGCTGGTGGGCATCGGCGAAAACGCCGGCGTGACCAACCTGGGGGACGGCTGGGCCGTGACCTTCAAGATCGAATCGCACAACTCGCCGTCGTTCGTTGAGCCCTACCAGGGCGCTGCGACCGGCATCGGCGGCATTGTCCGCGACATTATCTCCATGGGCGCCCGCCCCGTGGCGGTCATGGACCCGCTGCGCTTCGGCGCCATCGACCACCCCGACACCGCGCGCGTCATGCACGGCGCAGTGGCCGGCATCGGCGGCTACGGCAACTCGCTTGGCCTGCCCAACATCGGCGGCGAGATGGTGTTTGACTCCGTCTACCAGGGCAACCCGCTGGTCAACGCCCTCGCCGTGGGCGTCATGCGGCACGAGGATATTCGCCTGGCCAACGCCTCGGGCAAGGGCAACAAGGTGGTCCTGTTCGGTGCACGCACCGGCGGCGACGGCATCGGCGGAGCCTCCGTCCTGGCCTCTGAGTCCTTTGACGACACCAAGCCCTCCAAGCGTCCCGCCGTCCAGGTGGGCGATCCCTTCGCCGAGAAGGTGCTCATCGAGTGCTGCCTGGAGCTCTTCAAGGGCTCCCTGGTGGAAGGCATCCAGGACCTCGGCGCCGCGGGCATCTCCTGCGCTACCTCCGAGCTCGCGTCCAACGGCGACGGCGGCATGCAGGTTGAGCTGACCTCCGTCCTGCTGCGCGACCCCACGCTGACCCCGGGCGAGATCCTGATGTCCGAGTCGCAGGAACGCATGATGGCCGTGGTCACGCCGGAGAACGTGGAAGCGTTCGAAGCCGTCATGGACAAGTGGGCTGTGGAGTACTCCTGGCTGGGCGAGGTCACCGACACCGGCCGCCTCATCATCACGTGGGAAGGCGACGTGATTGTCGACGTCGATCCCCGCACCGTGGCGCACGACGGCCCGGTCTACGACCGCCCGTTCGCCCGTCCCGAGTGGCAGGATTCGGTCCAGGCCGACACCTTCACCGGGTCCGTCCAGGACGCCGGACGCCCGGCGGCTCCGGCCGAGCTTGCAGCCGCTGTGACCGAACTGGTGGCCTCGCCGAACATGTGCTCCAAGGCCTGGATCACCAACCAGTACGACCGGTACGTGGGTGGCAACACCTCCATGGCATTCCCGGACGACGCCGGCGTGGTCCGCGTTGACGAGGAGACCGGCCTGGGCGTTGCCCTGGCCACCGACGCCAACGGCCGCTACACCTACCTCGATCCGTACCACGGCGCACAGCTGGCACTGGCCGAGGCCTACCGCAACGTGGCCACCGCGGGCGCCATCCCCATGGCCGTCAGCGACTGCCTGAACTTCGGTTCCCCCGAGGACCCGGACGTCATGTGGCAGCTGGCCGAGGCCATCCGCGGCCTGTCCGACGCCTGCATGGTGCTGGGGATTCCGGTCACCGGCGGCAACGTCTCGCTGTACAACCAGACGGGCACCACGCCCATCCACCCCTCCCCGGTGGTGGCGGTCCTGGGCAAGCTCGACGACGTTGCGCGCCGCACGCCGTCGGGCTGGCGTGAAGACGGCCAGGCCATCTACCTCCTGGGCACCACGGGCGCCGAGCTGGACGGCTCCGAATGGGCCAACATGCGCGGGCACCTGGGCGGGCAGCCGCCGAAGGTGGACCTCGAGGCAGAACGCGCCCTGGGCGAGATCCTGATCAACGCCTCGCGCGACGGCATGATCGACGCCGCGCACGACCTTTCCGAGGGCGGCCTCGCGGCGGCCCTTGTGGAGTCCTCGCTGCGCTACGGCGTGGGTGCGCGGATCGCCCTCCAGGACATCATGGACAGGGACGGCGTGGACCTGTTCACGGCGCTCTTCTCCGAGTCGCAGGGCCGTGCCATCGTGGGCGTCCCGCGTTCCGAGGAAGTCCGCTTCACGGACATGTGCACCGCCCGCGGCTTCGCCCACACCCGCATCGGCGTTGTGGACGCGGACAGCGGCAAGCTGGAGATCAACGGCGTGGACGCCCTTTCCCTCGACGCCCTCCGCGAAGCCCACGAGGGGACCCTGCCGAAGTACTTCAGCTAGTCCCACCCCCATCGAGTGCTCCGTACTTGTCGTTTTGAAGCCTCATAACGACAAGTACGGTGGGCCCCCGCCGGCGAGGGGCCCGGCCTGAGCTTGCGAAGGCTGGGAGCCGGTGGGGACAATCGTTTTTAAGAGCCCCTTCGCCAGCCGGCCTCCGCCAAGGCAACAAGGACTTTGGCCGCGGCCGGTTTGGCGTCGTTGACCATGTGGCGCTTGGAGATCCTGACCTCCGTCCACCCCAAGGCGGCGTACCGTTCAGAGCGCGCTATATCCCTGGCGATCTGGCTTTCCTCGCCGTGGTGTTCGCCCTCGTACTCGATGCCGATCCGGTATTTGCGGTAAGACAGGTCCGGCTTGTGATGCCTGATGCCGTCCTCAGTGATAATTGGGACATTCAGCTCGGGTTCGGGCAGCCCCGCGCGCACAATCGCGAGCCGCAGCATGGTTTCCTGGGCCGAATCCGAGCCGACCCGGATCAATTCCAGGGCGTCCTTCGCCTTCCGGAGCCCGCGTTTTCCCCGGTGTCCGTCAACCATCCGCTGCAGATCCCATACGCTGCACAGCGGCATGTCCCGGTCCTCAAACTCCGGCCTGGGCATGCGAACGCAGGCATCCCCTATGGCCACGATTTCATCGAGGGACAGCAATTCCGCCATGTCGAGCCAGGTACGCGCCGGGGTCGTGACCGGAACCCCGTCAATTGCCGTGACTTCGTCCCCGTACAGCTTCATGCGGTGGACGATGACGTGGGGCCTGTCCAGGTGGGCTGCGCCTTCGGGCCGGATCAGGTGGAAAACGTCAAAGGTCCCGTCCTGGCGCCGCTGCGGCAGCGCGTGAAGCTCCGCAGCCGTAACATGCGAGGCGGCGCAGAGCTCGTTGACCTCAACGAAAGGCCGGACCCGCGCGCCTAACGAAAGCGCCGCCGTCGTGCCCTCCATCCTGATGCCCCGGCCGAAGCGCTCCAGCGACCCATGCCGCCAACGCCGCGGTGATAGGCCCGCAGAAGCTGCGTCAGCAACGGTAAAGGGGCGGCCGCGGAGTTCCTCCGGTAATGAGCGTGGGGTCTTCATCGGTCCATGACACCAGAATCAGGATTAGTGCGCAGAAGTTATCCACACCCTCCATCGATTGCTGAGTACTTGTCGTTTTGGCGCGTGAAAACGACAAATACTCAGCAGTCGATGGGTTAATCTTCGCTGTGGAGTTCCCGTTGGCGGGCGCTGAGCAGTTCGATCTCCGGGCGGCCTGCCACGAAGCGTTCGACGGCGGCCAGCACCTCCACGAGGTGCGCCCGGTCGGCTGCCACCAGGCCAACGCCGAGCTGCGTGCGCCGGTACTGGCTGTGGTCCCCCGTCTCGGAGACTGAGACCTCGAAGCGGCGCTTGAGCTCGGCCAGGAGGGGCCGGACCACGGAGCGTTTCTCCTTCAGGCTGTGTACGTCGCCAAGGAGGATGTCGAACTCGGTCCAGCCAATCCACATGGCTTCATGCTATCGACTGCTGCGTACTCGTCGTTTTGGCGGGTCAAAACGACAAGTACGGAGCAATCGACGGGGTTTAGATGGTGAGTTCGCCCATCAGGTCCCAGCCTTCGCCGTCGAGCTGGCGGCTGATGATTTTGGGCGTCTCGACGAGGGCCTGGGGCATGTCAGCCATGGCCTTCTTGAAGTGGTCGCTGTTCACGTGGTCGCCGGCCGCGTCGTCCTTGAAGGCCTCCACCAGGACGTATTCGTTGGGGTCGTCCAGGCTGCGGGACCAGTCGAACCACAGGTTGCCCGGTTCCTTGCGGGTGGCTTCGGTGAAATCAGCCACGAGGTCCGGCCAGCGCTCCGACCACTCGGGCTTGACCTTGAACTTGACGACGATAAAGATCACTTGGTTTTTCCTTCCGCGGCGAGACTGCGTGCTCCTTCAATGTACCGGGAAGTAACGTAGCGCTGCGTCGCCCGGGTGACCGGGCCGCCGGCCGCATAGAACCAGTTGGAGGGCTTGCTGAAGGCACGGATCCTCAGCCACACCTCCCCCTGGCTGTTGATCTCCACCTCGAATGATTCCTCCCCGCGGGCGGGGTGGCCAGGCAGTGTGCCGTATCCGAAGCCGGCGGATTGGGGAACACCGTCGGGGGCCGGCTCGTGGACCCACACCACTTGGCAGGGTGCGGGCAGGCGGAAGGGCCCGACGCCGAATCCGCTCACCACGTGTGCCCCGGGGACGGCCCGCGGCGAATCGGCCCGGACCCGGAGCCCTGCCCGCCGCTGCAGTTCCCAGCCCAGGATGCCGTCCGCCACCCGCCTGTAAACGTCCAGTCCAGTGCCCAGGCGGGCCTCCTCCAGGACTCGGTCGTAGCCTTGCGGAGCGCTGCCCTGCTCCGTGCTCCCCACACCGGGGTATCCGAGCTTGCCCGGAACCTGTCCCTCTTCAGTCATTGCCGCCTGTCCTCTCGAGGCCTGCCCACCCCAGTTGCTCCTGTTGCTTCCGGCTCAAGCCTGCCACCACAAGGTCATAGGAGTCCTCCACCATGTCCCGGACCATCCCGTCCGGCAGCGAGCCGTCAAGTCGGATGCCATTCCAGTGGGTTTTGTTCATGTGCCATGCGCCGGTAATGGCCGGGTGCACTGCGCGCAGCTGCACGGCCAGGGCCGGTTCGCACTTCAGGTTCACGTAGAAGTCGGCCTGGTCCATGGAGGACAGGGCAAACAGCTTGGCCTCGTGGCGGGTCCCGCCGGCAATGTGGGCGCGGACCTTGAACACCGAGGTTTCGGGCCCGAAGGGGAAATCCTCATAGGTTCCCGGGAAAGACAGGCAGATCTCCCGCAGCGCACTTGGGTCCATATAGGAAGCCTATAAAGCGGGCCTGCACGGTGCTAGTGTGCAGGGATGTCACGCGACCAGGGAGCAATACCTGTTCTGGATTTAGGTTCCGCACGGCTGCCTTACGGGTCTTTTCGCCCTGGGTTTATTGAGCAGCTGCGGCACGCCACCCACGATGTTGGCTTCTTCCAAGTCACGGGATATGGCGGCCGGCCGGGCCAGGCCGAAGAGCTCCTGGGCACTGTCCGGCGCTTCTTCGACCTGCCGCTTGAGGAGCGGATGAAGCTGGACAACCGCCTTTCCCCGCATTTCCGCGGCTACACCCGGATGGGCACGGAGGTGACCCAGGGCAGGGCGGACGCCCGCGAGCAGATTGACTACTCACCGGAGCGCGAGCCTGTCAGGGATTATCCGGCCGACCAGCCCTACTGGCTGCTGCAGGGCCCCAACCTCTGGCCGGATGAAACCTTCCCGGAGCTGAAGACTGCCGCGATGGAGTGGGCGGACCTGATGTCCGGGGTGGGGATGGAACTGCTGCGGGCCATCGCTGTTTCCCTGCATCTGCCCGAGGACTATTTCGACGAGCCTTTTCGGGATTCGCCTGCGTGGATGGGCAAGCTGGTGCACTACGTAGGCGGTGTGGTGGAAGAAGCCGGCGACCAGGGCGTTGGATCCCACGCCGATTACGGCTTCGTGACGCTCCTGCTGCAGGATGAGGTGGGCGGCCTTGAAGTACTGCCGCCCGGGACCACCGAGTGGCTGCCGGTGGAACCGCTGCCCGGAGCGTTGGTGGTAAACCTCGGCGAGATGCTGGAAGTTGCCACCGAGGGGTACCTCGCGGCGACCATCCACCGTGTGCAGGCGCCTCCGCCCGGCGTGGACCGCTACTCGGTGCCGTTCTTTTGGTCGCCACGGCTGGACGCGGTCATTGAACCGGTGCCGCTGGCTCCTGACCTGAAGGCGGCTGCCCGGGGAATCACCGATGACCCCGCCAACCCGCTCCTGGCTTCCTTCGGCATGAACATGCTCAAAGGCCGGATGCGTGCGCACCCGGACGTCACCGAACGGCACTATCCAGAGTTACTGAAGCGCTAAAGGTTGTACTTCCACGCGAGCTGGGCCGGGCAGGCGTTCATCACCACGTCTAGTCCTGCAGCCTTGGCGCGCTCCGCCGCTGCCTCGTCGATAACCCCCAGCTGCAGCCAAACAGCTTTGGCCCCCACTGCGATGGCCTGGTCCACCACGCTGCCCACCTTCTGCGAGTTCACAAAGCAATCCACGACGTCGATGGGCCGCTTTTCCGCCGGAATGTCACCGAGGGTGCGGTACCCGGTTTCGCCGTGGACAGCGTCGCCGGGCAAGTTGACGGGGATGATCTCCATGCCCAGCCGGTCGCGGATGAACAGCGAGACATCATAGGCGGCACGCCATTCGTTGGTGGTCAAACCCACGATGGCCCAACGCCCCTTGGTTCGCATGAGGCGTTCGATGACTGCAGGATCGTTCGTGTGGCCCATGGGATTAGCCTACGCTTTGCCTTGAGCAGCAGGAGCGATCGAATAAAAGAATGATCGCTCTTCGCTCATGCCGCTATGAACGAATATTACGCGCGGAAACGCGAGAGTTTGCTCTCGGCGATTCATTGCTGTGTAGTGGTGCTTGACCATCCCGAGCGGCCGAGAGACCTGGATCGATGACGCCGCAGCAACCCTGGTCGCCGGACGCTCCCCAACGGCCCCGGCGATAGCAAGGATTGCAGCCGTGGGTACCGGAACCGACCACTCCGGCGAAGGCTGCCTCCGTAGGGTGCTACTGCCAGGACCGATGGAGTGATCCTATGACTGCAGTTTTGTCGCCCCTTTCTGTCGGGGCGAACCCCGGCCACGCGCCTGCCCTCCCCGTATCCTTTAGGAACCTGCGCCGCACGTTCGGAGCCGGCACCGCAGCCCATACCGTCCTCCGCGATGTGACGTTCGATGTGGCAGCGGGAGAGGTGCTGGCCATCCTGGGACCTTCCGGCTGCGGAAAGTCCACACTCCTGCGCGCCACGGCGGGCCTGGACTTCCCTAGCGCCGGTTCCGTGGTTATCGAGGACACCCCGGTGCACGGCATCGATCCCCGCTGCGCCTTCGCCTTCCAGGAACCCCGGCTACTGCCCTGGCACACCCTGCAGGCGAACGTAGCCATCGGCCTGCCCACCGGATGCAGCGCGAAAGAGGGCAAAGCAAAGGTCGCCCGCCTGCTGGAACTGGTGGGGCTCGAGAAATTCGCCAAGCACCGCCCGCGCGAGGTGTCCGGCGGCATGGCGCAGCGCGCATCGCTGGCCCGTGCCCTTGCCCGGAACCCCGGCGTCCTGCTGCTCGATGAGCCGTTCGGCGCGCTGGACGCCCTCACCCGCATCAAGATGCAGGACCTGCTCCTGGACATCCACCGGGCAGAGCCCACCACCGTCCTGCTGGTCACCCACGACGTAGACGAGGCCCTACAGCTCGCCGACCGCATCATCGTCCTCGGCCCCGACGCCACCGGGCAGGGTGCAACCATCGTCAGGACAGTCCAGGTACCCGGCAGCCGGCCGCGCGATCGCGCCTCAGCCGAACTCGCGCTCATGCGCAGCTCGCTCCTGGAAACGCTGGGCGTCGACGGGCACTAGGCGCCCCTGACCCCGACAAAACCTTCACCCGCCCCGGTGGCCCGCGCCGCCGTCGGACCCTATCCCTTTGGCAGGCGCAGCCTGGCCTCCCCTGTTCCGCACCGTCTATTTCCGCACCGTTCCATCCCGTTTTCGAAGGAAACCAATGCCGCACGCATCGCCCATCTCCCGCCGTTCAGTCCTGGGCGCCGCAGCCCTCGCCGTTTCCACGGTCCTGGCACTCACCGGATGCGTTGCAGGGGAAGGTTCCTCCGGCAGTGCGGCGGCGGCCGGCAACAGCAAAGGCGGTGGAACCCTGAACATCGACTTCGCCACGTACAACCCGCTGAGCCTGGTGATCAAAAAGCAGGGGTGGCTCGAGGCGAGCCTCAAGGAGCAGGGCGTCACCGTGAACTGGGTCCAGTCCGCCGGCTCGAACAAAGCCAATGAGGCGCTGCGCTCCGGGGCCATCGACGTCGGATCCACGGCAGGATCCGCGGCACTCCTGGCCCGTGCCAACGGTTCGGAAATCAAGACCATCGACATCTTCTCGCAGCCGGAGTGGGCAGCCCTGGTGGCACCGGCCGGCTCAGACATCAAGTCTGTGGCCGACCTCAAGGGCAAGTCCGTTGCCGCCACCAAGGGCACCGACCCCTACTTCTTCCTCCTGCAGGCACTGGAGCAGGCCGGACTGAAGCCAAGCGACGTGACCGTGCAGAACCTGCAGCACGCCGACGGCCGGACCGCCCTGGAAAACGGCTCGGTCCAGGCCTGGTCCGGGCTGGACCCGATCATGGCAGGGGCGGAGCAGAAGGGCGCCAAGCTCTTCTACCGCAACCTGGACTTCAACACCTACGGCTTCCTCAACGCCACCGAATCCTTCCTGAAAAACAAGCCTGAACTGGCCCAGGCCGTGGTGAACGCCTATGAAAAGGCCCGTGCCTGGGCAGCGCAGAACCCGGACCAGACCGCCCAGATCCTGGCCGACGTCGCCGGCCTGGACCTCTCCGTGGCCAAGACGGTAGTCCTGGAGCGCAGCAACCTGGACGTCAACCCGGCACCGGGTGACGCGCAGCGCAAAGTATTGGAGAAGATCGGCCCCACTTTCGTGGAAACCGGCGACGTCAAGACGCAGAAGCAGATTGACGACGCCGTAGCCTCCCTTCTCGACGACTCGCTGGTGAAGAAGGCTGATCCGTCAGCCATCAAGGCCTCCTGATGAGCCATCAAGGAGAGCCCTACACCACCGGCGCAAGTGTTGCGGATGGGCGTGCTGCAGCCGCCACCGCAACCGCGGCAGACGCCGCCCATGCGGGTGCCGGCACGGCACGCGCTCCGGCACCGGGATGGTCTCCCGCCGGAGTCCGTTCCTGGAACTGGGCGCGTCTGCCCCTTGGCCTGATCATTCCGGCAGCCCTGCTGGCAGCGTGGCAGCTCGCCTCCACCAGCGGGATGTTCACCGTGGTCCAGCTGCCCCCGCCGGCCATGGTGCTGTCCGCTGCCGGCGAGCTCGTGGACCGTGGCGAACTGGGGACCCACATCGCCATCTCCACCCAGCGGGTCCTTATCGGATTCCTGGTGGGCGCGGCCCTGGGCCTGGTCCTCGGCGCAACCGTGGGACTGTCCAAGCTCGCCGATGCCCTGCTGGCACCCACCATCGGCGCACTCCGGGCAGTGCCGTCGCTGGCCTGGGTGCCGCTGCTGATCCTGTGGATGAAGATCGGCGAGGACTCGAAGGTCACGCTCATCATCATTGGCGCCTTCTTCCCGGTGTTCACCACCGTCTCCCTGGCGCTGCGCCACGTGGACCGCAACCTGGTGGAAGCCGCCCGCGCCTTCGGGCTCAAGGGGATCCGGCTGCTGACCACCGTGCAGTTGCCCGCCGTCGTCCCCGCCGTGTTCTCCGGCCTGCGCCTGGCCCTTGCCCAGGCCTGGCTGTTCCTGGTGGCGGCTGAGCTGATCGCCTCCTCCATGGGACTGGGCTTCCTGCTGATTGACTCGCAAAACAACGGCCGCACGGACCGGCTGCTCCTGGCTATCGTGATGCTGGCCGTGATTGGAAAGATTACCGACGCCCTGCTGGGCCTGGCCGAAAAATGGGCGGTGAAACGATGGGCTTGAGCGCCACCGAAACGTTGGACCTGAACGCAGGCGTGCACCCGGACAACGTTGCCTTTTGGGAGCAGCAGGCGCTGCGACTTGACTGGGACACCCCCTGGCATACCCCGCACCGCTGGATTCCGGCAGACGCCGGGGCGGGCCGCGGCCCGGAAATCACCTGGTTCGAAGGCGGCAAGCTCAACGTGGCCGCCAACTGCGTGGACCGGCACGTAGCCGCGGGGCGCGGCAACAAAGTGGCCCTCCATTTCGAAGGCGAGCCGGGCGACCGCCGCTCCATCACCTACGCCGAACTCCAGCGCGAGGTGTCCAAGGCAGCCAACGCCCTCCTGGCCCTGGGCATCACCAAGGGCGACCGGGTGGTCATCTACCTCCCGGTCATCCCCGAAACCATCATCATCACCCTCGCCGTGGCCCGCATCGGCGCCATCCACTCGCTGGTGTTCGGCGGCTTCTCGGCGGAGGCACTGAAGTTCCGGGTGGAGGACACCGGCGCCAAGCTCCTGGTCACCACCGACGGCCAGTTCCGCCGAGGCGTGGCCGTTCCCGTGAAGGACAACGCGGATGCAGCCGTCGCCGGGGACAATGCCATCGAGCACGTCCTGGTGGTCAACCGCACCACCCCGGCCACCGACCTGGCAACCGTCCCCATGACGGAGGGCCGCGACCTCTGGTGGCACGACGTCGTCGAAACCGCCGCGGACGTCCACGTTCCGGAGGCGTTCGACGCCGAGACGCCGCTGTTCATCATGTACACCTCCGGCACCACCGGCAAGCCCAAGGGCCTGGTCCACACCTCCGGCGGCTACCTCACGCAGGCGTCCTGGAGTTTCGAGCACTTGTTCAGCAACCCGGACCCTGCCCTGCGGGACCGGGACGTGCACTGGTGCACCGCGGACCTTGCCTGGGTCACGGCGCACACCTACGAGATCTACGGCCCGCTCTCCAACGGCGTCACCCAGGTGATCTTCGAGGGCACCCCGAACACCCCGCATCCGGGCCGGCACTTCGAGATCATCGAACGCTACGGCGTGACGCAGTACTACACAGCACCCACGCTGGTGCGTTCCCTCATGGGCTGGTTCCCGGACGGCGTTCCGGACACCTACGACCTGTCCTCCATCCGCCTGCTGGGCACCGTTGGGGAAGCGGTCAATCCGGAGGCCTGGCGCTGGCTGCGCGAGAACGTGGGCGCCGGCACCGCACCGGTGGTGGACACGTGGTGGCAGTCCGAAACCGGCGCCACGATCCTCTCCCCCGCGCCCACGGACACCAGCTTCAAACCCGGCTGCGCGGCACGCCCGCTGCCGGGCGTCAGCACCAGGATCGTGGACGACGGCGGCAGTACCGTTGCGCCGGGCGTCCAGGGAAACATCGTGGTGGACTCCCCCGGACCCGCCATCGCGCGCACCGTCTGGGGCAACCCCCGGCGCTACTTTGATTCCTACTGGAGCAAGTATGCGGACCAGGGCTGGTTCCTGGCCGGCGACGGCGCCAAATACGATGCCGACGGCGACATCTGGATCCTGGGCCGGGTGGATGACACCCTGAATGTTTCCGGCCACCTGCTCTCCACGATCGAGATCGAGTCCGCCCTGGTATCGCACCCGGACGTGGTGGAAGCCGGCGTCTGCCCGGTGGCGGACCCCAAGACGGGGCACGCCGTCGTCGCGTTCGTGGTGCTGAAGGCCGGTTCCCCGGCTGACTGTGCCCAGGAGCTCCGCAACCACGTCGCCAGGGAGATTGGCCCCATCGCCAAGCCGCGCGACGTCGTCGTGGTCCCTGACGTTCCCAAGACCCGCAGCGGCAAAATCATGCGCCGGCTGCTCACCCAGCTGTTCGAAGGAACGACCCTGGGCGACACCACCTCACTCCAGAACGAGCCGGCCATCGCCGGCATCCAGGACGTCCTGCGCCAGCGGGCCCTACCAAAGGAAGAATCATGACAGACACCAGCAACGTCGCACGTCTCTCCGAACCGCTCAAGTTCGCCTACTGGGTGCCCAACGTCTCCGGCGGCCTGGTGGTGTCCACCATCGAACAGCGCACCGGCTGGGACTTCGACTACAACAAGAAGCTGGCCCGGATCGCCGAGGAGTCCGGCTTCGAGTACGCCCTGACGCAGACCCGTTACGCCGCCTCCTACGGGGCGGACAAGCAGCACGAGGCTACCTCGTTCAGCCTGGCCCTGCTGGCCGCCACCGAACGGCTCAAGGTGATCGCCGCCGTCCACCCCGGCATGTGGCACCCGGGTGTGCTGGCGAAGTACATCATCACGGCGGACCACATCTCCAACGGCCGTTCCGCCGTCAACATCGTCTCCGGCTGGCTCAAGAGCGAGTTCACCAACTTCGGCCTGGAGTGGCTGGAGCACGACGAGCGCTACGTCCGCACTGAGGAATTCATCAACGTGCTGCGCGGCCTGTGGACCGAGCAGGAGTACAGCCAGTCCGGCAAGTACTACAACATCACCGACTTCACCCTGAACCCCGCTCCCGTGGACGTCCCGGGCCGGGCGCACCCGGAGATCTTCTTTGGCGGAAACTCGACGGCGGCCCAGGCCACTGCAGGCCGGGTGGCCGACTGGTACTTCTCCAACGGCAAGGACCTGGAGGGCTTCAAGGAGAACATTGCCGGCGTCGTCGCTTCGGCCGGTGAAGCCCGCCGCGGCACCCCGGGCCAGCTGGCCGCTCCGCGCTTCGGGCTGAACGGTTTCGTCATCGCCCGCGACTCGGAGAAGGAGGCCCGGGACACGCTCCGGGAAATCGTGCAGAAAGCCCACAAGCCGGCCGTGCAGGGCTTCCGGGACGCGGTCCAGGAAGCCGGGGCCTCCACCAAGGACGGCAAGGGTATGTGGGCCGACTCCACGTTCGAGGACCTGATCCAGTACAACGACGGCTTCAAGACCCAGCTGATCGGAACGCCGGAGCAGATCGCAGAACGGATCGTCGAATACAAGAAGATCGGCGTGAACCTGTTCCTCACCTGCTACCTGCACTTCCAGGAGGAGGTGGCCGCCTTCGGCCGGGACATCCTGCCGATCGTCCGCGAGCTTGAGGCGGACCTGGCCCGGAAGAACGGCACCGAGCTCGACCTGTCCAGCACCCCGGTTGCCGCCGAAGCGGTGGCTGTCTGATGGCTGAACGCACCTTCGGTTTCCGCACCCGCGCCCTGCACGCCGGCGGCACCCCCGACGCCGAGCACGGCGCCCGCGCCGTCCCCATCTACCAGACCACGTCGTTCGTCTTTAAGGACACCAACGACGCGGCCAACCTGTTCGCCCTGCAGAAGTACGGCAACATCTACTCCCGCATCGGCAACCCCACCGTCGCGGCGTTCGAGGAGCGCATCGCGTCCCTTGAGGGCGGAATCGGAGCCGTGGCGACGTCGTCGGGCATGGCAGCGGAGTTCATCACCTTCGCGGCCCTGACGCAGGCGGGAGACCACATCGTGGCAGCCTCCCAGCTGTACGGCGGCACCGTGACCCAGCTGGACGTGACCCTCCGCCGGTTCGGCGTGGACACCACCTTCGTCCCCGGCACGGACCCCGCAGACTACGCCGCGGCTGTCCAAGACAACACCAAGGCGATTTTCGTGGAGGCAGTGGCCAACCCGTCGTCGGAGGTCCAGGACCTTGCGGCGCTGGCAAAAGTGGCGCACGACGCCGGGATCCCCCTGGTGGTCGACGCCACCTTGAGCACGCCGTACCTCGTGCGGCCCATTGAACACGGCGCCGACATCGTGATCCACTCAGCCACGAAGTTCCTGGGCGGGCACGGCACCACACTGGGCGGCGTAGTGGTGGAAAGCGGCCGGTTCAACTGGGGCAACGGCAAGTTCCCCACCATGACCGAGCCTGTGGCTTCCTACGGCAACGTCTCCTGGTGGGGCAACTTCGGCGAGTACGGCTTCCTCACCAAGCTCCGCTCCGAGCAGCTGCGGGACATTGGCCCGGCCCTTTCGCCGCAGTCGGCGTTCCAGCTGCTCCAGGGTGTCGAAACCCTGCCGCAGCGGCTGGACGAGCACCTGAAGAACGCACAGGCCGTGGCCGAATGGCTGGAAAACGATGACCGGGTAGCCTACGTCAACTACTCCGGGCTGCCGTCGCACCCGCACTTCGAACGGGCACGCAAGTACCTGCCGCAGGGCCCTGGATCGGTGTTCTCCTTCGGGGTCAAGGGCGGCCGCGCTGCCGGCCAGAAGTTCATCGAGTCGCTGCAGTTGGCATCGCATCTCGCTAACGTGGGCGACTCCCGGACCCTGGTAATCCACCCCGGCTCCACCACCCACCAGCAGCTCAGTGCGGCCCAGCTTGAATCGGCGGGTGTGCCGGAGGATCTGGTCCGCATCTCGGTGGGCCTCGAGGACATCGAGGACATCCTGTGGGACCTGGACCAGGCACTCACCGAAGCGTCCAAAGCGGTGCCCGGAGCCATCGCTGAAGAACCCGCAGAAGCCTGCACGATCGGAGCAAACGCATGAGCACCGCCGAACGCACCTGGTCCGGCCCGTCCGCACCGGAGCGGCTTTCCCTGCTCCGGCAGGCGAAGTCCATTGCCATTGTTGGCGCCTCGGACAAGCCGTCCCGGGCCAGCTACTTTGTGGCCACCTACCTGCTGTCCTCCACCCGCTACAAGGTGTACTTCGTCAACCCGGTGGTCAAGGAGATCCTGGGCCAGCCCACCTACGCCTCGCTGGCGGACCTGCCGGAAAGCCCGGACATTGTTGACGTGTTCCGCAAGCACGACGACCTTCCCGGTGTCCTGGACGAGGCAGTGGCCGCGGGCGCGAAGACGCTCTGGCTGCAGCTGGGCTCATGGCATGAAGGCGTGGCAGCAGCCGCGGAAGCCGCGGGGCTCAATGTGGTGATGGACCGCTGCGTGAAAATCGAGCACGCGCGCTTCCATGGCGGACTTCACCTGGCCGGTTTCGATACCGGCGTGGTTTCCTCCAAACGCCAGGTCCTGGCGTAACGCTTCCCTTCGAAAGACGACAGCGGGCCCGTTGCCACGGGCCCGCTGTCGTCTTTAACGGTCATTTCGCGGGGAAGGCACCCTTCTGCGCGTTGCCCGGGTTCCCGCCCTGCGACTGGCCCTGTGTCTGGCTTTGGGGCTGGCCCTGCCCCGCATTGCCCGCGGAGCCTGCCGGCTTCTGCGCGCCGGCACCGGCTGTCCCCTGGGCCCCGGCCGGAGTACTGGCTGCCGGCGGTTCAGCCTTCGCCACTCCCTGCGAGCCCGGCCCTGCCGTCGTTCCGTCAGCCCCGGCCGGTCCCGCGTTGCCTTTGCCGCTGCCGGCTCCATTGCCCTGTGCAGCTGCCCCGGATGAACCGTTGTCCCCGGTCGCCCCACACTTCGCTGTACCCTGTTCGGCGGCAAGCCTCACCGGGCTGGTGCACGGCGGGAAGTTTCCGGACAGGCCCGCATGACCCCGCAGGAGCCGGGACGCCGGATTTGCGGCGTCGGCAGCCGCGCCGGGCGCAGCGGTTGATGCGGGTTCACCGTCTGCCGCCGCTTGAGGCGCGCGGTAACCCGGGCTGGCCGCCCCGGCACCGTCCCCGGCGGCTGACGCGTCGGCGGCAGGCCGGCTCCACGGTGCCCACTCCTCCAGCACCTGCTCGATGGCGTTGCCCCCGGGAGCGGTGGTGCTGGCAGCAACTCCACCAACGCCGAGTCCCATCCCGGCCACCAGGACCAGGCCCAGCGCCGTAGGGCGGTGGCGGCGACGGCGGCGGGCAAGTTCGTCCTGCGGCTGGACGCCTGGCTCCTCCTGCGGCGGGCCACCTGGCTGCTCTGCATCCGGCTCACCCGAATCAGGCACTTCAGCCGTTGGCGGCACACCTGCAGCAAGCAATGCGGCCAACTCCCCGGTGGGAGCGGGTACGGGCAGCGATGCCATGGTGCCGAGCGAGAGCAGGGCGTCACGAAGTTCCGCGTCCTGGCCGCAGCCTGCGTCCTGGAGCATGTCGTCCACAAGGGTGGCGAGGTTATCCGAGGCGGATGTCATGGCGTGAGATACTCCTTCACTGCCTTAAGTTCCCGGAGTTTGAGCAAGGCGCGCCGCTGGAGCTGTTTCACCGCACCGGCGCTCTTATCCATGGTTTCCGCTGTCTGTTCTATGGAAAGGCCGCCCACCAGCCGAAGCGACAGCACTTCCCGCTGGTCCTGGGGCAGTCCGTCCAGCAGCCCAAGGACTTCCCGGGGCGAGATGCGCCGCAGGGCTTCCTTCTCCGCGGAGGTATCTTCGCGCTGGTCGAGTTCGGGCTCGAAGGACAGCTTGACCGGAGTCCGGCTTTGGCGGCGGTGGTCATCCACCATCCGGGCATGGGCAACGGAGAAGATAAAGGTCTTCAGCCCGGCTTCTCCTCCATGGACGGTGTCGAGCCTGGGCAGCACCGAAAGGAACACTTCCTGCATGGCGGCCTCCGGATCCTCGACTCCCCGGGCCGTGAGATAGCCCAGTACCTGTGATGCGTATGTCCTGTAGACGAGGCTGAAGGCAGCGGTACCGGAAACTGGCTGGTCCGGAGCCTCATCTGTCTGTGCATCGGTCACTGACGTAGTGCTTTCCGTCAAAGAGGGTGTTGGCAAGGCAAGCGCTCAGTACATCCGGAACGCTGGCCCCCACTCTACCCTCCGGTAACCACCCTGCCGGAACGCCACGGTGCCGGGTACGGTCCGGTGCGGGGTCAGGCGGGGAAGCTACCCACGGGGAAAGATAAAAGAGCCGGCCTGGAACGTGATGGGGGACAGGTTCCAGACCGGCACTTCATAGGGGTAATCGCCAACGCTGCAGTCAGGGTTACGCGTTTTCAAAAAAACTTTCAAAAGTTTTTTCAGCGGGCTGCTGTCCTGGTCCACCGCGGGGACGTCGCTTGCCGTCGGGGCGCCTTGGCCAGTGCGAATGCGTGCAGCCTGACGGGCAGGCGCTCTTCGCCGCAGACGGGCACGACGACGGCCCGCGGCTCCGCGGCACTCGCGGCAGCGGGCGGGGTTCCGTGACGGTTTACCGCTTCGCCGGGACGGGTTACGGCTCCCGCGGGGCACAGATCGGTGACCAGGCCGGTGCCGGCACATTCCCGCACCGCGGCGATCCCGGCCGCCACCGATGCCTTATCTTCGTACGGGCCTGAGATCGCGATTACTCCCCCGTCAGGAGCCAGGAGCCGGAACCGGAAGAATGAATCAGCGTCGATGAATGCTTCGAATTTTCCAGCCATGACAGTCCTTCCTTGGGCACCAGGGGGTACTACCGAGTGTGGCTGCCACGCCAGCCGCCTCACAAGACCGGCCGCGTTAAGCCTGTGTAAATTGCTTCCACCCCAGCACCAAAGCAAACGGCAGGCCACCTGCAAAGGTGGCCTGCCGCCGTCGTCATGCTGCGCTCTAAGCGCGGGTTAGTCGTTGATGAGGTCGTTGACCACAATCGTCTGGTCCCTGTCCGGGCCAACGCCAATGGCAGAGAACCGGGTGCCGGAGAGCTTCTCCAGCGCCAGCACGTAGTTCCGCGCGTTCTCCGGCAGGTCCGCAAGGGTCCGGGCGCCGGTGATGTCCTCGGTCCAGCCGTCGAAGTACTCGAAGATCGGCTTGGCGTGGTGGAACTCGGTCTGCGTCATGGGCATTTCGTCGTGCCGGACTCCGTCCACGTCGTAGGCCACGCACACGGGGATCTGTTCGATGCCGGTGAGCACGTCCAGTTTGGTCACGAAGTAGTCCGTGAAGCCGTTGACGCGGGAGGCGTGGCGGGCCAGGACGGCGTCGTACCAGCCGCAGCGGCGCGGCCGGCCGGTGTTGACGCCGAACTCACCGCCCGTCTTCTGCAGGTACATGCCCATCTCGTCGAAGAGTTCCGTGGGGAAGGGGCCGGCGCCAACGCGGGTGGTGTAGGCCTTGATGATGCCGATGGAGCGCGAGATCCGGGTGGGCCCGATGCCGGAGCCAACCGATGCGCCGCCTGCGGTGGGGTTGGAGGAGGTGACGAACGGGTAGGTGCCATGGTCCACATCGAGGAACGTCGCCTGGCCGCCTTCCATGAGGACCACCTTGCCTTCGTCCAGGGCGGAGTTCAGGACCAGGGTGCTGTCGATGACCAGCGGGCGGAGCCGCTCGGCGAAGGACAGGAAGTACTCCACGATCTCGTCAACCACCACGCTGCGGCGGTTGTAGACCTTGACCAGGAGTTCGTTCTTCTGGCGCAGCGAGCCTTCCACCTTCTGGCGGAGGATGGATTCGTCAAAGACGTCCTGGACGCGGATGCCCAACCGGGCAACTTTGTCCATGTAGGCGGGGCCGATGCCGCGGCCCGTGGTGCCGATGGCACGCTTGCCGAGGAATCGCTCGGTCACCTTGTCCAGGACCTGGTGGTACGGGGCCACCAGGTGGGCGTTGGCGGAGACGCGCAGCCTGGACGTGTCGGCGCCACGGGCCTGCAGGCCGTCGATTTCCTGGAAGAGTGCCTCGAGGTTCACAACGCAGCCGTTGCCGATGATGGGAACGGCATTGGGGCTGAGAATGCCTGCCGGCAGCAGCTTGAGTTCGTACTTTTCACCGCCCACGACGACGGTGTGCCCGGCGTTGTTGCCGCCGTTGGGCTTGACGACGTAGTCAACACGGCCGCCCAGCAAATCGGTGGCCTTGCCTTTTCCTTCGTCGCCCCACTGGGCTCCTACGATCACAATTGCTGGCATGGGATCCTCCCCCATTCGTTCGGGCTGCCCGGGTCCGGCCACCAGGTGGCAGGCCTATGCAGCGCCGTTCATGAGAATGCCCCGAACATACCGGCCTTCGCGCGGCCGCAGCACGGCACGGCGAAGGAAGAGTCCCGGGGCTCTTACCACCCAAGTTTAGCCGATGGGGCACTTTGTCCACCGTTTGGCCCGCCGCTGCCCTTCAGGCGTATAGGGCAGCGGCGGCCCTTGGCGCGCTATTCGTCGTCCGCCTCCCCGGCGGGCCGGGACGTCTGCTCGGCGAGGGTGTCCCAGAAGGAGGTGTCGGCGTCGGCAATGGAACCGTCCGCAATGGCGGCGGCGGTGGACGTCAGCGTGGTGACCGTCTGCTTGATCAGGTAGCCGTTGCTGCGCTGGCCCAGCGCGTAGCCGTCCAGGTAGTGGTCGGACATGCCGCGCATCTCGAAGAGCAAGGTGGCGATGCCGTATTCCACGGAGATGCCGTTGCGGCTGATGGTCTCGGCGCTGCCGCCCTGGTACTTGCCCAGGTGGCCCCAGCCGGTCGAGTCGACGTTGTTGAAGACCACGGCGCCCAGCTGCTTCGACTTTTCGACGACGGCGGGATCTGCGTTGGGAGTGGTGGGGTACAGGATGGAGCCGGAGACCAGCTTGCCGTCACGCTCGGCGCGGGTGCCCTGGTGGTGCAGGTCGATCATGTAGTCGATCCGGTACTTGCGCATCACGTTGTTGTGCAGCGCCTGGGTTTCCGGCTGGACCTTGGCCACGTGGTCGCGGTTCAGGTCCACGCCCTGGGCGTTGTAGCGGGTGAGGTGCCGGTCCCCCTTGGCGAGGTAGTTGTCCAGGGAGAAGTTGACGTCCCCCATGGCGCCATCCGCGTTAAGCATGGGCACCACCAGGATGTTCACGCCTTTGAGGATGTCCGCCGATTTGCCGGTGCCCAGGTGCTTGATGAACTCCATGGCGCCCTCGGTGGTGAGCTGTTCGTTGCCGTGCTGCTGGGTCAGGTAGAGGATGGTGGGCTTGGCCGGATCGGAAATGTACTTGACCAGGTGGATGTCGCGGCCCTTCACGGTCTGGCCGATGACTTCCAGTTCCATGGCGGGCTGCTTGGCGTCCTGGTCCTTCAGGAAGGAAACCATCTGGTCATAGGTGGCCAGTTTTGTTGTGGTGATCTGGCCGTTGCCGTCATAGCCGGGGCCTTCGCCCACTGCGATGGCCAGCGGCGCCGGTCCGGCCACGACGGCGAGCGCCAGGGCGCCGGAAAGGGCAAGGTTCCTGAAGGTTGCCAGGGATTTGTTCACGGTGAATGACCTCTTCTTTGGGTGCGATGCGCTTCGTGCGAGTGGGCAGTCAGCCATCGTTTCCCTCATTTGGCTGTGACAAGAGCCAACCAAGCTGGACAGAATCTGTCAATACGCTGGACGAAAGCTGTAAGTACGCCAACAGCACAGAAGAAGTAAGCGCCGGCATCTGGTGCGACACAAAGCGGACAGGACTTGCCCAGACCCGCGCTTCTCGCTTTAAGTGAGAGGGAACCATCCGGAGCGGCCGAGAGACCTGGCTCGATGACGCCGCAGCAACCACGGTCCAGCAGGAGTCCTGCTGGCCGAAGGTGCTACTGCCAGGACCGATGGAAAGAGAGATTCCAGCATGTCCCTGAACACCGACCACATCCGCGTCACCCACGCCGGTTCCCTCCCCCGCACCCCGGAACTCATCGCAGCAAATGCGGCCAAGGAAGCCGACGGCATCACCCCGGAATTCCTTGATCTCCTCGAGGCCTCGGTGGTGGACATTGTCCAGCGACAAAAAGACCTGGGCGTCGACATCGCCAACGACGGCGAGTACGGCCACACCATGTCCACTTCCGTGGACTACGGCGCTTGGTGGAACTACTCGTTTTCCCGACTCGGCGGCCTGGAACCGACCAACGTGGACCGCTGGGCCGACTCGCAAGTCCACCGCTCCTCGCCGGGCCACATCGTCCTGACCTCCTTTCCGGACCGCCGCGACCGGCAGAAGTTCAACGACGCCTATAGCGATCCGTCCTCGGGCATCCTCTCAAACCGCAAGTCGGTCACCCAGCCCAAGATCGCCGGGCCGCTGACGTACACGGGCCAGGACCTTGTGGCGTCGGACATCAGGAACCTGAAGACCGGGCTGGCCGCTGCGGGCCTCTCCGACGGTTTCGTGGCCTCGCTTTCCCCCGGCTCCTGCGCCCGGGTGGCCAATGAGTACTACAAGTCCGACGAGGAACTGGTCTACGCCTGTGCCGACGCCATGCGGGAGGAATACAAGGCGATCATCGACGCCGGACTCACCGTGCAGCTCGACGACCCGTCCCTGGCCGAGAGCTGGGACCAGATCAACCCCGAACCGTCGTTGGAGGACTACCTGAAGTTCATCCAATTGCGCGTCGAGGCTACCAATTGGGCCCTCCGGGACCTTCCGCAGGAGCAAATCCGGCTGCACGTCTGCTGGGGTTCCTGGCACGGCCCGCACACCACCGACATCCCGTTCGCAGACATCATCGGCTCCGTGCTGCAGGTCAACGCCGGCGCCTACTCCTTCGAGGCTGCCAACGTGCGCCACGAACACGAATGGCGGATCTGGGAGGACACCAAGCTCCCCGAAGGCAAGGTGATCATTCCGGGCGTCGTATCGCACGCCACAAACGTCGTGGAGCACCCGGACCTGGTGGCGGACCGCATCGTCCGTTTCGCCGACGTGGTGGGCCGGGAGAACGTCATTGCCTCCACCGACTGCGGCCTGGGCGGCCGCGTGCACCCGCAGATTGCCTTCGCCAAGCTGGAGGCGTTGGGCGAGGGTGCCCGCCGCGCCACCAACCGGCTCTGGTAAATACGCCTGCAGTCCGGGCGCCGGCTGTTCCTTCCATCACCGGAAAGGGGCAGCCGGCGTTTCGCTTCCCGGGGCTTGCTAAACTGGGGAAGGCCGGCGAGGTCCGGCCCACCCCAACCAACCGCTGCTGATGCGTTGCGCCTGCCCGCGCCCTCATCTGCCGGCGGCAGCAACGCCAATCCCCGCAGGAGAACCAGCACTTCATGACAGCCCTGGCCCCCGAAACATTCCACGAACAGCTCATGAGCCGCCGCTACGAACCCAGCGTGGCAGCCGTCAACGAACTGTGCGATTCCCTGCGGGAGACCAAGCCCGGAACCGTGGTCCCCTACGTGGATCCGATGCACGACGTTGAAGAATGCCGCATTGTCAGCCTCTACTCCAACATCGGTGAGGCGGATCCGTCCGGCTTCATCACCGCCGGCGACCAGGACGCCGCCACCCGTATGCTGGGCATCCAGTGGAAGCTGGGCCTGCGCCCCGAGTTCGTGATGCCGTGGAACGTCCACCCCTGGCACGTTCCCGGCGAACCCAACGGCAAGTTCACCCCGGACCAGGTTCAGGCCGGCCTGAAGCCCCTGCTGAAGTTCCTGGCCCTGGTGCCCCGCGCATCGGTCATCGTGGCGCACGGCACTGAAGCCAACCGCCTGGCCAACCTGCTGCTGAAGACCGAGGTGCCCCTGCTGTGGCGCCGCGGCCTGAAGACCTACAAGGTCCGCTCGCTGAGCGGCCGCGCGTTCGCCGGTTCCCCTGCACGCCAGGAGGAGTTCCTCGAAGACATGCGCACGGCCTACGCCGACGCCATGGCCCGCACCGGCATCGCCAAACCTTAAACGAACGACGGCGGGTGGTGACTTTCGGAATGAAAGTCACCGCCCGCCGTCGTCTGCTTTAAGGCCGTTGGGCCTCAGGCACCCTCGATGGCCGCTTTCGCCTTGGGGTCCGAGTCGTTGAGGAATTTCTCGATCCGCTCCGGCTCGTCAGCCTCGCCAATGGCCGAGGACGCCCGCCCCAGGGAGTAGAGCGCCCGCAGGAAGCCGCGGTTGGGCTCGTGCTCCCACGGGATGGGCCCCACGCCCCGCCAGCCATTGCGCCGGAGCGAATCCAGGCCGCGGTGGTAGCCCACCCGCGCATAGGCGTAGGAGTCGATGGTGCGCCCCTCCGCCCAGGCTTCCTCGGCCAGGATGGCCCACAGGAGCGAGGACGTTGGGTGCTTTTCCACCAGGTCCAGGGCTTCCTGACCGGCGTCCAGCTGTCCGTACACTTCGGTCTCGGCGGGCAGGAGCGTGGGCTCCGGCCCCATCAGGTTCCGGCGGAACTCGTCCGACATCTAGAAGGTCTTTCCGGCCGAACCGAGCTGCTTGGTGGCTTCCACCACGCGGGCCGCCAGGCCTGCTTCTGCGGAAGCGCCCCAGACGCGGGGGTCGTAGGTCTTCTTGTTGCCCACTTCGCCGTCCACCTTCAGGACACCGTCGTAGTTCTTGAACATGTGGTCCGCCACGGGACGCGTGTAGGCGTACTGGGTGTCGGTGTCGATGTTCATCTTGATCACGCCGTAGGAAACAGCGTCCGCGATTTCCTGGTCGGAGGAGCCGGAGCCGCCGTGGAACACCAGGTCGAACGGGTTCTCCTTGCCGATCTTGGCACCCACCTGGGCCTGGATGTCCTTCAGGATCTCCGGGCGCAGCTTAACGCCACCGGGCTTGTACACGCCGTGGACGTTTCCGAAGGTCAGGGCGGTGATGTAGCGGCCGTTCTCGCCGGCGCCCAGGGCGTCGATGGTGGCCAGGGCGTCCTCGACCGTGGTGTAGAGCTTGTCGTTGATGGCGTTCTCCACGCCGTCCTCTTCACCGCCGACGGTGCCGATTTCAACCTCGAGGATCATCTTCGCCGCAGCGGTGCGTGCCAGCAGGTCGCGTGCGATCTTCAGGTTCTCCTGCAGGGTTTCGGCGGAGCCGTCCCACATGTGGGAGTTGAACAGCGGGTTGCGGCCGGCCTTGACCTCAGCCTCGGAAGCCTCGAGCAGGGGCAGGACGAATCCGTCCAGCTTGTCCTTGGGGCAGTGGTCCGTGTGCAGGGCGACGTTAACGCCGTAGTTCTTGGCAACCTCCCGGGCGAAAGCCGCGAAGCCCAGGGAACCGGCGACCATGTCCTTCGTGGAGGCGCCGGACCAGTAGGCTGCGCCGCCGGTGGAAACCTGGACAATGCCGTCGGACTCGGCCTCGGCGAAGCCGCGGAGGGCTGCGTTCAGGGTCTGCGAGGACGTGACGTTCACGGCCGGGTATGCGAAGCCGCCCGCCTTCGCGCGGTCGATCATCTCGGAGTAGATCTCTGGGGTTGCAATGGGCATGCTGGCTCCTCTGCTGAGTTTCGTCTGTGGGTGGAAGACCCTCAAGTAGACCGCTTACGGCTTGGCACCATCCTAGCCATTAGCGGGCCGGGAGTGCTCTGGGTTACGCCCCACCCGCACCCTAACTTCGCAAGCTCAGCCAGGGAACCCTGCGGGCGTGGGCCCACCACCCGCACCCTAACTTCGCAAGCTCAGCCAGGGAACCCTGCGGGCGTGGGCCCACCACCCGCACCCTGGCCGTCCAAAGGAAGCGGCCCTTCCCTAGACATGCTGGTTGAAGACGTGCCGGCGGATCCACGCGTGCATGGCGATGGCGGCGGCGGAGGCCGCATTGATGGAGCGGGTGGAACCGAACTGCTCGATGGACAGCGTGGCGACGGCAGCCTGGTGGACTTCCGGGGTCAGGCCCGGCCCCTCCTGTCCGAAGACCAGCACGCAGTCCCGGGGCAGCTCGTAGGTTTCCAGCGGCACGGAGTCCGGGAAGATGTCGATTCCGATGATCGCGAGCCCCTCCCCCTGCGCCCACTGGACAAAGTCCTCAACGGTGGGGTGGTGGCGGACATGCTGGTAGCGGTCGGTGACCATGGCACCGCGCCGGTTCCACCGCCGTCGGCCGATGATGTGCACTTCCTTGGCAAGGAAGGCGTTGGCGGTGCGCACCACGGTGCCGATGTTCAGGTCGTGCTGCCAGTTTTCGATGGCCACGTGGAAGTTGTGGCGCCGCGAGTCCAGTTCCGCGACGATCGCCTCGTGCTTCCAGTAGCGGTATTTGTCCAGGACGTTGCGCCGGTCGCCGTCGGCCAGCAGATCAGGGTCCCAGTGGTCGCCTTCGGGAAGTTCCCCTTCCCAGGGCCCGACGCCGACCTCCGCCTTTGCGGGTTCGGCCTCCCCGGGCTGGTGGTCGGGTTCGTCTGTCATGCCGGGCGTTTGGTTCACCCTTCAACACTAGACTGGACTCTTCGGGCAACCATCACAGGCGGAGGCAGGCATGGCAGAGGCAGACGAGGTAGCAGGCAACCCCGCGGTATACCGCAGCGGCCAGGACATCGAGTGCTGGTTGACGGACATGGACGGCGTCCTGGTCCACGAAAACCAGCCCATCCCGGGAGCCGCGGAACTGATCCAGCGCTGGGTGGATACCTCAAAGCGCTTCCTGGTGCTGACCAATAACTCCATCTTTACCCCCCGCGACCTCGCCGCCCGCCTGCGCGCGTCCGGTCTGGAGATCCCGGAGGAAAACATCTGGACCTCCGCCCTCGCCACGGCCCAGTTCCTGAAGGACCAGGTGTCCGCCGGGGGCGCTGAATCCGGGAACCGCGCCTACACCATCGGCGAGGCAGGGCTGACGACGGCGTTGCACGAGGCAGGCTTCATCCTCACCGACCAGAACCCCGACTTCGTGGTGCTCGGCGAGACGCGCACGTACTCTTTCGAAGCGATCACCACCGCCATCCGCCTGATCCTGGCCGGTGCCCGGTTCATCGCCACCAACCCGGACGCCACCGGCCCCTCCAAGGACGGCCCGATGCCCGCCACCGGCGCCATCGCGGCCCTGATCACCAAGGCCACCGGCAGGGAGCCTTACATTGTGGGCAAGCCGAACCCCATGATGTTCCGTTCGGCGATGAACCAGATCGACGCCCATTCCGAAACCACCGCCATGATCGGTGACCGGATGGATACGGACATCATTGCCGGCATGGAGGCTGGCCTGCACACCGTCCTGGTCCTGAGCGGCATCACCCACAAGGACGACATCGCCGCGTACCCGTTCCGGCCCAACCAGGTGCTGAACTCGGTGGCGGACCTGAAGAACCAGATCTAGAAGATGCTGACCCGGGAACCGCCCCGGGGAAGTGGGAAGTACTCGTCCAGCAACTCCTTTACCAGGGGCCGGTAGATCTGCGGATTCCAGCCGGGGCTGGCGTGGGCGGGGGCAGCACCGGTGGTCTGCAGGTTGCTTGAGACCATGTTGTCCTTGAACACCACGGACCACGTTTCGGACGCGGTCTCGTAGTCCACGGTCCCGTCCTTGGGATTGCCTATGTAGGCCATCTTGGCTGTGCCAAGATGGCCGGCGAACTGGCTTCCCTCGAAGTGGTAGATGTAGGCGGACTCCGTCTGGACCAGGACATTGGACGGGGCAATCGGTGAAAGCTGCTCCAGCGTCTGGTTCAGGATCTGCCGCCAGCTCCGTTCGTCCTTGTGGATGATCCGCTCCCCCAGTTCATAGCCGCCGCGGAGGGTGGACGGGAACCTGACCCCGCTCTCGTAAAGGAACACCACGCCGTCGAACCAACTCTGGTCCAGGACGTCGTGCGCGCTGTAGGGGCTGGAGTCCAGGAGGATGAACTGCACCTGGACTCCCTGCAACGCCAGCAGCCGCGCAGCCACCTGTGTTGCCAGCATGCCGCCAAAGCTGTGTCCGTAAAAGAACAGCTTGGTGATCTTCTCGGCGGCGATGTAGTCAGTGATGGCGTTGACCACCTCGGTGATGTTCAGGCCCAGATTGGAGTACCCGACGGCGGCTAGCCGGGCCCGCTTGTTCAGGGCGCCGCGCATGGTGTTGAGGATCCACTGCGCCTCTTCCCAGCTGGTTTTGTAGCCCGGGAACAGGAACCAGCTGGCGTCCGGGTAGTAGGCGTCGGCGAAGTCATCAGGAACGGTCAGGATCCTGGTGCTGCGGCGCTGCGACTGCACGTCGCGGGTCACCAGCATGTCGGCAGCCAGAAGTCCGGAGGCCCCGGCACCGGCCAGGAAGCTGCGCCGTGAAAAGCGCTTTAGGGCAGCCGCTTCCAGCAGCAGCCGGGCGTCTGGGACCCAGCGCCGGCCCTGCGGACTTACCTCCCCCTCATACGGCACCCTCCTACCGTAAGCCCACCGAAAGTGGCCACTGCAACCGGTGGAGGTAACCGTTTGGTGACGGGAGGGTCAGCTGGCGGCCTGCCCTTCCGCAGCTGGGAACGGCGCGTGGGGTTCCTGCCGGCGGCGGAGGATTTCCAGGCCGATATCGTTGTAGCGGCCCAGCAGGTCCGCTCCGTCGGGGGCTTCCGGGGTGTCCAGGAGCGCAAAGACCGCGTCACTCGCCTGGAGCAGTTCCTCGTCTGTGTATTCGGTCAGCGGGCGGCCGTACAGCTCTTGGATCCACATGACGGGCAGCTGGGGGAACTCACCGGCAAACTCGCCCCCGGGGAAAAGCTCACGGACGTCGTCGTCCATCAGGAGCGGCTGGCGGCTGGCGGCATTCTCCGGGGCCCAATCATGCGCGGCGGGCGTGAGCTGAAGTTCCACCGTGGCGGAAGGAACACCCAGCAATGAGTTGGTGGCGATTGCGTTGAGATCCGTCCGCAGCCCGGCCAGCGCGGAGGATTCAATAAGCTCAGCCTGCGAAAGATCAACGCAGATGCGGCAGCGGATGCCCATCCTTCGGACGCGGCGGATAATGTGGACCAGGTCAGCACGGGTGTCGTGGTGAAGGGCCCCCCGGACTTCAATCCGGACGATGTCGGCAGGGACATCAAGGTTAACGAGTGCGTCTAATACGCGGTCCATAGGTACTCCAAAAGAGGTCTATGGCCGACGGCTCAACCTCCGCAAGCGTAACCCCCGTGAAGCCCCCGCACAAGCTGCCGTCAGGCGCTGGGGCCCGACCCGACCTTCCCCGGCTCCTGGTAGTAGGTGCGCGCACCGGGACCGCCCACCGAATCAACCAGTGACTTGGCGATGTCCCGCAGCTTTGTGTTGCTGTTGCTGGACGCCTCGGTGAGGATTTCGACGGCGGCCTCTTGGCTGCAGCGGTTCTGCGCCATGACGATGCCCACCGCGATGTCGATGATGGTGCGGGATTCCAGGGTGGCCTTGAGGTTGGTCGCGCTGTCTGCGTGCAGCGAGAACCTGACGGCCAGGCGCAGGGCCTGTGAGATCTCCCGGGTGAAGTCCCTGGCCCTCTCCGCAGCCCGCCCGTCGAACTTGTGCGGGAAATCAGAGTAGAGGTTCAGGGCTGCCCTGGCTTCGCCCTGCAGGTGGAAGGGCAGGGAAAAGACCGAGCGCAGGCCATGCGAGGCAACCGCAGCGGCATAGTCCGGGCCCCACCGGTCCTCCTGCAGCAGATCCGGAACGTAGACTTCCCGTTCTTCCTTCGCCGCAGTCAGGCAAGGACCTTGGGAAAGGGAGTACTGGATCTCGTCCACTTCCCGCGCCGAGGGGCTGCTCCAGCCAATGGTGGCTGCCTTGCGGTCACGGAGCAAGGTGATGCCGCACAGGGCATCGTCGCCGTCCCCTGCCATTTGGTGGGCGGAGAACCGGGCGAGTTCGTTAAGGAAATCCTCGAAATCAGCGCTTTCCAGGATCAGGTTCTGCACCTGGTCGGTTGCGCTCAAGGGCTGTTCTGGGGGGAGCAAGATGCATGGTCTCCAAGCAACTGAAAAGTGTTAACGCACATCATAAATCAGCGCCTATGGGGGCTCCAAGCGCATTGGCCAGTCCCAAGCCGGCAAGCCGCCCGGCGCCTGATTCAGTCAGGACGACGGAGCGGGGATGCGATCCGCGCTTGAGCCATCCTGACGACAGTGCGTGCTGGGTGAAAAGATCCGGCAGCACGCCGGCGGCATGGTCAACACGTTCGGTCCAGTCCAGGCACGGCCGGACCAAAGGGCGTGGCGGCTTGTCGGGGAACCGCAGGCCAATCGATTCCGCCCAGTCAAACCCGGCCCCGCTCACCTCCCAAGCCGGGGTGATGAACCCACGGGTTTGCCACAGGGCGGTCAGTTTGACCCCCATTGCCCCGGCCAAATGCTGGTAGCAGGTCCGGCCATGTTGCAGCTCCTGCTTATGCCTGCCCCCGCGGTAGGTCGTGGGAACTTCCGGGCCGGGTGAAGGACTGAGCCGGACCATGGCTTCGATCGCGTCGGCTACACCCTGGTTCTTCAACCGTACATACCGGTGCCGCCCCTGGCGCACTTCATCCAGCAGGCCGACATCAACGAGATGGTTCAAATGCGTGGTGGCCGTGCCCTTGCTGATCCGCGCACAGCCGGCAAGTTCTGTGGCTGTCCAGGCCCGGGCATCCATGAGGGCAACCAGGATCCGCGCCCGCGACGCTTCTCCCATCGCCCTGGCTATCAGGGCGAGGTCCTCAGCCCAATACGCTGTCATGCAGCCATCCTGCCCGGAGGACAGTTTGTCCCCCCTCAAACCTTCTCCCGGGAAGGATGAACCCATGTTCACCACGATTTCCCCAAGCGTCCACTACTTCGGCTCCCTGGTGGTCCTGCTAACCACCAGCAACCCGGATGGAACCACCAACATCACGCCCATCTCCTCCGCGTGGTCGCTGGGAGACCACTACGTCCTGGGGCTCAGCTCCCGTAGCCAGGGTTACCGGAACCTGATCCGCACCGGCGAGGTGGTGCTCAATCTTCCCGAGGAATGCATGGCGCCGGCCATCGAACGGATCTCCATGACCACGGGCAGTGACCCGGTGCCGGCCGTGAAGGGCAGCAGCTACCGCACCGAGCACGACAAATGGGCCGTGGCGGGCTGGGACCCGTTGCCGGGCCTGCGGACCGCTCCCCAACGGATTGCGCAATGTCCCGTCCATATCGAGGCGACCCTGGACAACTCGTGGCCCTTGGAAGCCGACCTGCATGCAATCCATGTACGCGTCCGGCAGGTGCAAGTCCGCGATGACCTGGCGCTCGATACCTCCCGTGTGGACGTGCGAACCTGGCGGCCCATGTTCTATACATTCCGCCACTACTTTGGGAAAGGTCGCCATCTTGGCCAAAACGCAAGGGCGGAGCAGCGGTTCACCGCCCAGACCAGCGGCCCGTCCGGCCGCGGGGTCTAGTCCAGCCCCAGTTCGTCCTTGCCGAACGCGAACAGGTACGGCACGCCGGTTTCGGCTTCGATCTTTTCCTTGGCACCGGTGTCGCGGTCCACGATCACGGCCACTGCCACAACGTTGCCGCCGGCTTTCCGGACGCCTTCGACTGCCGTGAGCGCGGAGCCGCCCGTGGTGGAGGTGTCCTCCAGGACCAGCACCTTGCGGCCCTCGACGGAGGGGCCCTCCACCTGGCGGCCCATGCCGTAGGACTTCTGCGCCTTGCGGACCACGAACGCGTCAACGGTGCGGCCGGCGTCAACGGCGGCGTGCATCACGGCTGTACCCACGGGGTCGGCACCCATGGTCAGCCCGCCGGCGCACTCAAAGTCGATGCCGGCGTCGTCCGCCAGCGCCAGCATGACCTGGCCCACCAGCTTGGACGCCTCGTGGTGCAGCGAGATGCGGCGGAGGTCGATGTAGTAGTCGGCCTCAGCTCCACTGGAAAGGATCACCTTGCCGCGGACCACGGCGAGCTCCTTGATCAGTTCGAGCAGTCGGGCGCGGGCAGCCGCGGTGTCTACCGCAGTGTCAGTGGGCGAAGTCATGGCTTCAAGTTTAGTGGGTGGGCGGACCGTGAGTGGGCGCGCAAACCCCGGCGCATGCTCCGGGCGCGGTCCCAGCGCGATGACGCGCGGGAGTACGCGCTTTACCACGGGGTTGTGGCGGAGGATGAAAAAGATGGCCCGCTGTATCAGGAACCTGCCACCAACCCCCTTGCCTGCCAGCGTGTCTCCGGACAGCCTCCCCTCGAAGAGCGGAACGAACACCACCCTGTGCATGACGCGCTGCACGGTCTGCACCACCACCGTGGGCATGCGGCGGCGGCGCTGGATCGCGGCGAGGGTTTTGGTGCGCACGTATCCCCGGCGAAGGTCCGGAGCCAGCCGTTCCGCGGCTGCCACTGCGTCCTGGATGGCGAGGTTGATTCCCACTCCCCCGGCGGGGGACATCGCGTGCGCCGCGTCCCCAATGCACAGGAAGCCGTCCACGTACCATCGGCGCAGGCGGTTCAGTTTGACGTCCAGCCAGTGCAGGTCCTCCACGCTGCGGATGGACTCGACGCGGTCCGCGAGGTCCGGGCGGAGCGCCGCCACCCGCTGCCGGAACCGGTCCACACCATTGGAGCGAATCAGGGCGTCGGAACCCTTGGGGGCGAGATAGCCCATCTGGTAGTACTTGGTGCGGTTGAGCGCGATCATGGCGTCCCGGTCGCCGATGGCGGGCACCACCCCGGCAACTTCACCTTTCTCGGAGGCGTGGCGTGGAAGCGTGAACCACCAAACGTCGAAAGGCACGGGATACTCCTTGGTCCGCATCCCGGCCGCCTGGCGCAGCACCGAATGCCGTCCATCCGCGGCCACCACCACGTCGGCGTGCAGCACCTGCTCGCCGGTGGCTCCGGCCCTGCGGCAGCGCACTCCGGTGACCCGCCCGCCGTCGAACTCCAAACCCGTTGCTTCGGTTTCCAGGAGCAATGTGAACGTCGGTTCCTCCGCGGCCGCGGACGCGAGGAAATCCAGGAAGTCCCACTGGGGCATCATAGCCACGTAGTTGTACGGGGGTTTCAGGGAGTCGAAGGCGGCAAGGGTGACCAGGCCGGTGCCGGGGACCGGGACGGCTACATTGCTCAGGCGGCTTTGCGGCAGGGCGCGGAACCCCGCGCCCAAACCCAGTTCGTCCATCAGCCGGACAGTGGAGGCATGCACCGTGTCACCGCGGAAGTCACGCAGGAAATCGCGGTGCTTTTCCAGGACCGTTACGTGCACCCCGGCCCGGGCCAGCAGCAGGCCCAGCATCATCCCCGCCGGGCCCCCGCCCACCACGGCACACCCTGTCCGCTCCATGGCATTACGCTACGCCCCGCAGAACCCTCGTGGAACAGTTGAGGGTTGTTGACAGCGCTGGCTAGGCTGGACCACATGCGCGAACTCCAGGCCAAGATCATTGCAGAAATGGGCGTCCAGCCCCGGATCGATCCAGCAGGGGAGGTGCGCAAACGCGTCACGTTCCTCAAGGAATACCTCAAGGCCACCGGCACCAAGGGCTTCGTCCTGGGCATCTCGGGCGGCCTGGATTCATCCCTCGCGGGAAAGCTTGCCCAGCTGGCAGTGGACGAGCTTGAAGCCGAGGGCGTCGAGGCCAATTTCGTGGCCGTCCGCCTGCCCTACGGCGTGCAGCATGATGAGGAAGACGCCCAGGCGGCCCTGGACTTCATCAAGGCCAAGACGGAATGGACCTTTAACATCTCCGCGGCGGTGGACGGTTTCGAGGACGAGTTCGAGAAGACCGTGGGTTCGGAGATTTCCGATTTCCACAAGGGCAACACCAAGGCCCGCACCCGGATGATCGCCCAGTATGCGCTGGCCGGCGAGTTCAACTACCTGGTGCTCGGCACGGACCACGGCGCCGAATCCGTCACGGGGTTCTTCACCAAGTACGGCGACGGCGGCGCGGACATCCTGCCCCTGTTTGGCCTCAACAAGCGGCAGAACAGGGCCCTGCTGGCCGAGCTGGGTGCGCCGGCCCGGGTCTGGGAGAAAGTTCCCACGGCCGACCTGCTCGATGACCGGCCGGGCCGCACCGACGAGGATGAACTGGGCATCAGCTACGACCAGATCGACGACTACCTCGAAGGCCGCGAGGTGCCGGACGCCGTGGCCGAGTCCATCGAGCAGAAGTACCTGCGCACCCGCCACAAGCGCACGGTGCCGGTGACCATCTTTGACACCTGGTGGAAGGAAGAGGGCCCGGAGGAGCCCCGCGCTGGCCTGTAGCCCTCCGCTTCTGCTGATTTTTCCCCATCTTTGGGGAGTACGACGGCGGGCCGCGCCGGAAAAGCGCGGCCCGCCGTCGTGGTTTCACGCCAAAGCCGGGGAGACTCAGCGGGTGCGCCGGCCGCCGTCGCCGCCCCCGCCCAGCTGCTGGGTAATCCGGTGCGCCTCCGCCATCAGCAGGCCACCCAGCTCCTCCTGCCGCTCGGGCTTGAAGCGCGGCTCGATGCCGGTCAGGGACAGCGCCCACGCAGGCTTCCCGGAACGGTCAAACACGGCGGCCCCCATCCCCCAGCTTCCCTCCAGGACCAGCCCGGGGTTCACCGAGTAGCCGGCCAGCCGGGTGCGGGCCAGGTTCTCCCGCACCAGCTGCGGAGTGTGGTTCGCGGCGAAGGCTCCGGCGTGTTCGCTCCAGTGGCCCAGCAGTTCCTCCTGCTCGCTCTTCGGCAGGAACGCCAGGATGGCGGTCCCGGCCGACGCCACCCCCAACGGGAACCGGACGCCCTCGTGCAGGACGAAGGACCGGACCGGGAAGCTGCCCTCCTCGCGCAGCAGGCATACCGTTTCGGCCCCGCGGCGGATCGAGAAGAAGGCGCTCTCCCCCGTTGCCTGTGCCAGCCGGCGCAGGCTGGGCCGGGCAATGTCCTCCATGGGAAACCTGGCTGAAGCCACCGACCCCATCAGCAGGATTTCCGGGCCCAGAACCCAGTTGCCCGTGATGGGGTCGTGGTCCAGGAGTCCTTCCGCGGCCAGTGATGCCAGGAGCCGGTGGACCGTGGGCCGGGTGAGTCCCGATTCCCGGACCAGGCCGGCAAGCGGCATGCCTTCGGCGCTCCGGCCCACCAGGCGCAGCAGCCCGGCGATTCGCGCCACAACCTGGGCGCCCTGTACCGGCGTCGTCGCCATCAACCCTCCCAGTGTCCACAATATGGATGCTTTTGTTCCTACTGTCCATACTGTAATGCCTAGAGAAGTGATTCTTGACACTCCCGGCCAGGCGCCCGTAGTCTCCAAACTCAGATCCAGGTGTCCACCAAGTGGACGCCACTGCGCTCAACGAGGAGACGTCATGAAGAAACTCCAGGCTTCTGCCGCCGCCGCCCTGGAAGGGGCCCTGCAGGACGGCATCACCCTGGCCGTCGGCGGGTTCGGCCTCAGCGGCATCCCAGCCGACCTGATCGAAGCCGTCCGGGATTCCGGTGTCCGGGACCTCACCGTCGTGTCCAACAACATGGGCGTGGACGGCAAGGGCCTGGGCCTCCTGATCGAGGCGGGCCAGGTCCGCAAGGTGATCGCCTCCTATGTGGGTGAAAACAAGCTGTTCGCCGAGCAGTACCTCGCCGGCAAGCTCGAGGTGGAATTCACCCCTCAAGGCACCCTCGCCGAGCGGCTCCGCGCCGGCGGCGCCGGTATCCCGGCCTTCTATACCAAGACCGGCGTGGGCACCCTGGTTGCCGAAGGCAAGCCGCACGAGGTGTTCGACGGCGAAAAGTACGTCCAGGAGCGCGCCATACTGGCCGACGTCGCATTGGTCCACGCCCACACCGCGGACACGGACGGCAACCTGGTCTACCGCTACACCGCCAGGAACTTCAACCCCGTGGTGGCCACGGCAGGGATCCTCACCGTCGCGGAGGCGGAAGTCATCGTGGAGCATGGCCAGCTGGACCCCAACCACATCGTCACCCCCGGCGTCTTTGTCCAGCGCCTGGTCCAGGCAACGGACCGGGTCAAGGACATCGAGCAGCGGACCGTCCGGCAGCGCGCCGGAGCAGACATTGCAGCGTTAGCTGTCTAAACCCCCGCCACTTTTCAAAGGAGAAACCCCATGGGATGGACCAGGGATGAAATGGCCGCCATCGCGGCAGAGGAACTGAATGACGGCGACTACGTGAACCTGGGGATCGGCATCCCCACCCTGGTGGCCAACAACCTGCCCGAGGGCGTGCGGGTGGTCCTGCAGAGTGAAAACGGCCTGCTGGGCATGGGACCGTTCCCGTACGAAGGCGACGAGGACGCGGACCTGATCAACGCCGGCAAGCAGACCGTCACGGTGCTGCCCGGCGGGAGCATCTTCGACTCCGCCACCTCCTTCGGCATGATCCGTGGCGGGCACGTCAAGGTGGCCATCCTGGGCGCCATGCAGGTCTCCGGCAACGGCGACCTGGCCAACTGGACCATCCCGGGCAAGATGGTCAAGGGCATGGGTGGGGCCATGGACCTGGTGGCCGGCACGCCGCGCGTGGTGGTCCTCACCGAGCACAACGCCAAGGACGGCTCAGCCAAGATCGTGCGCGAATGCAGCCTTCCGCTGACCGGGCTCAGCTGCGTGGACAGGATCATCAGCGACCTCGCCGTCTTCGACCTGCACAAGACGGACGACGGCGGGCGGCAGCTCACGCTCACCCGGCTGGCCCCGGGGGTCACGGTGGAAGAGATCCGGGAGAAGACCGAGGCCGGCTTTGAGGTCCGGCTCGAGAATGAGGAAGTGGCGGCATGAGCTTGCAGGAACAGTTTGGCAAGGACGTCCTGCTCACCGGCTGGGGACACAGCCGGTTTGGCAAGCTGGCTGAGGAGACCCTCGAGTCCCTGATCGTGCAGGTGGCTACCGAGGCCATTGGCAATGCCGGGATCGAGCCCGGCCAGATCGATGAGATCTACGTGGGCCAGTTCAACTCCGGCATGATGCCACTGGCCTTCCCGTCCTCGCTGGCGCTGCAGGTCTCGCCGGACCTCGCCAACGTCCCCTCCACCCGGGTGGAAAACGCCTGTGCCTCCGGTTCGGCCGCATTCCAGCAGGGCACCAAGTCGCTGCTGGCGGGGACCGCCAGGACGGTCCTGGTCATTGGTGCCGAGAAGATGACGCATGCCGGCGCCGACGTTGTGGGAGCGGCCCTGCTCGGGGCCGACTACGACATGGCCGGCAAGCCCTCCACGACAGGCTTCACCGGCCTCTTCGCCGAGGTGGCCAAGCACTACGAGAAGCGCTATGGCGCCCGCGCAGGGAACCTGTCCGACGTGCTGGGCACCATCGCGGCGAAGAACCACCGCAACGGCGTCGACAACCCTTACGCCCAGCTCCGGAAGGACCTTGGTGAGGAGTTCTGCCAGACCGTCTCGGACAAGAACCCGATGGTGGCAGATCCCCTGCGCCGCACCGACTGCTCCCCGGTCTCCGACGGCGCTGCCGCCGTGGTGCTCAGCGTGGCGCCCACGGGCGGCGCCACCGCACCGGTACGTCTCGCCGGCTTCGGCCAGGCGAATGATTTCTTCCCCACCGACCGCAGGGACCCCACGGCCTTCGCCGCGACCCGCGCGTCCTGGCAGCGTGCCCTGGGCATGGCCGGTATCGGGCTGGAGGACCTGGACTTCGCCGAGGTGCACGACTGCTTTACGATCGCCGAACTGCTGATGTACGAGGCCATGGGCCTGACCGAACCCGGCCAGGGCGCCCGCGCGGTCAAGGAAGGTTGGGTCTTCAAGGACGGCAAGCTTCCCATCAACGTCTCGGGCGGCCTCAAAGCAAAGGGCCACCCGGTGGGGGCCACCGGAGTCTCACAGCACGTCATCACTGCAATGCAGCTCACCGGAACCGCCGGCGACATGCAGTTGGCCAGCCCTCGCCGGGCAGCCGTGCAAAACATGGGCGGCGTGGGCATCGCGAACTATGTCAGCGTGCTTGAAGCCGTCTGAATGCCCGCCCGCAGAGCTGGTTCGGGTTACCAACTGGCTTGGGCTGGCGGCCGGCGCACCCGTGATGGTGCGCCGGCCCGGGTGTTTCCCGGCGGCCGCGACGGCAGAACTCGCGACGCCGGACGGGACAGTTCTCTGGGTCAGGTACCTTGCCTCCGCTGAGCGCGTCATGCTGCACAAGGGCGACGGCACACAGGTCTGGTGCCCGGCAGTCCGGGGCTGAGTACGGCATCGAACATGCGGCTGGTCTGCCGTTCCGGGATTCCTCGACAACAACGTAGGCATCGCCAAGGTGGGCGGCGGATTTAGGCGTAGTCGCTGTAGAACCCGCGGCCGCTCTTGACGCCCAGCCAGCCCTTGTCGATGTAACGCTGCAGCAGCGGTGCCGACTTGTTCTCCATTCCTGCCAGCTGGCAGTAGTGGTTCTCGATGTCGAGGACCACGTCCAAGCCCACCTGGTCCATGAAGCGGAACGGCCCGGTGTTGGACTTGAAGACATCAAGGAACAGTGCGTCCACGTCTTCGGGATCGGCAACACCCTCGGCCACTACCAGCAGGGATTCACGCTTGATCGCGGCCCAGACCCGGTTGAAGATGAAGCCCGTGCTTTCCTTGCGCACCAGGTGTGGGGCCAGTGCGTACTTGGGCAGCTCCCCCATCAGCAGGTCCAGGATCGCCGGCTCGGTGCGGCCGCTGGACATCAGTTCCACCGAGCGCACGGCCGGCGGCATGTAGAAGTGCATGTTCAGCACCCGTTCCGGCGTGCCTACCCCACCGATGAATTCGGACGAGGCGAAGGACGAGGAGTTGCTGGCCAGGACAGTGTCGGGGGCGGCCAGGCGGTCGAGGTCGGCGAAGATCTTCTGCTTGAGCTCAAGCTTTTCCGGCACCGCCTCAATTACGAGCCAGGCGTCACTGAGGGCTGACGGGAGGTTGTCACCCGCGGTAATCCGCCCTGCGGGAACACCACCGAATTCCTCCACGGCTGCAGGGCGCTCCGCTGCGATGTAGTTGACGGCGGCCTGGGCCACCGCAACGTTGGTGTCGAAGATGCGCACCTCGGCGCCCTGGAGCGAGAGCATGAGGGCGATGCGCCGGCCCAGGGTGCCGCCACCGAGTACGGTGATGGGCCGGCCCGCGATGTTGGCAGGAAGGGTGAAGGTCATGTCATTTCCTTTCAGGATGCCGCTGTTGGTTCAACAGGCGGGGTGATGCGGTTGGTGCGTGTGCCCCTGGCGGTGACCAGCAGGGCAGGAATGGCCGCCAGCACCAGGGCGGCGCCGTAGAGCAACGTCGTGCTCTTCATCCCGGCAACGGCCACCAGCAGCCCTGCCGCCACGGCGGGCACACTGAAGCCGAGGTAGCAGATCAGGTAGATGCTGGAGAGCATCCCCACGCGCTCATGCGGGCTGCACAGCGGCAGCGTCATCCGCATCGCGCCGAAGTAGCCGCTGCCAAAACCGACTCCGGCCACCATCGTGCCGGCGAAGTACAGCGGCGCCGAGCCCACCTGGACGGCAAGGACCGTCAGGGAGATCCCGGCGATCAGGGAGACTACACCGGTCAGGAGCGTGTTGCGGTCGGACCAGCGGCGGACGACAAGGATTGCCAGCGCCCCCGGAACGAAGAGGGCAAACAGGGCCAACCCTCCCACCAGCACCGAGTTGTCTTTCGTAATCGAGTGCGCGAGCGACGGTCCGAGCGAGAGATAGAAGCCGGCAAGCGCCCAGGTTGCGGCTGCCACCGGCATGGTTGCGGCCATCGTCTTACGGGCAGAACTGGGGATCCTCGCCTCGGGGACCAGGGAGCGGAACCAGCCGGGCGTCTTCTGCCCGGCGCTGGGCAGCCACAGCAGCGCAGCTCCGACAAGGAGGAGGGCCGCGAGGAAGAAGTACACCGTTTTGGTCGGTTCGGGCAGGAAGCGCACCAGCGAGGCCGAGCCCAAGGCACCAATGGAGAGCCCGACGGGGGAAGCGGCGCTGTTGACCAGGGAGCCGCGGCCGCGCCGCACGGTGCCTTCGAAGGCCAGCAGCGCAGCTCCGGCGGCCGCCATGGCCCCTCCGGTGGCAACTCCCTGCAGGGCCCGCGCAGCGAGGAGCATTTCCGGGCCCGGCGCGAATGCAAAAGTCATCATGGCTCCGACCTGGAGCACCACGGCGCCCAGCAGCACCGGCCTGGTTCCCAGATGGTTTGCCAGCGATCCCACCACCAGCAGGGTCAGCAGCACTGCCACCGCATACACGGCGAAGACGACCGTGACGGCCGCGGATCCGAGACCCCATTGCCTGGCGTAGAACTCATACAGCGGAGACGGCGCCGACGAGGCGCCAATAAAGACTGTCAAAAGCGCCGCGTGCAGCCAGAACGCTGCCCCATTGTTTTTCACTGCTCTCCCTGCCCGATCCACGCGCAAAACCTCTCTAAAGCACAAACTCTGCATTAAGAGACTACTCCTGAGTGCCGTCACTAAAGCGTAGTTTTTGCATTAAGATGGTGTGATGATGGTGACAGCGACTCCCCGGCCAGGCGGCCGCAGTGCCCGGGTTCAACAGGCCGTTCACCAGGCTGTGCGCTCTCTACTCGACGAGAACGACGGCGACCGCTCGGCTTTGTCGGTCCCGCAGGTTGCAGAGCGTGCCGGCGTCAACTCCTCCACCATCTACCGAAGGTGGGGTGACCTTTCGCGGCTCCTCGCCGCCGTCGCCTCCAACCGGATGCTGCCCGAGCAGGTGGAGGATACCGGCTCACTCAGGGGCGACATGGAAGCCTGGTTCATCCCTTACGTAGAAGAGTTCTCCTCGCCGCTGGGGCGCCAGGTGCTGAGGGACATGCTCGCGGACGGGGCAGTAACGCGGGAGTACTTCCAATCGATGCAGGGCCATGTCGACGAAATCCGAAGACTTGCCGGACTTCGCGGCGAGAGTGCGCCGGAGACGTCGCAAATTGTGGATACCGTGGTTGCTCCCGTGATCTACCGCATCCTCTTCAACCATGAATCTGCGGCGGATCTGATGGTCCAGGACCGGATTAGCCGGCTGCTGGGCGATGGACCGGAACACCCCGCGCAGCCATAGAGCCCGGCCAATGGCCCGGTTGCGACCACATCGGACAACGCTTTATGGCGTATACCCTTGCACCACGGCCCTGCGCCCCGTACGTTTGGGGACAGTGGGGGATTACCTCCCGCGCACTCCGGGACGATCCCCGGGGAGAGAATCAGAGTCACATGAAGGAATGCAGCCATGGCAACAGGCACAGTTAAATGGTTCAACGCCGAAAAGGGTTTTGGCTTCATTGCCCCCGATGACGGGTCCGCTGACGTTTTCGCCCACTACTCGGCAATCGCCACCAGCGGTTACCGCTCCCTGGACGAGAACCAGAAGGTCGAATTCGATGTGACCCAGGGCCCCAAGGGTCCGCAGGCTGAGAACATTCGCCCGCTCTAAGTCTTCGGCGGCCTCCGGCAACTGCCGGGACCCCATTCAGCGGCCCCTCCACCCCATGGTGGAGGGGCCGCTATTTTAATGCCAAGGCTGTTGGGTGTCCGCACCCTTCGTTTCCAGAGTTTGGGATAATTAAGGCATGAGCGCACAGGACCAGGACAGGGATCCGTGGGAGGAGTTCGACTCCCTTGGACCTGCCGCACCGGACCGCGTCCCCGGCCAGCCCGGCGGGGAGCCGCACGGGTTTGGGTTCCGGACCGGCGTCCGCAGCGCCCGGGTGGCCGTCGGCTTCGCCGTTTACGCGCTCGCCCTGGGAACCATTCTGGCCTTGACCGGATGCATCGTCTTTATCACCCGGCAGCAATGGCTGTTGATGGGCCTCATGCTGCTGTTCGAGGCGATCTTTGTTTTCGCGTTCACCAGGCTGGTCGCCCAGGCCAGGCACCGCACGCCCCGTGACCGCCACGCCAAATAACCCGGCGGAACGCCTGCCGGCCATCCGGCGTTGACCTTGACGCAGCGTCAAACCTTAGGCTCAAACCATGGAAGAAACGGCGGCTCGCGGGGGACGGGATTGGTCCATCCAGGAGGTGGCCAGGATCGCAGGCACCACCAGCCGCACCCTGAGGCACTACGACGACATCGGCCTGCTGAAGCCCAGCCGGGTGGGCAGCAACGGTTACCGCTATTACGACGGCGCCGCCCTCCTCCAGCTGCAGCGCATCCTTTTGCTGCGGGAGCTGGGCCTGGGGCTGCCGGCCATTGCGGAGGTCTTCCACCGGCAGGCCGGTCCCGTTGCGGCGCTCACCCGGCATCTCAAGTGGCTGGACCAGGAGCAGCAGCGGCTGGCCCGGCAGGCGGAGTCCGTGCGGCAAACCATCGAAACAGTGAAGGCAGGAGGCCAACTGATGGCAGAGGACATGTTTGAAGGCTTCGACCACACGCAGTACAAGGATGAGGTCGAGGAGCGTTGGGGCAAGGACGCTTATGCCACATCCGATGCCTGGTGGCGCGGCATGGCTGCGGCGGAGAAGCAGGAGTGGAAGTCGAAGGCGGAAAAGCTCAGCAGGGACTGGAGCACGGCAGCGGCCGCCGGAGCCGCGCCGGACGGGCAGGAGGCCCAGGACCTGGCACGGCGGCACGTGGCCTGGCTGCAGTCCATTCCCGGAACCCCCGCCGCCGGCGATAAAGACCTTCGCGGATACGTCCTCGGCCTGGCGCACATGTACGTCATGGACCCCCGGTTCGCTGTGAATTACGGCGGGATGGAGGGCGCGGGTTTCGTCCGGGAAGCACTGCGCAGCTTCGCCGACGAGTCCCTGTAGCGTTCAGGAGGTGGGGTTCGCCTGCTGCCGGTTGTCAGCGCCTGGTCTTGGCGCGTTTGGTCCGCCGGACGATGAGCAGGACCACAGCAACAGCCAGCGCGGCGTAGACCGCGTAGTTCAGGTAGTGCGAGTACTCCTCAATGAGCCGGTACTGAGTGCCCAACAGGTAGCCCAGGCCAATGAGGGCGCCGTTCCAGAGGCCGCTGCCGGCGAGGGTGAAGAGGCTGAAGGTTCCCACGGGCATGGCAGCCGCTCCGGCCGGCAGGGAAATCAGGCTGCGCACCCCGGGCAGCAGACGGCCAAAGAATATGGAGGACCTGCCGTGGCGCCGGAACCAGCCTGCCGCGTGCTCAAAGTCTTCCCGGTCCACCAGCGGCAGCTTGGACAACCACTGGATGGACCGGTCAAGGCCCAGTTTGGCCCCCAGCCAGTAGAGCAACAATGCCCCGAGGTACGCGCCAAGGGTGCTGGTGCCAAAGACGAGGAGGAGGTTCAGGGAGCCCTGTTTGGCGAGGTAGCCCGCCAGCGGGAGTATCACCTCGCTGGGAATGGGAGGCAGCACCGTTTCGGCGAGCGTGAAGGCGCCAACGCCCCACTCCCCCAGGGCATCAATAGCCCTCGCCGCAAAGCCCACGATTCCGGTGAGCCCCTCGGTGGGGCTGGCTGCACCGGTCATGATTGTCCACATACGCCTATCCCGTTCCGCTGCATGCCATGGCCGCGTGCTAGCCCCGTCATGCCTACCTTACGGGGCTTCCCGTCGTCGCACGCTTTATCCAGGCAGGCGGGACATCCGCATCACCGGTGCTTGAACTCCGGCTGGCGCTTCTCAGTGAAGGCTGCCATGCCTTCCTTTTGGTCCTCGGTGGCGAACAGGGAATGGAAGAGCCGCCGTTCGAACTGGACCCCGTGGGCCAGGCCGGTTTCGAAGGCCGCGTTGACCGCTTCCACCGCGGCCATCGCCGCAGGCTTGGATTTGCCGGCTATCACCCCGGCCGCCGCGAGCGCCTCGGACACCACGTCCGCTGCCGGAACCACCCTCGACACCAGACCGCACCGCTCCGCTTCGTCCGCATCGATGAACCTGCCGGTGAGGATCATGTCCATCGCCTTCGCCTTGCCCACGGCCCGGGTGAGGCGCTGGGACCCGCCCATGCCGGGGAGGACGCCGAGGTTGATTTCCGGCTGGCCGAATTTCGCGTTGTCGCCGGCAATGATGAGGTGGCACATCATGGCCAGTTCGCAGCCGCCGCCCAAGGCAAAGCCGGACACAGCAGCGATTGTGGGGATCCGCAGCCGGGCGAAGTCCTCCCAGCCCCGGAACCAGTCCGCCAGATACATATCCATATAGCCCTGGTCCGCCATCTCCTTGATGTCGGCTCCTGCCGCGAACGCCTTGCCCGAGCCCGTGATCACCACCGCCCCCACACCGGGATCGGAATCCATGGCGGTGACGGCTGCCACCAGCTCTTCCATGGTGGCCTTGTTCAGCGCGTTCAGCGCGGAGGGCCTGTTGAGCGTCACCAGCCCCACCCTGCCCTGCTGTTCCACCAGGATGTTGGCGTACTCCGTCATTCGGGGCTCCCGTCGTCGTGTGCTCTTGTACTGTGCTTGCGTGGTGCCTCCCCGGGGGCAAGCTCCCCGGCTGCCTCGTCCCGGGCAGGCTTGCCGGATGCCCGGCGGATCTCCGTGATGATGGCGGAGAAGTCACGGCCCGCGCCGCCCTCCGCGGCAAACCTATCGTAGATATGGGCGGCGAGCGCTCCCATCTCCCCCGCCACCCCCGTGCCGTTGAGGGCGTTGACCGCGAGGTTCAGGTCCTTTGCCATCAGCGCTGAGGCAAAGCCCGGCTGGTAGTCCCGGTTGGCAGGGCTGGTGGGAACCGGCCCCGGCACCGGGCAGTTGGTGGTCAGCGCCCAGCACTGGCCGGACGCGGCGGAGGCGACGTCGAACAGCGCCTGATGGGTCAGGCCCAGCTTTTCGCCCAGGACGAAGGCCTCGCTCACCGCAATCATGGAGACGCCCAGGATCAGGTTGTTGCAGATCTTGGCAGCCTGGCCGGCGCCGTGGCTGCCGCAGTGCACCATCCGGTTGCCCATGACCTCCAGGAGCGGCCGCACGGCCTCAAAGTCCGCGTCGTCTCCGCCGGCCATGAAGGTCAGGGTGCCGGCTTCGGCACCCACCACGCCGCCGGAAACGGGGGCGTCAACGGACCGGTGGCCTGCCTCGATGGTTAGGCGGGCAGCTGCGCGGGCCTCTTCGACGTTGATCGTGGAGCAGTCCAGGAACATGGTTCCCGGACGGGCTGTTGCCAGCAGGCCGGGATCACCATCGGAGCCCTGGTAGGCGTCCAGGACGTGGCGGCCGCTGGGGAACATGGTCAGCACCAGGTCCGCGCCGGCCAGGGCGTCAATGGCAGAACCCGCCACGGGAATGCCGTGCGCCTTTGCCGCTTCACGTGCTGCCGGAACGACGTCGAAACCCGTCACCCGATAGCCTGCGCGGACCAGGTTGACGGCCATGGGGCCGCCCATGTGCCCCAGTCCCAGGAAGGCAACACTAAATGTGCCAGGCACGGTCGCCCTCCTTCACCTGCAGGTCCAGTTCCCCGCCATCCAGCGGCTGGAAAAACCGGTCCACATCCTGGGGAAGCACCTCGGCAAGGGTTGCCGGCTTCCACTGCGGGTTCCTGTCCTTGTCCACCACCTGCGCGCGGATTCCCTCGCGGAAATCCGGCCCCTGCAGGAATCGCAGTCCTGCCCGGTACTCCTGGGCCAGCGCTTCATCCAGGGTCAGGTTTGAAGCGCGGCGCAGGGATGCCAGGGTAACTTTCACAGACGTCGGCGATTTGGCTTCGATGGTGTCGGCAGCCGCCGACGCATCGTCCTGGCCCGGCCCGGTCCAGGAGAGGAGGCGGGCGACAATTTCCCCCGCGTCGTCGGAGTCATAGCAGGCATCAATCCACTCCCGCTGCCCTGCCAGCACCGAGGCGGGGGCCTGCTCAGCGTAATGGGCGACGGCGTCTTCCGGGCTTTCGGTTTCCAGCGCCGCCGCCAGGCGGGGCAGCTCGGATGACGGAACATAGTGGTCTGCAAGGCCCAGGAACAGGGCATCCCCGGCGCCCAGGTGTGCGCCCGTAAGGGCGGCGTGGGTTCCCGTTTCGCCCGGTGCGTGCGAGAGCAGGAAGGTCCCGCCGACGTCGGGCGCAAACCCGATGGTGGTTTCCGGCATCCCCATCCTGGTCCGCTCGGTGACCACGCGGACGTTCCCGTGCGCCGAAACGCCAACCCCGCCGCCAAGGACCAGTCCGTCCATCAGCGCAACGTACGGCTTGGGGTACCGGGAAATCAGGGAATTCAGGCGGTACTCGGTTTGCCAAAAACCCGCCGTCGCACTTCCGCCGTGCAGCATGTCCTGGTAAATGGCCACGATGTCTCCGCCCGCGCACAGTCCCCGTTCCCCGGCGCCCTGCACCAGGACGGCGGCCACGCCGTCGTCCCCTGACCAGGTGGTGAGCTGGCTCAACAGCAGGTCCACCATGCCCGCCGTGAGCGCGTTGACCGCGCGGGGGCGGTTGAGGGTGGCCACCCCCAGCCTGCCGCGGCGCTCAAATAGTACATCCGCACCTCCGCCGCCTGTCGTGCTGTCCGTCATGTTCCCCTTGGCTGCGGTCATCGGCTGGGTGCTCCTTCGCATGGTGGCCGGATGAGTGATCCAGGTCATTCTGCTTGCGAATATACCCGCCCCTTCCGGTCCCTAACCAACCGCAGGGGCACCTGGAGGCGGGGCCGCCCAGGGCTTTACCCGGCGTGCGGCTGCCAAGGTAAGTTAGGAACCGTGAAGATAGCTACCTGGAATGTGAACTCGCTCCGTGCCCGCGCCGACCGCGTGGAAGCGTGGCTGCAGCGCAGCGACTGCGATGTCCTGGCCATCCAGGAGACCAAGTGCAAGGACGACAACTTCCCCTGGGAACTCTTTGAGCGGATGGGTTACGAGGTGGCCCACTTCGGGGTGAACCAATGGAACGGCGTGGCCATCGCCTCCCGGGTGGGGCTGGAGGACGTCGAGCGGACGTTCCTGGACCAGCCCTCGTTCGGCAAGGCCGGGAAGGACCCCGTCCAGGAGGCGCGCGCCATGGCTGCCACCTGCGCAGGCGTCCGGATCTGGAGCCTGTACGTCCCCAACGGCCGCTCCCTCGACGATGAGCACATGCCGTACAAGCTGAAATGGCTGGAAAGCCTCAAGACGCACGCCCAGGCCCTGGTCACGGACAACCCCCAGGCGCAGGTGGCACTGATGGGCGACTGGAACATCGCCCCCTTCGACGAGGACGTCTGGGACATTGACCTGTTCATCAACAACCGGTCCACGCACGTCAGCCCGCCGGAGCGGGGGGCATTCCACGCGTTCGAAACCGCCGGCTACACGGACGTAGTACGCCCGTACACCCCCGGCCCCGGCGTCTACACCTACTGGGACTACACCCAGCTGCGGTTCCCGAAGAAGGAAGGCATGCGGATCGACTTCGTCCTGGCCTCCCCCGCCCTGGCCGCGCGCGTCACCGGCGCCTCCATTGACCGCGAGGAACGCAAGGGCAAGGGCGCTTCCGACCACGCGCCCGTGCTGGTGGAACTGGCGGACTGATGACTGTGGCCTGGACCCACGCAAGGAGACCGCAATGACGGGAAACCTCTACCGGGGCCAGGCAGGCCTGCCTTTCTCCTCCACCCTGCGCGTCTACGAACCCCTGGAAGCCTTTCCGGAGGAACAACGCCCGGCCATCCAGGCAGCCGGAGCGCAGGCAGTCTCCCGTGCCGCCGTCGAAAACGCTGAACTGCTGGCCTCGCTGGGACGCATCACCCGCTCCGGCGGCGATCCCTTCCCCACCGGACGCACCGACCTTGTGCGCGTCACCACAGCGCCGGCAACGGACGGCGGAACGGCCGACGACGGTGCTGACGCGGCCCCGGAGCCCGTCCTGCTGTATTGCCCCAGCCAGCTGGTCCTGCGCGCCGGACTGGCAGCCAACGCCTTGATGGAAGGCATCCATGGCCCGCTGGCCGAGCTGCTGATCCCGGAGGAGCAGCGGGACCGGCACCAGGAGAGGATCGACCTGGTGAAGGCCAGGGACGGTTCCGTCCGGGTGCACACGCGGGCTTCCACGTGGGGCATCCCGTTCAGCTGGTTCTCGCTGTTCGCCGAATCCGACCGCAAGGACGTGGTGGAAGCCGGCGGCCGGATTCTCACCGTGCGCGTCTGGGCGTCCATTACCGATGCCCTGGAGCGGGCCCGCTATGCCGTGGCCAACCTGGCCCTCGCCGCTCCCGACCTGGACATGCTTGATGACCTGGCGCAGCTGACGGAATGGCTGGAGCTGTTCCACGTGGACTCCATGGTGGAGCTGGACTACGGCGCCGTGGCGGACAAGGTCTACCCGGACGAGTCCCCCATGGATATCAGGCTGGGCATCGAGTGCCTGGCGGAGGGTGACATGACCGGTGCTGCAGCGGCCTACCGGCGGCTCGCCTCGCGCTGGATCCCCATCCGGCAGCTGGCCCGCGCCTCGTAACCGTTCCCTGGCTTTTAGAGGTTTTGGGGCTTTTAGAAGTTCTGGGCTTCTAGGGGTTCTGCGGCGGCGCCGTGGTGCGCCGGACAATCAGTTCATGCGTCGCGACGGCGGAGCGCACAGCTCCTGCCTGCCCATCAAGTTCGTCAAGAAGCATCTTGGTGGCCAGTTCGGCCTGCTCGTCCGGCCGCTGCCCCACCGTGGTGAGGCCCATGGGTTCAGCAAAGTCGTGGTTATCGATGCCCACCACGGAGAGGTCCTCCGGAACCCTGATGCCAAGGTGGTTGGCTTCGAAGATTACGCCCATGGCCATCTCGTCAGAAGCGCAAAAAATGGCGGTCGGCTTCTCCCCCTCCCGCGACCAGAGCCGGCGCAGGGCTTCCTGGCCGCTGCGTACGGTGAAGTCGCCCCATTCGTCCCATTCCGGGCGGGTGGGCAGACCGGCTGCCGCCATGACGTCCTTGAACGCCAGGATGCGAACCCGGGGAACGTCGAAGTTAAGGTCGGTCTCGTCGTCGCCGTGAAGCAGGGCGATCTTCTTGTGGCCGAGGTCGATCAGGTGCCGCACCGCCGTTGACGCGGCTGCGTAGTCGTCGATGCCGATGTACGAGCACTCCTCGACGTGGCCGCCGACGACGATGAGGGGGATGTCGATTTTCTGGAGATGGTCCAGTTCGTCATGGCTGAGCGCCATACACAGGACCAGGAGAGCGTCGATCTGCTTGTAGACCATGGTCTTGCTGAAAAGCCGCTCCCGGTTGCTGCCGTGGCCGCCGAGGTTGAAAAGGGACAGGTTGTAATTGCGGGCATGCAGTTCGCGGTCTGCACCCTCAATGGCTTTCGAGAAGAACCAACGGCTCACGAACGGGGCCAACACTCCGATGGTCCTGGTCCGCCCGGTCGCCAGGCCGGAAGCCGATGAGGATGCAACGTAGCCCAGGTTCCCGGCCACCTCAAGAATCTTCTCGCGGGTGGCCGGCGAAACCCTGGGCAACCCGCGGACTGCGCGGGACACCGTGGCTGTGGAGACTCCGGCGGCCGCCGCCACGTCCTCGATGCTGACGCCGTTATGGCCGCCCCGCTGGGACCTTTCCGTTGTCCGTGCCACCGTGTCCCCTCTTTGACTCCTTTGCGGCGTGGGGCCGCCCGGCCCCGCGTTTACCCCCGGCCCTGTATTTTTCCATTCAGGGGCCGGGCAGTGAAAACTTAGACAGCGCGAATCCACACAGTTGCCGCCAAGGCGGCGGGCGTGCGTATCAGCGCCTACCTGCGGGCCGGCAGTTTCCTGCGCAGCCGCACCATACCGTACAGCGCCAGCAGTGTTGCCAGCAGGCCCAGCGCCCACCCAAGGGCCGGCTGGGCAGTAACTTCCATCCACACGGTGACCACCAGCAGGACCAGTGCCCAGAATCCGAGGAAGCCGATGATGATATCGAAGTCCTCACCGGAGCGGACCAGTCGGCTGCGGCTTCCCGCCCCCGCGGTGCGGGGACGGGAACCGTTGTCCGTCACTTGACTGCACCTGCCGTGAGGCCGGCGACAATTTTGCGCTGGAAGACCAGCACCAGGATCACCAGCGGGATGGTGACGATGGTGCCCGCGGCCATGATGGCCGTGTATGGGATCTGGTTGGGCTGTGCCCCGGCGAAGTTGGCGATGGCCACCGTCACCGGCTGGGTTGCGTCGCTGGACAGCTGGCTGGCAATCAGGAACTCATTCCACGATGAAATGAACGCCAGGATTGCCGTGGTGAAGATTGCCGGCGCGGCCAGGGGCATGATGACCTTTCGGAAGGCCTGTCCCTGGGTGCAACCGTCCACACGGGCGGATTCCTCCAGTTCCCACGGCATCTCGCGGAAGAACGACGTCATGGTGTAGACCGTCAGCGGGAGCACGAAGGAGATGTTCGGGATAATCAGCGCCTGGTAGGTGCCCATCCAGCCGATATTGGTGAACAGCTGGAACAGTGGGGTGATCAGGGCAACGCCGGGGAACATCGAAGCACCCAGGATGAAGCCAAGCACCAGGAACTTGCCCTTGAAGTTCAGCCGGGCCAGTGCGTAGGCCGCGAACACGCCAATGAGCAGGGATACCAGCGTCACTACGCCGCCGATGAACACACTGTTCAGCAGCGCCTGGCCGAACCTGTTCCCGAAGGACGTGTCGAAGGCCGTCTTGAAGTTGTCCAGCGTCACATGGGTGGGCAGGATCGACGTGTCGTAGGTGAAGCCCACCTCGCGGAAGGCAGTGACCACCATCCAGTACGCCGGTGCCAGGCACCAGAGCAGGATGATGGCGGCGCTGAGGTACGTGCGCCCCTGTGCCCACTTCTCCCTGTTCTGGGCGGCCTTGCGGCCTTTGTCCTGTTGGGCCCGCAGCGCCGAGGCATCTGCTGTTGCCGTGGTCATTTCTTCCCCTTTCCGGTGGCGCCGCTCTGCTCAACGACGTTCGCCCCAAGGAAGCGCACGAATATGAAGGCGACGAGGAAGATGATGATGAAGGTGATGGTGGACAGCGCGGCTGCCGAGTTGAAGCCCTGCCTGATTTGGTTGATCACCAGGATGGACAGGGTGGTGGTGTTGTTCGCGCCGCCGGTCAGGATGTAGGGCAGGTCGAACATACGCAGCGCGTCCAGTGTCCTGAAGAGGATTGCCACCATAAGTGCCGGTTTTACCAGCGGCAGGGTGATCAGGCGGAATCGCTGCCAGGCAGTGGCTCCGTCCACCTTTGCTGCTTCGTAGACGTCCGCCGGAATCATCTGCAGGCCTGCAAGGATCAGCAAGGCCATGAAAGGTGTGGTCTTCCAGACGTCCGCGATGACCACGGCCCACTTGGCCGGCCACTCGCTGCCCGTCCACAGGATGGTGGTGTTGAACAGCTTGTTGGCAATGCCCTCGAAGGCGAAGATGAAGAACCAGAGCTTGGCCGTTACGGCAGTGGGGATGGCCCACGGCACCAGGACAGCTGCGCGGACCAGGCTGCGGCCACGGAACTCGCGGGCCATGATCATGGCCATCCAGAAACCCAGGACAGTTTCGAATGCCACCGTCACCACTGTGAAGAAGAACGTGGTGGCCGTGGCGGACCAGAACTGGCCGCCCAGCGTGCCGGGCGGGCAAGCGACCGTTCCGCCGTCCGGTGACGAACACTGCTGCGCAAGCCAGTTGACGTAGTTTTGGATGCCTGCCGGGCCGCCTGCAGTGAAGAGTCCGGTGGCTGGATCCAGGCCGGCGTCCTTCTGGAAGGACATGACGATGGCACTGATGATCGGGTAAACGATCACGATGCCCAGGGCGACGATGGTGGGGGCAAGCAGCCAGGACGCCCAGCGCCCCTGGCTTGCAATCCTGTTGTCCTCCCCCACGCCCTTGGGCGCATGACGGACGGGGGTACCGCCCGACGCCGGTGACTTGACCGGCGTCGGGCCTAGTTCGGTTGCCATGGCAGAACTACGATCCCGCACCGGCGGATTCGATGGACTTCTGCATGTCGGAAAGTGCGTTATCCACTGTCTTTTCTCCCTTGATAGCGGAGTAGGCATTGTCTTGAATTGCCTTGGTGACAGCCGGGTAGAAAGGCGTCACAGGACGCGGAACGGCGTTCTCGATGGACGTCTTCAGTACCGGCAGGTAGGGCAGCTTGGCAACGAGTTCCTGGTCGTCATACAGCGATCCGAGAACCGGAGCCAACGAGCCCTGCGTGGCGTAGAATTTCTCGGTTTCCGCCGAGGTCATGAACTTCATGAAGTCCAGCGCAGTGGCCTTGTTCTTGGAGTACACGCTGGTAGCCAGGTTGTGGCCACCCAGTGAGGAAGCGCCGGGTCCATCCTTGCCGGGGAGTGCAGCCAGCCCCGTCTTGTCCTTCACTGCAGAGGAGCCTTCAGTGGTGATCAGGTTGAAGGCGTAGGGCCAGTTGCGCAGGAACAGAAGCTTGCCGCTCTGGAATGCCTGGCGGCTGTCCTCTTCCTTGTAGGTGATGGCTTCCTTGGGGATGTTGCCATCCGCGTAGGCCTTTGCGAGGTTCCCCAGGCCGGCCTTGGCCTCGGGGGTGTTCAGGTCCGGCTTGCCGTCCTTGTTGAGGACCGAGCCGCCGGCCGAGTTGATGGCCTCGGAGGCATTCACCGTGAGGCCCTCATACTTGCTGAACTGGCCCGCGTAGCACCCGATGTTGTTCTGCTTCGCGATGGAGCACATGCTCATCATCTCGTCCCAGGTCTTGGGCGGGGTGGGGACCAGGTCCTTCCGGTAGTACAGGATGCCGCCATCGGAGGTTTGCGGGGCTGCGTACAGGGTGCCCTTGTAGGTTGCGCTGTCCACTGTCGGCTTGAGCATGGCGCTGGTGTCGATCGCCATCTTGTCCTTCAAGGGCTGCAGCCAGCCCTTGGCAGCGAACTCAGCGGTCCAGACGACGTCCACATCCACAACGTCGTAGTCGGACTGCTTGGCCTGGAAATGCTGCACGAGGTCATCGTGCTGCTGGTCGGCCTGGTCCGTCTGTTCCTTGAAGGTGACCTTCTCATTCGGGTGGGCGGCATTCCACTTGTCGACCAGGGGGCGGACCACATTGCTGTTGTCCTTGCCCTGCACATAGGTGATGGGGCCGCGGCCGTCGAGGTTGGCGCTAGCGTCACTGCCGCCACCGCCGCCGCCTGTAGAGCCTCCTCCACCTCCGCCGCCGCAGGCGGACAACGTAAGGGCCAGGATGCCGGCCGTGGCAGCCGGAAGCAGGAATCTCGGGGTTTTCATTAGCTTGAAGCTCCTCGCTGAGTGACAAGTAAGTCGACAGTGCGCTTGCTAGGTGAGGTTGATGTGGTGACTGTCACACTAGTAAGGTACCTGTCAGTAATGCAAGCGTTTACATCAAAAAGTTATCAGGAGGGGAACCTAATGCCAGACCCATCCGTTCCCGCATCCGGACCGGCCCCCTCTGCCTGGTGGGCCGACGCCGTCGTGTACCAGATCTACCCCCGCTCCTTCGCAGATGGCAACGGCGACGGCATGGGGGATCTGCGCGGTGTGCTGGACCGCCTGCCCTACCTTGAACGGTTGGGAGTGGATGCCATCTGGCTGTCCCCCTTCTACAGGTCGCCACAGGCCGACGGCGGCTACGACGTGGCGGACTACCGCCAGGTGGACCCGCTCTTCGGCTCCCTGGCGGACTTCGACGCGATGTTGCAGGAAGCTCACCGCCGCGGATTCAAAGTCATCGTGGACCTGGTTCCCAACCACACCTCGGACGAACACGCATGGTTCCGGGAGGCGCTGGCCGCGGCTCCTGGAAGCCCGCAACGGGACCGGTACATCTTCCGTGACGGCAAGGACGAAGTACCCGGCTCCGGGGACGGCAGGCTTGCACCGAACAACTGGAAGTCCGTGTTCGGCGGTCCGGCCTGGAGCCGGGTAACCGACGCGGACGGATCGCCCGGCCAGTGGTATCTCCACCTCTTCGACACCAAGCAGCCGGACCTGAACTGGGAGAACCCGGAAGTTCAGGAGGAGATGCGCTCGGTGCTGCGGTTCTGGCTGGACCGCGGGGCGGACGGCTTCCGGGTGGACGTTGCGCACGGCCTGGTGAAGGAGGCTGGGCTGCCAGACTGGGACGGCGTGGCTGCCATGGTTGAGGGAACATCAGGTCCCCGCATCGAGAGCCATCTGCCCGGGGATGCACCCCACGCCCACACCGACGCCGAGGAACCACACAGGGCAGTCTCCCCGATGTATCCGCCGTCGCCGTTCTTTGACCAGGACGGGGTACACGCAATCTACCGCGACTGGAACCAGGTCCTGGCCGAATACGGCGGAGACCGGATGATGGTTGCCGAGGCCTGGGTGGAACCGGCTGAGCGCCTTGCACGCTACGTCCGGCCCGATGAGATGCAGCAGGCCTTCAACTTCGATTTCCTGCTGGCCGGCTGGGATGCCGAACGCATGGCCGACGCCATCGACGCGTCGCTGGCAGCGGCAGCATTAGTTGGTGCTCCCTGTACGTGGGTACTCAGCAACCACGACACCGTGCGTCACGCCACCCGGTTCGGGCTGACAGACCCCACCACTTTCCCGAAGGGCATTGGCCCTGATGACGAACAGCCGGACGCAGCCCTGGGCCTGGCCCGCGCCCGCGCTGCCACGCTGGTTGCACTGGCGTTGCCGGGTTCGGCCTACCTTTACCAAGGTGAGGAATTGGGACTTCCGGAGCACACAACCCTCCCTGCGGAGGCCAGACAGGACCCGACATTTTTCCGGACCCACGGTGCCGAGATCGGGCGGGACGGATGCCGGGTCCCACTGCCGTGGGCAGGAGAAGAACCTGGCTTTGGTTTTTCTGGAGGGGTATCCACAGGAGCACCCGGGCCGTGGCTCCCGCAGCCGAAAAGCTTCGGCCCCCTGGCCGTCGACCAGCAGGACGGCGAGGAAGGCTCGACGCTGGAACTCTACCGCGCCGCATTGGCGTTCAGGGCGGCCCAGCGCCTGGGCAGCGGCACCGTGGAGTGGACTGACGAACACGCGCCGGACAGCGGTCTGCTGGCGTTCCGCAATGGGGAAACAGTGGTCCTGTCCAACATGGGCTTCTCCTCGGCCCCCGTGCCCGAAGGTTATGCCGTGGTCCTGTCCAGCGGTCCCGAACCCGCCGAAGAATGGGCCAGCATGCAGGAGGTCCCGGTGGACTGCACTGTTTATCTCCAAAGCGTCCGGCATTCCTAAAGCCCACGGCATCCCTAAAGCCCACGGAACGCTCAACGCGGGCGGTAGCCGGGAAAGGCGGACAGTACCGGCCGCAGCGCCGGCGGAACCAGCGGTACGCTAGCGGACGCGTTCAGCCCGGCTGAAGCGGGTCCGTGCCCCGGCCCCTATGTGGATGAGGACCGGCACCTCCTTGCCCACAGCGGACTCCAGTGCGTGCAGGAGTCCTGACACCTCGGCTGCGAGCAGATGCGGGGCCACACCCTGGCGCGGCAGGAGACGGACCTTCAACGCGGGCGAACCTTTTACGTCATAGGTAGTGACGGTGGCCCCAGCCAAGTCCGGCCTTCCCTCCAAGGCCTGCTTCAGGGCCTGTTCCGCTACCCCGGCGCCGATACGGACGTCGCCGGGGGTGTCGCCGGGATCGTATTCGGCCGCGAGGAGGTTTGACCGGCCCTTCCCCTGCTGGGCGATCCAGGCCACCATGAGCCCCATTAGCGCCACCAACGCCAGTGCAACGACAATCCACAACCAGCTTTCCGGCCGGCCCGGGAACCGGGTCGAGTCGAAAAGCCGGGTGATCCCGCCCCATACTCCGCCGGACCAGGCATGCCACCAGGAAGCGACGGGAGGAAGGGCCGCCAGCAGCACCAGCAGGATCCCTGCCCCAAGCAGGATCAGGCCCAGCACAGTGAGCAGGATGCGGTTGAGCAGCGCCGGTGTGCTGTTCATGCCCCGATCACCCCGGAAGCCGTGACGTTGACACGGGGAACGGGCGCAGGTTCCAGCAGCATCTGATCCAGCTCGTCGCGGACCGCGTCCAGCACCCTGTCCTGATCCACGGGGATTCCGGACGTGGGACGCACGTTGACCAGCACCTGCCGTTGGGAAACAACGACCATGACCTGTTCAGGTGTGACGTTGGCGGCCAACCGTGCGCGGCGGGCGAGCGAGGATGCGATGACCTCGTCATCCACCACCACCGCGGGGAACCCCTCGCCGGGCGCACCGGCCAGCAGATGGCGGGCGCGCTTTCCGGGAAGGACACCGTTAAGGAAGAAAATCAGTCCCAGCATGGCAAGAACGGCGCCGATCGCTGCCAGCAGCAGCGGGGAGATTCCGGCCGGAAGGTCCACGATGCGCTGCGCCGCCACCTGCGGCTCGATCAGCCAGGCCGGCTGGCCCACGGCGTGGACCCCGGATTCCAGGACCCCGTATGCGGCCAGGACCAGGACCAGGATGGCGGCGGCAACGGACACCGCTGCACGGGACGAGTGGGTCTCACGGTAAAGGACCCGACGCATCCAGGGTTCGTTCTTCCCGCGGGTTCCACCAGTGACTCCGCGGTCTTCCACGCTGCTGCTCACCGCACCCGCCCTTCTGTTCTGATCCTTGCTGTGCTGATCCCGGCTGTGCTGATCCTTGCTGTACTGATCCTCGCCCCGCTGATGCGGATATCCACGCGGCTCAACCGGGAACCACTCAGTTCGGAAACTGTTGCCAGGATGCTTGCCTTGGCCCTGACAGTGCGGTCCCAGATGGAACCGCCGGCCGCCTGCACCCGTGCGGGGTCCAGAACCACGGACTGCAAGGGCGGGATGCTGATGGGGGCAACGAGGGATAAAGCCAGCAGGCCGTCGTCGTCCGTCCAATCCGCGCGGACATCCTGCGCGTCGACGCCCAGGGCCTGCGCCGCCGCCACCCTGGCAAGGCTGGTCAATGCCTGGGTGCTGATCCGGTTATGGCCGCTGAGCGCCTGCCCACGCACAACGGGCGCGGGCGAGCTCATGACGACGAACGCCGGCCGGTGATGGCGTCGAACACGCCGCGCAGGTCCAGCTTTCCTTCCGCGGCACGGCCCAGGAGCGCTCCGATGGCCATGAACAGCAGTGAAACAAGGAAGCCCCACAGGCCAAACTGCAGGGACATGAACGCAACGAAGGCGCCCATCGCCGCGCCTGCCACCGTGAGGCTCACAGCAGTGCCTCCCGCTCGGTGGTGGCGGGCGGGGTGGTTTTGACGGGCGGGGGTACGTAGACGTCCGTTATCTCCACGTTCACCTCGATGACCTGCAGGCCCACCAGTTCCTCGACGGCGCGGTAGACAGCGGCGCGGACGTCATTGGCCAGTGAGTGCAGGGGTGTTCCGTAGCTTGCCACCAGGGTGATGTCCACGGCTACCTGGGTTTCGCCCACTTCAGCGTGGACCCCGGCGGCGTGGTCGGAGCTTCCGACGGCGTCGCGGATGGCGCCCAGGGCACGGGAGGGACCCGAACCCAGGGAGTAAACGCCGGGAACTGCCCGCGCGGCAATTCCGGCGACCTTTGCCACAGCAGTCTCGGAAATAACGGTCCGTCCGGGGCCCGGGGCCGGGCTTGCGGCGGGACGGCTTGGCACCACGGGTTGTGGGTTCTGGTGTTCCATCAGGCACTCCCCCTTCTGTTGCTTCCACCCTATCCCCAGCCTGTGACACTGCGCTGGAAGAGTGATCAGGGGTTAAAGCAGAAAAGCACCAGTTCCGAAGAACTGATGCTTCCCAGTGGTGGCTCCGACCGGCGTCGATCCGGTGACCTTTCGATTTTCAGTCGAACGCTCTACCAACTGAGCTACAGAGCCTAGGTGACTAGTCACCATGACAGCCGGAATTTCTTCCAACAATCAGAGCGACCCTGACGGGACTTGAACCCGCGACCTCCGCCGTGACAGGGCGGCGCGCTAACCAACTGCGCTACAGGGCCTTGCGTTTCTTGCTTTGCAGTATCTCTACCGCATTTTTCAAGGCTTCCAGCCTACCAGACTTTTTTAGCCTGCTTGACCAGTTCCTTGCGTACCCCCAACGGGATTCGAACCCGTGCCGCCGCCGTGAAAGGGCGGTGTCCTAGGCCGCTAGACGATGGGGGCCAGAACCTGTCCGGAACAAAATAAAAGGCGTCAAGCGGGGCTTTCCGTCTTTGTCCTCTGCGTTTCTCCGAACGGGACTCCACAACTATAGGGGGTAACCGGGAATATTCCAAAATTGCCGGAAACCCCCGCCGTTCCGCCGCTGTGCGCGGTAAATCCGGGTAAAGATGGACGGATGGATGCCGTCGCAGCCCTCAACGAGATTGCTTTCTGGCTGGAGCGCGGACGCGCCGCCACTTTCAAGGTCCAGGCCTTCCGCAAGGCGGCGGCCGCAATCGAGCCCCTTGGGCCTGATGAAGTGGCACTGCGTGCCCGCACCGGCCGGCTCAAGTCCATGAAGGGGATCGGTGACCGGACCTATGCGGTGATCCGGCAGGCCGTGGACGGGTTTGTCCCCGATTACCTCGCTGACCTCAGGGAGAAGGGGGCCCAGCCACTGGCATCCGGCGGGGAGGACCTCCGGGCGGCACTTCGGGGAGACCTGCACAGCCATAGCGAATGGTCCGACGGCGGCTCCCCCATTGAGCTGATGGTGGCTGCTGCAGAGGTGCTGGGCAGGGAGTACGTGGCCCTGACCGACCACTCCCCCAACCTCACGATTGCCAACGGGCTGTCCGCCGAGCGCCTGCTGAAGCAACTGGATGTGGTGGCCGGCATCAACAGCAACGGCGGGGCCACCCGGCTTCTGACCGGGATCGAAGTGGACATCCTGGAGTCCGGTGGGCTGGACCAGGAGCCGGAACTGCTGGACCGGCTGGATATCGTGGTGGCCAGCGTCCACTCAAAGCTGCGCGCTGACCGGAAAACCATGACCAACCGGATGCTCGGCGGCATCCAGGATCCGCAGACCAACGTCCTGGGCCACTGCACAGGCCGCCTGGTGGAGGGCTCCCGCGGGACCCGGCCGCCGTCGGAATTCGACGCCAAGGAGGTCTTCGCAGCTTGCGCGGAGCACAACGTCGCCGTGGAAATCAATTCCCGGCCCGAGCGGCAGGACCCGCCCGACGCACTGATCCAGCTGGCGCTGGAGACGGGCTGCCTGTTCTCCATCGACAGTGATGCCCACGCACCGGGGCAGCTGGACTTCCTGCAGTACGGCGCGGAGCGGGCCGCCCGCAACGACGTCCCGGCTGAACGGATCATCACCACCTGGCCTGTGGAGAAGCTGCTCGCCTGGGCTGGTGGGAAGTAGGGACGGCAAAAGGCAGCGTCGGGCAGAAAAGCAGGCCGGGCATGAAGCAGGGGGCCTGCCCGCCGCCGCAGCGCCAGCCGGGCACCGACGTGGCCGATTCCCGCCAGTCCGGTGCCCGCATCCGCCGTAGATTTATCTCATGCCTTCCACCAGCCCCGCCCGCCAACCACTTCCTCCCCAAGCTCCAGCGGCTGCTCCCGTCAAGGCCCTGGGCGTGGCGGCCATGGTGGTCACCGTGGTGCTGTGGGCCTCGGCGTTCGTGGGCATCCGGGCCATTGGCCCGCACTTCTCCCCCGGCTCCCTGACTCTGGGGAGGCTGGCGATTGCCGCCGTCGTCCTGGCCTTCCTGGTGGTGCCGCAACTTCTCAAGAGCCGGCTGTTGCCCATGGGCCGCGAGTGGCTGCCCATCCTCGCCTACGGCGTGATGTGGTTCGGCGGGTACAACGTGGCGTTGAACGCCGCGGAGCACATCCTGGATGCCGGCACCAGTGCCCTGCTGATCAACGTCAACCCCATTTTGGTGGCCATCATGGCGGGCATCTTCCTCAAGGAAGGGTTTCCGCGCTGGCTCCTCATCGGTAGCACGGTGGCGTTTGCCGGGGTCGCGTTGATCGCCCTCGGTTCAGGGCAGCCGCGAACACCAGGGGAAGGTTCGACGGCGGACCTGGCGGGTGTGGCGCTTTGCCTCCTTGCAGCGGTCCTCGCCGCGGTCAGCGTCATCATCCAGAAACCGGTTGTGCGGAAATTCCCGGCGGCCCAGGCCACGTGGTTCGGCATCGTGGTGGGAGCGCTGTGCTGCCTGCCCTTCGCAGGGCAGCTGGCGGCCGAAGTGCAGGCAGCCCCGCCGCAGGCCACGCTGGGGCTCGTGTACCTTGGCGTTTTCCCGACCGCCATCGCCTTCACCACCTGGGCCTACGCGTTGTCACTCGTGGATGCCGGGAAGCTGGCGGCCACCACCTACCTGGTCCCCGGCACCACCGTCCTGATCTCCTGGCTGCTGCTGGGCGAAATCCCCACTGCCTGGGGACTGGTGGGCGGGCTGGTGTGCCTGGTGGGAGTGGGGCTGACCCGCCGCAGGTCCCGGGCGGACCGCCTCCGGCAACAACGCTTCCAGCGGTAGGGTCTGGGCATGCCAACCAATCTGCCGCCGGGCCTGCCGATCGTCCCCGACGGCCCGCACGAGCCTTCCGGCTTCAGCATGTCCCCCGACGAGTTTGAGGCCGCTGTCCAGGACGCCCTGGACAGCATTCCGGAGCGGCTGGCCCGCGCCATGGACAACGTTGCGGTCTTCATCGACGACGATTACGTGCCGGGGCCTGGGGAGGATCCGGACACGGTGCTGCTGGGGCTGTACGAAGGGGTTCCGCTGACGGAGCGCGATTCGTGGTGGGAAGCCGGCTCCCTCCCGGACCGGATAACAATCTTCCGCGAACCGATCCTGGAAATCAGTGCCTCGCGGGACGACGTGATCCACGAAGTGGCCGTGACCGTGGTCCACGAAATCGCGCACCACTTCGGCATTTCCGATGACCGGCTGCATGAACTGGGCTGGGGCTAGCCTTGTAAACATGGGACACGACCACAGCCACAGCCACGGGATGACCGCCACCGGCCGGCACCGGAAACGCCTTGTGGCCGTCCTGGGGATCACCCTTGGCGTGGTGGTCATCCAGATCGTGGGGTCCGTGCTTTCCGGGTCACTCTCCCTGCTGGCGGACGCGGGGCATATGCTCTCCGACGCGGCCGGCGTCACCATCGCCCTGCTGGCTGCATGGATCGCGGGCCGCCCCGCGAGCGATCAGCGGACCTATGGCTTCCAGCGGGCAGAGGTCCTCGCGGCCCTGGCCAACGCGCTGATCCTGATTGTGATTTCGGTGGTCATTTTCACTGAAGCCATCAGACGGTTCGGCGCACCCCCGGAAGTGCAGACGGGCATCATGCTGTCTGCCGCCATCCTCGGCGCCGTGGCCAACCTGGTATCGCTGCTGGTTCTGCGTACGGCGCAGGAGGAAAGCCTGAACATCCGCGGCGCCTACCTGGAAGTGCTCGGCGACCTCCTGGGCTCGGTGGCCGTCATCATCGCCGCCGTGGTGATCATGCTGACCGGCTTCCAGGCAGCGGACACCATTGCTTCCGTCCTGATCGCACTGATGATCCTCCCGCGGGCCTGGAGCCTGTTGCGCGATGTGGTGGACGTCCTGCTGGAAGCCAGCCCGAAGGGAGTGGAGGTGCAGATGATCCGCGAGCACATCCTTTCGGTGGCGGGTGTGACCGACGTCCATGACATTCACATCTGGACCATCACATCAGGCGTTCCGGTGTTCTCGGCCCACGTGGTGGTGGAGGACGGCGTGCTCAACGCCCGGGGCGCCGACCAGCTGCTGGACAAGCTCATCACGTGCCTGGGATCCCACTTCGACACGGACCACTGCACCTTCCAGCTGGAACCCGCCAGCCACTCCGCACATGAGGAACACCAACACGCCTGAGCCGACACACCCCCGCGGATTCCGCCGCTAATGACACTGTTGTGGTTTATGTTATTGATGTGACTAGTGTTGCCAATGTGCAGATGGTCACGTAGCCTCGGACTGCTGGCGAGCAGCTGAGGGGCACGGTTGTGCCGCATCCAGAACCTCACTCCCAGCCTTACTGTTGCGAGGTCTCTGCAGATGGCTTTATCCGGATCCGGCCGCAGGACGGCCGTGCTTTGCGCCGCCGTCGTCCTTTTTGCTTCCGTCGCAACGCCGGCGGCCGCAGTCCCGGCACCGTCCCTGCCCCTGACCGTTCCGGCGACGCCCGAGATCCCGTCGCCCGAGGACATTGCCGCAGCCAAGGCCAGCGAGTCCGCAACGGCGGACAAGGTCACGGACATCGAACGCATCCTGGCCGACGCGTCCACAGCCCAGCAGGCCGCGTTCGCGGTGGCCATGCAGGCCAACAACGCCTACAGCGAGGCACTGGTGGAACTGCAGCAGCGGACCGAGGCGGCATCAGTCGCCGCAGCCAAGGCCGACTCCGCCCGGGAACAGCAGGACAAAACCCGCAAGCAGGTGGGGCAGCTCGCCGGTGACCTGTACCGGAACGGCGGCCTGAACCCCACCCTCGGCACCTTCGCCAGCGGCGGTGAAAGCCTGCAGCAGGCCGCCACGCTCGAGGCCCTCTCCGCCAGCCGCAGCCGGGCTTTCGAAGCTGCCGACGCCGCAGCCACCGCCTACCGTTCCCTGACCGCAGCTGCGGATGACGCCTCCAAGGCCGCCGACGATGCAGCCAAGACGGCGGAACAGCGGAAGTCCCAGGCGGAACAGGCCAACGCCGCACAGGCCAAGGCTGTGGCTGACGCCAAGGCCCAGCGGACCGTCCTGGTGGACCAACTCGCACAGCTCCGCAACACCACGGTGGCGCTCGAATCAGCCCGCGTAGATGCCTTGGACCGGCAGCGCGAGGAGGCCCGCCTCGCCGCACTGTCCGCCGCCGCAGACAAGGCTGCAGCGGACAAGGCCGCCCAGGATAAGGCAGCCCAAAACCAGGCAGCGCAGAACCAAGGCGGGCAGAACCAGGGCGGGCAAAACCAGGCTGCTGCCGGCCAGAACGACCCAAGCCCGGACACGGCCCCTGCGGCACCTGCTCCAGCAGCAGCCCCCGCAGCGCCGGCCGCACCGGCACCTGTTGCACCCGCGCCCGCGCCCGTTGCTCCGGCACCTGCTCCTGCTGCGCCGGTTCCCGCCGCGCCGGCTCCTGCCCCTGCTCCCGTTGCCCCGGCTCCCGCGCCCGCGCCTGCACCGGCTCCTGCGCCCGCCCCTTCAACGGGTTCAGGCACCTATGAGGCAGCGATCTCCGTAGCCCTGGGGAAGGTGGGGGCACCGTACTACTACCAGTGGGGCGGGACCGGGGTCTACGGTTTCGACTGTTCCGGGCTGGTGCAGAACGCCTTCGCCGCGGCTGGCCAGTACCTCCCGCGCACAGCCTCCCAGCAGTACGCGGCAGCCCCGGTCCACGTTCCGATTTCGCAGGCCCGCCGCGGCGACCTGCTGGTCTGGGGCTCGGCACCGAACTTCTACCATGTAGCCATTTACCTGGGGAACGGCCAGGTGGTGCAGGCCCTCAACCCGCAGGAAGGCATCACCGTTTCCAGCATCAGCTCGATGGTGGGCATGGAGCTTTACCCGTACGCGGCCCGCTACTGACCCTCATCGCCGGACCCTGCGGCAGTGAAGTTTGCCGCCGGCGTCGTCAGCTCAGAATGTCCTTGGTGACGAACCGGCCGTAGGCGAGTGCTCCGAACACTGCCACGTAGCCGGCCTGGAGCAGGGCGTTGCTGCCGAAGGAATCCCATACCAGCGGCTGGCGCAGCATGTCGCCAAAACCGAGCCAGTAGTGGCTGAATAGCCACGGGTGCAGCCACTCCAGCTGCGGCAGCTGGTCCGCGACCTGCGACACCACCGAGACCACCACGGTGGCAGCCATGGCCCCGACCGGAACCACGGTGAGGGTGGACAGGAACAGCCCGATCGCGGACAGGCCCGCCAGGGATACCGCCAGGTAGGCGGCGATCAGCACGATGCGCAAAGCCGCTTCGCCCGGCTGGACCACGCCGCCGGAGAGCAGCGTCACCGGGCCTACCGGGAAAAGCGCGGCTCCGATGGCCGCCCCGGCGACGCCCACGGTCAAGGGTGCCGCGATGCAGAAGGCCAGCGCGCCTGCGTACTTGACCAGCAGGAGCCGTACCCGTCCGGCCGGTGCCACCAGCAGGTACCTGAGGGTTCCCAGGTTCGCCTCGCCTGCGATCGTGTCCCCGGCCACCACCCCCACCGCAAGCGGCATGAACAGCGGTACGGAGACCAGAATGGCGGTGAAGGCAACGAACAGGCCGTTCTGGGTGATCCGGTCAAGGAATGCGGGACCCCTGCCGGGCGGGACGGCGGAAGAGACTTTCACGGCGATGGCGATGAGGACCGGGATGGCAGCCAGAGCCAGGAGCAACGCCCAGGTCCGGCGGCGCGCAAACAAAACCTTGAGTTCTGACCCAAGCAGGGAGAATCCGGAGCTTCGCGGGGCTGCTGCCGGCCGGGCCGTTCCGGCGGCTTCGGGCATGTCGGCGGGCACGCTACTGGGCAACGTCGAATCCTTCCCCGGTGAGGGCAACAAAGCGGTCTTCAAGGCTTTCACGCTCGACGGCGAACCCCCGGACCCGAACGCCGGCGTGCACCAGGTGCGCCACGACGTCCTCCGGGAGCACCTCCGGCTGTTGGGCGCCGGTCTGGAGCACCGCCACAACGGTCTCCCCATCGGCTTGTGCACGCGGTCCAGCCTGTCCGGGGTCAGGTGCCAGCCCCAGCCGGGCCAGGACCTCCCGGGCCGTCCCGCCGTCGGGCGTGACCAGCCGGAGGCGGGTGGACCCTGCCTGCCGCAGCTCAGCCAGCGGCCCCTGCGCCACAAGCCTGCCGGCGCTCATGACGGCGGCATGGGTGCACATCTGGTCCACCTCGGCCAGCAGGTGGCTGGACACAAAAACGGTGGCGCCCTCATGCGCCAGGGACCGCACCAGGTTGCGGACTTCCCGGGTGCCCTGCGGATCCAGCCCGTTGGTGGGCTCGTCCAGCACCAGCAGGTCCCGCGGCGAGAGCAGGGCGTTGGCGATGCCCAGCCGCTGCTTCATTCCCAGCGAGTACGCGTGCACCCGTTTGCCTGCGGCGTGTTCCAAGCCCACACGCTCCAGCGCCTGCTGCACCCGCGCCTTCCGCGTTGCCGGCACGGTGTGCGGGCTGGCCGAATCCAGCCGGTGCAGGTTGGCGGCGCCGGAGAGGAAGGGGTAGAAGGCCGGCCCCTCAACCAACGCGCCCACCCGCGGGAGGACCTCGTGGAGTTTGTCCGGCATCTCGCGGCCCAGCAGGCTTACCGTTCCGGCGGACGCAGCGGCCAGGCCCAGCAGCATGCGGATGGTGGTGGTCTTGCCGGACCCGTTGGGCCCCAGGAAGCCGAAGACCGTCCCGTGCGGAACGGCGAGGTCCACGCGGTCGACGGCGGTCTGCTGGCCAAAGTGCTTGCTCAGGCCACGGGTTTCAATCGCCAGGGCGCCGCTCACCGGAGCAGCCCCCGCATGGCCACCGTTCCCCGTCCGGCCACCACTTACTGGGCCGCTGCTGCTGACTGCAGCTGTTCCGGCGGCACCATTCCCGCGAAGACGCGTCCGTCGTCGGTGACCAGGACGTTGATGAGTGCGGTGGAGAGGAGCCGGCCGCCGGGTACGGCGACGGCAGCCTGGGACAGCAGCGGATCCTGCAGGACGGATCCGGCTGCAGAGGCATTACCCTTTGCGGTGCCCACCACGGTTTCCCAGCCGGTACCGGTTACGGACACCTGTCCCTTGGCGCCCTTGTGCATGCCGTCCTGATGGGCACCGTCAGCGTGCTCACGGGACTTGTCCGGAACCGGGAGTTCCTTGACGGTGCTGCCCGGGGGCGGGGTGAAGGCGAAGACGGACTGGTCGGGGACGGCCAGGGAGAGGCTGGTGAAGCCGGAGCTGAAAGCAGGCTTGTCCGCTCCGCGTGCGGTTACCTGGACGGACAGGGGCATGCCGTTTTGGCCGTCGACGGCGATGGCCACCTTGCCCACCAGGGTTGCGTCTGTGCGTGGCTCAATCAGCAGGTTGTAGGCTGCCCGGCCGGCAACGGAAACGTCCGGTCCCACGGATACGGCTGTGCTGGGGTCAACCTTGGACAGGAACTGCTGGGCCACCTCGGCCGGTGTAGGCATGCCGCCTGCCCCCTGGCGGTCCTTTGGCGACGCCGGGTCATGTGCGGGCAGCGCAACGTGCGCCGCCGAGTTGTCCTTCGACGAATAGAACCACACATCGCTGCCGTGGCGGACAACATCCCGCTCGGCCAGTTGGTCCATCACCTGAACCCGGGCATTGTCCTTGCCGTCCATGAAGACACGGGCGGTGTGCTTGCCGGACAGCAGCTCAATCACGGAAGCTGCGCTGCCCGGGGATGCAGGCGCGGACGGCTTGCCGGTGGCCGGCAGCTCCGGCAGCCCCAGATCGGCCGACTGCTCCACGGTCCCCGCAAAGGCCTGCACCTGATGGCTGGCTGCCAGCTCCAGGACTTGGGCGAACGTCCTGGCCGGCAAGGGGTCGCTGGCCCCTGCCGGGAGGGACCCCGCGAGGGCGCCTGCGGCAATAACTACCGGGGCCGCCACGGCAGGCAGCCACCGCAGCCACACCCGACGGCCCGGTGCTGTGGTGTTCACTTGAAAGCGTCCGCTGGAACCCAGCCTGTTGGAGCCCATACCTAAAGACTACGCCCGTGCCGGCGGCTCCGCGCCCCTCCGCAGCCCTCCGTCCCGGGGCGTTCCTGGCGGTTCCGGCACCACGGTTCCCGCACCGCCGTCGACCGTTATTTTCTGGCCGGTGCTGATGCGGCCCGTTGCGTTCGCCACTCCCACCACCGCCGGGATGCCGTACTCCCTGGCCACCACGGCGCCGTGCGAGTTCGCTCCGCCCATCTCCATCACCAGCCCTCCCGCCGTGAGGAACAGCGGAGTCCAACCAGGGTCCGTGGACGGCGCCACCAGGATCTCGCCCGGCTCAAGGCGGGCGCCGACCGGATCCAGGATGACCCGTGCCGGGGCAGTCACCGTTCCCGCCGAGGCCGGGCTGCCGGCCAGGGTTCCGTCCCCGGAACTTCCGACGGCGGCCCGCACCGCTTCGGGTTCGGTGCCGTCCGAGAGCAGCACCCTGGGGATGTGCCGACGCCTAAGCTCCCGGGCGTACTCCTGCTTCCGCTCCGCCACAAGCTGCCGCAGGTCCAGGGCAGGCCCTTCCGTGCCAGGGGTGTTGCCCGCCAATGCGCGACGGACCTCGGCGAAGTCCAAAAAGAACACGTCGTCCCGGCACGCGATGGTGCCCGCCTGCTCCAGTTCCCTGCCAACCAGGAGCAGCTGCCGGCGGACTTCCCCGAGTCCAAGCACCAAAAGGTACTTTGGCAGCTCCCGCAGGCCGGCAAACAACCGTGCCCTGCGCAGCGCCGCGCGCACGAGTCGTCCCCGGATCCTGCCCCGGGCCGCTGCGCGGGCAACCAGCCGTTCCACCTGTTCGTCGGCATCCTCGGCTGCCTTGCTGAACTGGGCGTCAGGGGCCAGCGCCGGGTTATCCAGGCGGAGGTAGTTGGCGAGGATTCCCAGGATGTGTGCCGGTTCCTCCGACCATCGCGGCAGTCCTACGTCGATTTCACCCACTGCCCGCTGGCCGTACCTGTCCAGGAACCTTGCCAGGCCGGCGTCCAGGCGGGCGGGCAGCTCCCCGGCCCGGTATGCGTCCGCGAGGATGGAGGGGTTCTTCGTCAGGAGCGCGGCGCGCGAGTCCGGGTCTTCCTGGATGGCTGTTGCGAGGCGCCACAATTCCAGGTCCATTTCCGTGGTGACATTGTGGGGCAGGCCGCGGATCACAGGCTGCAGTTCATCCCATGCATCTCCGCCAAGCAGCTTCCCGGCGAGGCCCAACATGGCGAAGCCCAGGGCGGGAAGGGGCAGGATGGCCGGCACGATCAAGAACAGGCGTGACCCCAAGAGCGATTCAGCGTGGTCGAGCCGCACCAAGGTATCAGCGCCTGCATCGGGAGCCAGCGAGGCTTCATAGTCTTGGGTGAACTGGTCCAGCCGGCGCAGGGCCGCGCGGGGCCGGAACAGGGCATGGACGAGGGTGGCGGGAACCTTGGCACGGATCGCTACCGGTGCCACGTGGCGCAGCAGCCCGAACGGCGTCCTCTTAGTCACCGAGAAGGCGGGGTCCTCCATCAGCCGGCGCATGACCGTTGCGGTCCGCGCCTCCATGATGTCGAAAACCCGGGGAACGATGCGTCGGCCCACCGCGCTGCGGATCGGGGTGGTGAAATCAACGTAGATCCGCTGCCCGGCCTCGGCATAGGGCGACGGTCCGCGCCGGGGATCAGGAACAGGGAAACCGGCAGCCGTGGCAACGGAGGAGGCAATGAGGCGGACGGCCGCGAGGCCCACGGGGGTGAGCGGCCGGGTGAGCCCCTGGGCCAGGCTGAAGCAGAGGTACGCCCTGGTGCCGGTGACGGGTTTTCCCCGCGCGGCCCTGCCTGCGGCGCCGTTGCTCCTCGGAACCGGGTACAGCGTGGTGATCGGCCTGGACTGCGTGAGCCAGAGGGCACCGGCCCGGTCGATGGCCCACTCGGTGTCCTGCGGGGAACCGAAATGCTCCTGGGCCTTCAAGCCCAGCGTGGCCAACATCCGCAATTGGCTGTCTGCCAGGCAGGCCCCACCGCGGCCGTCCGGCAACTCCCGGATATGTGTCCCGCCGCCGGGGAGCGGCCGCACCTCGATGCCCATGGCGCCCAGTTCCAGTTCCAGCACCCTGCCGGTCAGCGCATCCACTACGAAGTGGTCCGGATTGACCGCGCCGGAGACAACCGACTCGCCCAGGCCCGGACTGGCGTCCACCACTACCTGGCGGCGGCTGCCGGTGAGCGGATTCGCCGTGAACATGACGCCCGCCGTCTCCGCGTCCACCATCCGCTGGACCACCACCGCGAGCGCCACCCCGGCAGGGTGGATCCCCAGGGTTGCCCGGTATGCCGTTGCCCGGTCAGTCCACAGCGACGCCCAGCAACGACGTACGGCCTCCAGCACCGCAGGAACTCCCACCACGTTGAGGTATGTGTCCTGCTGCCCCGCGAAACTGGCGAACGGCAGGTCCTCGGCGGTGGCCGAAGACCTGACCGCCACCGGAACATCCGGACCGAGGGCCCGGTAGGCGTGCCCTACGGCCTCGGCGACGGCAGCGGGAATCGGCGCTGCCTGGATTGCCGCACGTGCCTTTCCGGCCAGCCCGGTTATGTCAGGTGGTTCCCCTCCGGCGCCGGCTGCAGTGTGCAGGGCCGCGTAGGCCACTGCCAGCGCGGGGAGCAGGCTGTCCGGGGCTCCGATTGCCTGGCGGTACGCAGCGGTAGTGAGGCAGAAGCCGTCAGGAACCGGCAACCCGCGGGACAACAGCTCACCGAGGTTGGCTGCCTTGCCGCCCACCAGCGCCAGCATCCCGGCGTCGAGGCCACGCAACTCCAGCACCAGCTCGTCGTCCGGGCTGGTGCCCACCATCGGCGGGGTTTGCTGCGCCATGTCCCAGGTGCCGTATGCCTGAATAGCCGTGTTGCCTGGCAGTCCTGCGCTTTAGGCGGCGTCGCCCAGTATTGGGCCGAACCGCGCACGGTCAGCCATGCGCGGGTCCTCCCGGTCCGGGACCACCATGACCGGTCCCTTGGCGTGGTGGAGCACGCCGTCGGATGTTGAACCCAGGAGCATGCCGGTGAAGCCGCCCCGGCCGCGGGTGCCTACTACCACCAGCTCCACGTGCCGGCTTTCTTCAACGAGCACGTCAACCGGTGAACCGTCCTTCAGCTCGTACTCGGCCTCAAGGTGGGGGTAGTGGCTGCGGAGCCAGGCCATGCCGGCCTCCAGGGTGACCCGGATGTCATCGAACAGGGCTTTGCGGTCCATCGGCGCCGGAACCCAGGCCAGGGAACCGCTGTACTGGGGTACGGCGCACACCACGCGCAGGGAGGCGCCAAGGCGTTCGGCTTGGTCGGCTGCTTCGAGGACGGCGACGCGCGCCTGATCGGAGCCATCCACCCCGACCACCACCACGTTTTCCACTTGCCGGTGCCCGGACTTGGCCTGCTCGGCCTTGACCCGGCGGTCCTCGGTGGTCTCGCCCAGCCGGTTTGAGCAGAACAACGGCACCGTCACTGTGGGGCATTTGGCATGGGCGGGAAGTGCACTGCTGACCGAGCCCAGCAGCCGGCCCACGAAACCGCCGCGGCCGCGGGTTCCCACCACCAGCAGTTCCGCGCTTTCGGAGATCTCCAGCAGAACTCCTGCCGCGTCACCGTTCTCCACGGAGGATGTCACGTCCACGTCGTACGGCGAGATCTTCTCGAGCGCCTGTTTGAGGATGGCCTCGGCACCTTCGCGGATAACGGAGTCGTCCACCGTGGCGTAGCCGCCGTCCAGCCCTGACGCGGCGAAAATCGGCACAGAGTAGGCGGTGACTATATGGAGAGGGCGACGGCGGCGCTGGGCTTCGCGTGCAGCCCACACCAAGGCGCACTGGCCATGGTCCGAGCCGTCAACGCCCACCACGATGCCATGGGGAGCGTCAGACGCACCACCACCATCCCGGGCCGGGTCCGGATGCAACTCTCGTGAGCCCATGGGGGCCGCCTCCTCGCGATACGCCTGATGTTGCGGCTATTCTGCCAGAAAACCGACCCTCCCCCGCACATCCCGATTCCGGGCTGCACCGGCAGGAAATGACCGTCTTCCGTTTCCCACTATTCTCCGTCCCCACAGGCTTAGCAAGCCTGCTCAGGGGCACGAGAGCCCAGTTATCCACAGGCTCAGCCAGCCCATTCAGGGGTACGCGAGTCCACGTATCCACAGGCTTTAGGGCGACCGCCGGAAAGCGCCTTCACGCCCGGAGGATTGTTTTCTCCATTGGGCTATTCAGGGCCGCTTTTGTTCTGTAGTCTTCAGGACATTGTTGGTCCGGGACGCCAAGCGCCACTTCCTGCCAGGACGTTTCCGGCCATACTCTGCGTCCGGACTTTGGGGTTACCGGGACGCGGGCCGGCGAGGATGCCGGCGCCTGCTGAAAGCTTCGAAGGAGGGAAACTGTAGTGTCAAGCGTGCCTGGGGATGCGGGGACCGAACAGACCACCACGGTGATCATTGGCACGGGCCTGTCCGGACTGGCCGTGGCCGCCGAACTGCGCCGGCACGGCGTGGACTCCATAGTGGTGGACGGGCTGGACATCCTTGGCGCCAACCAACCCGCCAACACCTCCTCACTGCAGCGCTGCGATGCGGCAGACAGCGATACCCTCCGGGAACGGAACGAGATCCTCCGCCACCTCCGCAATTACGCGGCAAGCCATCGTGTAGATGTCCGGAACACCACCCGCGCGGTCCAGCTGACCATGGTGGAAGGCCCGAAAAACGAATCGACCCCGCAGTGGCGGGTGCACACCCCCACAGGCGTCCTGGTGGCCGACCACATTGTGCTGACCCGGTGCGCGCACAGCCAGCTGCGGCGAATGCTCAATGATTTCGGCATTACGGTTGGCCGCAACGTGGCAGCGGCCATGCGCGCCATCGGCATCTACCTGGTGGGGGTGGGCGAACTGATTACGCCCTCGCCCAAGGAAGTGCTGCGCCAGGCCAAGACCGTGGGCCAGGCAATCTCGGCCAAGGTCAACCAGGGCACTGCCCAGCAGCCCGGCGGTGCCTTCCCGGCAACGGGGAGCTTTGCGGTGCTGGGCTGCTGACGCCCCAAACCCTTTCCACCGTCAGGTCCCGGCCTTCCGGCCCTGCTGGCGGCAGCTACTCCCCGCCCTTTTCTCCCGCGTCCCCGTCGCCGTTAAGCCGACGCCGGGCCAGCATGCCGAGGGCCACCAGCAGCCCCACCGCGACGACGGCAAAGATCACAATGCTCCACTGGAAGGGCTCTCCCGCCCTGGCGGGGCTGGACGGCTCTTCCGTCACCCCGGGCTGTGCCGTGCCCATGCTCGGCACCGTACCCGCCGCCGTCGAACTTCCCGCCGCGGAAGTTCCGGAGGACGCAGCACTGGACGGAGCAGCAGCGGAGGGGGCAGCACCGGGTGCGCCGCCGGTCACGGTGAAGGTGAAGGTGCCTTCGATGGGGTGGGAATCCGACCCGACTACGCGCCACGCGACGGTGTACGCGCCCGACGGACCGCCCTGCCGAAGCTTCTGGGTTGCCACGTTATCAACGATCTGGACGGAGCCGTCAGCCCATTCCGTGCCACCCGAATCCTTGACCGAGAAGGACGATCCGATGCCCAGCGGCTTGTTGCTGAAGGTCACGGAGACCTCCTCCGGCGGCGCGGCGAGCGAAGCCCCCTGGGCGGGGCTGGTGGACTCTGCAGCATCGTGGGCGGAGGCTGGGCCTGCCAGGCCCAGCGATGTGGCTGCAAGGATAAAGGACCCGAGCACAAGGCCCAGCAACTGGCGGCGAATTTGGCGCATGGTTGGGCTGCTCCTTGTGTTGGCTTCCTTACAGACTAGGCGCATTTGGCGGCCCAACCCCTCCCGCACCATTAGGATGCAGGTATTCCCACACACTCCCCCGGAGGACTAATGCTTAAGCAAGGCTCTGCCCTGGACCGGTATTTCAGGGTTACCGAGCGCGGTTCCAACCTTTCCCGCGAGATCCGGGGCGGGTTCGCCACGTTCTTCGCCATGAGCTACATCGTGGTGCTGAACCCGTTGATCCTGTCCGGTCCGGACTCCAGCGGCACCACGCTCGGCTTCACCGCGGTGGCCGCCGTGACCGCACTGGTGGCAGGCATCCTCACTATCCTCATGGGGGCATGGGGACGTCATCCCTTCGCCCTGGCCACCGGCCTGGGCGTCAACGCGTTCGTGGCCGTCACCGTGGCCACCAACCCTGGCCTGACGTGGCCCGACATGATGGGCCTGGTGGTCCTCTCAGGTGTCACCATGCTGATCCTGGTCCTCACCGGCTTCCGCACCGCCGTCTTCAAGGCCGTGCCGGACGGGCTCAAGACCGCCATCGTGGTGGGCATCGGCCTGTTTATCGCCCTGATCGGCCTGGTCAACGCCGGCTTCGTGCGCCGCATCCCCGACGTTGCAGGCACCACAGTGCCCGTTGGCCTTGGTTTCGAGGGCAAGCTGCTGGGCTGGCCCACGGCCGTTTTCGTCTTCGGCCTGATCCTGACCATCGCCCTGGTGGTGCGCAAGGTCAAGGGCGCCATCCTGATCGGCATCATCACCTCCACGGTGCTGGCCGTCATCCTGGAATCGACCCTGCACATCGGCCCCAGCTTCGACGGCAAGAACTTCAACCCGCAGGGCTGGTCCCTGGTGGCCCCCGCATTCTCCGGCTGGGCCGCCCCCGACCTCTCGCTGATCGGCAAGGCCAACCCGTTTGGCGCCTTCCAGCACCTCGGTTTCGTCGCCGCCACGCTGCTGGCCTTCGTCATCCTCCTCAGCATCTTCTTTGACGCCATGGGCACCATGGTGGGCCTGGCCAACGAAGCCGGCACGGTGGACGAAAACGGCAACATCCCCGACGTCGACCGCGTGCTCCAGGTGGACGCACTCGGCGCCATCATCGGCGGCGGCGCCTCGGTATCCTCCAACCAGATCTACGTCGAAGCCGGCGCCGGCATCGGCGAGGGTGCCCGGACGGGCATCGCTTCGGTCGTTACCGGCCTACTGTTCCTGGTGGCCATGTTCTTCACCCCGCTGATCAACCTGGTGCCGTTCGAGGCTGTGGCCCCGGCCCTGGTTGTGGTGGGCTTCATGATGGTGTCCCAGGTGGGCAAGATCGACTGGCAGGACTGGGGCATCGCCATCCCGGCGTTCATGACCTTCGCCCTGATGCCGTTCACCTACTCGATCGCCAACGGCCTCGGCGCGGGCTTCATCAGCTACGTCATCATCCGGACCGTCCAGGGCCGTACCAAAGACATCCACCCCCTCATGTGGGCCGTGGCCGCGGCGTTCGCGCTTTTCTTCGCCATTGGCCCCATCGAGGCTGCATTGGGCATCAAGTAAACCCCTGCGCAGAAAGGGCTGGTGCGGCGTTCGCCGCGCCAGCCCTTTGTCGTTTGCACGGGTAACTACACCGGGGTGTTCGGTGCCAGCCCCTCATCGCCGGACACTGCCAGCGCCTTCCTCTGCCGCAGCCGGTCGAGCCGGTTCATCAGCGGTGAAGTGGTGGCACCGTGGATCACGATGGACAGCGTAATGACCAACCCAATGAAGGACCAGAGCCAGTGTGCCTGGTCCGTGAAGTGGCCCTCAGCCAGCGCAAACGCAAGGTAGTACACGGAACCTATTCCGCGGATGCCGAAGAAGGACAGTGCCACGCGTTCCCGCGGGCCGGTCTTGCCGCCCAGCAGGCCCAGCCAGCCCGCAAGCGGCCGGACCACCAGCAGGAAAGCCAAAGCCACCAGCACTTCCGCAGGGCCGACCCCGGCGAGCAGCCCGCGGGCAATGGCACCACCCAGCAGGACCAGGATCACCACCGTCAGAAGCCGTTCCAGCTGCTCAACGTAGGAGTGCAGCACCCGGTGGTAGCCGTGGGTGCGTTCTGCGGCACGGATGGTCACGGCACAGACAAACACCGCGATGAACCCGTAGCCCTCCACCATGTCCGTCAACCCGTACGCCAGGAACGTCGCCGCCAGTGCCACAAAGCCTTCGGAGTGGTTGGACAGCCGGAGACTGTCGGCGCGGGCCGAAAAGAACAGCCTCGCGAGCAGCTTGCCGGTGAGGAAACCCACGAGAAGCCCAACCGCCAGCCGCCACAGCACGTCCAGGCCGAACCATTCACCGAACCAGGCAGAGGGGTTTGCTCCGGCGACGCTGATGGCAATTGCCAGGTACACGAACGGGAACGCCAGGCCGTCATTGAGCCCGGCCTCCGAGGTCAGGCCGAACCGGACCTCATCCTCCTTGTCAGCGTGCTCGTCCTGGTCTGCGGGCTCGCCCACCTGTACCTCCGAGGCCAGCACCGGGTCCGTGGGGGCGAGGCTGGCAGCCACCAGCAGCGCCGCGCCGAGACCGAGGCCAAGGAACCACATGCCCAGCAGGGTCAGTCCAACGATGCAGAGGGGCATGGCGATCCCCAGGAGCCGCCATGTGGTGGACCAGCGCTTACGTCCTACCGGCCGGTCCAGGGCAAGCCCGGCACCCATCAGCGAGATGATCACGCACACCTCCGCAAGGTGCATTACGAAGTCGCTGTGCTCCACGGGGTTGGGGTCCGGCAGCGAGGGGATCAGCGCGAAGGCACCCATCCCTGCGCCAAGGAAGACCATGGGCATGGACAGGGGCATATTGCGCAGCAGCTTGGGCAGCACCGCGGCAATGAAGACGGCCAGGCCGGCCGCGGCAAAAAGGATGTCGGGGGCTTCAAACATGGGCTCTCCAGCCTGGAATTGTTGCGTTGACGGCCGGCAGGAATTGCTTGCTGCCACGGACCCACTGGGTCTCACCCTATTCCCTGTACCCCACCGGGCGCGCCCTTCCCCGCGAAGGCTTGCTTTCCGTGCGGGTTCTTGGATCCCGGACAGGACGACGGCGGCCTTGCTGGTTTTCGCGGCCGGCATGCGGTGAGCTTGGAGCATGTCTCTCCAGCTCCCCGCCGTCGATGTCCCGCCGCAGCCGTGGACAGGAAGGTTCGACGGCGACGGTCCCGGCCACCGCCGCTGGTGGCAGGCGGTGAACTCCGGCAGTAAGTCGTGGAATGGAGAAGCGGCGGCGAAGCCTGCCGCCCTGCTGGGCTTCGCCAGCGATGAGGGCGTGCGGCGCAACAAGGGCCGCACGGGAGCATGCGAGGCCCCGGCTGCCCTGCGGAAAGCCCTTGGCCCGCTGGCATTCCACCTGGACCGCGCGGTGGTCGACGTCGGTGACGTGGTGGTGTCCGGGCAAGACCTGGAAGCGGGCCAGGACCGGCTTGGCCGCGCAGTGGCGGCCCTGCTCGAGGCCGGCCACCAGACTGTCGTGCTGGGCGGCGGCCACGAAACGGCCTACGCCAGCTACCTCGGGGTCGCCGGCTCGACGGCGGTCCAAAGCGGGCAGCGCCTCGGCGTCCTGAACCTTGACGCCCATTTCGACCTCCGCGACGAGCCCATCCCCAGCTCCGGGACACCGTTCCTTCAGATGGCCCGCGCGGAGGCGGACGCCGGCCGCGAATTCCGCTACGCCGTCGTCGGCATCTCGGAGCCGAACAATACGCAGGTCCTCTTCGACACCGCCCAAAAGCTCGGCGTCCAATACCTGCTCGACGAGGACTGTGACGCGGACCGGGTCCGGGACTTCGTGGGCGGCTTCCTGGCAGGCATCGACGTCCTGTACCTGACCATCGACCTGGACGTGCTACCCGCCGCCGTGGCGCCCGGGGTCAGTGCGCCCGCTGCGTACGGCGTTCCGCTGCACGTCATTTCGGCGGTGTGCCGGCAGGTGGCGCAAAGCGGCAAGCTGCTGCACCTGGACGTGGCCGAACTCAATCCTGCGTTCGACATTGACGGCCGCACGGCACGGACGGCGGCGCGGCTGGTGGACACCCTGCTGCGCTGACGGCCTAGGTGCCTCCCGCAAAGGGTCAGGCTTTCAGGGCGTACCGCCGCTCGGGACGGCCCACGCCGTACTTGAGCCGCACGTCCAGCGTCCCCTCGTCGTGCAGGTATTCCAGGTAGCGGCGCGCGCTGACCCGGGAGGTCCCAAGTTCCTCGGCTACCTCCGCCGCGGACACGTCGCCGGTGGCCGCGTTCAGCGCGGCCTCCACCAGCCTCAGCGTCTCGATGCTGCAGCCCTTGGGGAGAGGACGTTCGGCGCGGTCCAGGCCGAACACCCGGTTGACGTCAGACTGTTCGGCAACGTCCTTGGACGCATCCAGGCTTTGGTAGGCGTTGCGGTAGTGTTCCAGCCGTTCCTGCAGGTCCGTTTGCGAAAACGGCTTGATCAAATAGTGGACGATGCCGCCGCGCAGGGCTTTCCGCACGGTTTCGACCTCCCGTGCGGCGCTGATCACCAGCACGTCCAGTTCGGGGGCCACGCCGCGCAGCCGCTGCATCAGGTCCAGGCCGTTGATGTCCGGCAGGTGGATGTCCAGCAGCACCAGGTCGGGCTGGAGCCGTCCCGTTTCCGCGAGGGCCTGGGCGCCGGTATGCGCCGCACCCACCACGGTGAAGCCCGGCGTGCGCTGGATAAAGCCGGCATGCACCTTGGCCACCATGAAGTCGTCGTCGACGATCAGGACCTTGATCATTGGTGGGTAGTTCCTCGTTTCAGCACGGCGGTAAAGACAGCCCCATTATCGTTGGCCACGGTCAGGTTCCCGCCAGTCCGGCGGCAAACCACCCGGGACAGCGCCAGGCCGAAGCCGCGGCTGCCGGCGGGACCCGGTTCCTTGGTGGTGAAGCCCTGGCGGAAAATGCGGTCGGTGGACCCGCCGGGAACGCCGGGACCGTTGTCCCGCACCGTCACCACCACGTCTTCACCAGCCCTGCCATCCACCAACACCCTGACCGCTGCGTGTGGAAGGCCCGTGACGGCGTCGAACGCGTTGTCCACGAGGTTCCCCACCACGGTGGTGAGGTCCCTGGACAGCCCGTCATCGATCTTGTCCAGCATGGAGTCGGGATCCAGCTGCAGGGCCGCCCCGCGTTCGGTGGCAAGGCTCGACTTGGCGATCAGCAGGGCCGCGAGCGCCGGGTCCTTGATCCGGCCCGTCACCTCATCGTTGAGCCTGGTCCGGTCCACGGTGGCACCGTTGACGAATTGGACCACCGAATCATACTCGCCGATCTGGATCAGGCCGGAAATCACGTGCAGTTGGTTGGCGAACTCGTGGGCCTGCGCCCGGAGGGTGTCCGTGGCGGTGCGGGTGGTCCCCAGTTCCTGCTCCAGCTCGGAAAGTTCCGTGCGGTCGCGCAAAGTGGTGACGGAGCCGATCACGCGGCCACGGGATTCGAACGGCATCCGGTTCATCACCACCAGCCGGTCCCCCACCAGCACCAGCTGGTCCGGCCCGGGCTGCTCGTGGGTGAGGACTTCCTTCAGGGCAGGTTCGACGGCGAGTCCCGCCAAACGCTTGCCCACACAGTCGGGCGGGAGGCCGAGCAGGGCACGCGCACTGTGGTTGGCCACCGTAATCCGGTCGTGCAGGTCCAGCGCCACCACACCTTCCTTGAGGCCGTGCAGCATGGCTTCGCGGTTTTCCACCAGGCTGGTGATTTCGCTCGGTTCCATGCCCAGCGTTTGCCGCTTCACCCGCCGCGACAGCAGCAGCGACCCGGCGATACCCAGGACGCTGGCCACGCCGAGGTACGTCAGGAGGTTGGGGACGGCGTCGCCCAACCGCTCGAGCATGGTGGGATAGCTGCGGCTGATGGAGGCGATCCCGATCATGTGCCCGGTGTCGTCCAGGACCGGGACGTGCGCGGACAGCAGCGGGGCAGGGGTTCCGCCCACCACGCCGGTCCATGCCCTGCCTTCCATCACCCTGCTGGCGCCGAGCTCCAACGGCTCTCCCAGCAGGCTGGGATCCGAGGACGCCACCACTGTCCGGTCGATTCTGGCCAGCGCCACCCTCGAGGAGCCCGAGACAATGCGCACCGACTCCGCCACTGCCGGCAGCACGGCTCCGCCGCGCGCCTGGGACTCGGGGAGGAGTTCACGCACCACCGGGTTCCCGCCCAGGGCTTCTGCAGCGGACAGTGCCCGCCTGCCTTCAGTGCGCTCGAAGGCGGCAGCGGACTGGGCCAGGGAAATGGCCACCACGCCCACCAGGACCGCGAGGACGATGAGCAACTGCAGCAGCAGGTATTGCCCCGCGAGGGACATTCCTCGTCGTCGAGTCACAATGGTCTTCCTGGTGGTGCGGCAGGGCGGGTTCTCCGGCACGGCGGGCTGGCGGGCAAAGTGCGGGCAGCAGCAGGGGCGCAGGGCCGGGTGTACCGGGAACTATATCCCAAAGCCGCGCCCCCAAAGCCCGGGCAGGGGCGATGTGGGGTTTTGGAAACGTGAACGCAATGAACACAACTTTCTCTGCGTACACAAGAGTGATCGCCGTCACGGCCGCCCCTAGCATCGGAACCGCAAGGCATCGGAAACACAAGTCAACTGATGCTGATCAGATTTGTTTTGAGAGAAGAGGAACACATGCGCCAGATCCGCGCATTGCGAATTGCCGCCGTTGCTGCCGGCATCGCCCTGATGGCCACCGGCTGCGGTGCCACCGGCAAGAGCTCCACTGGCTCGGAGAGCACCGGCGCCGCCGCCGGGCCCATCACCGGCCTGCAGATCATGGTCCCCAACTCCCCCGGCGGCGGTTACGACACCACCGCCCGCGCCGCCGCGAAGGTCCTGGACGACGCGAAGATCTCCACCAACACCGAGGTCTTCAACCTGGCCGGCGCCGGCGGCACCGTGGGCCTGGCCCGCATCGTCAACGAAAAGGGCAACGGGGACCTGGCCATGCTCATGGGCCTGGGCGTTGTAGGCGCCAGCTACACCAACAAATCCGAGTCCAAGCTGACCTCCACCACCCCGCTGGCCCGCCTCATCGAGGAACCCGGCGCCATCATGGTCAGCAAGGATTCGCCTTACAAGACCATTGACGACCTGGTGAAGGCCTGGAAGGCAGATCCCGGCTCCATCGCCGTGGGCGGCGGCTCCTCCCCCGGCGGTCCCGACCACCTGCTCCCCATGCAACTGGCCGGTGCCGTGGGCATCGATGCCACCAAGGTCAACTACGTGGCCTACGACGGCGGTGGCGACCTCCTGCCCGCGATCCTGGGCAACAAGCTGGGCTTCGCTGCCTCCGGCGCCGGCGAGTACCTGAAGCAGATCGAATCCGGCGAGGTCCGCGTCCTGGCCACCAGCGGCGAGAAGCGGCTGGACGGTGTGGACGCACCCACGCTGAAGGAATCCAATATCGACCTGGTGTTCACCAACTGGCGCGGCGTCGTGGCCCCTCCGGGCATCAGCGACAAGGATAAGGAAGCCCTGATCGCCGCCCTGGAGAAGATGCACAGCACCGACGGCTGGAAGGAAGCGCTGAAGACCCACAGCTGGACCGACGCCTTCATCACCGGTGACCAGTTCAAGACCTTCCTCACCGAGCAGGACAAGCGGGTGGCGGACGTCCTCACCAAGCTTGGGTTGGCGTGACGTCCCTGACCACAGGTCTCAAGGGCCGCTCCGAGCTGGGAGTCGCACTCCTGCTCGGGGCGGCCGGCGTCGTCGTCTTCCTGGACGCCAACGGCCTGGTAACCCCGTATTCGAAGTCGGACCCGGTAGGGCCAAAAACTGTTCCGTTCATCGTGGCCGGAATGCTGGTGGTCTGCGCAGTCCTGCTGGCCATCAACGTGCTGCGCGGCGGCAAGGGCGAGGCCGAGGGCGGCGAGGACGTGGACCTGGACCACCCCGCCGACTGGAAGACCATCCTGCCGCTGGCAGGTGCGTTTATTGCGAACATCCTGCTCATCGACTGGGCCGGTTGGGTAATCTCCGGGACCGTCCTGTTCTGGGGCAGCGTCCTGGCCCTCGGCAGCCGCCGCTACATCCGGGACGGACTGATCTCCGTGGCACTGTCCCTGCTGACCTTCTACGGCTTCTACCTCGGCCTGGGCATCGCGCTGCCGGCCGGCCTCCTGGAAGGAATCCTCTAAATGGACGTCTGGTCCTCCCTGATGGACGGCTTCGCCACCGCCCTCACCCCCATGAATTTCCTGTACGCCGTCATCGGTGTCATCCTGGGCACCGCCGTCGGCGTCCTCCCCGGCCTGGGCCCGGCCATGACCGTCGCCCTCCTGCTTCCCGTCACCTACGCCCTGGAACCCACCAGTGCCTTCATCATGTTCGCCGGCATCTACTACGGCGGCATGTACGGCGGCTCCACCACCTCCATTCTCCTCAACACCCCCGGCGAGTCTTCCTCTGTGGTTACCGCCATTGAGGGCAACAAGATGGCCAAGGCGGGCCGGGCGGCACAGGCGCTTGCGACGGCGGCCATCGGCTCGTTCGTTGCCGGCACCATTGGCACGGCGCTGCTGGCCGTCTGCGCACCGATCGTGGTGAAGTTCGCCGTCAGCCTCGGCGCCCCCAGCTACTTCGCCATCATGGTCCTCGCCCTGCTGGCCGTCACGGCCGTGCTCGGTTCGTCGCGGCTGCGCGGCTTCGCCTCCCTGGGCCTTGGCCTGGCCATCGGCCTGGTGGGCATGGACTCGGTCACTGGCCAGCGCCGTCTGACGTTCGGCCAGCCGCTCCTCGCGGACGGCCTGGACATCGTGGTGGTTGCCGTGGCCATCTTCGCCGTGGGCGAGGCCCTCTGGGTGGCGGCGCACCTTCGCCGGACCCCACTGCACGCCATCCCCGTGGGGCAGCCCTGGATGGGCAAGTCCGACTGGAAGCGTTCCTGGAAGCCGTGGCTGCGCGGGACCGCTTTCGGCTTCCCGTTCGGTGCGCTGCCGGCCGGTGGTGCCGAGATCCCCACCTTCCTGTCCTATGTCACGGAAAAGCGCCTCAGCAAGCACCCTGAAGAGTTCGGCAAGGGAGCCATTGAAGGTGTTGCCGGCCCGGAAGCAGCAAACAACGCTGCCGCCGCCGGCACCCTGACTCCCATGCTGGCCCTGGGCCTGCCCACCAACGCCACGGCGGCCGTGATGCTCGCTGCCTTCACGTCCTACGGCATCCAGCCGGGCCCGCAGCTCTTTACCAGCGAGGGTCCCCTGGTGTGGGCGCTGATCGCCAGCCTCTTCATCGGTAACCTCCTGCTGTTGATCATCAACCTGCCGCTGGCGCCGATGTGGGCCAAGCTGCTGCAGCTCCCCCGCCCGTACCTGTACGCCGGCATCCTGTTCTTCGCCACGCTGGGCGCCTACTCGGTGAACCTGCAGGCGTTCGACCTGGTGATCCTGCTGGTCCTGGGCGCCCTCGGGTTCATGATGCGGCGCTTCGGGCTTCCCGTGCTGCCGCTGATCCTCGGCGTGATCCTGGGACCGAGGATCGAGGGGCAGCTACGTAAGACCCTGCAGCTGAGCGCGGGTGATCCGGCAGGGCTCTTTGGTGAGCCGATCGCCGTCGTCATCTACGTCATCATTGCCCTCATCCTGTTGTGGCCCTTCGCCTACAAGCTGATCCGGCGCAACCGGCCCGCTGCTGCTCCTGCCGCCGGGGCATCGGCCCTTGCCACGGAACCCGATGATACGGTCCACTCGAACCACGATGCCGTTTATTCCGACCATAAGGAGCGACCATGACCGTTGTTGTGGGATACGTCCCCACCCCCGAAGGCGAAGCTGCCTTGACCCAGGCCATCACCGAAGCCCGGAAGAACAACAGCACGCTGGTGCTGATCAACTCGTCGAAGGGCGAGGCAGCGGTGGACAACCGCTTCGCACCCGAAGGCGAGATCCAGGACATTGAGCAGCGGCTGGCCAGCCAGGGCATCCAGTACCTGATCAAGCGGCCGGTCCGGGGCCATGACGCCGCGGCCGAGGTCCTGGACGCGGCCGAGGAACATAAAGCCGATCTCATCGTGATTGGCCTGCGCCGCCGCACCCCGGTGGGCAAACTGATCATGGGCAGCACGTCCCAGCGCATCCTGCTGGAGGCGGACTGCCCGGTCCTGGCCGTCAAGGCCAGCTGAGCCAGGCCGCCGAGCCAGCCCGCCGAGTCAGTACGGCTGAGTCAGGCCGGCTGGGCCGTACTGGCCGCCGGCGTCCGGAACAACTCCTGGCGCTGGCGGCCCAGGCCTTCCACCTCGACCTCCACCACGTCACCCGGCTGGAGGTAGGGGAAGCGGCCGGAGAGGGCCACACCCTGCGGGGTTCCGGTGAGGATCACGTCGCCCGGTTCCAGCCGCATGTACTGGCTGCAGTGGTGGACCAGTGTGGCGGCGTCAAAGATGAGCTCAGCTGATGTTGAATCCTGCCGCGGCTCACCGTTCACCCAGCTGCGCAGCCGCAGGTTGCCGCCGTCGATCTCTTCTGCCGGAACCAGCCACGGGCCCAGGGGGGTTGACCCGGGAAGCGATTTGCCCTTGGTCCACTGCCCTGCCGCCCCGGGCAGCTGGTATTCACGCTCGGAGAAATCGTTGGCCGTGACGTAGCCGGCGATGCAGCTTGCCGCTTCATCAGTGGAGCGGAGGTAACTCGCTTCCCTCCCGATAACGATGCCCAGTTCCACTTCCCAGTCGTACTGGGTGGAGCGCGGGGGCATCGGGGCGGGGTCGCAGGGGCCGGTGACGGTATTGCTCGGCTTGAGGAACACGACAGGAATGGTGGGCGGCTCTGCCCCGGATTCCGCGGCGTGGGCGGCGTAGTTCATTCCGATTCCCACGACGGAGCCGGGGCGGGCCACGGGTGAACCAATGCGGAGTGAATGGGCGTCCATGATCTCCGGCAGCTCCCCCGCCTCCAATGCCTTCCGGGCCTTGTCCAGGCCGCCGGAAGCAAGGAATGCCCCGTCCACGTCACGGGTAATGGGCAGCAGGCTGAAACACCGGTCAGTTCCGTCCACTGAGGGGACCAGTACGGCTGGCTGTTCGTTGCCGACATCGCCCAGGCGCATGATTTTCATACCGAATTCTCCTCAGGGTCTTGGTGGGTCGTTGGGCCGGTGGTGGCCCGTTTCCATGGTCCTCGATCTGCTGCCTGGGCCGCGAACGGACGCTTTGTGACCGCCCTCCTAAGAGCAGACATCTGACATATCGCCGGATCAGTCGGTAGAATGTGGGAGCCATCTTGGCACGAAACACAGAAAGTTCAGTACATGACTACAGCCATTTTGGAGCGCGTCCCCGCCGCTGCCAAGACCACCGAAGGATCCGCGACGCGGTCAATCAGCCTGGAGTTTTCCAGCGCCGCCGAGGTCCACGCCGGACTGGAACAGGCCGTCGCGCAGCTGATTGACGTTGCGGCCAAGGACGCCGCCTGCGGCATCCTGGTCACCAGGCTGCACCCGGGAAGCTACACCGTAGCCCTGGATGAATCGGTACCGTTCGGCGAAACCTACGAGTCCTTCGCGGCCTGATCCGGGCCGCCTGTTCGTCAGTGCCGGCACCTTCCCTCCGCCTCCCCTCGTGGTGGCAACAAAAACCCCGCACGCCGGTTGGCGGTGCGGGGTTTTTTGCTCTTGGCGGGACTAGCCGCGGCGAATCTCGACGCCGTCAGACTTTAGGAAAAGCTGCTTCTCTGCAGGACCTGTCGGACCCGCCGGAACCAGCCAGAGGACGTTGCCGCTCTGGGACACCTCTTCCACTTCCCCGGCTGCCACCACCTGCGCATGCTTGATGATCTCGACGCGGTCCCCGGCCTGGAGCGACTTCCAGTTGGATACCGCGGCGGAATGGGCATTGCGCCTCGACAGGACTGCCCCACGTGCTTTCATTTGAACTTCTACCCCTTTGTATCGTTCTGCTGCCACAGCCTCTTTGATGTGACTTTCACTACACCTTCAGTTCTACTACACTCCCGCCTTTTGGGCGCGTGCCCTGCAGCCCCTGAAGATCCTTCGGTGTCAGGCCAAGGGCCCGACGGCGGATTCGGCTGCCCGGCGCACCTCACCTGAGGCGACCAGCCGGTCCGCCGCTTCCAGTTCCGGAGACAGGAACCTGTCCGTCCCTGGCCCCTCCACCACGTCGCGCAGGGCAGCGACAACGGCGGCGCCTGCCGGCCCCGGCGTCAGGACGCCGCCCGAGAGCTGCGTCCGGATATCCAGCGCCCGCGCCGAGGTCACCAGTTCGATGGCCAGGACCCGGCGGAGGTTCTCCACGGCCTTGCGCAGCTTCCGCGCCGCGTGCCAGCCCATGGACACGTGGTCTTCCTGCATCGCCGAGCTCGGAATGGAGTCCACCGAGGCCGGAACGGCCAGGCGTTTGTTGTCCGAGACCAGGCCGGCCTGGGTGTACTGGGCAATCATCAGGCCGGAGTCCACTCCCGGGTCCGCGGCGAGGAAGGCGGGGAGACCGTGGGACCGGGCGGGATCCAGCATCCGGTCGGTGCGGCGTTCGGCGATGGAGGACAGGTCCGCGACGGCGATGGCCAGGTAGTCCAGGACGTACGCAACCGGGGCACCGTGGAAGTTGCCGTTCGAGCTGACGCGGCCGTCCGGCAGGACGACCGGGTTGTCGATGGCTGCCGCCAGTTCCCGGGTTGCCACCAACTCCGCATGGTCAACGGTGTCGCGGACGGCACCGGCCACCTGCGGGGCGCAGCGCAGCGAGTAGGCATCCTGCACCCGGGAGTCCCCCACCCTATGCGAGGCGACGATCGGGGAATCCGAGAGAACGCGCAGCATGTTGTCCGCGCTGGCCGCCTGGCCCGGGTGTGGCCGGAGCGCGGCGTGCAGTTCTGGCAGGAACACCTGGTCGGTTCCCAGCAGCGCCTCGACGCTGAGCGCGGCGGTGATGTCCGCCGTCGTCAGCAGCCGCCGGAGGTCCGCGATGGCCATCAGGAGCATGCCCAGCATGCCCTCGGTACCGTTGACCAGCGCCAGGCCTTCCTTCTCGGCGAGGATGACCGGCTCAATGCCGTGTTCTGCAAGCAGCTCAGCGACAGGGCGCTCTCCGCGCCCACCGTACGTGACGCCGTCGGGCCCTTCCGCTTCGCCTTCCCCCATCAAAACCAGCGCGCAGTGCGAAAGCGGGGCCAGGTCGCCGGAGCAGCCCAACGACCCGAATTCGCGGACCACCGGCGTGATGCCGGCGTTGAGCACGTCCACCATGGTCTGGAGGACCACGGGGCGGACGCCGGTGCGGCCGGAAGCGAGGGTCTTGGCGCGCAGGAACATGATGCCGCGGACCACTTCGCGCTCCACGGCGGGGCCCATGCCGGCCGCGTGGCTGCGGATCAGGGACTTCTGCAGCTGGGTGCGCAGTTCGTTGGGGATGTGCCGGTTTGCCAGGGCGCCGAAACCGGTGGAGATGCCGTAGGCGGGGACGTCGCTGGAAGCGAGGTCGTCGATGTGCGCGCGGACCTTGGCGACGGTTTCCAGGGCTTCGGGCGCGATGGTCACCTTGGCTCCCCCGCGTGCGACGGCGAGCACGTCCTCGGGCGTGACGCCCGCCGGACCAAGGGTGACGGTGAGCGGTTCATGGGTAATCGTAGTCATTTGGTGGTTCCTACTTTTTTCTCGTCGATTGCTCCGTAAGCGCCCTTTTGAGGGGTCATAACGGCGCCTACGGAGCAACCGATGTGGAATTGGGTCTCGGTTAGCGGGATTCCTGCATGGGGATACGGACGCCGCGTTCCTTGGCGACGTCGAGGGCTCGCTCGTAGCCGGCGTCCGCGTGGCGGATGACGCCCATGCCCGGATCGTTCGTGAGGAGGCGTTCGAGCTTCTGCGCAGCGAGATCCGTGCCGTCGGCGACGGAGACCTGGCCGGCGTGGATGGAGCGGCCGATGCCGACGCCGCCGCCGTGGTGCAGGGACACCCAGGTGGCACCGGAGGCGGTGTTGAGCAGGGCGTTCAGCATGGGCCAGTCGGCGATGGCATCCGAACCGTCCGCCATGGCCTCGGTTTCGCGGTACGGGGAGGCGACGGAGCCGGAGTCCAGGTGGTCGCGGCCGATCACGATGGGGGCCTTGACCTTGCCTTCCTTGACGAGCTGGTTAAAGAGCAGCCCGGCCTTGGCGCGTTCGCCATAGCCCAGCCAGCAGATGCGCGCAGGCAGGCCTTCGAATTCCACGCGGTCCTGGGCGGCATCGATCCAGCGGTGCAGGTGCTTGTTCTCGGGGAAGAGCTCCTTGATCGCTTCGTCCGTGACGCGGATGTCCTCAGGGTCGCCGGAAAGGGCCACCCAGCGGAACGGACCCAGGCCTTCGCAGAACAGCGGCCGGATGTAGGCGGGTACGAAGCCGGGGAATTCGAAGGCACGGGTGTAGCCGCCCTTGCGGGCCTCGTCACGGATGGAGTTGCCGTAATCGAAGACCTCGGCGCCGGCATCCTGGAATTCCACCATGGCCTGGACGTGCCGTGCCATGGAGGCCTGGGCCTTCTTGGTGAAGCCTTCCGGATCCGCTTCAGCTTCGCGGTGCCACTCGTCCACGGAAATGTCCTCGGGCAGGTAGCTCAGGGGGTCGTGGGCGGAGGTCTGGTCAGTGACAATGTCCACGGCGAGTTCACCGGCTTTGTGGCGCCGCAGGATCTCGGGGAAGACCTCGGCGGCGTTGCCCACGTAGCCCACGGACCAGCCGCGGCGCTCTTCCTTGGCCTTGAGCACCTTGGCGATGGCGGCGTCGAGGTCTGTTTCCACTTCGTCCAGGTAGCGCTTGCCGGCACGGCGGCGCAGGCGGTTTTCGTCGACGTCGACGATCAGGCAGGCACCTTCGTTCAGGGTGACGGCCAGCGGCTGGGCACCGCCCATGCCGCCGCACCCTCCGGTGAGGGTCAGCGTGCCGGCAAGGGTGCCGTTCTCGTCTCCGGTCAGCTTGCGGGCGATCGCGGCGAATGTTTCGAAGGTCCCCTGCAGGATGCCCTGGGTGCCGATGTAGATCCAGGAACCGGCCGTCATCTGGCCGTACATCATCAGGCCCTCGGCCTCGAGGCGGCGGAATTCGGGCCAGGTGGCCCAGTCGCCCACCAGGTTGGAGTTGGCCAGGAGCACGCGCGGGGCCCATTCGTTGGTGCGGAAGACGCCGACAGGCTTTCCGGACTGGACCAGGAGGGTTTCGTCCTTTTCCATGGTTTCCAGGGTGCGGGTAATGGCGTCGAACGCGGCCCAGGAACGGACGGCGCGCCCGGTGCCGCCGTAGACCACAAGGTCATCGGGGCGTTCGGCTACCTCGGGGTCCAGGTTGTTCATCAGCATGCGCAGAGGCGCTTCGGTCTGCCAGGACTTTGCGGTGAGCTCGGTGCCGCGGGCTGCTTTGACCGGGCGGGCACCGGTGGTGAAATCGGCGGGTGCCATGATGGGCTCCTTCTGGTGATTATCTGGATGGGGAAAGAAGTTCTGTATCAACTAAAGCCCCTCGGCCAGGGCCGCCACAGGGCTTTCGTCGTTGTTGTGTCCGGTATTCCAGACGAGTGCCGGAGGTTATTTGACGGGGCGGCCGTGAATGCGCACAGAGAGTTCATCTGCCACTTTCTGGACGCGGGCAGCCAGCACCGGCCACTCCTCCGCGGGCAGCTTGTCCTCCAGGAAGGTGACCGCGACGGCGGCCGTGGGCCACCCAAGATGATCCGTGACAGCGGCGGCGATGGAGCCGAAGCCCGGGGTCACTTCGCCATGCTCGGTGGCGTACCCGCGCTGCCGGACCTGGTCCAGGTGGGAGGACAGGGCCGAGTACTTCATGATGGCTCCCTCCACTTCGTGGCGGGCAGTGAAGGCCGCGGCGTTGGGATAGAGCGCACGCACCTGGGATTTGGGGAGGGCGGCCAGGATGGCGCGGCCGCTGGCGGTGAGGTGGCTGGGAAGGCGGACGCCGACGTCGGTCACCAGGGACGGCCGGTTCTTGGCCCGCTCCTCCACGATGTAGAGCACATCCCGCCCGTGCAGCACGGCGAGGTGCGCGCTCTCGCCAATCGTGTCCACGAGGCCCGCAAGCAGGGGCCGGCCGAGGCGCGACAACGGCTCCTGCCGGGAGTAGGCAGAGCTCAGCTCGAAGGCACTGATGCCCAGCCCGTACCGTTGCTCCTCGTGGAGATGCAGCACGAAGCCGTTGGCCTCCATCACCCCCAGCAGGTGATAGACGCTTGACCGCGGCAGGTCCAGGCTGGAAGCGATCTGTGACGCCGCCATTGGACCCCGCCGCGAAGCCAGCAGCTTGAGGATGCGCAGGGTGTTTTCGGCGGCAGGAACTTTCGACGACGCCTTGGCCGACGCGCGGGACGCCTGCGTTTCGGTGTTGGGTGTTGGAGCGCCTCGTGTTGCGGCGCCTAGTGCAGTGCTCATGGAGTGGAAGGATCTTTCTGGCTAGCTCTGTCCGGTATCCCGTACTTAAGCTTGCGGCCGCTGGCAGGCGTTGACGACCCCCAATCCTGGTCAGTTGTCTGTAATACCAGACGCGCTAGCTACCGCTCTTCTGGTGAGCGCCACCGTTCACCGGTCTGGCGTTCGCTGGGGGTTCTCCGACCTCGTCGATAGTGTGGCCGCTGCAGGCGGTCTTAGTTACGGTGGCCTGCTGGACACGCGACACGCTAAACCATCTCATTGCGTCGCGCATCAGGCACCATCCAACTAAGTACCACTGGCCGTTCGTGGAGGCGAACAGCACGGGCTCCACATCACGGGTTGTTGTGGCCCCTTCTCCCGAGGTGTAGACAATGCGGATTACCCGCTGTTCGGACATCGCTTCCTCCAACGCCGATTTGGTCGCGCGCGAGGTCGAGGGAAGCGAGTTAACCCACACACGGCGGGCCAGATCGTCCGCTCTTGCCCGGGTCCTGGGATCGAGGACGTCCAGGATTTTCCGGATACCAGCTGCTGCCAGGTCAGCGTAGGGGGCATCCGACGCAGCGGACACAGCCGCCATGAGTGCAACAGCCTGCGCCGGAGACAGGCTGACGGGCGGAAGGGAGGAACCGATTGCCAACCCGTACCCACCACCTGGACCTGGACGTGACCAAAGAGGCGCACCGCTGTTCTCCAGCGCATCGAGATCCCTCTTAACGGTGCGCACAGACACCTCGAACTCTCTCGCCAACTGTTCGGCGGAGACACCCCTCGCGCCGCTGCGGCGCAACATCTCCGATAGCGCATGGAGCCGTTCCGCCCGCTTCACAGCTCAAACCCACGCAAATTCATGACATAAATAGTGACATAGCGTTGTCCACCGCGCCTGCGAAAGTTGTGGCATGACAACCGCTACGAGCAGTCCGACCATCATTCTCATCGCTGGCCACTGGCTTGGCGCCTGGGCGTGGGATGACGTTCTTGAACACCTGGATAACCACCACCTCCATGCTCTGGCGATGACGCTGCCCGGCCTTGACGCGGACGATCCGGAGCGTTCAAGTAGGACCTTGGACGCCCAGGCTGACGCGATCCTGGGTGTCATCACTGAACACGGCAATCAGCCTGCAATTCTCGTCGCCCACAGCGGGGCTAACGCGCCCGTCAGCCTCGTTATGGACCGACACCCTGAGCTTGTCCACCGGGTAGTGTGGGTCGACTCCGGCCCGGCGGCGACGGGAAGTGTCTTCGCCCCAGACCTCCCGGAGGAGTTGGAGGAGCTTCCACTGCCGCCCTTCGACGTCCTTGCACAGCAGGCAAGCCTCGAAGGCCTGAGCGCAGAGGTCCTCGAGCAGTTTCGGGCCCGGGCCGTCCCTGAGCCCGGCCCCGTGCTTCGTCAACCCATCGAGCTCACCAACGGCGGCCGCCGCAAAGTCCGGACAACCCTGATCTGTTGCTCAATCCCCAGCGCCCAGGTGCTGGAGCTGGCCCAAACCGGTCATCCTATGTTCGCTGAAGTCGCGAACCTGGAACACCTCGACGTCATTGATCTCCCGACGGGCCATTGGCCAATGTGGAGCAGTCCCCGGGACCTCGCCAAGGCCATTCAGTCAGAGGCTTTTCGAACCAACTGAGCTGCACGCGCAACATGTAGGGGCAGCCGAATCCAGCTGGCCCGGCCCTGTTCCATCAGAACACCTACGTGGCGCCCGGGAGCGCTGGTGCCCTCAGCTCGTCGAAGTCCAAAAACAAGTTCCACTCCGGAAAAGGATCGGCGGGGAGTTGGTAGTTCCAGGGGCCGGGGTCGTCGGGGACGCCTAGCTCCTCAAGCAAGCCGGGGTGTTCGGGTACGTACACGTCCGGCCACTCCAGTGCCCGTGTTTAGGTCTCCCGTTCCGAGGTGTCGCCGAACAACGCCAGGAGCCATTGTGGCCAGTGTGTTGGTTCGGTGTCTGGGTGTTCGGGTTTGTAGTGGCGGCCGGTGGGTGAGGTCCAGCCGGGTGGGTCATTGTTGGTGGCCGTACCTGGCGTCCATGGGCTGTGGTGTTTGAGCCGGTGATGTTTGGGGCAGAGTTGGGCCAGATTGGTGGTGCCGGTGGTGCCGCCGTGTTCCCAGGCTTGGAGGTGGTCGGTTTCGTTGTCGGGGGTGTGGTTGGTGCAGCCGGGGAAGGTGCATTTGGTGTCGCGCATCCTGATCCAGCGTTTGATGGTCTCCGTCAGCCGGTAGTTCTTCCTGCCGATTTCCAGCGGTGCCCCGTCCCTGGGGTCGACCAGGACCCGGTAGAAGGAGTCGGCCCCGTCGGCGACGAGTTTCCGGGCCATGGACGCCGGGATTGGTCCCATGCCGTCCAGTACCGCCGGCTCATCCGTCGCACCCAGCAGGGAGAGTACCGGCACCATGACCAGGACATCGGCCCGCGGCGTGGGTACTTCGCCGAGTTCGCTTGCTGTTCCTGATCCGAGGAGCAGGGATGCTGCGATGTCGGGGCGGAGTTGGGTGATGGTGCGTGGTTCGTCGGGGCCTTGGAGGCCGCGGGCGGTGGCGGTGGTGCGGTTCCAGATGGCGCAGGCGGTGTCGCCAGGGAGGTAGAGCGAGACCCAGGCCATGCCGTCCTTGTCCGGGCTGTATTCCATGCGCCGGTCGGCATAACCTTTGGTGTGGCGTTTTTCGATGGATTCGGGGTGGTGGCGTTCGCGCCAGCCACGGACCTTGGCCCGGAACCGGGAGGGGACGAGTTCACCCGGGACTGCGCCGCGGGCGGGGTGGGGTGCGTCGGGGTCGAAGAAATGCGCCACCAACTTCACCGCACCCTCAGGAGTTAGGCCTTCGGTTTCATCGACGATGACCTTCGCGTGCTGCCAGGACATGTCACCGGCAGCCAGGGCCTCGAACACGGGCGGGAGGGAGCAAACCTTCCGGGACTGATCCACAAGAGCCCCGGCCGCGGCGGAGCTGATGGTCAGGACCCCGCGATCTCCTCCACCACGGACATCTCCGCGTAGGTGCGGTCGTGCAGGGAGGCGTCAGGCGGGGTCATGGCCTGCTGAAACTCGACGGCCCGGGCGGCCTGCCGGGACTTTAGCGCCGCCAACCGCGCTTCCAGACGGGCTGTCAGCTCCAACCCTTCCAGGCACAGCTCATACCGCCGCTGCAGCACGTCAATGCCTGTACCAATGCAGGCGCCGGAAGCCAGGGAAGCGTCCTCGAACTCCAGGGCAGCGAGGGCAGCAACAGAGGCATGAACACCTTCCAAAACCGCCCCAACACCGCTGCCGCTTGCCATACCCCTATCATCCATTGACCCACTGACATTCCGACTCCGGGGCTGCCGGCCGCCAGGCCCCCTGCAGTTCGGTCGTGCCTCAGCGCCTCAAGCCTCGCGCCGCCGTCGTACGCATCTCACGGCCGACAGTCTGTAACCGAAGACACCAACCCCGCGTGAGCCTCATCACGGCAGGGCCGAAAATGGTCTGCTGGTTACCGGCTCCCCTCCCAAAGACGAGAAGGTAACTCTATGCAACCCACCCCAACCCGGACCCAAAGTCCGGTGGAAAAGCAAAACCCGGCACCCGTCGTCGGACAAGCCCTTAGCCGTGGCCTGAATGTCCGGCACATCCGCTTCATGGCCCTCGGCTCGGCCATCGGTACCGGCCTTTTCTATGGCTCGGCCTCGGCGATCCAGAAAGCCGGCCCGGCCGTGCTGCTGGCTTACATCATCGGCGGCGCGGCCGTGTTCATGGTGATGCGCGCACTCGGCGAGATGGCGGTGCGGCACCCGGTATCCGGGTCCTTCAGCCAGTATGCGAGCCGCTACCTGGGCCCCCTTGCCGGCTTCGTAACCGGCTGGACGTACGTTTTCGAGATGGCGATCGTGGCGATCGCCGACGTCACCGCCTTCAGCATCTACATGGGTTTTTGGTTCCCACAGGTGGACCGCTGGATCTGGATCCTGGCTGTCATCTGCTTCCTGGCCGCGTTGAACCTCCTCAGCGTGAAGGTGTTCGGCGAGCTCGAGTTCTGGTTCTCGCTGATCAAGGTCGTGGCCATCATCGCCATGATTGCCGGCGGTGCAGCGCTCATCGTGTTTGGCTTCCAGACCGCCGATTCCCCGGTCGCTCCGGGCCTGGGCAACCTGGTTGAGCACGGGGGCCTGTTCCCCAACGGCTTCGAAGGCCTCCTGGCATCCTTCGCCGTGGTGATGTTCGCCTTCGGCGGCGTGGAGACGCTGGGCATCACGGCCGGCGAGGCTGCCGATCCCAAGAAGGTCATCCCCAAGGCCGTCAACACCGTCCCCGTCCGCGTGCTGCTCTTCTACGTCCTCACCCTGGGCGTCCTGATGAGCCTCTTCCCGTGGGACCAGGTAGGCACCAGCGGCAGTCCGTTCGTTCAGATCTTCAGCAGCCTGGGCATCCCGGCCGCGCCGCACATCCTCAACGCGGTGGTCATCACGGCAGCCCTCTCGGCCATCAACAGCGACATTTTCGGCGCCGGACGCATCCTCTTCGGACTCTCCAACCAGGGCCATGCGCCCGCCGCCTTCGGTAAGGTCTCCCGACACGGCGTCCCCTGGATGACCGTGGTCATGATGGCAGGCATCCTGCTGGTGGGCGTCGTCCTCAACGCCGTCATTCCGGAAGACGTGTTCCTGGTGATTGCCTCTATCGCCACCTTCGCCACGGTCTGGGTCTGGGTGATGATCCTGGCGTCCCACGTGGCCATGAAGCGGGAAATCGCGCGGAAGGGCCTCCCGGCGTCGGAATTCCCCTCGCCGTGGTGGCCTGCCGCTTCCGTGCTCACCATCGCCTTCATGGCGCTGGTGATCGGCGTCCTGGGTGCCTTCGAGGACACCCGGATCGCCCTGTACGTCGGCGCGGTGTGGCTGGGGCTGCTGGTCCTCGCCTACCGTTTGTGGATCAAAGGTGACGGACGACGGCGGGCCCACCTTGAGGACGAAACCTCGCCGCTGCCGGTGGTCTCCTCCTAGGCGGCCTTGGGGAACACTCCCGCGCCGGCCAGCCCCGAGCGGGGAGCCGTCTCCACTTTGGCGCAGATCCAGCGCCCCAGTTCGGTGGCCGCCCGCGGGTCTATCGAGGTGGCAAACCCTGCTCGTTCCAACATCCACGCCAGGTCTTCCGTGGAGATATTGCCGGCCGCGCCGGGGGCAAACGGGCAGCCGCCCAGGCCTCCCACGGCACTGTCAAAGACCCTGACCCCAGCAGCCATGGCCGCAAAGGTATTCGCCAAAGCAGTGTGGCGCGTCTCGTGCAGGTGGGCGCGGAGTGACACGTCCGTTTCCGATGCCAGGGCGGTAAAGACCTCGCCCACCTGCCAAGGGACGGCGCAACCGATGGTGTCGGCCAGGGCAACTTCGGCCAAGTGGGCCCTTTGAAGCGCGCTTCGGACGACGGAAAGAGCCTGTTCCGCGGGCACGTCGCCCTGGTACGGGCAGCCAAAGGCGACGGCGGCCGTGACGGTGAGCGGGATGGCCGAAGCGGCAGCAATTCCGGACACTTCCTCAAGGGCATCGAGGGCGGCGGCCACCGTGGTGTTCTGGTTGGCCGCCGCGAAGGCATCCGTTACGGGAAGGACGTAGTTGATCTCGTCCACCCCTGCATCCACCGCCCTGTACGCGCCCCGGGTGTTCAATACGAGGCCGATGTAGCTGGCTCCCGCATCCCGCGGCACCCCGGCCATGACGGCGTCGGCGTCAGCCATCTGCGGAACCTTTTTGGGATTCACGAAGCTCACTGCCTCGATCCGCCTGGCCCCCAAGGCGATCAGGTCGTTGATGAGGCGCAGCTTGTCGTGGGTACTGACTGGAACCTTTTCATTCTGCAGCCCGTCCCGGGGACTGACATCCACGATGGAGACTGCGCCCCTGGACTTATCGCTTCCCGCAATTCCGTTCATCAGATCGCACCTTCATCCTTGGCATCCTGCAGTTCTTCGGCGCTGAGCTTGAGTAGGCCCGCGTAGACGTCGCTGTTGTGCGAACCGGGCGCCAGAGGCCCGTTCCATGCGATGCCGCCACGGGTCCGGGACAGCTTGGGGATGATGCCCGGCTGGACCACCGTCCCCAACTGTTCATCGGCAACGTCCACCAGCATCCCGCGCGCCCGGAGCTGTGGGTCCTCGAAGATGTCCTCGATGGTACTCACGGTGCTGTTGGGAACAGCGTGCCGGTCAAGGCACGCCGCCAGTTCCGAGTGGTTGAAGCCTGCGGCCCATTGGGCGATCAGTTGTTCCAACGCCTCCTGGTTGACGCCGCGCGAAGCGTGGTTGCTGTAGAGGGGGTCGGACGCCAGCTCCGGGGCGCCCATCGCGGCAGCCAGCCGCACGAATACCGAGTCCTGGTTGGCAGCGATCACCACCCACTTTCCGTCGCTGGAGCGGAAAATATTCGACGGCGCTATCCCCTTCAGTCCGGAACCGCTGGGGCCCGGCACAACGCCCGCAGCCGCGTAATCGGGCACGGCACTTTCCAAAAGGGAGAAGCAAGCCTCTACGAGGGACACGTCCACAACCTGCCCCGTCCCTCCCTTGGCATCCCGCCAGTACAGAGCCAACAGGATTCCCTGCAGCGCGTAGAGCGAAGCGAGGCTGTCCCCCAGCGAGATGCCTGTCCGTGGCGGCGCCTGGTCCGGATATCCATTGAGGTGGCGCAGGCCGCCGCGGGCCTCGGCCACGGAAGCGTAGCCCGGTTTGTTCGCGTCCGGTCCGGTCTGGCCGTAACCGGAGACCCTGGCGATCACCAAGCCCGGATTGGTCTGCCAGAGCACTTCGGGGGAAAGACCTAGTTTCTCGAGTGTTCCGGGTCGGAAATTCTCCAGGATGACGTCGGCTTCCCTGCAAAGTTCCAGGAACAGCTCACGACCGCGGGGTGACTTGAGGTCCAACGTCACGCACTTCTTCCCCCTTGACTGGACCGACCACCAGAGGGTGTGGCCCTCGAGTCGGGCCCGGCCCCATTCGCGCATGGGATCGGGACGGTCAGGAGACTCAATCTTGATGACCTCCGCACCGAAATCCGCCAGTTGCCGTCCCGCAAAAGGGCCCGCGATGAGTGATCCGAGCTCCAGTACACGCACGCCGGCGAGCGGTCCGCCGACTGCGCCCGTGGCGTCACCGGGATCAGGAGTACCGCCGGACTTAGCAGCAACCCGCCGGGTACCGGTCTGGGGCGCAGGTCCGGAATCCGGGTTCTGAGCACCGCGCATTTCCCCGGCGGGTGCGGATTGTGAAGTTTCCACCATCTTTGGGACTCCTGTTCTGCCGGCAGCCGGTGTCCGGGCCGCGTTGCCCGGCCTGCCGTGGATCGCGAAACATCGTTGGCACGATAACTCATATTGTGGACCCAAAATCACAATGTGGATAGAGGGATCCGGGAACCGGCCCTACTGGGGGATAGTGCCGCCGATCACCCGGGTGCCCTCCTCGGCGGCCGCCAGCACCTGCTCCACCCAGGACGCGCAGACGTCGAAGGGCATCCTCAGCGCGGGACCCATCACCGTCAGGGCCCCGAAGAGTTCACCCTGCGGCCCGAAAATCGGAGCCGAGATTCCGCTGGCGCCGGACACGCGCTCACCGGTGGTGATGGCGAAACCATCGGCCCGGACTTTGGCGACCGACTCCTCCAGGCTCGCGGCATCGGTGATGGTCTGGTCGGTCAGGGACGCCAGGCCGGACCGGTACACGTGCTCCGCGACCTCCGGGTTCCAAGCCAGCAGCACCCGCCCCGCCGCACCGACGTGCAACGGCATGATTTCACCGACGCTCACCACCCTCCGGAGCATGCGGCGGGTCTCGGCCAGGGCGATGCAGACGCGCTTTCCCTGGGATTCGCGGAAGATGCAGGCTGTCTCACCCAGTTCGTCACGAAGCCTCCGCAGCACGGGGGTCAGCAGTTCCAGGAAGTCCAGGCCCTGGGTTGCCGGCGCTGCCCAGTGGGCCATCCGCACCCCCACCCGGTAACGGTCGCCGTGCCGGTCCAGGATCCCTTCCTGCACCATGTTCGCCACCAGCCGCTGCACCGTGGAGTGCGGCACGCCGGTGCTGGAACGGATCTCGGCCAGCGACAACTCGGGCCGGGCGAGGGAGAAAGCATCAAGGATGGCAGTGATCTTTCGAAGGACCAACAGGGGCGTGGCCGACGTTTCGCTGGAGCTCATGGGGAAAGTGTATGAGCCACAGAGGCGTTGAGTGTGACCGAAGTAACTGTTAGCATCAGGTCCACATCATGATGGAGAACCCACGATGTGGCAGGTATGCACCTGCTGATGAGCAGTACCAACGGAGTCCGTACACGGGACTCTGGACGCGGACCGATGCACCACCATCGTTCCGACAGCGTGAACCAGCAGGGGGAAACAAGCGGCCGGAGTTGGCCGGGAAGAGGCAAAGATGCCAGCTGCACAGCCAGCCACGTCCGGATATGCCGTGGAGCTCACCGGGTGCACCAAACAATTTCCAACATCCGGAGGCGAGACCTACTTCGCAGTCCGCGACATCGACCTGAAGGTTGAACCCGGCCGCTTCGTCTCAATCGTTGGCCCGACTGGATCAGGAAAGTCCACCATCCTGAACATGGCGGCAGGCCTCCTGACTCCCAGCTTCGGCGAGGTCAAGAGTTTCGGCGAACCCGTGACCGGCGTGAACCGCCGTGCGTCCTACATGTTCCAGCAAGACGCGCTGCTGCCATGGAAAACCGTCATCGACAACGTCAGCCTGGGCCTCACCATGGCTGGCGTCTCCAAGGCCGAGGCCCACGCAGAATCGCGGCGCTGGCTCGAAAAGGTGGGCCTCAAGAACTTCGCCGACCGCTACCCGCACCAGCTCAGCGGCGGCATGCGCAAGCGCACGGCCATCGCCCAGGCCTGGATCGTCAATCCGGACATCCTCCTCATGGACGAGCCGTTTTCCGCGCTCGACGTCCAGACTCGCCAGATTATGGAAAACGAACTCCTGCAACTTTGGCAGGAATCGGGTAAGGCGGTGGTCTTCATTACCCACGACCTCGACGAAGCGATTGCCTTGTCCGACGAAGTGGTCATCCTGGGCGCGGGCCCCGGGAGCACCGTGGTGGGAAGCTACGAAATCGACATTCCGCGCCCCCGCGACCTGCTGGACATCCGGGATGACCCGCGCTTCGTTGCCCTGCACCGGGAGATCTGGGGCCGCCTGAAAATCGAAGTCTCAAAGACCTACGAAAGCGCCATGGCAGAGGAAGGTGAAGCCGCATGACCATCCTCGGTTCTCGGAAGCCGGGTCCGCGCGGGAACGGCTCTCCCGGCAGCACCCAGGACCGCAGCCCCGCCGGCCGGTCCACCCGCCGGGGAGAAATGTCACCCCTGGCCATGCGGAGCATCCAACTCCTCCTCACGGTCCTCGTGCTGGGAGCGTGGGAGGTCCTGGGCCGGGCCGGGGTGATTGATGAATTCTTCTTCCCCCTTCCCTCGGACATCTTCCAGACCGTGTGGCTCTGGGTGTCGTCAGGGTTCGTGTTCCCCCATCTTTGGGTGACCATGCAGGAAGCCATCCTCGCGTTCCTGGTGGGGGCCGCCGTCGGACTCCTCCTGGGTTTCATCCTTGCCCGGGTCCGTTTCCTGGAACGGCTGCTGGACCCCTTCCTCCAGATGTTCAACGCGCTCCCGCGCGTAGTCCTCGCTCCAATCTTCCTGCTCTGGTTCGGGCTGGGCATCTGGTCCAAGGTCGCTTTCGGCTTCACCCTGGTGTTCTTCATCGTCTTCTTCAACACATTGGAAGGCGTCAAGAGCGTCGACCGGGTCCTGGTGGACAACGCCAAGATGCTGGGGGCCAGCGAAAAGCAACTCCTGCGCCACGTCTTCATTCCCAGCGCCCTCACGTGGATCTTCTCCAGCCTGCACATCAGCGTGGGCTTCGCCATCACCGGCGCAGTGGTCGGTGAATACCTGGGAGCCTCGGGCGGCATGGGCTACGCCATTGCCCAGGCCCAGGGCGTCTTCGACACCAAGGGCGTCTTCGCCGGGATGTTCATCCTCATGATCGTGGTCCTGATCATCGACCTCCTCGTCAACCGCCTGGAGCGGCACCTCCTCAGATGGCGCCCGGTCCGGTCCTCCTGACCAGTCCTCACAGCCAAAAGCCGCCTCACAGCGCAAACTTTCCAAAACCGCCTGAAAGGGATACCCATGACAGACAAAGCAACCCGGCGCCGTGGCCGGGTCTTCCTCCGGCCGCTGACCCTGATTGCTGCCGTTGCCGTGGCACTCTCGGCCTGCGGCGCCCCCGCCGCAGCCCCTCCCGGCCAGAGCGGATCAGCCGCGGCCGGCGGCGGAGGCGGGGGCGGCAAGGTGGTTATCGGCGTGGGCGGCCAGACCCTCCTGACCTACCTTCCGACGACTCTGGCCCAGCAGCTTGGGTACTACAAGGATGAAGGCGTGGACGTCGAGCTCCAGGACCTCCAGGGCGGCTCGAAGGCCCTGACGGCCATGGTCGGCGGCAGCACCAACGTGACAAGCGGCTACTACGAGCACACCATCCAGATGCAGGCCAAGAACCAGCAGATCAAGGCCTTCGTGGACATGGGCCAGTCGTCCGGCCTTGCCCTGCTGGTGGCGCCGAAGAACGAAGGCCAGATCAAGACCATTGCCGACCTCAAGGGCAAGAACGTCGGAGTGACGGCCCCGGGCTCCTCCACGGACATGTTCGTGAAGTTCCTGCTGGCCAAGAACAACATGCAGCAGTCCGATGCAGCGGTGTCCGCCATCGGCGCGGGATCTTCCGCCGTTGCCGCTGTTGAGCAGGGCCAGGTCGACGCAGCCGTGATGCTCGAACCGGACGTATCGGTCCTCACCAAGCGCATTGGCCACAATCCTGTAGTGCTGGAGGACGTGCGCACCTCCGAGGGGCTGAAGGAAGTGTTCTCCACTGATTCCTGGCCTTCCGCCTGCCTCTATGCCAAGACGGACTGGCTGAACCAGAACAAGGACACGGCGGCCAAGCTGGCCAAGGCCATCAAGCGCACCCTTGAGTACATCAACGGTCACTCCGGGGCCGAGATCGCGGCCAAGATGCCGGAAAGCTTTGCCGGCGGAGACAAGGAGCTCTACGCCAAGGTCATCGATGACCTCAAGAAGACCCTGAGCAAGGACGGCACTTTCACTGAGGACGGCGTCCAGGCGGTCCTGAAGACCCAGCAGGTAGCCAACCCGGACGTGGGGAATAAGGAAATCAAGCTTTCCGACACGTACACCAACGACCTCGTGAAGTAGCTGCTGCCGACGGCAGCGAACCACGCCCGGCGAGCAGCTTAAAAACGAAAGGTGCCCGGTCCCCCAAAGGGGCCGGGCACCTCGCCGTTTCTGTCCTAGGCGGAAGCAGCGGCGGAGCTGACCGCCTGGCCCAGCGACGTCGTCGGGCGCCCGATCAGCCGGCGCAGGTCGCCGGTGCTGACCAGGAGATCGCCGCGCGCAATGCCAAGGTCGGAATCCGCAAGGATTTCAGCGAAAGCCTCCGGCACGCCAACACCAGTGAGCACGCCAACGTATTCCTCCGCGGGCAGGTCGTTGTACTTAATGGCCTTTCCGGTTGCGGCGCTGATCTCCGCCGCCAGGTCCGCCATGCTGAAAGCGTCATCGCCGCCCAGTTCGTAAACCTTGCCGGCCTGGGCGTCGGCCACCAGGACTGCGGCGGCTGCGTGGGCATAGTCCACCCTGGCAGCCCCGCTGACCTTGCCCTCGCCGGCACTGCCCGCGAGCGCTCCCTGGGCAAGGGTTCCGGGCAGCTGCTCCGTGTAGTTCTCCAGGTACCAGCCGTTGCGCAGCAGCACGAAGGGCACCCCGGATTCACGCAGCAGCGCCTCGGTTGCCTTGTGCTCATCGGCCAGCTTCATGGCCGTGGTGTCCGCGTTGGCGATGCTGGTGTAGGCCAGCAGCTCCACGCCCTCCGCCTTGGCGGCTTCAATGACGGTCCGGTGCTGCTGGACCCGCTGTCCCACTTCGCTGCCGGAGATGAGCAGTACCCGTTCGGCGCCCTTGAGGGTGGCTGCCACTGAGTCGGCGTCAGCGTAGTCCATAGGCTTCACCTGCACCCCGCGCTCGGCGAAGTCCGAGAGCTTGCCCACCGAACGGCCGGCCGCGACGATCTCCTCCGCGGGTACGCCCCGCTCCAGGAGGGCTTCCAGAACGTGGCGGCCCAACTGTCCAGTGGCGCCGGTAACAACAATGCTCACGATGATTCCTTTCGGTATTTGCTCTGCCGAAGGGCACAACCACCGCCCGCAGAAAGAACTTCCCCAAAGGGAGTACGCACTTTAAAGTAAGGTACTGACCTTTAGGTAAGCTGGCTGCATGGAAGCAGCTCCCCTACCCTTGGCCTTTAGCGACGGCGTGTTCCCGGCAGGGTGCCCCAGCCGCGTCGTACTGGACCACATCACCAGCAAATGGGGCGTCCTGATCCTGCTCGCCCTGTCCGAGGGTGAACAGCGGTGGAGCGACCTGCGGCGTCGGGCCGAGGGCATCAGCGAAAAAATGTTGGCACAAACGTTGAAGACATTGGAGCGTGACGGCCTGGTGAGCAGGAACGCGCAGCCGGTCATTCCACCGCGGGTGGACTACAGCCTCACCGAGCGGGGCTACGAATTGAGCGCGCTCCTGGTACCGCTGGTGGCGTGGGCATTCGAGAACGCAGAGGAGATCGTCAACGGGACCGGAACAGGCAAGTAGCCGGCCTCCGCAACTCGAGTACCTGTTACTGGTGGGACTGATGTGAATAATGCTTAGCGTAGGAGTACGGTGGCGGCCGGAATGGGAGGACCATCCTCTGCTGGGAGCGTTCCGCCAACCAGCACCGTTAGCAGGCGGCAGGCTGCCGCTTGGAGGAGTTGGTCACGTGGCCAAGGACTATGCACAGGATCTTTCGGATATGGGCCAGCCCGTCAGCCTTGGCACTGCCCTCGCAGGCGCTTGGGGCCGGACTTGGGCGGCCTTCGAACCGCGGTGCCCCTACCGCATTGGGGACACGGTGATAGGGGACGACCCCTTCAGCGGCAGGCGCGAAGGGGTCGTCGTCTGGAAAGACCGCCGGTCGGTGGGAGTCAAGACGCCGTACGGTGTCTTCTTTTTCGACCACCGGCTGGTCAAGCCTCTGGACTAGCGTGCTAGCGTGCGGACCAGCCGCCGTCCATGGTGTAGCTGGCGCCGGTGACCATGCCGGCGTCGTTCGATGCCAGCCACGCCACCAGGGAGGCCACCTCTTCCGGTTCCACCAGGCGCTTGATGGCGGCTTCGGTGAGCATCACCTTGGACAGCACCTCGGATTCGGGGATGCCGTGCACCTGGGCCTGGTCCGCGAGCTGCTTCTCTACCAGCGGCGTGCGCACGTAGCCGGGGTTGATGCAGTTGGAGGTGACACCGTGCGGTCCGCCCTCCAGCGCCGTCACCTTGCTCAGCCCCTCCAGGCCGTGCTTGGCAGAGACATAGGCGCTCTTGAACGGGGAGGCCCGAAGACCGTGCACCGAGGAGACGTTGATGATGCGGCCGAACTTGTTGGCGTACATGTGCGGCAATGCGGCGCGGATCAGCAGGAACGGCGCCTCCAGCATCAAAGTGATGATCCGGCGGAAGTCCGCGGGGTCGAAATCCTCGATGGGGCTAATGCGCTGGATTCCTGCGTTGTTGACCAGGATGTCGCAATCCAGGCTCAGGCTGGCCAGGGCGTCTACGTTCAGCAGGTCGATTCCCCACGCGCTGCCGCCCACCTCGTCGGCGAGGGCCTCCGCAGCGGCGGCGTCGACGTCGGCCACCACCACTTTCGCCCCCCGTGCGGAGAGTGCGCGCACGCAGGCCGCGCCGATTCCACTGGCACCGCCGGTGACCAGCGCCTTGCGTCCATTCAACGTGTTGTCCATTCCAGTTCTCCTTTGTACACCCACGATTAAAACGCTTCAGTTATCCGGGGTGGGAGGCCCAGCCCGGATAACTGAAGCCCGGCAGCCGGCTCAGCGGCGTCCGGCGGTCAGCAGCCCCTCGCGGGCAGCATCTTCCATGTCGACGTCCTCCAGCGCAACGCCCTTGGTCTCCTTCAGGCTCAACACGGCCACGGCGGTGATGACACAGGCGACCACCAGGTAGATGGCGGTTGGCAGCCAGGACCCGGTGTCCTTGAGCCACTGGGTGGCCAGCAACGGCGCCAGTGAACCGGCGAAGATGGACGTTACCTGCGAGCCCAGGGATGCACCGGAATACCGCATGCGGGTGGGGAACATTTCGGCCATGATGGCCGGCTGCCCGGCGTACATGAGGCCATGCAGGATGAGGCCGATGGTTACGGCCAGGACGATGACCACGGCGTTGCGGGTATCGAACATGGGGAAAGCGAAGAACGGCCAGGTGGCTCCGAGGATGGCGCCGGCCAGGTAGACGGGCTTGCGGCCGATCCGGTCCGCCAGGCGTCCGTACTGCGGGATGATGGCGAAGTGGATAATGTGCGCGATCAGCAGTGCCAGCAGCAGCGATGAAGTGTCGTACTTGTGCACGCTCTTGAGGTAGACAATCGAGAAGCTGACCACCAGGTAGTACATGATGTTTTCCGCGAACCGCAGGCCCATGGCCTGGAAGATGCCCTTGGGGTACTTGCGGAGCACTTCGAAGACGCCATAGCTGACGGCCTGTTCCTTTTCGACCAACTCCTTCGCCTCGAGGAAGATGCGCGACTCGCTGACGTTGGTGCGGATGTAGTAGCCCACGAAGACGATTACGGCGGAGAGCCAGAAGGCCACGCGCCAACCCCAGCCGAGGAACGCCTCACTGCTGAGGGTGGTGGACATGATGTACAGCACCAGGGTGGCCAGCAGGTTGCCCACCGGGACGGCGGCCTGCGGCCAGCTGGACCAGAAGGCGCGGGTCTTGTTCGGGCTCTGTTCGGCCACGAGGAGGACTGCTCCGCCCCATTCGCCGCCCAGCGCGAAGCCCTGGATAAAGCGCAGGGCCACCAGCAGCGCCGGGGCCAGGTATCCGATGTCGGCGAAACCGGGGAGGCAGCCCATCAGGAACGTGGACACGCCGATGATGACGATGGTGAGCTGCAGCGTGGGCTTGCGGCCCAGCCTGTCTCCAATCTGGCCGAACACGATGCCGCCCAGCGGGCGGGCGATGAAGCCCACGGCATAGGTCAGGAATGCCTGGATGATTCCGTCCAGGTCATTCCCTGTGGCGGGAAAGAAATACTTGCCGAACACCAAAGTGGCGGCAGTGGCGTACAGGAAGAACTCGTACCATTCCACCACCGTGCCCACCATCGATGCGGCAACAACCCTCTTCAGTCCCGATTCCTTGGGTGCATGCCCGGCATCCGTTGCCCGGCCTTGCTCAATGCTCATGGTTCTCCTCAGTGTCCACATTGACACGCGCTGTGATCTCCAGCACAAGTGACTCAGATGAGTATTGCTGCACAAAGAGGGCACTTCAATGGCCAAAACAGCACTATGTGTGTGCACAATTGCAGATATGAAGGCGAACCCCGACGACCTGCTGGTCCTGCTTGCGGTGTCCCGCTCGGCAAAATTCACGACGGCGGCCCAGGCCCTGGGCTTGAACCACACCACGGTCTCGCGCAGGATCGCCTCGCTGGAAAAGGCACTCGGCGGCAGGGTCCTGTCCCGCGCAGCCGGTGGCTGGGAATTGACGGAGCTTGGCGAACAGGCGGTGCGGGCGGCGGAGCAGGTGGAGGCGGTGCTGGGCACGCTGGGACCGACGGGCCAGGCACCCGACGCGATTGCCGGCGTCGTACGCATGACCGCAACGGATGGCTTCAGCGCCTATATTGCCGCCCCGGCCGTGGCGCGGCTGCGCCGGGACCACCCCGGCCTCAGCGTGGAAGTGGTGACCATGACCCGCCGGGCCCTGCAGCAGCGGTCCGGGCTGGACATCGAGGTGGTGGTGGGCGTGCCCCAGGTGCACCGTGCCGAGGCCATCCGGCTGGGCGAATACCGGCTCGGCATGTACGCCTCGCGCACCTACCTCGAGGAGCACGGAACGCCGGCCACAGTGGGAGAACTCAACCAGCACCCACTGGTCTACTTCGTGGACTCAATGCTGCAGGTGGACGACCTCGACGCGCCGCGCCGACTGGTCCCCGCCATGCGGGACGGCCTTACCTCCACCAACGTGTTCGTCCATGTGGAGGCCACCCGGGCCGGCGCCGGCGTTGGGTTCCTGCCGTGCTTCATGGCAGACCTCCACGATGACCTGGTCCGGCTCCTGCCCGACAAGATCGGCGAACTGCTCCCCTACTGGATGGTCCTGCGCCCTGACTCGCTGCGCCGCCCGGCGGTTGCCGCCGTCGTGCAGGCACTCCAGGACCGGATGGCCGAGTACCGCGAAGCGCTCCTGGGGAAGCAGGAATCCTCATCGACTGCTGAGTAACTGCCGTTTTGGACGCTGAAATTAAAAAGGGCCCACGCCGGCAGGGTTACCTGGCCGAACTTGTGAGGTCAGGGGGCCGGTGGGGATCAATCGATGGGGTGGGAGCGGGGTCGTGACGGACCGGTGCTCCGGCGGCGAACGCCCGGACCTGCGCATCGTCCCAGAGGTGCGCGGGGACGGCGCCGCCCAGGAGCCGGCGGCGCAACTGGGGGTCGTGGCCGAAGGGCACATCGCTGCCGGCCATCACCATGTTTCCGTAACGCCTGCCCTTGAGCATGGCGGGGTCGGCGATGATCACGGTGTGCTTGAAGGCTGCCGCGATAGTGGCGGCGTCTTCCCGCGCGTTCTTGAGGTCCGGAGCATCGCCGGAGTTGGCCACGTACAGGCCGCCCGGCGCCAGGACCCGCTTGGCGTGGGCGGTGAACTCCGCGGTGGTCAGGGGGCGCGGGGTGTGCGCGCCAGCGAAGACGTCCCGGATGATGAAGTCACGGGTCTGGGCGGTGAGGGTTTCCGTCACGGCGCGGGCCTCCCCCACGCGGATCCGCAGCAAGGGCGCCTTGGGAAGGTCGAACCAGCCGCGCACGTACTCGGCCAGCTTCCCGTCCAGTTCCACCACCACCTGCCGGGCATCGGGGTAGGCGGCGGAGAAGTAGCGCGCCATGGAGCAGGCGCCGCCACCCAAGTGCAGCCCACGGAGTTTGTGGCCACCCCCAGCCGGGGAACCAGCGGAGGACGACGGCGGCCACCGGGACTCGATGAGCGCCGCCATCCAGCGCATGTACTCGAAGTCAAGGAACAGCGGATCAGCCAGGTCGATGTGCGAGCTCATGACGCCGTTGATCTTCAGGAGCCAGCCGGTGGAGTTGTCCTGGTCCGCCACCAGCTCGCAGTCACCGGTGTCGATGTAGTAGACGCCCTCCACCGGGCCCGTGGGGGCAACACCCTTGGGCACCTCCACGACACCCGGCGCGGGCCGGCCCCGGCCGCCTGACTTTCCGCGTTTGCCCATTACCCGTGCCCCGCTTCAGTCATGCCTCAACCCTAGTTGACCGGGCTGGCTGCCCCCTTGCCGTCCCGGATCCGGTTCACCACGGCCGTGGTGGACCGTTCGGCTACGTAGTCCAGGATGGCAACGCGGCCCCCATACTCCTCCACGGCGGGGGTCTCCTCCAGCATTTCGGGGGTGTAGTCCCCGCCCTTGGCGTACACCTCGGGCCGAAGCCTGCGGATCAACGGGGTGGCCGTGGGGGTGTCGAACACCGTCACGTAGTCCACGCAGCTGAGGGCCGCCACCACTGCTGCCCGGTCCACCCCGTTGTTGATGGGCCGGCCGGCACCCTTGAGCCGGCGCACGGAGTCGTCGCTGTTCAGGGCCACCACCAGGACATCACCCAGTTGTTTGGCCTGGTTCAGGTAGCGGGTATGGCCGCTGTGCAGCACGTCGAAGCAGCCGTTGGTCAGCACGATCCGCTGGCCCTGGGCCCGGTGCAGCTCCATTTGCCGCTCCAGCTCATCCGCGCTCAGCGCCGTGTCCGCGAAGGCCTCCAGGTACCGGCTGAGCTGGGCGGTGCTGCACACGGAGGTGCCGGGCTGGTGCACCACCACATCGGCGGCCGACTGGGCCAGGTCCAGGCTGGCGGTCAGCGGAAGCCCGGCTGCCCGGGCCAACGTCAGGGCCGCCACAAAGGTATCGCCCGCCCCGGAAGCCTGTTTCTCGGCTGCCGGCCGCGCCCACGTGCGGTGCCGCACGCCGTCGGAAGTCAACAGCACGGTGCCGTCCCGGTCCAGGGTGACCACCACGGCGCGCGCACCGGTTCCCCGCAGCAACGCGGCGGCTTCGGCGCCCACCGCGTCCACCCGTTCCTGGCCTTCCGGCAGTTTCCGGTCCAGCAGCTGCGCGGTCTCCTGCGCATTCGGGGTCACTAGGTCAGGCTCCAGGGCAGCCCACGGGCGGGGGTCGTGCGCGTCAACCACCACGAGCGGACGGTCGGTTCCGGCATTCCCGCTGCCCAGGACATCGGCAAGAGCCGAGCGGACAGGGTCCGCCACCACGCCGGTTCCGTAGTCGCACACCAGCACAGCATCCTGGCGATCGACGGCGGCACGCACCGACGCGGTGAGCGCGGCGAGTGCTTCGGCAGGGACAGCTTTGGCTGAGTCGTCGAGGCGCAGCATCACCTGGCCCCCGCTGCTGATCCGGATCTTGGTGGTGGTAATCATGTCCGGGTGCGTGAGCAGGTGCTGGACATCGATGCCTGCGGCCGCAAGCTGCCCGCGCAGGTCCTCACCGGCGTCGTCGGCGCCGATGATGCCTGCCACCGACACCTTCGCTCCGAGGGCGGCCAGATTCATGGCGGTGTTGGCCGCCCCGCCCGGAACCGATTCGCGGGTCTGGATGTCCACCACCGGCGCCGGGGCTTCCCGGCACAGCCGGTCAATGCTGCCGCTCCACCAGCCGTCCAGCATGACGTCACCGATCACCAGGATCGAAGGCTGCTCCGCGGCCAGCCGGCCGGGCAGCCAGTCGGACAGCGCCCGCTGGGTGGAGAGATCGGCGTGTTCCGGGGAGGTGCTCATGGCAGGTCCTGTTCCTCGGGGACGGAGCCTGCAGGTGCCGGCGGAGCTTCGATGTGCACCACCTTGACCTGGGTGAACTCGTCCAGCAGTTCGGGTCCGTAGCCAAACCCGGCACCACTCTCTCCGCGGGGCTGGGCAGCGCCTCCGGGTGCGCCGCCGAACACTGCGTTGACCTTCACGGTTCCCACGGGCAGCGCGGCCACTGCCTGCTGGATGTGTGCGATGTTGCCGCTCAGGACGGTGGCGGCCAGGCCGTACTTGCCGCTGCAGGCCAAGCGCAGGCCGTCGTCGAACGTGTCCACCACCTGCACCGGGGCAACCGGGCCGAACGTTTCCTCGGTCATGACCGTCATGTCGTCCGTGCAGTCGAGCAGGACCGTGGCGGGGTAGAACGAGCCCGGCCCGTCCGGCAGGGCACCGCCCTCAACCGCACGCGCGCCCTGCGCCAGGGCATCGGCAACGTGGGCATGGACAGCGTCCCGCATCCGCAGGTCCACCAGCGGCGCCACGGTGCAATTGCTGTTCCGGAGCGCTGCCTCTGCCTCCAAGGCGCTGCAGAATTCCTCGGCAATATCGCGGTGGACGTAGATCCGTTCCACCGAGGTGCAGATCTGCCCACTGTTGGCGAACGCGCCGATCGCCGCCTGCCCGGCAGCCCACGCCGGGTCCACGTCGCGGTCCACCAGCAGGGGGTCGTTGCCGCCGTTTTCCCTGATGACGTGGGCACCCGTGCGGGCTCCCGCCTGGGCTATCCGGGCACCGGATGCGCTGGAGCCAACATGGGCAATGACGTCCACTTCTGCCTGGGACAGGGCGGCACCCACTCCGGCCCCGCCGGAAATGGTCAGGAAGACGCCGGAGGGGAAGGCCGGGGCCAAGACCTCGCCCAGCGCCTCGCCCAGGCGCGGACAGCGCTCACTGGGTTTGTGGATCACCGCGTTGCCTGTGACCAGCGCGGCGCCGATCAGTCCGCAGGCCACGGCTACGGGGTCGTTCCACGGGGTCAGCAGGACTGCCACTCCGCGCGGTTCAGCGATGGTGTAGTCGGTGGCTGAGCGGCTGCCGCGGAGGCTGTGGCCGCGCTGGACCGGGCCCAGTTCGGCATACTGCTCCAGGGTGGAGACACCGGCGGCGATGCCTGCCAGTGCCTCGGCTTCCGGCCGTCCGGTTTCGCTGGCATTCAGGCCCGCGAGCTCCTGGGCTGCTGCTTCGAGCGCCTTCGCCGCGGCGCGGAGGGCTGCGCCACGTTCGGCGGGAGCTGTTGCTGCCCAGCCGGGTGCAGCCCTGCGGGCCACGCCCACGGCATGGTTTACTGCGTCCGGTCCCGCTTCGGGAACTGTCCAAAGCACCTCTCCGGTGCGCGGGTCCTGGATGGTGAGGCCGGCGCCCTGGGCTGTTTCGTTGCCTGCGGTTGTTTCGATGGCTGTGGTGGGCATGGTGTTCCTCCCGCCTTTCGGTGCTGGATGAGTTGCTGCTGGTGGTCCTGCTGTGGCCGCACCAGTTGGGTGCGGCCACAGCAGGTGGTGCGGCCGGTTCCGGCTTAGGGCCAGGAGCCTTCTTCCTCGTGGCAGATCAGCATTTCGCGGACCTCGCAGCCGGTGGGCTGGTTGAGGGCGAACAGGATGGCCTGCGCAGTGTTGGCGGGGTCGTTGAGCCGGGAATCATCCTGCGGCTTGTACTGCTCCGTCCGGTCATCGAAGAAGCGCGTCTTCATGCCGCCGGGGATCATGGTGGTCACGCCGATTTCGCCACCGGTTTCCGCAGCGAGCGCGTGGCTGAAGCCCACAACGCCGAACTTGGAGGCGCAGTAGGCGGTGGCGTCGGCCACGGCGCGCTTGCCAAGGGTGGAGGCGACGGTGACTACCCGGCCGTGGGTTTCCTTGAGGTAGGGCAACGCCGCGCGCACGGTGGAAACGGTGCCCATCAGGTTGACCCCGATGACCTTTTCCCATTCGGTGGCTTCGACGTCGGCGAGCTTGCCGCAGCGGTCGATCCCGGCCGCCGTCACCACCGCGTCCAGGCCGCCCAGGGTCTCCGCGGCTTCACGCACGGCCTGCTCCACGGCGGCGCGGTCCGCCACATCCACTTCGAACGCCTTCACGCCGGAGACGCTGCTGATGTCGCGGTCCAGGACCACCGGGGTGCCACCAGACCGGAGGACGGCTTCGACGACGGCGGCCCCCAGTCCGGAGGCACCTCCCGTTACCAGGACGCGGCCGGGCGTGGTGGAGGCAGTTGCAGTTGGTTCTGCAGTCATGGTGTTCCTTTCAATGGGGAAAACAAGTTTGCGAAGTAGTCAGGATCAGCTGACCTTGGCGAGTGCGTCGGCCAGGCCTGTCGTGGAGCGGGCGGGGTGGAAAGGGACGGTGAGGCAGCGTCCGCCCCAGCTTTCCACCAGGTCCGCCTCGGGGAGGCGGGCGCCTTTGTAGTCGCCGCCTTTGACCCAGATATCGGGGCGGAGCCGGTCCAGCGCTGCCTCGGGGGTGTCCTCGTCGAAGACCATCACGGCGTCCACGCATTCCATGGCCAGGAGCAGTTCCGCCCTGTCGTGCTGGCCGATGATGGGACGTTGCGGGCCCTTCAGCCGCCGCACCGAGTCGTCGGAGTTCAGGCACACGATGAGGCAGTCCCCCAGTTCGCGGGCTGCTGCAAGGGACCGGATGTGGCCGGCGTGGATCAGGTCGAAGCAACCACCCGTGGCCACCACCTTTCCGCCGCTTTCGCGCACCGAACGGGCCAGCAGCAGCGGCTCGGTGGTTCGCCGGGCCGGGACCGGCGTGGGCCTGGGCTTGCCGGCGGCAGCATCGGCTTGATCGGTCTCCGGCAATGCCGAGACGCCCCCTGCCGCCAGGAAATCCGCGGCGTCGTGGACTGCCAGCGCGGCCGCTTCCGGCAGGTCGCGTCCGGCCAGGAGGTGCACTGCAAGGCTGGCCGCCAACCGGTCGCCGGCACCGCAGGGGTCGCCGGCTTCCACCCGTGGCGCGGGAACGGCGCGGGAAGCGGCCTCTCCCTGCTGCAGCAGGAGGGCCCCTTCCTCGCCCTTCGTCACCAGGACGGCCTGGCTGCGCCAACGCTGCAACAGGACCTCCGCTACGGCTGCCGCGGGGTCATCGGAGTCGGGAAGGCCGCCGGCTCCGGACTGCACGGCCTTGGTGGCTTCGGAAATGTTCGGAGTCACGACTGCGACGCCCGGCACGGGTTCCGGCCCCGAGGGGTGCGGATCCCAGATGATGGGCACAGTACCGGCAAGCCGTGCGAGCGTATCCCGCAGCTGCTGGTTGGCCGCCAGTCCCCTGCCGTAATCGGCAACGATGACCACGCCGGCTTTCTCCACGGCACGGAGCATGGCGGGGCTGACGTCGGGAACAGGGGTTTTCTCGCAGCCCTGGTCGAAACGGACCACCGGATGGGAACCAGCACGCACCCTGGTCTTGACCGGGGAAGGATAGCCGCTGCTGCCCGCCACGAGCCGCACCCCGCCGAGGTGCGCGCGCAACTGGCTGCCGGCGTCGTCATCCCCCAGGACCGTCACCAGGGTGACCGGCCAGCCGTCCTGGGCCAGCATGCGCGCCACCAGGCCCGCACCGCCGGCGCGGCGGCGGACACCGGAGACGTCCACCACGGGTACCGGGGCATCAGGGCTGAGCCGGGTGGCCTCACCGGAAAGGTCGACGTCGAGCATGACGTCGCCCACGACGACGATCCTCATCGCCGGCCTCCGTTTGCCGCCGCGGTGCCCAGGGAGTGGGTGTGCCGGGCCACCTCAAGGTCGAAGGCGCGGCACACTGCATGCAGGGCGATCAGGTGTCCTTCCTGGGCGTTGGCGTTCAGGGCGTCCACCATGACGGCTTCGTCGCAGGCTTCCGACAAGGGATTGGGCCCGGAGCCGGTGAGTGCCCAGGTGGTCACGTTGAGGCGGGAGGCAGCTTCCGCGGCCCGCAGCAGGTTGGGACTCTTGCCGCTGGTGGACAGCAGCATCAGCACGTCGCCCGAGCGGCCGTGCGCCCGCACCTGCCGGGCAAAGACGTCGTCGTACCCGTAGTCGTTGGCGATCGCGGTGACGGCGGACGACTCGGCATGCAGGGAGATGGCGGAGAAGGGCACCCGCTCGGAGTCGAACCGGCCCACCAATTCGGCGGTCAGGTGCTGCGCCTCCGCGGCCGATCCGCCGTTTCCGGCCGCCAGGAGCCGTTGGCCGCGAAGGAGGCGCTGGGCCAGCTCCACACCCCAGGCTGCAAGCCGGCCGGACTGGCTGCGCAGCGAGTCCAGCGCCGGAAGCACGTTGTCCAGGTGCGTGCGGACGGCGTCCGCACTGGCGGGGTCCACGAACGTGGCTCCCGGGAGCACCGCAGGCAGCGCCGGCGGCACCATCAGTGTGCGGAGGTCTGCTTCGCGCAGGCTTGATTCACGCAGGGATGATTCGGCAGTCACAGTGCGGCTCCTTCCATCGGTACGATGCCGGCCGGAGCGCCCGCCTGGGCGCTTTTTTGGACGCCGGCCACGGCCAGCTGGTAGGCCTTTTCGGTTTCCGCTGCCACCCGGTCCCACGAGTAACGGGTGCGGGCACGCCGCTCGCCGGCCTGGCCGAGCTTGGTCCTGAGGGTTGGGTTTTCCAGCAGCAGCGACAGGGCCGACGCGATGGCTTCAGGGTCCTTGGGCGGCACGTGCAGGCCGGTGGCGTGGTCCACCACCGTGTCGCGGAGCCCGCCCACGGCGGCTGCCACCACGGGCACGCCGCAGGCCATGGCCTCGAGCGGCACGATGCCGAAGGGCTCGTACCAGGGTGCGCACACCACGGCGTCGGCGCTGCGGAAGATGCCGGGCATCTCAGCCCGGGAGACCTGGCCCTGCAGCGTTACCTGTTCGGACACGCCGAGTTCGGCGGCAAGGTCCAGGAGGCGGCGGATTTCCGGGTCGGCGTGCATCACGTTCGAGTCCCCGCCGCCGCCCACAATCAGGAGTTCAACGTCTTCGAATCCCGCGGCCTTGAGGTACGGGAGGGCCCGGATCACCAGGTCCACGCCCTTGCGCGGCACCAGCCGTCCCACGGACAGGATCCGGTAGCGGCGCTTCCGGGCAGCGGCAGGACCGTCCGGGGAGAAGAAGCCAAGGTCCACACCGCAGGGTGCGATCGAGATCTTGTTGGTGGCGATGCCCATGGCCTTGAGCTCGAAGACCTCGTCCGAACAGGTGGCGATGATCCGGTCCGCGGAGCGTCCCACGCCCGGTTCCAGCCAGCGGCGTGCCTCCGGGCTGGTGTCCTCCGCACCCTGGTGCCTGCGCTTGACGGTTCCCAGCGCGTGGAACGTCTGCAGCATCGGCACCCGGTAGCCGGTGTCCGGCCGCCGGGCTGCGTCCAGGGCGGCCAGGCCGGACATCCAGAAGTGTCCGTGGACCACGTCCGGCGGTTGCTGGCCCCAGTCGCTGGCCACGCCGTCGGCGAGTTCACCCATGTAGGGCAGCAGTTCGTCCTTGGGCACGTGCCGGGCAGGCCCGGCGTCTACGTGGACCACCGCGAGGCGGCGTCCCACCCGTACCCTCCCGGGGAGCTCCTTTGCGTCCCTGCGGGTATAGACGGTGACGTGGTGGCCCCGGTTGGCAAGGGCTTCTGACAGCGCGGCAACGTGCACGTTCTGCCCGCCGGCATCCACCCCGCCCAGTGCCGCCAGCGGACTGGCGTGCTCGGAAATCATTGCGATTTTCATGGGGTCTTCCTCTCCCGCGCCGGAACGAGGATCCGCTCGTCCGGACGTTCGTTGTCGGAGTGCCGGGGCCGGCTCCGCAGGTCCGCCAGGAGCTCATCCCAGCGGTCCTGGAACTTGCCCAGGCCGTAACGCTCCAGCGCCGCCTCACGGGCGGCAAGTCCCCGCCGTCGGGCCTCATCCGGATTAGCAACCAGCCGCGCCGCGCAACGGAGCAGTTCGTCGACGTCCGCGGAAACGATGCCGGCTTCCTGCGGCACTGCCCGCGGCGCCTCCGTGGCTGCGAGCACCACCACCGGCATACCCAGATGCATGGCTTCCAGGAGGGACAGGCCCAGCGAGGTCCAGCGCATCGGGTGGACGTAGACCCGGCAGCGGGCCAGTTCCCGGTGCAGGTCAAGGGTTTTCAGGTCTCCCCGGGCCGTCAGCCGTGATGCTTCGATTCCGGTGGCTTCCGCGAGGCCGTCCGTCTTCATGCCGAACACCTGCAGCGGCGCCACAGAAGCGAAGCCCGGCAGCAGGTCAGTTCCGGTGACGCGGCCGCGGCGGACGGGCTCGTTGATCACGACGCCCTGTTCGGGCAGTTCGCCGGTGTAGAGCTGCCCGGGGTCGGGGATGCCGTGCTCGATCACGGTGGTGGGAGCGGAGCCGTTGTCCCAGGCCAGCCGGTTGAAGTGGGTGACGTGCACAAGGGGGATGCTCTTTTGGTCAGCGAGCGGGTGGCTGATGTTCGGGAAGTTACCCTTGGGCGTATTGTGTTCCACGAATACCGCCGGAAGGTCGACGCCGGGCATGCGTCCCAAAGCGCGGACCACTTCGTCGATCTCTTCGGGCCGTTGGAGGACGACGGCGTCCACGGAGTCGGCGTCGAGCGTCGCCAGGTCCACCTCCCGCACGAATTCCGGCCAGTCCCTGCCGGCGCGGCCCAGTCCCCAGGCCCCACCTCCGGGCAGGACGGGAAGCAGGTACTCATGACGGCCGCGGACAAACGCGTCCGTCCAGGAACCGTGGACATGCCAGAGCAGGATTCTCATCTGTTGCGGGCCTTTCTACGGGTACTCACGTGGGTGCTGAAGGAACTCACCCCGCTGATCAGGCGTTCCACCGCCGCCACCACTTCTTCGGGCGAAACCGAGTCGAGGCAGGGGTGGCCGGGGACCGGGCAAACCCGGGCGCGGGACATGCGGCAGGGGGCATTCTGGTCCCCGAGGAGTTCCAAGGGCACGCCATACGGCGCCCAGCGGATGGCCGGGACCACGGGGGAAAACAGGCACGCGACGGGTGTACCCACCGCGGCCGCCAAATGGGCCGGGCCGGTATTGCCGCTGACCACGGCATCGGCGCCGGCCATGACGCCCGCCATGGTGGAAAGATCAGTGCGTCCGCCCAGGTCCAGGGCAGAAGGGCCAGCCACCGTGGCGGTCAGCGACTTTTCCGCCGGACCGCCGGTTACCACCACGCGGTACCCGGCGCCCTGGAGGAGTTCGACGGCGGCGGCATGGTGCAGCGGGGGCCAGGCCCTTGCGGGGACGGCCGCTCCGGGGTGGACCACGACGTAGGGTTCGTCGCCTACCAGGCCGGTTACGTCGGGGACGGAGCCGACATGGAGTTTCCCGTCGTCGCCGGCCGGAAGCCGGAAACCTGCGGCCTCGGCAATGCCCAGCGCGCGTTCCGCCTCCGGCTGGTCTTCGGGGAAGTCCTCGCCGGGCTTGAGGCGAACGTCCAGGAGTGAGCCTGCGTAGTCGGTTGAGGCCCCCGTGATGCGCTCCACGCCGGCCAGCCGCAGCAGCAGCGCCAGCGGCAGCGGTGACTGGTGGAAGGAGGTAAGGATGACGGCTTCGGTGATCCGGGAATTGCGGACGAATTCGATCAGCCGGTCGGCATGCGGGCCGGTCATCCTGGGCGCCGGGTTCATGATCCAGGGGCTGTCCCAGCTGTAAACCTCTGCCACCCCCGGCAGCATCGCGGCAGCAGCTTCACCCTGCCGGCCGCACAGCATCACCACGTGGTTGGTGCTGCCGCCGTACTGTGCCCGCCCGTTGGCCACTGCCCGGACGGCGGGGCCCGCCAGCAAGACATCGCCCATGCTGTCCAGCCGGGCCACCAGGACGCGCCCCATCAGGCGGTCCCCTGCAGCAGTCCGACGGCGGAAGCAAGATCCGGGGCTACAAGCCGCGCAGCGGCTACCTCTTCGGCGCGCGTCACGGGGGTGGGAACCAGGACTCCGGTGGCTCCGGCCGCTTCGGCAGCGCCCACGTCGGCACCGATGTCCCCGATCAGGGCGGCTTCGGATTCCAGGATCCCGAGTTTGCGGCAGGCGCTGTGCACCATCCCGGGAGCAGGTTTGCGGCAGTCGCAGCCATCCTGCTCGGCATGGGGGCAAACTTCCCACACGTCGAACGGTCCCAGCAGTTCTTCCACGCGGGCATTGACTTTTGCCACGTCTTCGGCCGTGATCAGTCCGCGGGCAATGCCCGACTGGTTGCTGATCACGCCGGTGGCGATGCCGTCAGCCCGCAGGCTGTCCAGCACGGCTTTGGCGCCGGCCACGGGCCGTACTTTGCCGGGGTCCCCGTTGTAAGGCACATCGACCACCAGGGTCCCGTCCCGGTCGAACAGGACAGCCCGGAGCTTGGAGGTTTCAGAGCTTCCCATAACCAACCTGTTCCCTCCTGCTGCTGCTCCTAAACAGCGCCCTAGGCTTTTTCGGCTGTGGAAGCTGGTTCTGACATCGGTTTGAACAGGCAAGATAGGGAGCGGGTTGCCGCGGCTGCTCCTTCCAGGGCTCTTTCCAGCCTCTCCACGCACGCCCGTGCCGGCGCCTTTGAAGCCGTGTGCCGCCGTCGGAAATTAGCTGCACCGTGGCAAGAGATGGCAGCGTGGTCAGGGACTGCGCCGTCATCAGCGGCTGCGCCGTCGCGGAAACTGCCGGGGGCGTCCTGAAGGGACTACTGCTACCTGGACCGCTGCTACCTGGTCCGGGTGCCGCCAATTCGGCGGCCGGCTCCGGTGCGGGCCATGCCCTGGTGCCCGGCGCTCCTGGTCTGGCGGAACTGCGCAACCGGGCTGCCCATACGGTCAGCGTGCCCGGCGTGCGTTGAGGTTCCGGTGCCAACCGCATCCTCAGGCCGGGAGAACTGGGCGCTTGCCTCCAGGCGCCGCTGCAGTTCCACCAGCACCTTGGCCAAGCGGCGCGACACCTGCATTTGGGACATGCCCAACCGCTTTCCCAGCTGCACCTGTGTTTCCTCGCAGAAGTAGCGGCGGTACAAAAGCTCGCGGTCCGAGTCGTCCAGGTCCTGCATGGCGTCCCGGAGGCAGGCGAGTTCCTCAAGCCGCTCGAGCGGGGTTTCCGGGCATGCCAGCACTTCGCCGATGGAGGGTGCGTCCGAGTTGGGGTTTACTGCGTCGAGGGAATCCGGGTGCATGCTGCTCGATGCCGAAATGGCCTCCTGCACATCAGCCGGGTCAGTTCCCAGTTCACCGGCCAGCTCAGCAACGCTTGGGCTCCGGCCCAATGACTGGGTCAGCTCAGGCTCTGCCCGGAACAGCCGGGTCCTCAGGTCCTGGATGTGACGCGGAGGGCGGACAACCCACGTGCGGTCGCGGAGGTACCTCTTGAGTTCCCCGGTGATGGTGGGGGCGGCATAGGCGGGAAAGCTTTCACCCTTCGCCTGGTCGAATCCGCGTGCCGCTTTCACCAGGCCCAGGTAGGCCACTTGGTTCAGGTCAGCGCGTTCCCTCCCTCGGGCCTCAAACCTCGCGGCAAGGGCTTCGGCGAGGTCCAGGTAGCGCAGGACCAGGTCGTTTTCGAACGTCTCCCGCAGGCGTCCTGAGGTGGCGGGGGGACTTTGTTGTGGAGCCGGTTCCGGCTGTTGATGGTGGACGGGCGCAGCGTCCACGGCAAATGCGGCAAAGGATTCGGGCATGAGTGTTGGTTTCCCTCGGTCTGGTTCCGAAAGCCTGCGGCAAGACTTAGAAGCAGCAAATCATAAGGTTGCTTATAAAACAATCCTTCTCCGCTGTAGGCTCGGGATGTAAGCGGCGACCGGACCAACCCGCCAAGGAGTTTTTGCCATGCGCATCGCCATCACCGGAGCCAGCGGAAATGCCGGAACAGCCCTGCTGCGCAACCTGCAGGGCCAGCTTGCCCGGAAGCCCGGCAGCCTGCAGCTTGTGGGCATCAGCCGCAGGCTGCCCGACACTTCCCAGGAGCCCTACGTGGGCGTGCAGTGGCACACGCTGGACGTGGGCCTGGAGCAGGACAGGCCGAAGTTGGAGAATGCCCTCCTGGGCGTCGATGCGGTGGTCCATCTGGCGTGGCAAATTCAGCCAAACCACAATTTGGACCTCCTGCACAGGACCAATGTCACCGGCACGAAGAACCTGCTGGAAGCTGCTGCCAGGGCGGGCGTGAAACAGGTTGTCTGCGCGTCCTCCGTGGGCGCCTACAGCAAGGCCGGCAAGGATCCGCGCAGGGACGAGACCTGGCCGGCAACCGGAATGGCCGGGTCCCATTACAGCCGGCACAAAGCCGAGCAGGAAAGACTGCTGGATGAGTTCGCTGCCGCCCACCCGGACATTTCGGTGGCCAGGCTCCGGCCGGGGCTCATCTTCCAGGGCCGGGCGGGAAGTGAGATCGGCAGGTACTTCCTGGGACACGTCTTTCCGCGGCTCGTCCCGCGGAAACCATGGCTTCCACTGCTGCCGGCTCCGGACAACCTGGTTTTCCAGGCAGTCCATGCGGACGACGTCGCGGAGGCCTACTGGCGCGCGGTGGACCAGCGGGCCAGCGGCGCCTTCAACATTGCCGCAGAGCCCGTCCTGAACCCCCAGGAACTGGCCCGCATCCTCGGCGCAAAGAGAATACTGCCCGTCCCCATGCGGCTGCTCCACGCCGTAGTCGCCCTGACCTGGCGGGCAAGGATCCAGCCCACCGATTCCGGCTGGGTGGAGATGGCCGCCGGTGCGCCCATCATGGACACTAGCCGGGCCCGGCGGATCCTTGGGTGGGAACCAAAGGTATCCTCCATTGACGCCGTCAAGGAACTCCTCCAGGGCATGGGGACGGGGGAAGGGGCAGCCCCTTCCCCCGTCCTCAAGCCGCGCAAACCCTAACCTTCTGCGGCAGCTATCCCGCGGTTGATTCCCGCCGCCGGGACAGCGGGGAACCTAGATGCGCGGATTTCCGTCGCCCCGCGCATCCCGCCCCATGGAGGTGTCCCCGGGCCCGGGGTGGCGCCTGCGCCCGGATCCATCCTCAGGAAATTCCGCATTGGCACCCGGAGCCGCGGCTTCCTGGTGCGCGCCGTGGCCATGTTCGTCGGAATGTCCGATGTTCGAATACCCGGCGTGCGTTTGGTCCGCGTTCCTTTCGTCGGCATTCACGTGGCCGGCATCCTGATATCCGGCGTCCCCATGCCCACCGTCCACGTACCCCGCGTCGCGGCCGGCAGGAGTGTCATGGCGCGGGCTGCGGTCCGCCCCGGCATCGGGGTCGATCTCGTCCGCCTTGCGGGTATGGCTCGCAACGTCACCACGCAGGGACTGGGCTTCGCTGCTGCGCTGTTCAGCCTCTTTTTGCAGCCGCGCCGCGTCAACCTTGGCCTGTTCGGCGTCGGCACGCGCCCGGATGGCCTTGGCCTCCCGTTCGCGGGCGTCGATTTCCATGTTCTCGGCTTCACGCCTGATCTCGGCAGCCTTTTCCCGGTGCTCCTGGTCCCGCTTCTGCTGCATGGCTTTCCGGCGCCTTCCTCCGGCCAGAAGCAGCAGCACGATCAAAACCACCACAACTACGGCAACTACCACCCATACCCATGGAGCTGTATCCATTTTTCCCACCACTTTCCACTTCGTTGTGACCGGGCAGGCCCTCGCCATTCCGGCTGACATTTTTGGAACGGTTATAACTCGCTTAGCAAGGGTACTTATCTTTTATTAGTAATCATGCTTATCATTTTACGGCCAGTATTGCTGGTTCTTGATTCAACAACCGGCCTTCTTGGAAAGAGAGCGAAGATGACAGAGAACCAATGGTCCGAGGATCCCGCTTACACGGCCCCTCCGGCCAGCACAGGAATTCCCGGCGAGCGGGAGCCCGCCACCTTCCCATCCACCGCTGCTCCCCTCGCCGGTGAGAGCCAGGCCGGCTACGCCCAAAGCCCTGACGCCCACGCCGGTGACGCCTCTGGTTCATCCCGCAAGGATGCAGCCAAGGAAGAAGCAGCCGATGTAGCCCGGACTGCCAAAGGATCGGCCCAGGGCGTGGCGGAGACGGCCAAGGGTGAGGCCGCGAACGTGGCACAGGAGGCGAAGGCCAACGCGCAGGACCTGCTGCACCAGGCAAAGTCCGGGTTGACCAGCCAGGCCGGCACGCAGCAGCAGAAGGCTGCCGAAGGCATGCGCAACATTTCCAGCCAGCTGCACAGCATGGCCAGCGCCCCGGACCAGCAGGGCGTGGCCAGCGACCTTGTCCGGCAGGCGGCCGAGCGCACCTCCACGGTGGCGTCCTGGCTGGAGAACCGCGAGCCCGGTGACCTCCTGAACGAGGTCACGCGCTTTGCCCGCAACCGCCCCGGCACCTTCCTGCTCCTCGCCGCAGGCGCAGGCGTACTAGCCGGGCGCCTCACCCGCGGCCTCACCGCAGGAGCCCCGGAGTCTTCCTCCACCACTTCTGCCGGCACCGGTGCCGCAGGCCTGTCCGGCCAGTATTCCGGCACCACATACGGCGACCAGTACAACCAGTCCTACCCGGTTGCCGGTGGAACCGTTCCGCCACCGCCGGTCCAGCTCCCCGCTCCGGCCACCACCACGGCAGGTTACGACGGCGGCGCAGCAGGGAGCAGCTATCCCGAGGCCGCAGGTCCGGCGAGTGGACTCGACAGCCCGCAGCTGGTGGAGGAACCCTGGTCCGGCAACCAGCTGTCCGACGACCCGCTGCGCGACCGCGCGCTTGCTGACGATCCCATGGCGAACGATCCCCTCACCCAGGACCGCACCCGGGGTGGCCAGACGGGTGGTCTGTGATGAGTAGCCAGATTCCTGAGCCGCCGCCCAGTGCGGCGCATGTGAAAGCGGACAACGCGTCCCTGGGTGAACTGTTTGGTGATGTGACCCGGGACCTGTCCACCCTGATGCG
>NZ_JBHSDQ010000006.1:0-272663 GCF_042652025.1 Arthrobacter sedimenti | reverse complement strand
CGCATCAGGGTGGACAGGTCCCGGGTCACATCACCAAACAGTTCACCCAGGGACGCGTTGTCCGCTTTCACATGCGCCGCACTGGGCGGCGGCTCAGGAATCTGGCTACTCATCACAGACCACCCGTTCCGTGGCGGCCGGTGCCGGAGGTGCCTTCGCCGCCGAAGGTTTCTTCACCGGTGTACACGCCGTTTTCGGCCCGGTAGGGGTCGTCCTCGAACCGAAGAGGGGATTCCTCTGCGGTACCCGAGGGCAAGGTGGTGGTGGAAACAGGGGCGCCGCCCACTACCGGCTCGTCGAAGAGGTCATCGGTGCCGGCGGCGTACACGGTCTCCTGGTGCAGCGGCGCTACCGGCGGCGATTGCACGGCCCGGTGCTGGCCGCTGCCCTGAGTCGAGCCTGCCTGGACCTGTCCCTGGGATTCCGGGGCTCCTGCGGTAAGGCCGCGGGTGAGGCGCCCGGCCAGTACGCCTGCGCCGGCAGCGAGGAGCAGGAAGGTGCCGGGGCGGTTGCGGGCGAAACGTGAGACCTCGTTCAGGAGGTCACCGGGCTCGCGGTTCTCCAGCCAGGACGCCACCGTGGAGGTGCGCTCGGCCGCCTGCCGGACAAGGTCGCTGGCCACGCCCTGCTGGTCCGGGGCGCTGGCCATGCTGTGCAGCTGGCTGGAAATGTTGCGCATGCCTTCGGCAGCCTTCTGCTGCTGCGTGCCGGCCTGGCTGGTCAACCCGGACTTGGCCTGGTGCAGCAGGTCCTGCGCGTTGGCCTTCGCCTCATGTGCCACGTTCGCGGCCTCACCCTTGGCAGTTTCGGCTACTCCCTGCGCGGCAGATGCGGCGTGCCCGGCCACGTTGGAAGCCTCTTCCTTGGCTGCCTGGGTCTTTGAGGTATCGCCCGAGTCTGCAGAATAGGAGGCCTGCCCGGGAGCTACCTCTGTTGCACCGTACGGATCGGTGGTGGCCGGGTCGGCGCCGGTGTGGGGGGTCTGGGGCCATTGGTTCTCTGTCATCTTCGCTCTCTTTCAGAAAGGGTTAGCTGGCGATCAAGAACCAGCAGTGCTGGCGACTTAGTAAGCAAGGTTACTAATTAGATACTAAGCACACTTCCCATTTCGATTGCAAGGGGTAGTGCATGCGTTTTCGTGTTGGGGAGTGGTAGGCGCGGATGTTGCCGGGTTGCCGGATAGTAAGCCTACTTGCGAATATGTTGCTAAGCATGCTTATTGTAGGGGTGTAGCGACGCAGGGTGACCAGCACTTCGCCAACTACAGGAAGGCCGCGGCCGATGACCAGCAATCTCGATCCGGACGCCCGGAGCAGCTACCGCCTGATCACTTTGGCGGCCCGGCTGATCCAGCGGCGGCAGGACGATGCACTGGCCCCCCTTGGCCTCACCCGTGCGGCAGTTATTGCATTGGAAGGTTTGACGGGGGGACCACTGAACCAGGAACAGCTCGCAGACGCGATCAGGGTGCAGAGCCAGACGCTGGGGCGGGTCCTTACGCGCCTCGAAGCTACGGGACTCATCACAAGGACCCGTCATGCCTCCGACCGCCGGCAGTTGAAGGTTGAGCTGACGGAGGCCGGTGTTGCGGCTGTTGAAGCGGCGCGGCAGGCCGAGGTCAATGCCTACCCGGATGATCCGGACATCGAATGGAAGGTGCTCCGGGATGAACTGACGAAGTTTGTCCGTGCAGTGCCGCTCAGCCGGGACGCCGGGGTTGTCCCGTTTGCCCCACCGGAACACCGGTCCGGACATCGACCCCAGACCGGGCGGGCAGCGGGCATGCGGGGCTGGGAACAGCCACGCCAGAACTGAGCTGTCCCGAAGTTCTTGACTGAATGAAAAGCAGTGGCCGGCCCCAACGGGCCGGCCACTGCTTTTCATCAACCTTTGTCTTCCGGTTCCTCCTCCAGCAGGCCCCGCTGCGCAAGGTCTGCGGCATCGGCCGCCTCCGGTGGCAATGGATCCGTCGCCGGTGGAACGTCGCTGGGGGCATAATCAGCCAGCCCCGCCGCCACCCGCTCCTGTTCCGCGGCCTTCTGGTAATCGTCGTCGTCAACGTCTTCCGGCATCTTGCCGTGGCCCGTACGGGTGGGAGTGGGAAGCGCGTCCTCCTCCGGGACCATTACGCTGTCGAGGACATCATCCGGGTTTTCATCTGCAGTGCTCATGGTGCACCTTCCAATTGGTAGTTCGGCGAAAAAATCAGCAGGGATTTACGACGACGGGACGTCCGGACCCGAGGACCAGCGCAGCAGTGCCGCGACATGGACGCCCTCAGGCAGGACGGGCCCCGGGACCAGGAGGACGCGCGCGTCAGTCAGCGCGGCGGCCCGAAGCAGCGCCGCCGGGGCGGGAACTTTGCCCAGGATTTCCGCACCCAGGGCCTCCTCCTTGGCCGTGGCGATCCACGGTTCCGCGGCCAAGGCCAGCATGGTCCGTTCGGACAGGGCGGCGTCATCCAGGATCAGGGTGTCCACCTGCGCCTGCTGCAGGGCATGCACCACCGCCCCCACCCCGTGGGCGGCTTCCGGGTTGGCCTGTCCTTCCCGGACCGCCAGCCTGTCCATCACGTTCTGCTGTTCCTCAGCCCACACCTCGGAAACGTGCTGGTTGACCTGGTCCTCCAGGTTGGCGCTGTCCGCACCTCCGGTATGAGTGTGGGAATCCACCTCGGACACAAGGGCCTGGCTGGCCTCGGACAGGTTGTCCTTGACCAGGCCGCGGGCCCGGATATCGCCGGCGAGGACGATGAGCCGTGCACCGCTTGCCCGGGCCACCCTGTCAATTTCGCCTGCCACTTCATCCGCGTTGCGGCGCCATACGTCCTCGGTGTGGTGCTGGAACCGCAGTTCCGACCAGCCGCCGCCGTGGAACTTGTGGATGTTCTCGGATTCGCCTTCCACTTCCCGCACGCTGCTGGGGGCGCCGGCACCCGCCCGGTACAACCGGATCTCGCCGTGTTCCCGGCTGACTTCGGCCACAACATACGGCAGTTCTTCCGGCCGGTGCTTGACCAGGGGCAGCAGGTCCGGGACGGGCTCCATAGCCACCCGTTCGGGAAGGACTAGGTCACCGGGAAGTACCTCGTTGACCTCGGCTTTCCCGCTGTGGACCAGGACGAACCTCGAGACGGGGGCGGGCAGCCCTGCTGCCGGCTGGAGTGCCTGCTCCATTGCCGCAATATCAGCTGCTGCTGCCCCCTGTGCCTCCAGCTGGGCCTGGGCGTTTCCGGGCCTGACGTCGCCGGCTTCCAGGGAGTTCACCGTTCCGGTTCCGGCAGGCACATAGGCCGTGCACCAAGGGCCGGGGCGACGGTACAGGTCGGCGTACTTCTGCAGGCTGGTGGTCACTGTTCCCCCTCCTCTGTGGTGAGGGGAGTGGAAGAGGCATTGCCGCGTTCTGCCATGACGATCTCCTTCGCGAGCGATTTAGTATCACTGGCTTACTAGTTCGTCACTTCACCGTAGCACCAACGGGCGGGCTGCTGAAGGGCCCTGCGGCCCCTTCCAGCTCAGGCGTGGCAGGCGTCCTTCAGGGCCCGCACGGAGTCCTCCGGCACTTGGTCCCCGGCCTCGGCGATCCGGTCCAACGGCGTCGTTATTTCCGTTGGGACTCCTGCCGTCCGCGCTGCCGACACCAGGCCAGCCAAGGCCTGCCGGTCCGAAGGGCTGACCAGGCCGTCTTCGACCAGGGTGCAAATCTGCCGGTTGACTTCCTGGGCTGCGCTGGAGGCGGCCTTGGACGCGGCCTCGCTGGCCGCGCTGCCCGCCGCCTCCCCGACGGCACCGCACCCGGTCAGCAGCAACAGCGCGGTGGACAGGGCGGCGGAGGTGGTGGCGTGGCGAAAGGTCATGCCTCCACCGTACGGGGGGCCGCAGGCCGGCGGCTACCGGCGGGCCGGGACGCCCAGGATGCTGTCCAGCAGCCCGTTCCGGAACTTGCCTTCGGGATCGTGCCCTGCCGCGAAGGAACGGAAGTCGGCGAAGCGCGGGTACAGCTTTTCCCAATCGTGCCCGCCGGGTGTGAACAGCTTGCCCCAGTGCGGCCGGGCCCCAAAGGGCCGCAGGGCTTCCTCCAGGACCGGAAGGAACGCCTCAACCTCTGGCTGCATGGGCTTCCAGGTGAAGTGCAGCGCCACGCTCTGCTGCCGGTAGAACGGGCTGAGCCAGAATTCGTCAGCGGCGCCGGTGCGTACTTCCGAGACGAAAAGCAAGGGCGAAAGCTGTCCAGCCAGCCCGCGGACTGCCTGGAGGGCGGCGGGGGCGTGCTCCAAGGGAAGGATGAATTCGCTTTGGAGTTCATCTCCGTTGCTGGGAGTGAATTCGTGCCGGAAGTGCGGCAGCCGGTCCAGCCACAGCCCGGGTTCGTCCAGTTGCGCCGTGCAGTTCTCCGCGGACATGTCCGGCAGGGGATGCCGCGGCCGCAGGGCGGCGGTTGCCCCGAACAGGCTGGGAAGCGCCGGCTCCTCATCCAGCGCCTTGAGCCAGACCTGGTTGACGGTGTTACCGGTGTAGTCGGTGAACAGGCTCACGCTGTAGGCGGCGGAGACGATGGCGTTGAAGTCCGCAAGGGCGTTGTCCCAGGGCAGGTCCTCCAGGACGCGCTGCCGCATCCGGAAACTGGGGCGCACTGCAAGCTCCAGGCCGGTGACAATGCCCAAGGCCCCGATGCCCACCACACTGGCCAGGAACTCATCCCCGTCCGCCCTGGCCAGCGTGACCTGCTCACCGGAGGCGCGGACCAGGTCGATGGACTCCACGGCGCCGGCCAGCGAAGGGTTGTTCACCCCGGAGCCGTGTGTTCCTGTCTGCACCGCGCCTGCCACCGAGATGTGCGGCAGCGAGGCGAGGTTGTGGATGGCAACGCCGGACTTCTCGAGGGTCCGGCAGAGCGCCCCGTAGCTCACCCCGCCGCTCACGCGTACCGTGCCACGGTTGGAATCCAGCTCCACCTGCTGTGGCAGCGCATCGAGGAGCACATGGACCCCGTCCGTGTCACCCACCCGGTTGAACGAGTGCCGGGACCCCAGGGCCTTGACGCGCGGCGATTCAGCCACGATGGCGGCCAGCTCCGCTACGGATTCCGGCCGGCGGACATCCGCGGAGGAGTATTCAAGGTTTCCTGCCCAGTTCTTCATCGAGTGGCTTTCGGTTGGCATCGGTTTCCTCCCACTGTCAGCGCTAACATTCCGGGCTGTCAAGGCGCTTCCGCTGGCTGGGCGGAACCGGGAGGGCGGCAGCCGGAGATAGCGGCGACGGGATCCAATGGTCGGGGCGTTTGAGCCCTGCGGGGAGGCGTGTGGACAGGCTGCCGCGGGCTGCGGCGATTTGTGCCTCGGTGAGGAAAAGCGCTTGGCTGAGATCGGCGTCGTCGAGCCTTGCATCACGCAGGTCGGCTCCCAAAAGGTCCACCGCCGTCAGGTCCGCACCCCGGAGGTCGGCGGCGATCAGGCATGCGCCGCGAAGGTCGGCACCGCACAGCACGGACCCGCGCAGGTTCGCTCCGGCCAGGTCGGCACCCGGTGCCAGGTCGTTGCGTTGTGGGCCGTCGGCCAAGTACCCGGCGCGGACCTCCTCGCTGACCCACCGCAGCGCTTCGCCCACCTGCAGGTGAAGGCTTCCGACGTCGGCAGTGAGGACCGTCCCAAGGTCGCCTTCCGCCACCTCCCGGACCTTTGCCTGGAGATGGCGCACCTCGTCGGCGGCGTCCGGACTGTACGCAACCGCCTCTGCCTGCGCCAGGTGCCACAGCATTTCGTGCAGCTGGCGCAGGACCCTGAAGGCGGCGAACATGTCCGGCGCTGAACCCGGGTTGTCCCGCCAGCTGGTGCCGTGGAACAGCCGTTGGCTGACGGCCTGCCCCGCACCGAAGCAGTCGAACACCGTGCAGCCGGCAAAGCCGCGCGGCCGGAGCCTGTCATGGATGGTGCAGGAAAAGTCCGCGGCCAGGTTGGGGCAGGGGGTGGCCGGCGGCTTGTCGATGGCGAAGTCCGCCGAGCGGGTGAAGCCGAACGCCGTGCAGCACAGGGCAAAGCATTGTGCGCAGTCGGGCCGGAGGGCAGCCTGGTTGGCAAGGGGCCGTGCCATCCGCCCAGACTACCCACTGCGGCTGGTTTGGGTCAGTCCCCTATTCGTACAGGCGTGGTGCGGGGCGGCGGAACCCGTCGGCGGCCCGTGGCTTCGAACGCTGCTGCCAGGCGGAGGAGTTCCGCGTCGCTGTAGGCCTTGCCCGCGAAGGTGAGGCCCACCGGCATCGCGATGTCCGCCACGAGGCCCATGGGCACGGTGACCGTGGGAATACCAAGGTGCCGGGGGACCAGGTTTCCGTTGGCCACCCACACGCCGTTACGCCAGGCGATGTCCGCCGAGCGTTCGTTAGTGTCGGCATCCGCCGGGGCAACGTCGGCGGCCGCCGGGAACACCACGGCATCCAGTCCCAGCCGGTCCATCCACTCCTCCAGGTCCACGCGGCGGGTTTCCTCGAGTCCCGCCAGGCCTTCGGGCAGGTGCGGGATGTCGGCGAGGACAGGAATGCCGTGCTCCCGGATCCAGGCAGGATAGTCCGCGATGTCGTCATCGAACCCGTCATAGCGGTCCGGCAGTGCACCGTGGGGAGCGGGGAAGATGGCGGAACCGTCGACGTCGGCGAGGCTGTTTAGCTGTGGGTCGCCGTTGGCAGCCAGGAAGTCATTCCATGCCCAGGCCGACAGGTCCACAATCTCGTGCCGCAGATACTCCGGGGACACCAGGCCGCGGGTGCCGATGGTAGGCGCGCCCGGACGGTCACCTTCGTAATTGGACACCACCGGGAAGTCCACCTCCACCACTTCGGCGCCGGCGGCTTCCAGGTCGCGGCGGGCCGCAACCCACAGTTCCAGGATGGACGCGCGCGTTTCGATCCGCTGGCCGGTGGGGCCACCGATGCCAGGCGCCTCCGCCGTCCCGGCATCAGGGTCGGCATTCATGTACATCCGGGGAATGCCCAGCCGTTTACCCGCGAGGACAGCCGCGGCGGCAGTCGCGTCCGGGACGGCGAGGTCAACGTACGACGGCGGGCGGACGGCGGATGCCCTGGGCACCTCGATCCAGGGCTGGACGCGCCAGAAATCACCGCGGGTCTGGGGGTCGTCCGCCACCACCACGTCCAGGACTTCCAGCAGGTCCGCCATGGTCCGCGCGTGCGGGACCACCACGTCCATGGTGGGGACCAGGGGCCAGTTGCCCCGGACGGAGATGACACCGCGCGAGGGTGTGTAGGCGCAGAGGGCATTGTTGGACGCCGGCGCCCGGCCCGAGGACCAGGTTTCCTCGGCCAGGCCAAAGGCAGCGAAGCTGGCCGCGGTTGCAGTTCCGGAACCGTTGGACGATCCCGAAGCGAAAGCGGCCGTGAGGAAGCTGGCGTTGTAGGGACTCTCAGCCCGTCCATATACCCCGCGCTGCATACCGCCGTTGGCCATGGGCGGCATGTTGGTCAGCCCGATCAGGACCGCACCGCCGGCCCGCAGGCGCTCGATGGTGAACGCATCGCGCTGCGCCACCAGCTCCTTGAACGCCGGTGAGCCCGCAGCAACAGTAAGGCCTTTGACCTGATAGCTGTCTTTTGCGGTGTAGGGGATACCGTCCAGCGGGCCAAGTGTGAAACCGGCCGCACGGCGACGGTCCGAGGCCTGAGCCTCTGCAATGGCGTCAGGGTTCATGACAACCACTGCGTTCAAGCATATGCCCGAAGAGTCATACTTCTCGATGCGCTCCAGGTAGAGGCGGACAAGCTCCTCGCTGGTTACCTCACACGCATTGAGGACAGCCCTGAGTCGGCTGATACCGGCTTCCACCACATCAAACTTTGCCGCCGCCTCCGGCTTCCGCGTCTGCTCCGCCGTTTTCATGCCGCACCGCCTTCCCGCGGGGCCGGCTGCTGCTGCGTGATGCAGTGGATGCCGCCGCCAAAGGCGAAGATGTCCCGTGCGTCCACCAGTTCAACGGTGCGCCCGGGATACGCGCGTTCCAGGATGCCGGCAGCGATGGTGTCATTGGGGTCATCGAAACCGCAGAGCACCACAACGTCATTCGCCACGTAGTGGTTGATGTAGGACCAGTCCACCCAACCCTCATCGTCCTTGGGCGTGGTTGGGGCGGGGACGTCGATGATGCGCAGCGGTCGGCCCAGGGCGTCCACTTGGCCGGCCAGGACAGCCTTCAGCTGCAGGTACACCGCGTGGTCCGGATGCGCAGGGTCATCCTGGCGGTGCAGCAGGATGGTGCCGGGGCCGGCGAAGGCGGCCACGATGTCCACGTGGCCCCGGGTGCCGAATTCGTCGTAGTCCCGGGTGAGCCCGCGCGGCAGCCAGATGGCCTTGGTGGTGCCCAGGGCCGCATGGATTTCCGCCTCGACTGATTCCTTCGTGGCGCCGGGGTTGCGGGCCGGATCGAGCTGCACTGTCTCGGTCAGCAGCACTGTCCCTTCGCCGTCCACATGGAAGCCGCCGCCCTCATTGACCAGGGCTGACGGACGGACCGGTGCGTCCACTCCTGCCGCTACTGCGCGTGCCACCGTCTGGTCCTTTCCCCAGGCGGCCCAGTCCTGGGCGCCCCAGCCGTTGAAGATCCAGTCGACCGCGGCCAGTGAGCCGTCGGCGGCGTGGACGAACGTGGGGCCGCTGTCCCGCAGCCAGGCGTCGTCGAGCGGCACCTCCACCACGTCGATGCCGCTGCCGAGCCATTCCCGGGCAGCGTTGGCGTCCCGTGGATCTGCGACAACTGTGACGGGTTCGTAGCGCGCAATGGTGCGGGCCACCTTGGTCCAGGCCGCCCGTGCCCTGTCCAGGGTGGAGCTTCCCAGCGGACCGAAGGTGTCATTGGGCGGCGGGAAGGCCATCCAGGTGCGCTGGTGCGCTTCCCACTCAGCGGGCATGTGGGTGGTGGTGCCGATTGAAGCGTGGTCAGGGGCGGCGTTGCCCTTGATTGCGGTCGAATAAATGAATGCCATTCATTTATTATGAAGACGGCGTTGGCCACGCGCAAGAGTATTTCAGGCTTCGTCCACATCCGTACGGTCAACAGCCGCCAGAATGGCCCTGGCCAGTTCCTTTGGCTTGGTGAACTGCGGCCAGTGCCCGGTAGGCAGGTCGATGTACTCTACGTCCCGGACCCTGGCCAGCTCTGCGACGAAGGGGTGGCCGGCGGCGATCCACTCCCGGAGCATGGCGGACGGAAATTCGCAGGTGATCACGGTGGCGGGCACGTCGTAGCGCCGCTCGTCATGCAGCTGCTGCTTGCCGTAGGCCACGCCGCGGGGCTCCGGTACTGCGCGGACCCGGAATGCCTGGCGAAGGCCGTCGTCGAGGTCAACCAGGTCGGCGTCGTCGAAATCCTCCCAGCGCGGCAAGGGCACGTCGTCCCCGACAGCCCGCAACTCGTCGTTGATCACGCCGCCTTCACCCAGGGGTCCGCTGTCCACATAGATGGCCCGCTCCACCTTCTGCGGCCTGGCGTCCACGGCTCCATGGATGATGGCACCGCCGCCGGAGTGCCCCACCAGGACCACCTTGCCGGGCAGGCCGTCCAGGACCTGCACCACCGCATCGATGTGGTCCTGCAGGTTGATGCCCGACCGGCTGGCGTCCACCGCCTCCTTTCCGGGAAGGGTGAGGGAATGGGTTCGGTGTCCTGCCGCTTCCAGCGCTGGCACCACCGCCTCCCACGACGAAGCATCCAACCAGAATCCGGGTACCAGGATGATGTCCATGACCGAACCCTACTCCCCACTCCCGACACCGAGCAGGGCATTCCTACCGCTTCCGCTTCCGGTCCTTCCCTCCGTTTCGGCTCCCGCGTTCAGAGGCCTCGCGCTCCGCCCAGCGCTGCGACTTTCCCGCCGTCACCACCTTCTGGTGCCACTCGCGGTGGTACGCCCGCTGGGCCGCGATGTCGGACCGCCGTGCCAGCGCTGCCAGCTCCCGCTGCATCTTCAGGTAGGAGTTCCAGCGGCGCTCGGGCAGGGCTCCACTGTCGATCGCCTCCCGGACCGCGCAGCCCGGCTCCTTCCCATGGCCGCAGTCCGCGAACCGGCAGCCGGCGGCCAGTTCCTCCACGTCGCCGAACATCCCGCCCAGGCCTTCCCCGGCATCGAACAATCCGAAGCCGCGCACCCCCGGCGTATCCATCAGCACGGTGCCGTTGGCCAGCGGCACCAGTTCCCGGGAGGTGGTGGTGTGCTTGCCTTTGAAGTCCCCGGACCGCACTTCTCCTGTCTGCTGGACTTCACGGCCCACCAGCGCGTTGATCAGGGTGGACTTGCCGGCGCCGGACGGGCCCAGGAGCACGATGGTGCCGGCGGGCGGGATGCGGGACATCAATTCGTCGATCCCGTCGCCGTTTTCGGCGGACGTGGTGACCACCTCCACGCCCGCCGCCTGCAGGATGACTTTCCCGACGACGTCGTCCGCCACCTGTGCCAGGTCCGCCTTGGTGATGATCACCAGCGGGGTGGCGCCGGAGTCCCAGGCGGCAACGAGGGTGCGTTCGAGCCTGTTGTGCGTGAGCGGCCGGTCCACGGGAACCACGATCCCTACGGTGTCCATGTTCGCGGCCAGGACCTGCTCCTCGGAGGAGTCCTCGAACGCGCGCTTGCGGCTCAGCTCGGAACGCCGGGGGAGGACTGCCAGGATCTGGCGATCGCCGGCACGGTTGGGTCCCGTCCAGACCCAGTCGCCGGTGACCGCCGGGTCGCCGGACAGCGGATAGGGCAGGTGGAGCAGCGCGTCCTCGACGGCAACCAGCAGCAGGGTGCGGTCAACGCGGACCACGCGTCCCCGTCCCGTGGCGCCGGGGCAGGGGTGCTGATCGAAGTGGCGGGCGACGGCGGGGGTGTAGCCGTACGCGGTCAGGGTGCGGGTGGGTTGGATGGCGCTTGAGGTGTTGTCCAGGGCGTTGCCTGAAGAATTGTGCACGGTGGTTTCCTCGCGAGGGTCCCCGGTGCCGGAACGCTATGGCGGACAGTTGCCGTCAGTCAGGCGTGTGCAGCCGGGAGGATGGGTGATGGAGTGGGTGCGGGGCGCTCAAGGCGCGCGGCAACAGCAGTCATCAAAACCACCTCCCATCCCTCGTGCGGGTTTTCGTCCTCCTGCCGGGGACGGCAGGGTGGAACCGGGCCCCACTCTAGTACCCGCCGCCGTCGGGCACTAGGGGCAGCACAAAAAAGGGCGCGGATCCGGCTGCTGATTGAGCCGGACCCGCCGCCCCCTTGGAAACCGGGCTAAACGCTGGTGGCGTCCTGCACCTCGCCCACCAGTTCCTCGATGATGTCCTCGAGGAAGAGCATCCCGGTGGTCCTGCCATCGGCGTCGAACACCCGGGCCACGTGGGCTCCGGTCCGCCGCATCGCCGCCAGTGCATCCTCAAGGTCCGCGCCGGCAAATGCCGACGCCAGGCGCCGGACCCGTTTGGGCGGGACCGGCTGGTGGAATTTCTCCGCCGCGGTGAGGTCCATGACGTCCTTGAGGTGCAGGTAGCCATCGGGCTCCCCGGCAGTGTTGGTCAGGATGTAGCGCGAGTACCCGTGCCCGGCCACGGCCTGCTGGATGTCCGCCGGCGTGGCGGATTCCGGCAGCAGCACCATGTCGGCCATGGTCACCTGGACGTCCGCCACGGTTTTGGCGGTGAATTCGAACGCGTTGGTCAGTGCGCCCGTGGTGTCCGTCAGCACGCCGTCCCGGGTGGACTGCTCCACAATCGTGGCCACCTCGTCCAGGGTGTACGCGCTGGTGGCCTCGTCCTTGGGCTCCACCCGGAAGAGCCGCAGGATCGAGTTGGCAATCCCGTTCAGCGCCCAAATAACGGGCTTGAACACCTTGGCCACCATGACCAGCGGCGGCGCAAGCAGGAGGGCCGCACGGGTAGGCACTGAGAAGGAGATGTTCTTGGGCACCATCTCGCCCACCACCACGTGGAGGAAGGTCACCAGCAGCAGCGCCACGATAAACGCGATGATGCTGATCGCCTCATAGGACAGGGACGTCAGGCCCAGCGGTATCTCCAACAGGTGGTGGATCGCCGGTTCGGAGACGTTCAGGATGACCAGGGAGCAGACGGTGATGCCCAACTGGCTGGTGGCCAGCATTAGAATCGCGTGTTCCATGGCCCACAGTGTGGTTTTTGCCGCTTTGCTGCCGGCCTCGGCCTTGGGCTCGATCTGGGAGCGGCGGGCGGAGATGACGGCGAATTCGGCTCCCACGAAGAAGCCATTGACCACCAGGAGCACCGCCAGCCAGATGATGCCGGGAAGGTATTCACTCATGGGTCAGCTCCTGGGTCAGGCTGTCGATGATGCGGTCGTGCGGGCTTCGCGGAGGCTCGCCGGACGCGGCGGGCGTGAAGCGCAGCCGCTCCACGTGCATGCCTGCCACGCGCTCCACGCGGAGGGTGCCGCCGTCGACCTTAACCTCATCGCCCAGTTCGGGCAGGCGGTCCAGGCGGTCAGTGACGAACCCGCCCACGGTGTCGTACTCGTCCCCGTCGGGGACCTCGATTCCGGTGCGGTCCAGCAGTTCGTCCGGCCGCAGTGCGGCGTCGAACGTGATGGACCGGCCTACGCGGACAACGCCGGCGCGCGCCCGGTCGTGCTCATCCTCCAGTTCGCCCACGATCTCTTCCACCAGGTCCTCCAGGGTGACGATCCCGGCGGTGCCGCCATGCTCGTCCGAAACGATGGCCACCTGGAGCCCCTGACGCCGCAGCAGGCCCAGGAGGGTGTCCACGCCCATGGATTCCGGCACCCGCAGCGGCTCGATCATGAGCTCCGCCGCGGCAGTACCGGCCCGTTGGTCCAGAGCCACGGCGAACGCCTGCTTGACGTGCAGGAGGCCCAGGACGTCGTCCCGGTCCCGCCCGATCACGGGAAACCGGGAGTAGCCGGTGGCCGTGGCAAGCGAAACGATGTCCTCTGCGGTGTCGGACAGGCCTACGGCCGCCATCCTGACGCGCGGGGTCATGACATCAGCGGCACTGTACCCGGAGAAGCGGAGCGTGCGGCGCAGCAGGGTGGCATGGTCCAGGTCCAGGACACCTTCGACGGCGGAGCGGCGCACCAGGGAGCTCAGCTCCTCCGCGCTGCGGGCACCGGAAAGCTCTTCCTTGGGCTCAATTCCGAACCCGCGGATGATCCTGTTGGCAGTGTTGTTGAAGAGCAGGATCACGGGCTTGAACACGGCCGTGAAGAGGGCCTGGAATGGCACCACCACCTTGGCCGTAGCCAGCGGCAGGGCCAGGGCGAAGTTCTTGGGGACAAGCTCGCCCACCACCATCGAAAAGACCGTGGCCAGGAAGATTCCGGCAACGGAGCCGACGGCGGGCACCAAGGCTTCGGCCAGCCCCGCGGACTGCAGCGGGCCGCTGAGCATGCGGCTGATGGCCGGTTCGAAGGTGTAGCCGGTCAGCAGCGTGGTCAGGGTGATGCCCAGCTGCGCCCCCGAGAGGTGGGTGGAGGTGATCCGAAGGGCTTTGATGGTGGGACCAAGGCGCTTCTCGCCGCGGGCTTGGCGTGCTTCGAGATCGTGCCGGTCCAGGTTCACCAGCGCGAACTCCGAGGCGACGAAGAAGCCGGTGCCGACGGTCAGGACCAGGCCGATGCCCAGCATGATCCATTCATACATTGGGGCGCCCCTCTCCTGTGGTGGCCGGTGTTCCGGTCAGGTGGCAGAGGGGCCAGGGCATGTGTGAAGGAGGGTCGTCCATATCCGGTTCAACTCCGCGGCTGGCGGAGAAGTTCCGGAGCGCCTCTTACCGGCGCAGCTCCAAGGCCCGCTTCTGCCGCCCGCTGATGGACGAAACGTAGCCGCAATTGGTGCAGGTGATCCGGAACTTCCGGGACACCGTGAGCACCGGGATGAAGAACAAGGTGAACTTTGTGGCTTGTTCCTCAAGGAGGTGGTGGATGAAGGCGCAGCAGTGCGGGCACGTTGCCGTCTTGCCCGGCAGCGCCTTGAGCACGGTCTTGAACCCGAAGAGGAGGAGCATTGCGCGCCTTTCGTTGTCCGAATGGTTAACCTCCCACCCTAGGCGAGTTTGGCTGGTCCACATCCGGGGTAGGGATGCTTTGCGCCATGTGGGTGGTGCGATACTGGCGTGGGCAGCATTAGGGCTTTTGGGGGGACTTCTGGCACATGGTTCTGGATACGGCGACCCTGCGCATCGCTTTTGGCCTGATGGCCCTGGTGCTGGTGGTCCTTTTCTACTTTTCCGCCTACCGGGCGACGCGCTCGCCGTACAGTGCGTGGTGGTGCGGGGCCTTGCTGTTCTTCCTTTCCGGATCCGGCTGCTTCCTGCTGGACGGCACGCCACAGCAGTGGTGGGCCAACCCGCTGGGTAATACACTGCTGGTGCACGGCGGGGTTGCTGTGTGGGCGGGCGCGCGCTCACTGCGGACCGTGCAGCCACCCAAGTGGGCCTTTACCGGCATCCCCCTTGTCACCCTGGTGGCGTCCCTGCTGGACCACCCCGCCACCAACACCTGGTCCGGCGGTCCCGTGTTCCTCGCCGCGATGAGCCTGACCGTCGGACTGGCGTCGCGTGAGCTGTGGCGGCTTGAGCCGGGCTATTCGCGGGTGCGCATCCCCATGGCGGTGGCTGCAGGCGGCCTGTCCGCTTACTATTTCTTCCGCTGGCTGGCGTTCCTGGTGGAGGGCCCGGACGGTCCGGTTTTCGTTACCGTTTTTGGATCGGCCGTGACCACCATGGTGACTATGGTGCTGTTGGTGGTGGTGTCCTTCAGCATGGCCGGGTTGAGCACCGAACAGCAGACCCGCGCCCTGCGGGTGGTTGCAACCCGTGACGACCTCACCGGACTCCTGAACCGCAAGGCCTTCCTGGACCTCGCTGCCGAACAGCTTGCCGACCGCACCATCACCGGGGGCTCCGGCGCGCTGATCCTTGCCGACCTTGACCATTTCAAGGTGGTCAACGATACACACGGCCACGCCGCCGGCGACCTGGCGTTGCAGGCCTTCGCCGACGCCTGCGTTGCCACGGTCCGCTCCACCGACCTGGCCGGCAGGTACGGCGGGGAAGAGTTCGTGATCCTGGTCCCCGGGGCAAGTGCTGAACGGGCCGAGCCGATCGCGGAGGAAATCAGCAGTCGCCTGGCAGGTGCTGCAGCGCCGGACGGCATGGAGATGCCCACCGTCAGTTACGGCATTTCAACCTACGACGGCGGGACCTCCGATGTGGACCGCCTCATCGCCGCAGCTGATGAGGCCCTGTACAGGGCCAAGTCATTGGGAAGGAACCGCGCCGCCCGCAGCGATGAGCTGCACTAGCTGCACTGCGGCGGGCGGCGCGGTTCCGGTTCCGGGTGGCTACTTGGACTGGAGGGCGTCTGCCTGCTCGGCGAGGACGGTCAGTGCCACGCTTTCCGGCCGCTCAACAGTGCTCTGGATGCTGACCGTCATGCCGCTGTGCGCGGCCTTGAGGACAGATTCCATGACCTCCAGGGCGTGGTAGGCCAGGGCCCCGCCCGCGCGGGGTTCCTTGCCCTGCGGGGTGGTAGCGAGATCCGCGATGCCGAACCCGCGCCCGGCATCGACGTATCCTGCCGAGGCGGGGAGGGTTTCCCAGTCCTCGGCGCCCAGGGAGAACAGCTGGACGTCGCCGTCGAAGTGGTTGGGGTCCGGCACCACCAGGGAGCCGCGCTCGCCGTGGATCTCGATGTTCGGCGACTTGGACTTCACGGCGTCGAAGCTCATGAAAAGGGTGGAAAGCGCTCCGGAGGCGTGGACCAGGATGCCGGTGACGTGGGAATCGATGGTAACCGGCACCTTTTCACCCTGCCGCGGCCCCGAGCCGATGGTCCGCTCGTTGCGGGTGTGGCTGGCCGCGCCGAGCACCGACACCACGGGGCCCAGCAGCGTGACCAGGGCGGTGACATAGTAGGGGCCCATGTCCAGGAGGGGACCGCCGCCCGGCTGGTAGTAGAAGTCCGGGTTGGGGTGCCAGCGTTCGTGGCCCGGGGTCACCATGGTGGCTGATGCCGAGATGGGGGCGCCGATGAGGCCGTCGTCGATGGCTTTGCGGGCGGTCTGGATTCCGGTGCCCAGCACGGTGTCAGGGGCACAGCCGACGACGACCCCCGCCTGGCGTGCCGCGTCCAGCACCTTGCGTGCCTCTTCAGTGGTGGCCGCCAGCGGCTTTTCGCCGTAGACGCTCTTGCCGGCCTCGATCGCCTTCAGTGCGACGTCGGCGTGCGCCGCGGGGATGGTCAGGTTCAGGACCAGGTCGACGTCGTCGGCGGCGAGCAGTTCCTCCACGGAGACGGCGCGGACGCCGTCGTAATCATCCGCTACCGCCTGGGCCCGGGCAGGATCCAGGTCCGCCACGGCTACCAGCCGGACTTGGTCCAGCCGCCGGAAGTTGGTGAGGTATTGGGCGATAATGGCTCCGCAGCCAATGATTCCGACGTTCAACGGCTTGCCCACAGCAGGCCCCTTTCGATGATGGTGCGTACGTTCTGGTCCTGGAGGATTTCCACGCGGTGGCCGGGCGTGCAGACGAAGATCCGGCCCTTGCCCCACCGGCGGGTCCAGATGGCGGGGGAGGTCACTTCGCGGTGCCAGGGGTCCCACTCGCGGACTTTCTGGGTGGTGGTGGCCAGGACATCGATGTAGTCATCTGCGAGGACCCAGTACTGCTCGGTGACCAGTTCGAAGTCCTTGATGCCCGTGGTGATGGGGTGCTCCGCGGCGGCGGGCAGCATGTTGACGGTGTAGGGAACGTAGTTGTCCGACTGTTCGCCGACGCATTCGTCCGGGTGCTTGCCGGGGTGGCAGGCGAACTGCCCGCCGATGAGGTGCAGGTAGTCGGAGGTGTTCCTGTACGAATCGGCGATCCCGCCGTGCCAGCCGGCCAGGCCGGTGCCGTTCTCCACGGCTGCCCGCAGTCCGGCAAATTCGTCCTTTTCGATGGTGCTCATGGTCATGCACTGCACGATCAGGTCCACCCCGGCCATGTATTCGGCGTCGGCGTAGACCTTGGGGGATTCTTCCACCCGGACCTCATAGCCGTTGTCCTTGAGGTAGGGAATGAAGAGTTCGGTGGCCTCGTAGGGCTGGTGGCCGTCCCAGCCGCCGCGGACGACCAGCGCATTCTTGCGATCTGTCATTGAAGTTTCCTTTGTTTGGCTGCCGGCGTGTGCCGGCAAAGCGAGGGGTCAGCGGCTGGCGAAGGCGGCGTCGAAGGCAGCTGCCGGCGGAGCGATCCGGGCCAGTTCCTGGACCATGGCCAGCGCCTGCGGGGCGCCGATAAGGCGGTCCATGCCGGCGTCCTCCCATTCGATGCTGGTGGGACCTTCGTAGCCGATGGCGTTCAGGGTCCGGAAGATCCGGTTCCACTGGACATCCCCGTGCCCTGCTGTGACGAAGTCCCAGCCGCGCCGGGGGTCCGCCCAGGCGAGGTGCGAACCAAGGCGGCCGTTGCGGCCGTCGAGTTGGCGGACGGATTCCTTGACGTGGACGTGGAAGATCTTGTCCGCGAAGTCCTGCAGGAACATCACGGGGTCCAGGTCCTGCCAGATGAAGTGGGAGGGATCGAAGTTCAAGCCGAAGCTCTCGCGGTGCCCGATGGCTTCGAGCGTGCGCTTGGCGGTCCAATAGTCGTAGGCGATTTCGGACGGGTGGACTTCCAGGGCGAACCGGACGCCCTCTTCCTCGAAGACATCGAGGATGGGGTTCCAGCGGTCGGCGAAGTCCTGGTAGCCGGCATCGATCATTGCCTGGGAGGCCGGCGGGAACATGGCCACCGCCTTCCAGATGGAGGACCCGGTGAAACCCGTTACGGTCTTCACGCCCAGGCGGGCGGCTGCCCGCGCGGTGTCCTTCATGGCCTCCGCGGCCCGGCGGCGTACCCCTTCGGGCTCGCCGTCGCCCCAGGTCTCCGCGGACAGGATGTCCCGGTGGCGCTCGTCGATGGGGTCGTCGCACACGGCCTGGCCGGTCAGGTGGTTGGCGATGGCGAACACCTTGAGGTTGTTCTTTTCGAGGATGTCCAGGCGGCCCTGGAGGTAGTTGTCGTCCTCGGCGGCCCGGCGTGGGTCAAGATGGTCGCCCCAACAGGCGATCTCCAGGCCGTTGAAGCCCCACTCGCCGGCGAGCCGGGCCACCTCCTCGAAGGGCAGGTCGGCCCACTGGCCGGTGAAAAGCGTGATTGGTCGTGTCATGTGCGTTCCTAGATTGATCGAAGCCGTACTGTGCTCAGACTTTTTGCCACTGGCTGGAATTCGCGGCGCTGGACTCCACGGCGGCCAGCACCCGCTGCACCTGCAGGGCGTCCGCGAACGACGGTTCCGGTTGGCGGCCCTCGCCGATGGACGTGACGAGGTCCACCACCTGGTGGGTGAAGCCGTGCTCGTATCCCAGGCCGTGGCCGGTGGGCCACCAGTTCCCCACATAGGGGTGCTCGGGCTCGGTGACGAAGATCCGGCGGAAGCCTGCGTCGGGGGATTCTGCCGCGTCGTAGAAGGACAGGACGTTCATTTCCTCGAAGTCGAAGGCGAGGGAACCCTTGGTGCCGTTCACCTCCAGCCGCATGGCGTTCTTCCGGCCCAGCGCGTAACGCGTGGCTTCAAAGACGCCGATGGCACCTGCGGATGTGCCGCCGTCGAACTTTGCACTGAAAATGGCCGCATCATCGACGGTGACCGCCCCGCGCGGGGCGTCGCTGCTGAGGTCGCCGTGCCCGCCGAGGCCCACCAGGTCGCCGGCCAGCGGGCGTTCCCGGACGAAGGTCTCCAGCATGGCCGATACCCCGCTGATGTTCAGGCCCGTGACCCACTGGGCGGCGTCGATGCTGTGGGCTCCGATGTCACCCAGGGAGCCCGAGCCTGACTTGCTCTTGTCCAGGCGCCAGGTCATGGGGGCGTTGGCGTCGGAGAGCCAGTCCTGCAGGTACTGGGCCCGGATGTGGCGGATCTCGCCGAGCCTGCCCTGTTCCACGAAACGTTTGGCCAGTGCCAGCGCCGGGGTGCGGCGGTAGCTGAAGCCGCACATGGAGAAGACGCCGTTCTTCGCGGCAGTCTCCGCCGCGAGCGTCATCCGTTCAGCCTCCTCCACGGAGTTGGCCAGCGGCTTCTCGCACAATACGTGCTTGCCGGCCTCAAGGGCGGCGATGGCAATCTCGGCGTGGGTGTTCCCGGGCGTGCAGATGTCGATAAGGTCGATGTCGTCGCGCTCGATCAGTCGGCGCCAGTCAGTCTCAACCGAGTCCCAGCCGAGCTTGTCCGCCGCGGCACGGACGCCGTCGGCATTCCTGCCCGCTACCGCGGTGAGCTGTGGCTGCAGCGGCAGGTCGAAGAATCGGGGTGCGGTTCGCCAGGCGTGGGAGTGGGCTGCACCCATGAAGGCGTAACCCACCATGCCGACCCGCAGGGTCTTGGCGGTGGTCATGTCGAAAGTCCTTTCTTAAGGCCCGGGCGTTACTTGCTGAAGCCGGCGGTCAGGCCTGCCAGCAGCTGGCGCCGGCCGATGACGTACAGCACCAGGATGGGCAGGGTGCTGAGCACCACCGAAGCGAGAACGGCAGGGATGTTGACGCTGAATTCACCCTGGAACGTCCACAGGCCCAGGGGCAGGACGCGCAGGCTGGGGCTCTGGGTGAGGACCAGCGGAAGCAGGAACCCGTTCCAGACATGCAGCCCGTTGTAAATGGCAACCGTCACGATGGCCGGCCGGGTCAGGGGAAGGGCCAGCCGCCACATGGTCTGCCACTCGCTGCAGCCGTCCAGCCGCATCGACTCGAACAGTTCGTTCGGGACATCGCGGATGAAGTTGGACAGGATCAGCACCGTCAGCGGGATGGCAAAGGCAATGGACGGCAGCATCAGCGCCAGCAGGCTGTCATAGAGGTTCAGCCGGATGATCATCAGGTAGATGGGGATGATGGTGGCCTGCAGCGGGATGGCCAGCCCCATCAGGAACATGCCGTTGACCAGCTTGAGGAACCTGCCGGCGCCGCGGACGATGGCAAACGATGCCATGAACGAGATCAGCACCGTGGGAATCACGGAACCGAGCGTGACGATCGCGCTGTTCAGGAAATACTGGGCGAAATCCGCCTCAAGGACAGACTGGTAGTTCTCGAACGTGGGCTCGGTGGGCAGGGACAGCGGATTCTGGCCGAAGTAGCCGGCCTGGGTCTTGAGGCTGGTGACCACCACGTAGTAGACCGGCAGGATGATGACGGCCAGCCAGATCCAGCCGCCGAGGCCGCCGGGGATGTTCAGTCGCCGGAGCCTTGTGCCGAGTCCCCGGTTGGCGGCGGCAGTGCCGCCAACCGATCCGGTGCGGGCCTCCTGGGTATTGCTTTTCAGGACGGTACTCACCCTACAAACCTTCCAATTGGCTGCCCTGCTTGTCCTTGCCTCCAAGGCGCTGGAGGAACAAGGCGAGTGCAAGGCCGATGATGACGAGAATGACGGCGATGACGCTGGCAGGGCCCATCAGGTTGGCCCGGAAGCCCCGGAGGTACATGTCCAGGGCCAGGATCCGGGTGGAGTTTCCCGGTCCGCCGCCCGTAAGGACGAAGATCAGGTCGAAGTAGGTCAGCGAACCCACCACCATCAGGGTGGAGGAGGTGATGATCGTGTACTTCAACTGCGGAAGGGTGATGTGGAAGAACTGCTTGATGGTCCCGGCCCCGTCGATCTGGGCCGCCTCGTACAGGGACCTCGGGATCTGCCGCACGCCGCCTTGGTAGATGAGCGTGTGGAACGGCACGAACTGCCAGGCGATGACGAAGATGACCAGGCCGAGTGCCAGGTGCGGGACACCCAGCCAGTCCTGGGCAAGGAACGGCAGGCCCAGGCCGGTTGCCAGGCCGAAGTTGGGGTCCAGCAGGGCCTTGAAGGCGATGGCGACGGCGGCGGATGACAGCAGCAGGGGCAGGAAGTACAGCACCGCCAGGACTGCCCGGTACCGCTGGCTTCCCGCGGTGAAGACGCCGAGCAGGAGGCTGATGGGTGTCTGGACCAGCCAGGAGACGATCATGATCAGGAAGGTCAGGCCCAGGGCGTTGTACAGTCCCGGATCTGCCAGCACGGAGAACCAGTTGTCCAGTCCCGCCGCCCCGATGGCACCAATGCCGTCCCAGCTGGTGAAGCTGAGGATGAGTACACCCGCCAGCGGGATGACGGCGAACACCAGGAAGAAGAACAGTGCAGGGATGGTCAGCCACGCCAGCGCGGCCTTGCGCTGTTCGGTCTGCTTGGAATTCCTGACGCCGACGTTGGGCCCCGGGGCGGTGGAGACGGCGTTACTCATTTCCCGAGGGTGCCGTTCATGTTCTCGGCGAACTGCTGCGGCGTGATCGACTTCAGGAACAGCTGGTCGATGTTGTTCAGCAGGGCCTCGGCGGCGGTGGGGCTCAGTGCCTGGTCCCAGGACTGCTGGAAGCTGGGGGCGTTCTTTGCGAGGTCGTAGACGAAGTTGAGGAAGTCCTTGTCCGGGGACGTGTTCAGCTTGCTTTCGATGCCGTTGACGATGGGGACGGAGCCGGAGTTGATGTAGGCGTCGATCATGGTATCGGTCATGATGCCGTCCTTGAGGAACTTCTTGGCGGACTCCTTTTCCTTGTCGCTGGCCTTGGCGGAGATGGACTGGTAGTTGGCCGGGTTGCCGACGCCGTTCTTGGGGTCGCCCTTGCCGCCGGGAAGGGTGGGGAACTGGACGAAGCCCAGCTTGCCGTCCTGGACGAAGTTCTTGCCGTCTTTCTTCATCGGACCGTAGGTCCAGGAACCGTGCAGCATCATGGCAGCCTTGCCGGTGTAGAGCAGGGCCTGGTCTGCGTTCGAATCGGCTGTGATGGAGGAGAAGCCCTTGATGAAGCCGTCAGCGGAAACCAGTTCCTGGATCTTGGTGCCGGTCTCGATGACTGCGGGGTCCATCCAGGCATTGGGCTTGCCTTCGAAGATTGCCTTGAACACGTCGGGTCCGCCGATGCGGTCCAACAGGTATTCGAGCCACATCATTGAGGTCCAGCGCGACTGGCCGCCCAGGGAGAAGGGTGCCACGCCCATGCCGTTGAAGGTCTTGACCAGCGACATGACGTCGTCCCAGGTCTTGGGCGGCTGGACGCCGGCCTTCTGGAAGAGTTCCTTGTTGTAGAACAGGACGATCGGACCGACATACATATTGGGCAGGGCATAGATCTTGCCGTTGACCGTGGCGGCGCTGAAGGTGGACGGGAAGAACTTCTTCTTCAAGTCCGGTTCGGAGTCCAGCCAGCTGGTGAGGTCTTCAACCTGGTTTGCCTCGGCGTAGGTCTTCAGCGTGCCGCCGCCCCAGTTGTAGATGATGGTGGGTGCCTGGTTGGCGCCGATGGCGGTCTTGATCTTGGTCTTGTAGGCGTCGTTCTGGAAGAACGTGATGGCAATCTTGTTGTCCGGGTTTGCCTGGTTGAAGGCATCGACAGCCTTCTGCATGTTGGTCTGGTTCGGCTCACCGGACAGGAACCACATGCTGGCGCCGCCATTGCCGCTGGAGGCACCCGGACCTGACGTACCGCAGGCAGAGGTTGCGGCAACGGCAAAGGGAGTAAGGGCAGCGAGGGCGAGGAAAGAGCGCCGTGAGGTCTGGGGTTGCTTCATTGCTTCTCCATTGTGAATTTTGCTGTCGAGGTACGGGGCGTCAGCTCCGACGATCGTTCGAAACATTTCGAACGGTGATATAAGTCACGCTGTAAACTAAAGCGCCAATCATCCGCCTCGTCAAGGGATCGTAGAGGATCTTTTTGAGGAATCCGCGGGATTTGACCAAACCTTGACGGCGCAGGGGCCTCTTCTCCAGAATGAATGCACTTCCCATCTTCGAAAGATTGCGAACCCATGACGACCAAATTGCCCGAGCGGACGAAGCCAACGCTCGCAACCGTGGCCAGGCAGGCGGGGGTATCGGCACCGACTGTCTCCAAGGTGGTGAACGGCCGTGACGACGTGGCCCCCGAGACCAGGGCGCGGATCCTTGCGGTGCTGGAGCAGGCGGGTTACCAGTCGCCCGTGCAGCGCAGGGCCGCGGCCGACAGTGCGACAGTCGTCGAAGTGGTAATCGATGTGCTCGACTCTGCCTACACCATCCAGGTGCTGAACGGCATCCTCCAGTTCGCCGCGGGGGCCGACGTCGAAATCCTGGTGAGCGTGACCGGCCAGTCCACGCCTGGCCGGCAGACCCCGGAACGCCGTGCCCAGCGCATGCTTGAAGAGGGCAGGGCCGGGATGATCGTGGTGACTTCGGCCTTCAGCGAGGCACAACTGCATGCGTTCCGCCGCCGCCAGATCCCGGTTGTGGTGATCGACCCGCTCAACCCGCCCTCCGCGGACGTGGTCAGCGTTGGCGCGACCAACTGGGCAGGCGGCAAGGCGGCCACCGAACATCTGCTGAGTCTGGGGCACCGACGCATCGCCTACATCGGCGGGATTGAAGGGGCCGAATGCAACCAGGCCAGGCTGCACGGATACATGGCAGCCCTGATGGCGCAAGGCATTGAGGTGGATCCCCGGTACATCGTGTCCGGCGGCCATTTCCGGACAGAGGGCGGGGTCAAGGGATTCCAGGAGCTCCTGAAGCTGGACCGCCTCCCCACGGCCATCTTCGCCGGCAGCGACTCGATTGCCCTGGGCGTCCTCAGTGAGGCGCGGCATCACGGGATCAGGGTTCCGGAGGACATCAGCCTCATCGGTTTCGACGGGACCAACCAGGGCGAGCAGTCAGTTCCTTCATTGAGTTCGGTGGCCCAGCCCCTTGAAGAGATGGGCAGGGCCGCGCTGAGGTCACTCCTGCGCCAGGCCCAGGGCGAGATCCTGGATTCCCACCGCGTGGAGTTGGCCACCCAGGTGATCGTCCGAGAATCCACCGCCCCGCCCGCTCCCTGAGCGGGCCGCCCGCCCCCAGTGGCCCTGCGCAACTATCGAAAGACACCGCCGCATGAAGATCACCAACCTCGACACCGTCGTCGTCGACTTTTACCGCACCAACCTCATTTTTGTCCGGTTGAGCACCGATGAAGGCCTTACCGGAATAGCGGAAGCCACCCTCGAAGGCCAGGAGCACGCAGTCCGCGGCGCCGTAGCGGTCCTGGCCGACGCCGTGCGCGGCAAGGATCCCACCCGGATTGCCCAGACGATCTACGAAGTAAACCGCGATGCGTACTGGCGCGGGGGACCCGTCTCGATGACCGCGCTGAGCGCCCTTGAAATGGCGATGTGGGATGTCTCAGCACGCGCACTGGGGGTTCCCGTCCACCGGATGCTGGGCGGCCAGGTCCGTGACCGCGTCCGGGCCTACGCCAACGGCTGGTTTTCCGGGGCCAAGACGCCTGAGGAATTCGCCGAGGCTGCCCTCCATACGGTTGCCCAGGGCTTCCGGGGGCTCAAGTGGGATCCCTTCGAAGCTGCAGATCTTATTCTGGCGCCCGGCGACCTGCGGCGCATGCTCGAACCCGTTGCCGCTGTCCGGGAGGCGGTGGGTGATGACGTTGAGCTGTTCATCGAAGGGCATGGGCGCTTTGACGTCCCCACGGCCATCCGCGTGGCGCGGGAAATCGAGCAGTTCCAGCCCGTGTTCTTCGAAGAGCCCTGCCCGCCGGACGGTATCGACGCGCTCATCGAGGTACGCAGCAAATCGCCCGTCCCCATCGCGGCCGGCGAGCGGTGGATGGGACGGAATACCTTCGTTCCCGCCCTTGGGCGCAATGCAGTGGACTTCATCCAGCCTGACGTCACCCATGCCGGGGGCCTCCTGGAGCTCTCGTTCATTTCCACGCTGGCGGCAGCCCACTACGTTCCCTTCGCGCCGCACAATCCGAGCGGACCCCTCAGCACCGCCGCAACTCTGCAGCTTGGTGCGGCGCTGCCCAATTTCCGCTACCTGGAGATCATGGCAACGGACGTGCCGTGGCGCAGCGAGATCTCCAATGAGCGCCTCCGGCTGACGGAAGAGGGCGACGTCCTGATCCCGGAAGGCGTGGGCCTGGGCATCGAGCTGGACTTGGACGCCATCGCCGAGCACCCCTTCACGCCGCATCCCATGCGGATCTTCAGCGATGTGGTGGCAGATATCCGGCCGCCGGACGCCCGGTCCTATTTCAACCTGGAGTCCGCCGCAGTCAGCTGAGCTTCGCTGCCGGATCTTTACGTGCCGTGGGAGTCCCCGCGGGGCATGGCCCCACCGACCCCCGCCGCACCAGGGTGGCCGTGAACTGAGCTGGAGCGGCAGGCGGCAAGCCCTCCATCTGCCGGATCAGGGCTTTGGCTGCGGCGACGCCCATGTTGTAGACCGGCTGGGCGATGACGGTCAGGGGAGGGGTTGTCAGCCTGGTCCACGGGAAATCGTCGTACATCAGGAATGAAACATCCGCCGGGATGGACAGGCCCAGTTCCTGGATGGCCTCCACCACGCTGAGTGCGATCAGGCCGTCGGAGGCTACTACTGCAGTGGCGCGGTCCGGGCCGCGGAGCACTCCGCGGGTAATGCTGCGAATCGAGTCCTCGTCGCCTGCATTCAGGCGGACCAGGTCCTCCGGAAAATGCAGGCCGGACTCAAGGAAAGCCTCCCGCATGCCCGCGATACGGTCGGCGATCTGGGAGGACTCAAGCGTCATCCCCGGCGTATAGGGAGCATCGGTGGTCAGCGTGGAAATGAAGGCGATCCGCCGGTGCCCCGCATCGAGCAGGTACTGCGTGGCCTCCCTCGAAATCCTTGCCATGTCCACGGCCATGGTTTCCACCGGCATGTCCCCGGCCGTGCGGTCGATGAAGACCATGGGCCGTCCGGACCGGTGCACCTCCTGGAGATGTCCGGTTTCAACCGATGAGGCAGGAGCAACAATCAGGCCGTCCACGCGCTTGTCCAGCAGGACCCGGACTGCGTCCACTTCCGCGGCCCGGTCCTCATCGGTATTGACCAGGATGACGTTGTAGCCGGCCTTTTTTGCGGTGTCCGTGATTCCCCGCGTGGCCAGGCCAAAGTGCGGGTTTTCGATATCACCCACCACCACGCCAATGGTGTGCGACTTCCCCGTGTTCATGCTGCGGGCAAGCTCATTGGGCCGGTAGGAAAGCGCCTCTGCGGCAGCCACAACGCGCTCGCGGACGTCGTCGCTGACGGCTCCGTAGTTGCCCAGTGCCCGCGCGGCCTGGGCCTTGGAAACCTGGGCAGCCTTGGCGACGTCGGCAACCGTTACGTCCCGCCGTCGTGCTCCTTCGCCGTTCATCTTCACCTTTCGAAAGGGTTGTTGACGCCCCTTGTGACTTCGGCTACATTTCTATCCATCGATGTGAGTCCGGTCTCAATCCTAGGGTGTGAGACCGGACTCAACAAGAGCATCGGCGACTTTCTTCGGCGGCCCTGACAGCACCGCCTCCCTCCCAACGATTGGACAACGCTGTGAAGAAAAAGAATCTCCGCCCGGCCGGAATTGCCGCCGCCGCACTCGCTGCGGTGCTGGCGCTCTCCGGCTGCAGCTCCACCTCCGCCGCCTCCACCACGGAGAACAACCCCTACGGCCTGATCCAGCCCGGCACCATCCGCGTGGCCAGCCTGGGCGACTCCAAGCCCTACACCTTCGCCGACGCCTCCGGTAACTTCACCGGCTTCGACGTGGAACTGTTCAAGGATGTGGCCCACCGGGCCGGTGTGGACAACGTGGTCTTCACCGGTCAGGACTTCTCCGGCCTCCTTGCGGCGGTGGCCAACGGGCAGTTCGACGCCGGCGTGGCAGCGATCGGCATCACGGACAAGCGCAAGGAAACCGTTGATTTCTCCGATGGTTACCTGGCTGGTTACCTGACGGTGATCACCACCAAGAATTCCGGCATCACGGGCGTGGACAGCCTGGCCGGCAAGCGGCTGGGCGTGGTGCAGGGAACGCTGCAGGAGGCCTATGCGGTGAAGAACTTCACCTCTGCCAGCCTGGTGCGGTTCCCGGACAACAACACCGCCATCGCGGCGGTGAACAGCGGCACCGTGGACGCGCACTTCCTGGACTACGAGGCAGCGAAGGCCTACGAGGCGCAGCACGGCCTGGTGAGCGCCGCGGACATCCCGTCGTTCGACGCCCCGGCCGGGTTCGCCGTGGCCAAGGGCAAGACGGCGTTCAAGGAAGCCCTGAACAAGGGGCTGCACGCCGCGATGGAAGACGGGACCTGGAAGAAGCTCTACCAGAAGTGGTTCCCGGGCTCGCCGATGCCTGAGCAGTACCTGTCCAAGGCCGAACAGGGCGCCTCCGCATCCGCCTCGCCGGCGCCGAGCAAGTAAGCACCTAAGCGCCGGAGCCAGTAAGGCTTCGGGCGCATCGCCGGGCGGGCTGCACCCGCAGCCCGCCCGGCACCTTCACCCAATCAACGTCTGAGAGCAATCATGGACTGGTTCAACACCATCATCCGTACATTCTTCGACTTCGGCGCTATGGCCGAGGTCCTGCCCCAACTGCTGGCGGTCGGCCTGCTGAACACGCTGATCATTTCCATCTCGGCCACCGTCCTTGGCACGGTCCTGGGAATGGTGGTGGCCGTCATGGGCATCTCACCGTCCAAGTGGCTCCGGGTCCCGGCCCGAATCTACACGGACCTGTTCCGCGGCCTGCCGGCCATCCTGACCATCCTGCTGATCGGCCAGGGTTTCGCCCGCCTCAGCCAGTCGATCTTCGGCCCGTCCCCCTACCCGCTGGGCATCATCGCGCTGAGCCTGATCGCCAGCGCCTACATCGGGGAAATCTTCCGCGCCGGGATCCTCAGCGTCGACAAGGGCCAGGGCGAGGCCTGCCGGGCCCTGGGCATGAGCTACGCCAGGTCCATGGCCCTGGTGGTGATCCCGCAGGGCGTCCGCAGGGTCCTGCCGGCCCTGGTGAACCAGTTCATCGCGATCGTCAAAGACTCCTCGCTGGTCTACTTCCTGGGCCTGCTGGTTTCCGAACGCGAACTCTTCCGCGTGGGCCAGGACGCCGCCGTGCTCTCCGGCAACCTCTCACCCCTGGTCGCCGCGGGCGTGTTCTACCTGGTGATCACCGTCCCGCTGACGCACCTGGTCAACCACTTCGACAACAAATTCCGCACCGGCCGCCGCCGCCCCGCCGCACCCACCAGCGGGCTGAAGGAAGTCAAGGAACTCGCCTCGGCCTCGCCGCTGACCACCGGGAGCAACACATGAACACCCCCACCCCCACCAAAAACACCACCGGACAGGAAGCCCCGGCGTTCCACGGCTCGTCCCTGGAACTGCGCAACCTGACCATGGCCTACGGCGAGATTGAGGTCCTGCGCGACGTCAGCCTGACCGTGGCCCCGGGCACCACCACCTGCATCATCGGGCCTTCAGGCTCCGGCAAGTCAACCCTGCTGCGCGGCATCAACCGGCTGCACGAACCCAAAACCGGGGACGTGCTCCTGGCCGGGGACAGCATCCTGGGGACCAACCCGGACACCCTGCGCACCCGCATCGGCATGGTCTTCCAGCACTTCAACCTCTTCCCGGACCACACCGCGGAGGAAAACGTCGCCCTGGCACTCTGGGCCGTCAAGGGCATGCCCAAAGCCCAGGCCATGGCCAAGGCCCGCCAACGCCTGGCCGAGGTGGGCCTCGCCGAACGCGCCGACCACCGCCCCCGCGACCTCTCCGGCGGCCAGCAGCAGCGCGTCGCCATCGCCCGCGCCCTGGCCATGGAACCCGAAGTCATGCTCTTCGACGAAGCCACCAGCGCCCTGGACCCCGAACTCGTAAAAGGCGTCCTGAACCTCATGGCCGGCCTGGGCAGGCGCGGCATGACCATGCTCGTGGTCACCCACGAAATGGGCTTCGCCCGCAAAGTCGCCGACCAGGTGGTCTTCATGGACGAAGGCGAAGTCGTCGAAGCAGGAACCCCCACCCAACTCTTCGATAACCCCCGCAGCGAACGCCTCCAACGCTTCCTCTCCGAGGTGCTCTGATGGGTATTGTTGCAGCGGCACCCATCCGCACCGCCGTCGTCGGGTTTGGGATCTCCGGCAAGGTGTTCCACACCCCGCTGATTGCGGCCAACCCGGATTACTCGCTCGACGTGATCGTCACGGCCCACCCGGAACGTGCGGCCGAGGCCGCGCGCCTGTACCCCCAGGCACGGATCATGGCCACGCCGGAGGAGCTGTTCGCCAACGCGGCCGATCTGGACCTTGTCATCCTGGGCACCCCGCCGCACACCCACTTTGAGCTGGCAGCGACGGCGATCGCCCACGGCCTGCACGTGGTGGTGGACAAGCCTTTCGTGCCCACGTCCGCCCTGGGTGCGGAGCTGGTCAGCAGGGCGGACGACGGCGGGGTGCGGCTTACGGTGTTCCAGAACCGCCGGTGGGATGCCGACTTCCTGACCCTCCGGAAGGTCCTGGCGTCGGGTGCCTTGGGCCAGGTCAGCAGCTTCGAGTCACGGTTCGAATGGTGGCGGCCCGAAGGGTTCGGGAACTGGCGGGACACGGTGTCCCTCGCCGAAGGCGGCGGGATCCTGCATGACCTGGGTGCCCACCTGATCGATCAGGCCATCCAGTTGTTCGGCCCCGTGGAACGGAGCTATGGCGAGACGGCCAACCGCGGACTCCATCCGGACGCGGCAGACACCGAGGCCTTCGTGTCACTGCTGCATGCCTCCGGCGTCCGCTCACGGCTGTGGATGAACGGCATGGCTGCCCAGGCCGGCGCCCGCTTCCACATCCTCGGTTCAAAAGCCGGCTACACCAAGTGGGGACTGGACGGCCAGGAACCCGCCCTCGCGGCCGGGATGCCGCCGTCGGACCCCGCCTATGGCCTCGACCCCCAGGAGTCATGGGGGCTCCTGGGGGTCGACGGAGCAACATCTCCCGTGCCTGCCGAACGCGGCAGCTACCCGGAGTTCTACGTGCAGTTGGCCGCGGCTCTCCGCGGGAACGGCCGTCTGCCCGTCGATCCCGCCGGCCCGCTCGAAGTACTGAAAGTCATTGAGGGCATCCACGCCCTGGCCTGACTGCCCGCACTCTTTTCCGTTGACGCACCGTCCGCGTCCCTCATAACCACGAATTCCACAGAAAGGGACATCAATGTCCTCTGCTCCAGCTTCCAAGCGTGTCGCGATCCTCGGCGGCGGCATCCTGGGCGTTTCCACCGCCGTGCACCTGCTCCGCGAAGGCGCCTCCGTAATCCTGCTGACCGAGCGGGGCCTGGCCAGCGAAGCCAGCGGCCGCTCGCTGTCCTGGCTCAACTCCGCGGGCGAACGGTCCACCCCGTACCACCAGCTGCGGGTTGCCGGCGTGGACCGCTACCGCACCCTCTTCGCCTCGGACCCCAAGCGGGAGTGGCTCCAGTTCGGCGGCGGCCTCATGTGGAACGCAGCCGGCCAGGCGGAGGCCACGGAGGCGCGGCACGCCCACGAGAAGTCCATTGGCTACGATTCCAGGCTGCTTGCCCCGGAAGAGATCGCGTCAGCTACCCCTGGCATCGATTCCGGCGCCGTGCCGGACAATGCCATCTTCAACCCCGGCGAAGGCTGGGTGAGCCTGCCGGACCTGATCGACTTCCTGATGGAGGAGTTCCACGCCCGCGGCGGCGAACTGGTCCTGAACGCCGGCAAGGCCTCCGTCATGGTGGAGGGCGGCCGGACCACCGGCGTCGAGACCGCGGCGGGCGGGACATACCCGGCCGACTCCGTCCTGGTGGCTTGTGGCGCTGCGACACCCGCCGTCGTCGAACCCCTGGGTGCGCACATCCCCAATGGTTCGCCGGTGTCCATGCTGGTGGTGACCAAGCAGGTGCAGCACGAGGTCACCGCCGTGATGAACACCCCCCGCGCAGCCCTGCGGCCCAACCCGGGCGGCACGTTCGCCCTGGACCACGACTGGTACGAGGAGCACATCACCGAGCACGCGGACGGCTCCTTCACCATCCCCGATGACGTGGTGCAGGAACTGGCCGATGAGGCCTCCAAGCTGGTGGCCGGCAATCCGGAACTCAAACCGGCCTCCTGGAAGATGGGCTACAAGCCGATCCCGGGCGACGGCGAACCGGTGCTGGGCGAACTGGGCCAGGTACCGGGCTGCTTCGTTGCCTTCACGCACTCCGGAGCCACTTTGGGCCTCATTGCCGGCGAGCTCCTTGCCGGGGAGATCCTGACCGGGAAGAAGCACCCCATGCTGGCAACGTTCCGGCCGGCGCGCTTCTCCTAGGACACGCGGATAGAAGATGCGGGGCTGCATACTGCAGCCCCGCATCTTTGCGTCTGCTGGAAGTCAGGAGCCCAAGTGCCCCGTAAGGCGCCGGTGGAAGCCCGTGCTGCGTTCATCGAGGCCCTCGATTGCCACCGCTGCGCCGTGGTCCGCGTACTTCGTCTCGATGGAATCGAGCGCCGCGACGGTTGAGGCGTCCCAGATCTGGGCGCGGGTGAGGTCAATGGTCACCGAGGCCGGATCGTCCGCGTAGGCGAACTGCTCCACCAGGTCATTGCTGCTTCCGAAAAACAGTGGCCCCACCACGTCGTAGCGGACGGTTTCGCCGTCCTCCGCAAGGTGCCGCTCAACGGTGATGACGTGGGCCACCCGGCGCGCGAACAGCACCATCGCCAGGATGACGCCCACCAGCACGCCGAAGGCCAAGTTCCCGGTGAGGACCACGACGGCGACGGTGGCTGCCATGACCAGCGTTTCCGGTACGGGCATCCGCTTCAGGGTGGACGGCTTGACGCTGTGCCAGTCGACGGTGGTCACGGCAACCACCATCATTACCGCGGCGAGGGCCACCATGGGGATCTGGCCCATGATCGAGCTGAGCCCCGTCACCAGTGCCAGCAGGAACAGCCCGGCCACGAATGTCGAAATCCTGGTGCGGGCCTGGCCGGTCTTCACGTTTAGGACGGTCTGGCCGATCATGGCGCAGCCGGCGATGCCCCCATAGAAGCCGGCAAGGATATTCGAGACGCCCAGGGCCCAGGATTCGCGGCCCTTGTGCGAGGGGGAGTCCGTGATGTCATCCACCAGCTTTGCGGTGAGGAGGGTTTCCATGAGGCCCACGAACGCAACGCTCAGTGCCGTGGGCAGCACCAACTGGAAAGTCTCAACGTTCACGGGGAACAGGAAGGGGGTGATTCCGGGCAGCTTGCCCGCGAGCGGTCCTTCGTCCGCGACGTTGGGAACGGTGAGTCCGGCGATGATGGCGATGGCGGTGACGACGACGATGGCCACCAGCGGTGACGGTACCACCTTGGTGAACCGGGGCAGGATGAAGATGATCGCAAACGTCAGGGCCAACAGGACGTAGGCGAGCCAGGGAACGTTGAGGACATGGGGCACCTGCGCCATGAAGATCAGCACGCCCAGCGCGTTGACGAACCCGATCATCACCGACCGCGGAATGAACCGCATCAGTCGTGCCAGCCCCGCCAGGCCAAAGACCACCTGGATCACGCCGGCAAGGAGCACCGTGGGCAGGACGTATTCGACGCCGTGCTGATGGACCAGCGGGGCGATCACCAGGGCCACGGAACCGGCCGCGGCAGTCACCACGCCGGGGCGTCCGCCCACGATCGACATGGCCAGGGCCAGCACGATGGAAGCGACAAGGCTCACCATGGGATCGACGCCGGCCACGATCGAGAAAGAGATGACTTCCGGTACGAGTGCGAGGGTGGTGACCATTCCGGCCAAGACCTCGCGGCTGAGCTGCCGGGGGGAGCGCAGGGCGGTGAGGACGGTGATCGGTTGCCGAAGGGGGCGGGTGCGGTCAGCGACGGCCAAGGAGCGGCTCCAGGAGACTTGGCTCCCTCTTGGGAGAGCGGTATGAAACGTTCTGCGCGCCACGGTGCGCACGGGTCCAGCCCGGCCATGAAAGACAATGGGGGTGGAGAAAGTATGCGCCGGTGACTGCCGGCTGCGTATGCAACACTACCCTAACGTGAGGGTTGGGGCGGATTGGTGACGTGATGGTGAAAGAAATGACCGCCGAAGAAGTGGTGGCGACAATGCACATTGGCGAACTGGCGGACCGCTCGCAGATGTCCCTCCGGACCATCCGCCATTACGACGAGGTGGGCCTGCTCAAACCCTCCGGCCGCACCGAAGGCGGATTCCGCCTTTACACCGAACGCGACTTCACGCGGCTGATGCTGATCCGCAGGATGAAACCGCTCGGGTTCACGCTCGAAGCCATGGCAGGACTTCTTAGGGTTATCGACGCCTTGGAGGCCGCCAAACCAGGCCAGGATGTTGCGGGCATCCGGGAGGAGCTGAACGGCTTTATCGAAGAGGCGGCGCGGCGCCGGGCGAAACTGGAGGAGCAACTGGGCATGGCCGATGAATTCCTGGCACTGCTGCGCGCCCGCTAGGTTTCCCGCCAGCCGTTGCCAAACTGTGGCGTTCCCGCCGGCCGCGGCCCGGTGCAGCAGTAAGTACGGCTGATAAAATAACCGGGTTGCAGGGCGGCCTTGTGAAGCTGGGGCGAGCAGTGCCGTAACAAGGTAGGGGACCACACAATCATGACGGCAGGCGGGTCGCACCTCCGGACATCGGAAAGCAGGCCGGGCACATCGGCCGGCGCCTCCGTGCCTGCCAAAGGCCGTGCCTACCTGGCAACCCTCGAAGGTTTCATCGGCGCCCTCATGATGTTCGTCGGCTCCATCGGAACGGGCTGGATCGCCAATGGTTCCCCCATGATCCGCCAGCCCGTGGTGATCGCGCTCCGCACCGAAGGCGGGGGCGTGGCGGTGTCCACGGTGCTGCTGACGGCCGGGGCCATGCTGCTGATGCGCTCGTGGCTGCGCCTGGGCCAGCGGCTGGGGGACTGGGGGCAGTCGTCCCTGCGCTCCGTGGTGGCTGCCATCTCCGCCTGGTCCCTTCCCCTGCTGTTCTGCGTTCCGGTCTTTTCCCGCGACGTCTATGCATACACCGGGCAAGGCCGGCTGGTGATGGAAGGCCAGAACCCGTACGAGGTGGGCATTTCCACGCTCAACAACTGGTTCGCCCTGGGCGCCGATCCCGCCTGGGCAGAAAACCGGACCCCCTACGGCCCCTACTTCCTGTGGCTGGCGCGGGCGGTGGTGGGACTGACCGGAGCCCAGCCTGACGCGTCCGTCCTGCTCTTCCGCCTGCTGGCCGGCGTCGGCGTGCTGCTGTGCGTCATCTACGTTCCCAAACTGGCCGAACTGCACGGCATTAACGGTGCGCGCGCCCTCTGGATCTCCGTGGCCAACCCGCTGTTCCTGATCAGTTTCATTGCCAGCGCCCACAATGACGCCCTGATGGTGGGCCTAGCCGTCGCGGGCGTGTATTTCGCCGCCACCCGACGCTACCTGCTGGGCATCCTGCTGGTCACCGCTTCCATCGGAATCAAGCCGATCACCGTGCTGCTGCTGCCGTTCATTGGCCTCATGTGGGCGGGCCCGTCCGCCACCTGGCCGCGCAAATTCCTGATGTGGGCTGCGACGGCGGGCATCAGCTTCGGCGTCCTGGTCCTCAGCGGTATCCCGTTCAATCTGGGCATCGGGTGGACCTGGGCCATCATGGATCCCACCCCCGGCTACACCGGCTACTCGCCGTCGGGCTTCCTGGGCCAACAGGTGGAGATGCTCGCCAACGCGCTGGGACTGCCCGGCGGAACCCTGGCCACCTGGCTGCGGACCGCCATGAAGTGGGCGGCCATCGCGCTGGTCCTGCTGCTCATGTTCCGTGGCGACTACTCGCGGGCGGTGCGCCGGATGGCGTTGGCGTTCACCGCCGTCGTCATGCTCTCGCCCATCATCCAGCCCTGGTACATCCTGTGGTTCCTGCCGTTCCTGGCCGTCACAGGGATCCGGGACGACTGGCAGATCCGGTCGCTGTACGTGGGCGTGACGTTCTTCGTGGTGTTCGGCGCCCAGGATCAGCTTTCGGTCTGGTCCTTCGTGGAACTGCCCATCGGCGCGTCATCCCTGGCGTTCTTCACGGCCCTGGCCTTCACGTTCTACCTGCTGGTCCTGGACGTCCACACGCGCAAGCTGCTCATCGAAGGCAGGCCGCTGGACCTGGCCCGGCGCGGCTGGGAGTGGGCATTGGAACGCCGGGCAGCACGCCAGGCTGCCGCGGCGGACGCCAAGGCCCCTGCCGCCGTCGAACGCCGCGAAACCCCTTAGGCCCCCGCCGGAACCGTTGCTGCAGCCTTCCGGCCCAGCTCTGCCGTGCGCTTCACGGACCACCACAGCAGCACCACCAGGAGCACGTTGCGGGTGGTGAGGATGGCCGCCATGACCGGGTGGGCGTGGATGAGCGGTGTGTAGAACAGCGGGTAGATCACGAACGTGGTGATGGCGATGCCCATGAGCAGGGCCGCGGGGACTTTCCAGCGCTCCCAGTCGTGCGTGAGCCCGGCGATGATCACCGGGGCCAGCCAGATGATGAACTGCGGCGAGCCCACCTTGTTGAACACGATGAACGCGGTGACCATCATGAGCGAGCCTTCGAGGAACAGTTCCTCACGTTCGGCGCCGCGGCTCATGGCGCGCACCAGCAGGATGGCTGCGATGACGGCCGCGAGGATCAGCAGCGGCTGCATCAGGAATGCGGCGGTACTGGCGCCCGGGCCGTAGACCTCGGTGGAGTTGATGGCCGTGTTGTCCGCCATCCTGGAGCCGGCGATGTGGAACACGCTCAGCCAGACCCAGGGTGTGGAGAACGTTGCTTCGAGCTGCATGCCGCGCTCGCCCTGGTTCAGGAGGAAGTCCATGATGTGCGGCAGGCCGCCGGTCAGCCAGGTGCCCAGGCCCACGACGGCGGTGACGGCAGCACCTGCCAGCACCACCTGGACGCGCTTGTGGCTGGCGATGACGATGGGCACCAGCACGGCTGCCGGCCACACTTTGATCCACGTGGCAATGCTGAGTAGCACGCCTGCCACCACGGGCCGTTCGGCCGCGGAGAGCAGGGCGATCAGCACGATCGGCGCGGTGATGCCTTCCACCCGGGCGAAGCTCAGGTAGCCCATGAAGACCGTGAAGAACAGCCACCACCACGCCGGCGCGATGCCCGTCACCTTCCGGGGCCCGCGGGTGAGGTAGAGCAGGCCGACGGCGTTGAGCGCTGTGATGATCAGGAACCAGACCAACAGGTAGAGGCTGGGTCCCGCGATGTTGGCCAGGAAGATGGGGATCTGCGCCAGCACCGGGTAGACCCAGGGGCTGATCTTGCCGGTCAGGTCCGCCGGGTTGTACCCGGCGGTGGCCCACTGGCGGTACTGCTCGGTGTCGCTGAAGGTATCGCCGTTCAGGAAGAAGGACGCCATCCAGCCCAGGAAGTAGAAATGGACGACGGCGAAGCCCCACCAGACGCTGGACGGACGGGCGAACCATTCCACCACTTTTGCCGGGAGCAGTTTGGTGCGGACGGTCACCAGGCGGTCAAAGAACCTCGTGGAAATCTTAGGTCTCCTTGAGCGCAGGGGAGGGCACGGCGGTCTTCTTGCCGAGCGAGTACAGGCGACGGACGCTCCACAGGAACAGGACCACCAACAGGACGTTGCGGATGGTCAGCACCAGCGCCATCCAGGGGTTGTTGTGGCTGAGGGCGTCGTAGAAGAGGGGGTAGATGAAATACGTGGCCACAGCAATGGCGATCAGCATCAGGGCCGGGACGCGCCACTCCCGCCAGCTGTGCGCAAGGCCGACGGCAACGGCGGGGCCCAGCCACACCATGAACTGGGGCGAGCCCACCTTGTTGAACACCACGAAGGCGGTGGCCAGGGTGAGCGCGCCGCCCAGGAGCAGTTCGGTGCGGTCCACACCGCCGGCCACCTTGTGCTGCTTGCCGTTGTGCAGGGCCCAGAAGGTCAGCCCGGCCACCAGCACGGCGGCCAGGACCAGGAGTGGCTGCATCAGGACCGACATGATGGCGGTGCCCGGGCCGTCCACCTGCATCGAGTTGATGTCCGTGTTCATGTACATGCGGGAGCCGCCCACGTTCAGGACGGAAAGCCAGAGCCAGGGGGTGGTGAAGGTGGCCTCGAGCTGCATTCCGCGGTCGCCCTGCTGCGTGAGGAAGTTCAGCAGCTGGGGAACGCTGCCCAGCACAGCCGCCAGCGCCACGACGCCGGCCGTCACCGAGATCCCTGCCAGCACCACCAGCAGGCGGTTCTTCACGACGGCGAAGAGGGCCAGCATGATGGCCGCCGGCCAGACCTTCACCCAGGTGCCTATGGCCAGAAGGATCGAGGCGATGAACGGGCGGTTGACGCCGTAGGCCAAGGCCACCAGGACCAGCGGGGCGGTGAGGCCGTCCACCCGGGCGAATCCGAGCCAGCCCATCAGGAACGTGAAGGCGAGCCACCACCAGCCCGCGGGGATGGCGCCGGTGTTGCGGCCACGGGCGGTGAGTTTCAGCAACGCCAGGCCGTTGAGGATGGTGGTCATGAGGACCCACAGGAAGAAGAAGGGTGCCGGTCCCGCCATGCCCGCGATGGCCATGGGGATCAGCGCAAGGATGGGGTAGACCCAGGGGCTGGGGCCGCCGCGGAGGTTGGCGTCATTGAAGCCCGCAATGGCCCAGTCGCGGTAGATGAAGGTGTCGCTGAACGCCTCGCCGCGCAGGGAGAGCGAGGCGGCGAAGACCAGGAAGACCAGGTGCACTACGATGAAGCCGACCAGCAGGCCGCGCCCGGTATTCAGCCAGCTCCGCGCCGGGGTGGGGAGGATGACGTTGCGGATCCTGGTCAGATTGCCGAAGAGAGCGTCGGTGGAAATGGCGGAATCCTTGTCAGGTCGTTGCACAGTCAGCGGTCGCGCAAAATGGCTCGGGTCAGGCCGCGAGGCGGGGTGTCAGGAGGCAGATGGAAGCCGCGAAAAGCAGTTCCCACTCCTGTCCAACTCTAATTGACGGTGCCCTGCGGCCAGTAATTGTCAGGACAAAGCAAGACGCGCAGGCTGCTGACCTGCGTCATTTATCTAAAGTTGCTGGCCCTTATCTGCTCGGGCACCATAGTGCGAGGTACGAAAGTGCCCACCGCCTATGCAGCCAGGGGGAGCGCTGGGCGGCGCCTGCCCCCGGCCCCGAAAGACATAAGGCAACACCATGAACTTCCCCCTGACCCTTACCGTGTCCGACCGCCAAAGCATGGACCGCGAACTCGACGCCGCCGTCGCAGCCGCAAAGGCCCACGCGCTGAACGGCAAGCGCCACGGCATCCTGGTGACCCGCCACGGCGTGGACAGGTTCACAGTGGACCTCAGCGACGCCGTTCCCTTCGGACTCACCCGCGAGCACCAGGCCTGGTAAGGCCCGCGCGGCAAGCGCCGCTGGCGAGGATTCCCGCCAGCTGGCCCTGGGCGTGGTAGTTACCCCCCGCCGTGCCTTGGACGGACGCCGGCTGTGCCGCCGTCGTCCGCTTTTGACCGCCCGCGCCTAGCTGCCTGCGCCGTCCCCGTCGCCGGCCACGCGGTTGCTGTGCTGCTGCAGCCGGTCGATGTGCTTTGACGCCTCAGCTTTGCTCAGGTCCGCGGGCAGTTCCTCCCCGGCCTCGCGTGCCAGCGTGTCGAGGTAGCTGCGCTGTGCCGCCGTCATGGGTTCGTCCCCGGTCACCCAGTCTTCCGGGTCCCTGTTGAGGCCTGCATTGGGTTCCGGTTCCGGGCTGCCGATTGTTTCCTGGTTGCTCATGGGTACGAGTCTAGGTGTGGGCACCGACAATCCACAGGAACCCCTGTTGCATAAGTCCCTGAATACTGGAGACGTTGAGTTGGTAGGGAACGCCAAACCTGGACCAGGAGGATGACTCAATGGATACGAAACTGAAAGTGGCTGTGCTGGGGACCGGAATCATGGGGGCGGCCATGGCCCGGAACCTCCTGGGTGCCGGTCATGAGGTCTCAGTGTGGAACCGGGATGCGGCGAAAACGGAACCGCTGGCTGCGGACGGCGCAAAGCGGGCCGCCAACCCCGCTGAAGCAGTGGCCGACGCCGATGTGGTCCTGACCATGCTGTATGACGCCGCCGCCGTGGAGCAGGTCATGCGCTCCGCGGCACGGGGCCTTAAGCCCGGTACCGCCTGGGTCCAGTCCACCACGGTGGGCATGCGCGATGTCCCCGTCTTGGCTGGCCTGGCTGCCGAGCTTGGCCTGGACCTGGTGGAGGCCCCCGTCTCCGGTACACGGGCTCCTGCCGAAGCCGGCCAGCTGCTGGTGCTCGCCGCCGGCCCTGAAGCGGTGCGCCAGCGCGTGGCACCGGTCCTTGACGCCATCGGCGCACGCACCATCTGGACCGGTGAAGATTCCTCGCAGGGATCGGCGGCCCGCCTTAAGCTCGTGGTCAACAGCTGGGTCATCGCCGCCTCCAACGCCGCCGGGGAAGTGGTTGCGCTCGCCGAAGCCCTGGGCGTCGATCCGCAGCAGTTCCTTGGCGTGATCGAAGGCGGCGGCCTGGACCTTCCCTACCTGCGGACCAAGATGGGCCTCATCACTGACGACGGGCTGGAGCCTGCCTCCTTCGCCGTGGACACCGCATGCAAGGATGCCCACCTCATCGTCGATGCGGCAACGGAGCAGGGCGTGAAGCTTGACGGTGCCGAAGCTTTCGCCGCCCGGCTGGACCGGGTATCGGAGCAGGGCCGTGCCAAGCAGGACATGGCCGCCGCGTATTACGCCAGCCGGTAACCGTGGCGCGAAGCACGCTTTCAGTCCGCGTACGACGGCGGCATCCCGGGTTTCCGGGGCTTCCCCGCCCCGGGCGGGCCGAAAGCGTGCGGTGTGTGGCGCCGTCGTACCTCTGACACCTAGGGTCCTGTTAGTAGACCGAACCCTCGAGCAGTTCGGAGAGCCGGCTTGCGGCGCGGCGGAGCTCGGGAACGTTGGCTTTGATCTTTTCTTCGGTTGTTGCCTCCGCCGGGCAGTTCAAGGCCATTGATTCGTTGGCGCGGCCCTCCCGGTTCGTCAGGGCTACCCCGACGGAGAGCACGCCAATCACGCGCTCATTCGCGGAATAGGCGTAGTCACAGCCGGGCTCGGGTAACCGTGACCGGAGTTCCTTGACCGTGAATCCCTGCTCCTCGTGACCGGCGGCGATTGCTGCAGCTACCACCTGTTCGAGTTCAGCGTCAGTGGCACCGGCGATCAGGATTTTTCCAGCAGCACCGCGCGTCAGCGGCAGGCGTTTACCGAGCGGCAGGTCATATTGCATAGGCGCTTCGCCCTGGACGCGCGCCACCAGGATGCGCTCAAACCCCAGCCTGGTATGCAGCGAAACAGACATTCCCGTCTGCGTCGCCAGCTGCTGCAGAACCGGTCGCCCCGCAACCGCCAGGGGGTCGTTTTCCAGGAAACTCTTAGCGGCCGGGAGGACGGCCGGACCGATCCGGTAGGACTTGTCCTTCTGGCTGACCATTCCGAAATCCTGCAGCACCCGGAGGATCCTCAGCGTGGTGGGCAGGCTCATGCCGCAGTTCCGCGCCAGGTCACTGAGCCGCTGCGGCCGCTCCGCCCGCTGCAACTCGGCGAAGACCTCCATGGCCCGCGAGAGGGAGCGCATGTTCGAGGGTTTGGGTCCCTCTTCTGCCGTGCCGGCCGTGGTGGAAGTCGTCGTTGCCATTCTTTCATTCTATGTAATTCCCTTGCGCTTGACAGTCCCTGTGTCTCCTGTCACTATTTCTCAGTACGCAATATAGTTTCATTCTATGAAACGCAATGACGCGCTGTGAAAAGGAAACTCATGACAACGGAGTCAGTCACGACGAAAGCAGGGAGCCCTACCCGGGTGACTCCCGGTGTGCTGGCGGGCATTGGCGCCTTCGCCGCCATCGGCATCTATGTCCTGGTCAGTTCGGTCAGCCTGGGGCTTTGGACATCCCTCGGCCCGGGCGCCGGACTGTTCCCCTTCGCGATGGGGGCGCTGCTGGTTGCCATGTCGGCAGTCTGGCTCCTCCAGGAACTCCGCCGGCCGAGCGCCAAAGGCGAAGGTGTGGACAAAGGAGTAGTCATCTCCGTCGTGGCCAGCCTGGTCATCCTGGCATCCGTGATGGACCTGCTGGGCTTCCAGCTGAGCATGTTCGCGTTCCTGCTCTACCACCTGAAAATCCGGGGACGCCGGGCATGGGTGCCCTCACTGATCATCGCCCTGGCGGGAAGCATCGGCGCCTTCTACGCCTTCAATAACGGACTGAACGTCGCGCTGCCGGTTTCGTCGCTCGCGCCGCTGAACATGATCGGACTCTAGCCATGGAAACGATTAACGAACTCTTGGGCGGTTTCGCCACCGCCATGACCTGGCAGAACCTGATTTTCGCCTTCCTCGGCTGCCTGCTGGGCACCATCATCGGTGTCCTGCCCGGGGTAGGACCGGTAGCCGGCGTGGCCCTCCTGATCCCGATCACGCTCAACCTGGACCCCGCGGGGTCGATCATCATGCTCTGTGCCATTTTCTACGGCACCCAGTACGGCGGCACCATCACCAGCGTCCTGCTGAACACGCCCGGTGAAGCGTCGTCCGCGATCACCACCATCGACGGCTACGCCATGACCAAGATCGGCCGGGCGGGGGCAGCGCTGACGCTGGCCGCCGTCGGGTCCTTCATCGGCGGCACCATCGCCACCATAGGCCTGGTGGCAGCGGCCAAGCCGCTCGGGGAGATGGGGCTTCTGGTCGGTCCGCCCGAGTTCTTCGCGCTCATGGTGGTGGGCATCTCGCTGCTGGTGGCCCTGGCGGGAAAATCCCTGGTCAAGGCCGTGATCTCCGGCGCGCTGGGCCTGCTGATCTCCATGGTGGGCATCGACCCCGTGGCTGGCGCTCCCCGGTTCACCTTTGGCATCGACAACCTCCTGGACGGCGTGAGCTTCGTAGCCGTCATCGTGGGTGTCTTCGGGCTCTCAGAGATCCTCTCCTTCCGGCGGAACGAGCCCACCCCGGTGGTCCACGCCCCCGGATTCCGGCAACTGTTCCCCTCACGGACGGAGTGGCGGCGGAGCGCACCATCGATGGCGCGGGGCACCGGCGTCGGTTTCGGCCTTGGCCTGATCCCCGGCATGACCGGATCGGTGTCCTCCCTGCTGTCCTACGCGGCCGAAAAGAAGTTCTCCCGCTTCCGCCACGAACTCGGCAAGGGCGCGGTGGAAGGTGTTGCCGGCCCGGAAACCGCCAACAACGCCCACGCCAACGCAGCACTCATTCCGCTGTTCACCCTGGGCATCCCGGCATCACCCACCATCGCCGTGCTGATGGGGGCGTTCCTCCAGCAGGGCCTGACGCCGGGACCCAGCCTCTTTACCGAGCACTCGGACATTGCCTGGGCGATCATCGCAAGCCTCTTCATCGGAAACGTCATCCTGCTGCTGCTAAATGTTCCGCTGGTGGGACTGTGGACCTCCATCCTGCGCGTTCCCACCCCAATCCTGACCGCCGTGATCCTGCTGTTCATGGTGATCGGCGCCTACACCATCAACTTCAGCGTCTTCGACGTCTACGTCATGATCGGCTTCGGACTCCTGGGCCTGGCCCTGCGGAATCTCGACATTCCGCTGGCCCCGATGGTCCTCACCCTGGTGCTCGGTCCCCTGATGGAGCGCTCGCTGCGCGAATCGCTGGAGATCTCCCAGGGCGACTTCACCGTCTTCACCAGCCGGCCCATTTCCGCCGTACTCATCGGTATCGGGGTGCTGATCCTGTGCAGCCCGCTGCTGAAATTCCGCAAGCCCAAGGCCCTCACCGAGGACCCCGAGGCCTAAGACACCCCAACAAGCACCACCCATCCCCGCTCCATCCGCATCACTTCAAAGGAGAAGACCCATGTCACGCAAGAAAATCATTGCTGCCCTCGCAGCGGCGTCGCTGATCGCCCTTACCGGCTGCGGCGCCAACGCCGGAGCCTCCAACTCGGCCGCCGGTGCCAACGACTTTCCCAAGAAGGGCAAGTCCATCGATCTGATTGTCGCGTTCTCCTCCGGCGGGGCCGTGGACACGGCCGCCCGGCTGATCCAGCCCGTGCTGGAGAAGGAACTCGGTACCAACGTAGAGGTGGTCAACAAGCCCGGTGCCGGCGGCCAGATCGGCTACACCGCGCTGACCAGCGCCAAGCCGGACGGCTACACCATCGGGGCCACCGGCTCACCGTCCGTCGTCGTCTCGCCGCTCGATCCGGCCCGCGGCGCAAAGTACACCCGGGACAGCTTCAAGCCGTTGGGCCGGCAGGTCTTTGACCCCGCAGTCATCGCCGTGCAGCCGGACAGCCCCTACAAGACGCTGAAGGAACTCCTGGACGCCGAGAAGGCCAACCCCAAGTCCATGACCGCCAGCACCACCGGCATCCAGACGGGCGAGCACTTCGCCCTGGCCCAGATCCAGCAGGTCACTGGCTCCGAGTTTGCCCCCGTCCACTTCTCCGAAGGGGCATCGCAGGCAACCACCGCGTTCCTCGGCAAGCACGTGGACGTCCTGGTGGCCAACGTCAGCGACGTGAACGACCTGAACAAGCAGGGCAAGGCACGGGTCCTGGGTGTCATGAGCGCTGAACGCTCTCCGGCGCTGCCTGACGTGCCCACCTTCAAGGAATCCGGATACGACGTCGAAGCGGGCACCGCCCGTGGCTACTCCGCACCGGCCGGACTCCCCGATGACGTTGCCAAGAAGCTCGAAGCCGCCCTCGAGAAGGCCATCGAAGACCCCGCCGTGGTGCAGAAGATGAAGGACCTCGGCCTGCAGACCAGCTACCTCACAGCCAAGGACTACGAACAGATGTGGGCAGGCCAGGAAGGCGACTTCAAGAAGGTCCTCCCGCTGGTCCAGAAAAAAGACTGATCCACCCGCCCCACCCACCGAAAGAACTCCTATGACAACCCCATCCCTTGACACTGTTGACGCTGACTTCGCCCGGCCGGACCGGGACGTGGTGGACCGCCTCGCCAAGCTGCCCGCCGCCAACATCGGCGACGCCATGGACCGGCTCGGCGTGGCCGACTCGGCCATCCAGGCCGTCTGGCCCGGTGCAAAACTCGCCGGTCCGGCCTTCCCGGTGTGGACCCGGCCCGGCGACAACAAGGGAATTCACGCAGCCCTCCAGCAGGTGCGGCCCGGGGACGTCATTGTGGTCGCCGGCGGCGGCGATGAGTCCCGCGCCCTGCTGGGCGAGCTGATAGGGGAGCGTGCCATCAACCTCGGCGTCGCCGGCTTTGCGCTGGACGGAGCAGCGCGCGACGCCGAGGCGCTGGGTGAGATCGGCATGCCGGTCTTTGCCCGGGCTACTTCGCCGGCAGGTCCCTACAAGGACGGTCCGTTCCGGATGGGCACCGCCATTGCCTTCGGCGGTGTTCCTGTCCTGCCAGGCGACATCATCGTCGGCGACTCCGACGGCGTGGTGGTGGTTCCCCGCGAACAGGCAACCGCCGTCGCCGAAGCAGCGGAGGCCGTCTTCGCGGACGAAACCAATCGCCGGCAAACGATCATTGCGGCACGCTCTTAGCCGCCGCACCTTTCCAAGCAAGAAAGACACCAATTCCATGACAGCATGCACCGTCATTGGCCTCGGCGAAGCCGGCGCCACCTACGCCGCAGCACTTACCGCTGCCGGCCACGCGGTCACCGGGTTCGACCCCGTGGCACCGTCCACCCCCGCCGGCGTCACCCGCGCCGCCACCGCTGCAGCAGCCTGTGAAGGGGCGGATATCGTCCTGGTGATGACCGGAGCCGCAGCTGCCCGCAGTGTTGCCCAGGAGTGCCTGCCGGTCCTGGCCGCCGGCAGCGTCTATGCGGACTTCACCTCCTCATCGCCCGGCGTCATGCAGGAACTCGGGCAGCTGCCTACCCAGGCCGCCTTCGCCGACGTCGCCATCCTTGGCCCGGTCTCAGCGCTGGGGGAGAAGACGCCCCTGATGGTCAGTGGTCCCGGCGCCCAGGCCGTCGCCGCCCTGCTGGAACCCCTGGGCGTCCAGGTGGAAATCGCCGACGGCGGCGCTGGTGCGGCCATGGCGCACAAGCTGCTGCGCAGCGTCCTGATGAAGGGCCTGGCCTCCGTCGTGGTCGAGGCCGTCACGGCCGGCAAGGCGGCAGGGCTCGAGGACTGGATCCGCGCCCAGATTGCCGGGCAGCTTGCCGGCGACGGCCAGGCCGTTATCGACAGGTTCCTCACCGGCACCGCCAAACATGCCGTGCGCCGGTCCAGGGAGATGCAGGACACCGCCAGCTACCTCTCGGACCTTGGCGTCCCTGCAGAGATGACAACCGCTTCCGCCAATGCCTTGGCCCGCATCGGGCAGGCAACGGAACCGGCCTTGCGCTGACCGCCCGGTCGGGCACAATCAGGAACAGGCAACACATGATTTCCACAACAACCGGCATTCCGACGTCAGGAGCAGCAGCATGATCGGCATCTGGGCACTCGGCGCCTATCTGGCCGTCATCCTGCTTTGGACCACTTTGATCAAGCGCAGCGTGGGGGAGGCGATGATCATGGGGTTCCTGGTGATCCTCCCGTTTACCGGCGCGGCTGCGGCGCAAATTGGCTGGTCGGCGCTGTACTCGGCTGCGACAGATGAAATCGTCTACGCCACCATGGCCTTCGTATTCATGGGCTACCTGCTGGACAAAGGCGGCGTCCTGGACCGGCTGATCGACCTGCTCAATTCCCTGATCGGAGGCGTGAAGGGCGGTCCCGCCTGGGTCTCAACGGTGGCGTCCGCAGGCCTGGGTGGCGTGGTCCACAACCAGGCTGCGATCGCCGCGACGGTGGGGTCGGTCACCATCCCCTGGATGGAGAAGTCCCGCCTGGACAAGCCCGCGGCGGCCACCCTTGTGGCAGGCAACGCCGGGATGGGCATCACCTTCCCGTTCAGCGCCTCCATGTTCGTCCTGGTCGGCTCTGCCACGGTAGGGCCCCTGCTGAACATCAACGCACTGGTCCTTCCCCTGCTTTTCGGCGGCCTGTGGTGCTTCCTGCACCGGCTCATCGTCACCTGGCTGCTGATCCGCAAAAGCGGCATGGCACCCCTTGATGCAGCCCACCGGATGTCCGTCCGGGCCGCTCTCGGCCAGGGCTGGGCCACCCTCCTGCTGTTCGTCGTCGTCGCCATCCCGCTGGTCATCACCTCGGGGTTCCTTACGTCGGCGCTCTCGGACTGGACCGGCGGTGACGTCAGCAAGTCCGTCAGCGTGATCGTCTGGATCCCTGTGGTCCTGCTCATCACGGGTGCCCTGCTGGGCCGGAAACAACTGCCGCGCACCGGCCGTGCCTGGGCCGAACTGCTGCAAGGCTCCGCACCGCGCTTCGGAATCGTCGGCGTCACGGTGCTCTTCGCCTTCGCCGGCGCCAACGCGCTCGCCGCCACCGGCCTTCCCAAACAGATGACGGCACTGCTGAACGGCATGAACCTCCCCCTCTGGCTGCTCGCCATCCTGATCGGGCTGATCGTCATCGCCGTGGCGGCCCCGCTGTCCGCAACGGCCACCATGGCCGCCGTCGGTACGGTCGGCGTCGCCGCACTCGTCGCAGCCGGCGTTCCGGCCACCACGGCCGCCGTCGCCGTCCTGGTCTTCTCCTCCTGCGAAGCGGCGGTCCCGCCCGGTGGCGCACCGCTCTATGTCGCCTGCGGCATCGCGGACGTCAACCCCATCAAGACCTTCGCCCGCCTGCTCACCCACTACGCGCTGCCCCTGCTGGTCATCGGCGTGCTGATCATCCTCGGCGTCCTGCCGATCTAAGGAACCACCATGAACACACCCCGCAGGATCACCGGAACCGTCTTCACCTTCACCCTCGCAGTCCTGCTCATTGGTGGCGTCCTGTTCGTTGCCGGGCAGGTCGTGGGCCTTGTGGCCGGGCAAAACGCCTGGCTCGAGTTCTTCAACAACGTCATCAAGCCGCCCATCTGCATTGCCGCATCGGTGTGCGCGGTGGCCGGCTTCCTGCTCAGCTACAGGCGGCCCCGGAAAGAGGCCGGGCAGAAACAGGAAGCAACCAGCCGATGACTGCACACGGAACATTTCCCACCTTCGCTGAACTCCTGGCGAGGGAGGGCAACCTGACGGGTACATCCTGGGGCCTCTTCCCGGAACCGGAGCGGGGCACGCCGTCCTTCATCACCTCTGGTGCCGTCCTGGAGGCAAAGGACTGCATCCGGACCGGCGCCGTGTTCGGCCTGGACTATCCCGCGGATGCCTTTGATCCGGGCATGTCGCTCAAACGCGGGGCACCCCGGCACACCATCTACTCCTCCCATCCCGCCCACCGGGACGACTATCTGGACGGGTACTTCCTGCAGGGGTCGACGCAGATTGACGGGCTCCGGCACCGCCGCGCCGACGACGTTGGGTTCTACAACGGCGTCCCGGACCACCGGGTCGCCGAGGGCACCCCAGAGCTGGGGATCCAGGAATGGGCCGAACACCCCATCGCCGGCCGGGGCATTCTGGTGGACCTCGACGGGTTCCGGAACGGCATGGGGGAGCCTATCGACCACGCAGCCGGGGAACCCCTGGGCCTGGACCTGGTCCACGCGGCCCTGGAGTCCCAGTCCCTGGCCACGCGTCCCGGCGACATCCTTCTGCTCCACACCGGGTGGTGCGAATGGTTCCTCGCGCTGGAGCCGGAGGAGAAGCAGCGGCTTCGTGAGAGCCGGAAGGCAACGGGCGTGGCGCAGTCGCAGGAGTTCGTGGCCTGGGCATGGGACAGCCGGTTTGCCGTGATCGCCGCAGACAACTTTGCCTTCGAATGCCTCCCCGCCGTCCTGGACAGCCCCTACCGGGAGTCCGCGTTCAACGACCACGGCATGATGCACCAGCAGCTCCTGGCCAAGCTCGGCCTGCCCCTGGGCGAGCTGTGGCGGCTCGGCCCGCTGGCCCGGCATATGCGCAGCACCGGCAAGTGGGACGCGTTCATCAGCATCAAGCCGCTGAACATCACAGGCGGCACCGGCTCCCCGGCCAACGCCACCGCCATCGTGTGAGCTGAGGCCACGCCCGCGTCACGCGGGGCACGCTTTAGGGCAACGGTCGACGGCGGGGCCCGGCTTTCCGGGGCTTCCCCGCCTTAGGTGGGCCGAAAGCGTGCTGTGCGTGACGCCGTCGTACGCCCCACAACCGGAGTTCCACTGGGCAGAAGCCACCCGTTGCCCGCGGGCCTGTTACCGGGCAGGCTGGATGGATGACGAAGCTGCAGCACGCCGCCAACCACTCGGGCCTCGACGCCGCCGCCGTTGCCTCCGGAATCGAACCGGATCCGGCAGGGGTCATTGCGCTGGACCCGGTGCTCGCAGGGATCTGGGAACTCGCCGCGCCATACCTGAAGGTCCGGGACAACGACGCCCACACCCTGTACGCCTTCGGCCTGGCCCGCGCCCTGCTGGACGCCCACCCGGAAGCCGACGCCGCCGTGGTCCTTCCCGCCATCATGCTGCACGACATCGGCTGGTCACAGGTTCCGCCCGGTGACGTCCTGGCCGCCATTGCGCCGGGCGGCGGCAGGCCGGACCTGGTGCTGCTGCACGAAAAGGAGGGGGCGCGCCTGGCCGCGGACATCCTCGCGGAGTGCCGTTACGACCACACCAGGATCCCCGCCATCCTGGACATCATCGACGGCCGCGATTCCCGGCGGGAAGCCCTCTCCATCGAGGACGCCATCGTCAAGGACGCGGACAAGACCTGGCGCCTCAGCCCGCACGGCATCGACACTGTCATGGACTGGTTCGGGCTGGACCGCGGGCAGGCCCTACGGCTGTGCTCCCAGCGCGTGCACGGCCACCTGTTCACCGCGGAGGCGCAGGCCATGGCGCGGGCGCTGTCAGCCCTGGAATCGGTCACCCTCTGGCCCCAGCGGCAACGCCTGCTTGGCTGACCGGGAAAGCGGCGCGGCCAAGACCCGTTCCCGCGCTTAGACTCTTTCCGGACGCTGCAGGCACCTTGGCCCAGCGCCAGGAGCGAGGAGGCCCCCATGGCCGGCGGCAACCGCGACCCCGGACGCACCGTGACGTCCAAAGTGCTGTCCATCCTGGAAGCATTCGAAACCTCCCGCGGCGCCCTCAGCCTGACCGACATTGCAGACAAATCCGGGCTGCCGCTCAGCACAGCGCACCGCCTGGTGAACGAACTGACCGACTGGGGATTCCTGTCGCGGGAACCGAACGGCCGCTACCAGCTGGGGATCCGGCTGTGGGAGCTGGCGCAGAACACCGGCCGCCAGCTGCGCGACGCCGCCCACCCCTACATCCAGGACCTGTTCTCGCTCACCGGCGAAACGGCACACCTGGCCATCCGGGCCGGCAACGAGGTCCTCTACATTGACCGGGTCTACGGCTCCAAGCGCGTGCCCCGCGCGTCCCGGGTGGGCGGCCGCCTGCCCATGCACGCCACGGCCGTCGGAAAGGTCATCCTGGCCTTCGAAGACGACTGGGTGCGCGACGCCTACCTGCACCGGGACCTGGAACGGGCCACCGCCCACACCCACATCGATCCCCAGAGGTTCGCGGCCGAGCTGGCGGACATCCATGCGCAGGGCTATGCCACCACCCTCGAGGAAGTTCGCCTTGGCTCTTGCTCCATTGCTGTCCCGGTGTTCCATACCGGCCGGATCGGCGCCGCGATCGGCCTGGTGCTGCCCACCGCCCAGGCATCCACCATGACCCGGTACCTTCCCGTCCTCAAGGGCATCTCGGCCCAAATCGAAAAGGCCACCGCGCGGATCCCCTTGGAGACGCTGATCGGCGTCCACAAAGGACCCCGCGGCTGACCCCGATCGCTTCCGTCCAGTGGAAGCCGGTGCTGTTCCCGCCCGGTGATGTGGACCACACTGGTCACTAAGAAACCCCCGCCGCCCCCAAGGTGCCGGGCGGAGCCAAGACACCAGGAGTCAACATGTCATCGTCGACAGAAACGGCTGGCCGCTGTCCTTTCGGGTACGGCGCCGAAGCCCCCGCCGGGCACCACGGCTACGAACCCTTCCAGATGAAGGATCCCTTCACCGCCTACGCAGAGCTCCGGGCCGAGCAGCCCGTGATGCTCGATGAGCGCACCGGCCTGTACGTCGTCTCCCGGTACGACGACATCAAAGCCGTCTTCGAGGACTGGGAAACGTTCTCCAGCGAAAACGCCCAGGCCCCGGTCCGGGAACGCGGACCCGCCGCGAAAAAGATCATGGAAGAGGGCGGCTTCACCGCCTACTCCGGCCTGTCCGCGCGCCGCCCGCCGGAGCACACCCGCATCCGCGCCGTAGTGCAGAAGGCCTTCACGCCCCGCCGCTACAAGGCGCTGGAACCGTTCATCCGGCAGAACGTGGTGGACCTGCTCGAAAAGATGCTGTCCCGCGAAGAGCGCCGCGGGGACCTGGTCAAGGACCTGGCCTACGACGTTCCCACCATCACCATCCTCACCCTGATCGGGGCGGACGTTTCCCAGGTGGACACGTTCAAGCGCTGGTCCGACTCCCGCGCCGCCATGACCTGGGGCGATCTGAGCGACGAGCAGCAGATCCCGCACGCCCACAACCTGGTGGAGTACTGGCAGGAATGCCTGCGCCTGGTCCGGGTGGCGCACGAAGAGGGCGGCGACAACCTCACGGCGGACCTGGTCAAGGCCCAGCAGGACGGCGCCGAGATCTCGGACCATGAAATCGCCTCGGTCCTCTACAGCCTGCTCTTTGCCGGCCACGAGACCACCACCACCCTCATCTCCAACGCCCTGCGCGAGCTCCTGGCCCGCCCCGAACAGTGGCAGCAGCTGGTGGACGATCCCAAGAAAATTCCCGCCGCCATCGACGAGGTCCTCCGCTACGCCGGCTCGATCGTCGGCTGGCGCCGCAAGGCCCTCAAGGACACCGAGGTGGGCGGGGTTCCCATCGAGCAAGGCTCGCAGCTGCTGCTCCTGATGGGCTCGGCCAACCGCGACGAAACCAAGTTCGAGGCCGGGGAGGACTTCGACATCACCCGGCCCAACGCCCGCGAGCACCTCTCCTTCGGGTTCGGCATCCACTACTGCCTGGGCAACATGCTCGCCAAGCTGCAGGCAAAAATCGCACTCGAGGAAGTGGCCCGGCTCGCCCCCGGCCTGCAGCTCGACGCCCCGGAGGACATCGCCTTCCGCGAAAACCTGTCCTTCCGTGTTCCCGAGACCGTTCCTGTCACCTGGAAGGCCTAAGCACCATGCAAAGCAACAAATACGTTCAGTTCTTCGACGGCGGCATCGAGCCGAAGCTTGAAAACCTCGGCGGCAAGGGCGCGTCCCTGGTCACCATGACCTCAGCCGGCATGCCCGTTCCGCCCGGCTTTGTGGTCACCACCGCGCAGTTCGATGCCTTCATGGACGAAGCCGGCATCACGGCGAAGATCCACGAACTGCTCGCTGGGCTGGACCCTGAGGACACCCGGCAGGTGGACCAGGTGTCCGCAGCCATCCGCGAGGACATCTGCTCCCGGCCGGTGCCTGAAAAGCTGCGCAGCCTGACCATCGAGGCCTACGAATCCCTGAGGGGACGCTTCGACGCGCCTGTTCCGGTGGCCGTCCGGTCCAGCGCCACCGCGGAGGACCTGCCGGATGCGTCGTTCGCCGGGCAGCAGGACACCTACCTCTGGCTGGACGGCGTCAAGGCGGTCACCGAGCACATCCGCCAGTGCTGGGCTTCGCTCTACACGTCCCGCGCCATCATCTACCGGCTCAAGAACAGCATCCCCAACGAAGGCCTGTCCATGGCAGTGGTGGTGCAGAAAATGGTTAACTCCAAAGTCTCCGGCGTGGCCATCACCATGGATCCCACCAACGGCGACCGATCCAAGATCACCATCGATTCGTCCTACGGGGTGGGCGAGATGGTGGTCTCCGGCCAGGTCACCCCGGACAACATCGTGCTGGACAAGGTGACCCTCGCCGTCGTCACCGAACACCTGGGCGACAAGCACGCCGAACTAGTTCCCGACTCCGGTGCCAGGCGCCTGGTGGAACGCGAGGTCGACGACGAACGCCGCGGCCGCCGCAGCCTCACCGACGCCGAGCTCACCGCCGTCGCCCAGATGGCCAAGCGGGCCGAGAAGCACTACAAGTGCCCGCAGGACATCGAATGGGCCCTCGACGCCGACCTCCCCGACGGTGAAAACCTGCTGCTCCTGCAGTCCCGGCCGGAAACTGTCCACTCCTCCAAGCCGGCGACCGCGCCGCAGCCCGTCGTCACCGGCGGCTACTTCAGCGGACTGAGCACTCCCGTGCTCAAGCCGACCGCCTGATCCGAAACCCAAGGCTTCACCCCACCGTGGCTCACCGCCGAGCCCTCCCGAAAGGACCGCCATGTCCATGAAGTCGTTCCCCAAGCCCTCCCAGCTGCCGGTTCCCGCCGGGGCCGAGGGCTGGGAAAAGATCTACCCCTACTATCTGGTCTTCCAGGACAAGCTCAAGGAGCAGGAGGACGCCAAGTTCTGGTTCTGCGACAGCCAGCACTGGCCCACCGTGTTCAAGCCGTTCGAGACCATCGGCGGCGAATTCGCGGTCAAGTGCCTGGGCCAGTACAACGCCCGGCACCTGATGATCCCCAACGCCAACGGCATCGAGTTCCGCATCCACCTGGGCTACCTCTACATGTCCCCCATTCCCGTCCCGGAGGACCAGATCGCCGCCCGCGTGCCACTGTTCGAGCAGCGCGTCGGCCACTACTTCCAGAACTGGGAGCAGCTCCTCAAGGACTGGCACGTCAAGGTCAAGGGCACCATCGACGAGATGGAAACCATCTCCTTCCCCAGGCTTCCGGACATGGTCCCCATGGAGGACATCACCTCCGGCAAGGGCAAGGACGGCTCCGAGAAGCTCCTGGAAAGCTACGACCGCCTCATCCAGCTGGCCTACCAGAACTGGCAATACCACTTCGAGTTCCTGAACCTGGGCTACATCGCCTACCTGGACTTCTTCAACTTCTGCAAGCAGGTCTTCCCCAACATCCCGGACCAGTCCATCGCCAGCATGGTCCAGGGCGTGGACATGGAACTGTTCCGCCCCGATGACGAGCTCAAGCAGCTCGCCAAGCTCGCCGTCGAACTGGGCCTCCAACCGCACTTTGGAAACACGGACGACGTCGAAGCTACTTTGGGTGCCATCGCCGCCGCCCCGGGCGGGGACCGCTGGCTGGCCCAGTACGAAGGTGCCAAGCACCCGTGGTTCAACTTCACCGTGGGCAACGGCTTCTACGGCCACGACAAGTACTGGAACGTGAACCAGGAAATCCCGCTGGGCTACATCGCCGACTACATCCGGCGCGTGGACGAAGGCCAGGAAATCATGCGTCCCGTCGACGCCCTGATCACCGAACGCGACCGCATCATCGAGGAATACCGTGACCTCCTCGAAGGCGACAACCAGGCAGTCTTCGACGCCAAGCGCGGCCTCGCCGCCACCGCCTACCCCTACGTGGAGAACCACAACTTCTACATCGAGCACTGGACCATGGGCGTCTTCTGGCGCAAGATCCGCGAACTCTCCCGCATGATGCACGCCGAAGGTTTCTGGACCCAACCGGACGATCTGCTCTACTTGGGCCGCAACGAGGTCCGCGATGCCCTCTTCGACCTCGTCACCGGCTGGGGCGTCGGGGCCAAGCCCGTCGGCCCCGACTACTGGCCCGAGGAGATCGAACGCCGCCGCGGCATCGTGGACGCCCTCAAGACCGCCCGCCCCGCGCCCGCCCTGAACACCCCGCCGGCCTCCATCACCGAACCCTTCACCCGGATGCTCTGGGGCATCACCACCGAACAGGTCCAGCAGTGGCTGGGAGCCGGTGAAGAAGTGGAAGGCGGCGGACTCCGCGGCATGGCCGCCTCACCCGGCGTGGTGGAAGGCCTGGCCCGCGTGGTCACCGACGCCGACCAGCTCTCCGAAGTCCAGCAGGGCGAGATCCTGGTGGCCACGGTGACGGCACCCTCCTGGGGACCCATCTTCGGCAAGATCAGCGCAACGGTCACGGACATCGGCGGCATGATGAGCCACGCCGCGATCGTGTGCCGCGAGTACGGCCTGCCGGCCGTCACCGGAACGGGCTCCGGGTCAACCACCATCAAGACCGGGCAGCGGCTGCGTGTGGACGGCACCAAGGGCACGGTCCGGATCCTGGACGCCGAGGACGACCTTGTGGTTGCCGGCCCCGGCGCCCACAGTCACAGCCATGTCTGATCTGGACATGCCCTCGGGAGAATATTCCACTGAGGGCATGAATGAAAGAACGGTCCTCATCACGGGAGCCGCCGGTGGGCTGGGAAGGGCGTTCGCGCTCGGCTTTGCCGGCCGCGGATACCGGGTGGCGGTGGCCGACATCAACCTCGAAGGTGCCGAACAGACCGCCAAGCTGGTCCGCGAGGCCGGCGCCGGCGCCGGCGCCGCAGCCTTCGCCGCCGACGTGACCGATGTGGACTCCACGGAGCAGCTCGCGAAAAGCTGCGCGGAGTTCGGGAACGGCCGTATCGACGTCGTCCTAAACAACGCCGCCGTCTACGCGGGGGTGACCCGCAGCCGCTTCGAGGACATCGATCCGGCCGAATGGGACCTGGTGATGAACGTCAACCTCAAAGGCCCCTGGCTGGTGACCCGCGCCGCCAGCCCCTACCTGGCCGAGGGCGGGCGCGTCATCAACCTCTCCAGCGCCACGATCTTCAGCGGCTCCGAACAATGGGCGCACTACGTCGCCTCCAAGGGCGGCGTGGTGGCCCTCACCCGGGTCATGGCCAAGGAACTGGGCCGGCGTGGGATCACGGTGAACGCCATCGCCCCGGGGTTCACTCTCACCGAAGCCAGCTACGGGCTCATGGAAAACGCCGAGAACTACGGCGTGGACCGCGGAGCGATCAAACGCGCCAGCCAGCCTGAGGACATCGTGGGCGCCGCCCTGTTCCTCGCCGGGCCGGACAGCTCCTACTACACCGGCCAGACCATGGTGGTGGACGGCGGCCGGCAGTTCATCTGACCGGCCACCCCTGCCACCATCGAAACCAACTTCAACCAAGGAGGACCACAATGCCAACGGTTCACTTCACCGACGCAGAAGGCACCGTCCGGGACGTCGAAGGCAACGCAGGCGATTCGGTCATGGAAACCGCGGTGCGCAGCGGCGTCCCCGGCATCGTGGCCGAATGCGGCGGCTCACTGTCCTGCGCCACCTGCCACGTCTTCGTCCGCGAGGACTGTGCCTCGCAGTTGCCCCCTATGGAGGACATGGAGGACGAGATGCTCTACGGCACCGCCGTGGACCGCGAGGACAACTCCCGGCTGTCCTGCCAGCTCCGCCTGACGGAAGAGCTCGAACTCTTCGTCACCACCCCCGAAACCCAGGTGTAGCCATGGGAACGCAGGCAGTGGAGCAGGAAACCGAAACGGCCACGGTTCCTACCCGGACCGGGCTCCTGATCATTGGCGCCAGCCAGTCCGGCGTGCAGCTGGCGGTATCGCTCCGGGCGCTGGGCTTCGACGAACACATCACCCTGCTGGGGGACGAGGACCACCGCCCATACCAGCGGCCGGCGCTGTCCAAGGAGTTCCTGCAGGGCACCGTGGAAAGCGAATCCCTGATCTTCCGGTCCAACGACTACTGGGCCGAGCACAACGTTGACCTGGTCAAGGGTGAATACATCGTCCGGATCGACAAGGAACCGGACGGCTCCGGGGTGGCGCACGCGTCCTCCGGCCGGGAGTTTCCGTTCAAGCGGCTGGCCCTTACCGTGGGAGCCCGCGCCCGGAAGCTGGAGATCGAGGGCAGCGGCCTGGACGGCGTGCTCTACCTCCGCAACGCCGACGACGCCCTGGCGCTGAAGGCCAAGGTGGGCGATGCCACGGATGTGGTGGTCATCGGCGGCGGGTTCATCGGCCTCGAAGCCGCGTCCAGCCTGCAGAAGATGGGAAAGAATGTCACCGTGCTCGAGTTCGGGCCCCGCCTGGTGGGCCGGGCCGTGGGAGAGGAGACCGCCGAATACTTCCTGCAGGCCCACCGGTCCCGCGGACTGGACATCCGCCTCAACACCAGTGCGGCGCGCTTCACCGCAGACGACGGCGGCACGCGCGTTGCCGCCGTCGAACTCCAGGACGGGACGGTCCTGCCGGCACAGATCGTCCTGATCGGCATCGGCGTCATTCCCAACACCCAGCTGGCGGAACAGCTGGGCCTGGCCGTGGACAACGGCGTGGTGGTGGACCGGTTCGCGCTTGCCTCCGACGGCACCACGGTGGCTGTGGGGGACGTCGCCAACATGCCCAACCCCGTTCCCGGCTCCGAGCCCGGGGAACGGATCCGGCTGGAAAGCGTCAACAACGCCATCGAGCACGCCAAAGTGGCCGCGTATTCGCTGACCGGACGGCGCGAGGAATACGCCGGCATCCCCTGGTTCTGGTCCAACCAGGCGGACCTCAAGCTGCAGATCGCCGGGCTGTGCAGCGGCTACGACCAGACCGTGGTCCGGAACGACCAGGAACGCGGAAAATTCAGCGTCCTCTACTACCGGCAGGGCCGCATCATCGCCGCGGACTGCGTGAACGCGCCGCTGGACTTCATGGCCGTCAAGAACGCGCTCGCCAAGGGCCTCAACATTCCCGCCGAAGCCGCCGCAGACCCCGGCACCCAACTCAAGACCATCACCACGGACAGCTAGCCGCGAGGCCGGCAAACCCGAAGGAGCATTATGAGCACCCCCAAGACGCCGTTTGCCCCGGCGGAGCCCGGCACCGCCGCCGGGAGCGCCCCCGGCACCGCACCGGACACGGGCGACGCCCTGGCCGATGCCTTCGCTGCCGACTACAGCGTCCGCCCCATCCCCGCCGCGGGTCCCGTGGACACCACCCCCATTGCCGGCACCCCCGCGGCCGTGGATTCGCTCGATGCGCTCTGGAAGGCAGTGGTCCACGAAACCAGGGCCCGCGGCAACGACATCCACCTGCCCATCTCCCTGGCCTTCGCCGAACGGCTGTGCCGGGCCTACCCGGACGCGGACGCCGAACTGGTGCGGGTCGCCACGCTGCTGCACGACACCGGCTGGGCCCACGTGGATGAGTCCCGGATCCTTTCGGAAGGGTTCGCGGGGGACTGGCGCAAGGCCGCCATCCGCTATGAGCATGAGAAGCAGGGCTGCGACGTGGCACGCCGGGTCCTTCCCGGTCTGGGCTACACTCCCGGGTTCGTGGACAGGGTCTGCGCAATCATCGACGGCCACGACACCCGGCCCGTGGCCCGCTCCCTGGAGGACGCGCTGATGCGTGACGCGGACAGGCTGTGGCGGTTCGACCACGCCGGCATCGCCCTGGCCTCATCCTGGTTCGGGATGGATCCCGCCACCTACACGGACCGGCTGGCCGCCGATATCATCCCCGAACTCATCACCGAGGCCGCCCTCGAGATGGCCACCGCTGACCTTGCCCGGTCCAACGCCCTGCTGAAAACGGCGGTGATCCGATGACCTCCGCTACGCATGACGCACCGGCCCTGGCCGCGCGGTCCGGCCTGGCCCTGCCGCACACCCACGTGGACACCATCTACGTCGACGGCGCCTGGCAGCCCTCCCGGGGCACCGGCCGGAACCCGGTCACCGACCCCGCCACCGGCGAAGTCTGGGGCTCTGTCCCGAACGGCACGCCGGAGGACGTGGACGCCGCCGTCGGCTCCGCCCGACAGGCTTTCGACGGCGGGTGGCCAAGGCTGGCACCGTCCGAGCGGGCCGCCTACCTGCTCCGGATCGCCGATGAAGTGGAGAAACGCGCCGACGAACTCTCCCTGACCAATTCGCGGGAAAACGGATCCCCGGTAGCGGAATCCTCCGGTGCCGCGGCCAACGCCGCCGGCATCCTGCGCTACTTCGCCACCCTGGCCGGGTACCTGGAAGAGGAGGACGTCCGTCCCTTCCCCCGCGGCGGCGGCGAATCCGTGGTGCGGCGCGATCCCCTGGGCGTTTGCGCCCTGATCGCCCCGTGGAACTTTCCCATCAACCTGGTGATGATCAAGCTGGCGCCCGCGCTGCTCGCCGGAAACACCGTGGTGATCAAACCGGCGTCGCCAACCCCGCTCTCCATCCGGGTGATCATCGATGCCATCGCCGCTGCAGGCGTCCCGGCCGGCGTGGTCAACCTGGTCACCGGCTCCGGCCGCCTGGGCGACGTACTGGTCAAGCACCCCGGTGTGGCCAAGGTGGCGTTCACTGGATCGACGCCGGTGGGCCGGAAGATCGCCGCGGCCTGCGGTGAGCTGCTGCGCCCGGTCACGCTGGAGCTGGGCGGCAAGTCCAGCGCCATCGTGCTGCCGGACGCGGACCTGGACGCCATGTCCCGGGTGCTGATCAAGTCCTCCATGCGCAACACCGGGCAGACTTGCTACATCTCCACCCGCATCCTGGCCCCGGCCAGCCGTTACGACGAGGTGGTGGACATGGTCACGGCCACCATCGCCGCCGGGAAACAGGGCGACCCCCTGGATCCGGACACGGTGTTTGGCCCCTGCGCCACCGAAGCGCAGTACCGGACGGTCATGGAGTACGTCGAGCCCGGGCTGGCTGAAGGCGCCCGCGCCACCACCGGAGGGCGCCCTGCGTCGCTGACCGGAGGGCTGGAGAACGGCTACTTCATTGAACCCACGGTGTTCGCCGGCGTCACCCCTGACATGCGGATCGCCCGCGAGGAGATCTTCGGGCCGGTGATCACCATCCTCAAATACAACGACGCCGGTGGCAGCGTCGAAGAGGCAGTGGCACTGGCGAACAACACCGAGTTCGGCCTGGGCGGCCTGGTGTTCGGCCGGGACGAGGACGCCGCGCTCGCCGTGGCGGACCGCATGGACACGGGGTCAGTGGGACTGAACTTCTTCGCCTCCAACCACTCCGCCCCGTTCGGCGGCCGGCACGACTCCGGGCTGGGCACCGAGTACGGGATCGAGGGCCTCAACGCCTACCTGAGCTACAAATCCATCCACCGGAAGGCGTAGGCAGTACAACTTCCACACAAAAGGTCCGGCCGGTGTCAGCCACCGGCCGGACCCTCAGCGTCACGCCGCGGTCCGCTCTAAGGCGTCCGCGTTAAAGAGCGGAGGATGCGGAGTTGTATGCCTGCTGGATCACTGAGCCCCAGTACGGGCCATACATTTTGGTGGAGTTGCTGCCGTAGCCGTAGCTGTTGACCGAGTTTTGGTAACCGCTGGAGCTGGTGCCGATGAACCAGGGTCCACCCGAGGAACCGCCCGTCATGTTGCACGGAATTCCCTGGCTGTTGAACTGGGGATTGTAGGGATCGTTGGTGGCGGTGCCGGAGCAGCTCTTCAGGGATTCGCCGTTGAACGGTGAGGCTGCCGGGTAGCCGAATGCCTTGTAGGCGAGACCACGGGCGGCGTTGAAGCTGACGCCGGAGGCTCCGACAACGTCGGCCAGGTTGCGGCCGTTGAGCTGGCTCATCACGGCAAAGCCCGTGTCGTACTCCATGCTGCCGGACGAGCTCCACTGGGTGGGGGCGTAAAGTGCCTTGGCGGTCCACTTTCCGTAGGGCGCGGAGCCATTCAGGTACGCGGGAACGAATGTGAACTTGGTGGCAAAGGCTCCCGGACCTTCGTTGAGGCAGTGGCCGGCGGTGGAGACTGTGTTCCTGTTGGTGGACGCCACCGAGTTTGCCGAGCAGACATAGTTCGTGCCGCCGAGGGTGAAGAACACCTTGCCGATGTGGGGCACGGGGCTCTCGCTGGCGTTGGCCTTCGTCTGGATCTGGGGTGCGGAGCCCTGGATCCTGGTTTCCTGGCCCTTGGCCTGTTCCGGGAGCACTGCCGGGCTGGACTTCTGCCGGTCCACAGCCTTCTTGGCCAGAACGTCAGCGGGGATGGCCGAACGCATGCGTTCGGGTGTCCAGTAGTCGGCGCCGGTGGTGTCGGTGACGGCCGCGCTGCTGACGCCGGCAACGTCCTTCGTGTCCGACGGTGCGGGAGCCGCCGTTGCCTGACCCGCTGAGCAGAGGGCGAACAGTGCTGCTGAAGTGAGGCTCATGAGGCTTGTGGCCAGAGTCCTGGTTGATGTCATAGCTGTCCTCGGTAGGTTCGGGTGAAGCGGACCTGAGTTGTGGTTCGCTGGGGATGAACCTATCCCGGTATGACAAACTTGTAAATAATATTCTTCAATCAGTTAATGACTAAACGGATCTGTAATCTTTCGCACCAGGACTAGGGAAGCCGTGACGGCCGGAGCAGGCTTGGCTCGCCGGCCAGGCTGGAGTCCAGCGGCACCGGGCTGACCAGCACGGCGGGGCCGCGGTGCAGGAATCCGCTTGAGACGGCGCGGCAGCGGATGCCGCCGCGGCCTCGCATGGCGGGGTGCGCCCCTGGTGCCAGCATTTCGTTCATCCACGCGCAGGGCTGGGCGTGCCGCCCACCGTGCAGGGATACCGAGGAGCCGCCGGATTCCAGCACGAAGTCCTGCCCCAGCAGCGGGGCGAGCTGGGCTCCTCGCAACACCACGTTCCGGCGGGTCAACAGGGGATTGAACGGCGCCGCGCCCAGTTCGGCGGCGATGGCTTCGAGGGATTCGACGGCGAACAGGGTCACCGCGGCATCCATGTGTGCGGCCTTGCCGAAGAACCGGTCGCCCACGATGCCCTTGCCGGCCACCACCTCGGCCTGGTCCGCATCAGTGGTGGGGACGTCGGCGGCTCCGTCGCGGGCACGGCCGAAGTAGGCATGCGCGGGTGAGACCAGCAGGTGCAGGATCTCGACGTCGTACCGGAAGTTTTCGGGCATACGGCCAGCGTAAGCCAGGCCGGCATTGCAATCCTGCCGCCGGATGGAAGGATCAGGAACCATGGACACCTCACCCAGCAACCGGACCAGCGCGCCGCCCCGAAGACGGACGGCCATTTTCTGGGTATCAGCGGTCTGTGCCGCAGCACTGGTGGGCGTTGCACTGTGGATGTTGGCCGGCAATCCTGCCGTTCTGGGCGGCCACCCGTTGCTGCCGGGAATCCTGCTCGTTGCCCTTGCGGGGGGATTGGCGTGGGCGGTGCTGCTGTGGCTCCGCCGCGATGTCCCACGGCCCCGCTCCCGTGTCCGCGCCGTCGGTGCGTGGGCGGCCAGGCTTGCCGTTCTGGCGCTCGCTGCCGGCCTGGCCTGGCTCAACCCCTTCCCGTACCAGACGGGAGCGACGGCGGAGGCAGGCCCCGCGTCGGACCTCACTGTCACCGAAACCGCCACCGCCATCACCATGTCACCCGAGGGAAGCACAACCACCAAAGGATTGGTCTTCTACCCAGGCGCACGCGTGGACGCCCGGGCCTACCGGGACATCCTGGCCCCCGTGGTGGGGGCCGGGTGCCGGGTGGTCATCCTGAAGGAGCCGCTCGGGCTCAGCCTGCTGGACGGCAACCAGGCCCGCAGTGCCATCCAGGACAACCCGGACATCACCACGTGGGCCGTGGGCGGCCACTCGCTCGGCGGTGTCTCTGCATCCTCGTTCGCCCTCCACAATGCTGAAATCAAGGGCCTGGTCTTGTACGCCTCCTACCCGGTGGAGTCGCTGCACGGCCGGACCGGTCTGTCAGTCCTGTCCGTCTCCGGGAGCAGCGATGGGCTGAGCACCCCTGCAAAGATCGATGCCTCCCGCCAGCTGCTGCCCGCTGACACCGAATTTGCCGCTGTCCGGGGCGGAGTGCATGCCTTCTTCGGCGACTACGGCAACCAGCCGGGCGATGGTGAGCCCGCCGTAAGCCGGGTATCCGCCCAGCAGCAGATCGCCGCGGCCACCGTGTCATTCCTCGGGCGGCTCTAGGCGCCCACGTACGCTGCCAGGTGCTGGCCGGTGAGCGTGGCCCGGGCGGCCACCAGGTCAGCCGGGGTGCCCTCGAAGACGATCCTGCCGCCGTCGTGCCCTGCTCCCGGTCCGATGTCGATGATCCAGTCCCCGTGCGCCATCACCGCCTGATGGTGCTCGATGACGATCACCGACTTCCCGGAATCCACCAGCCGGTCCAGGAGGCCCAGCAGCTGTTCCACGTCGGCCAGGTGCAGGCCCACGGTGGGTTCGTCCAGGATGTAGACGTCCCCGGCCTCAGCCATCTGCGTGGCCAGCTTGAGCCGCTGGCGCTCGCCGCCGGACAGGGTGGTCAGCGGCTGGCCAAGAGTGATGTAGCCCAGCCCCACATCCGCCAGCCGGTCAAGGACCTTGTGCGCGGCGGGGGTCTTCGCCTCGCCATCGGCAAAATACGCCAGCGCCGCGTCCACGGACATGTCCAGCACGTCGGCGATGTTTTGCCCAGCCAGGGTGTATTCCAGGACCGCGGGCTGGAAGCGGCGGCCCTCGCAGTCCTCGCAGGTGGACTCCACCGTGGCCATGACGCCGAGCTCGGTGAAGATCACGCCGGCGCCGTTGCAGGTGGGGCATGCACCCTCGGAGTTGGAGCTGAACAAGGCAGGCTTCACTCCGTTGGCCTTGGCGAAGGCCTTGCGGATGGGCTCCAGCAGCCCGGTGTAGGTGGCCGGGTTGCTGCGCCGGGAGCCTTTGATGGCGCCTTGGTCGATCACCACCACGCCCTCCCGCTTGGCCAGCGAGCCGTGGATCAGCGAGCTCTTCCCGGACCCGGCCACGCCGGTTACCACGCACAGCACGCCGAGCGGCACATCGACGTCCACATCCTGCAGGTTGTTGGTGGACGCGCCACGGACCTCCAGGGCGCCCGTGGCGTTCCGGAAGGACTCCTTGAGGCGGGCGCGGTCGTCCAGGTGCCGGCCGGTGATGGTGTCGCTGGAACGCAGACCGTCCACGTCGCCTTCGTAGACGATCTCGCCGCCGCCGGTGCCGGCCTTGGGGCCGAGGTCGACGACGTGATCGGCGATGGTGATCATCTCCGGTTTGTGCTCCACCACCAGGACGGTGTTGCCTTTGTCCCGCAGCTGCAGCAGGAGAGTGTTCATCCGCTCGATGTCGTGCGGGTGCAGGCCGATGCTCGGCTCATCGAAAACGTAGGTGACGTCGGTGAGCGAGGAGCCCAGGTGGCGGATCATCTTGGTCCGCTGCGCCTCGCCGCCGGAGAGGGTGCCTGCCGGGCGGTCCAGGGAGAGGTAGCCAAGGCCGATCTCGGCGAAGGAGTCCAGCAGGTCCCGCAGCCCGGCGAGCAGCGGCCGGACCGAGGGCTCATCCAGTTCGCGGATCCACTGCGCCAGGTCGCTGATCTGCATGGTGCACAGGTCCGCGATGTTCTTGCCGTTGATCCTCGAGTTGAGGACTTCCGGGGTGAGCCGGGTCCCGCCGCAGTCCGGGCAGGTGGCGAAGGTGACGGCCCGCTCCACGAACCGCTTCACGTGCGGCTGCATGGCCTCCACGTCCTTGGAGAGCATGGACTTCTGGATCTTGGGGATGACACCCTCGAACGTGAGGTTGACGCCTTCCACCTTGATCTTGGTGGGTTCGGCGTACAGCATCGTGTCCAGTTGCTTGGCCGTGAACTTGGCGATCGGTTTGTCCATGGGCAGGCCCATGCCCTCGAACAGGCGGCCGTACCAGCCGTCCATGGAGTAGCCGGGGACGGTGAGGGCGCCTTCATTCAGGGACTTCGAGTCGTCGTACAGTGCCGCGCGGTCGATGTCGCTGATGTTGCCCATACCCTCGCAGCGCGGGCACATGCCGCCCAGATAGGTCACCTGGCGGACCACGTTCTTTTCCACCCGGCCGCCCTTTTCGGTGCTCATGATGCCGCTGGCCTTGCGGGTGGGAACGTTGAAGGAGAACGCGGTGGGCGGGCCCACGTAGGGCTTGCCAAGGCGGCTGAACAGGATCCGCAGCATGGCGTTGGCATCGGTGGCGGTGCCCACGGTGGAGCGGGGGTTGGCACCCATCCGCTCCTGGTCCACGATGATGGCCGTGGTCAGCCCTTCCAGCCGGTCCACGTCCGGGCGGGCCAGGCTGGGCATGAACCCCTGGACAAAGGCGCTGTAGGTTTCGTTGATCATCCGCTGTGATTCGGCGGCGATGGTGGCGAACACCAGCGAGCTCTTGCCGGAACCGGAAACACCCGTGAACGCGGTCAGCCGGCGCTTTGGCAGGTCAAGGCTGACGTTCTTCAGGTTGTTTTCCCGTGCGCCCTGCACCCGGATCAGGTCGTGGCTGTCGGCGATGTGCAGCGCCTGCCTGGTTTCGATGTCGGCTTCCGTGCTCAAGGTGTTCCCCCTCTTCCTGGAGCGGCGCCGGGCGGAGGCTGCGCTGGCAGCCGCCTGTCCGGCGTCGTCCGTTGTATACGTGTCTGTTTATATGCCTAAGGCTGCTGGTTGATACGGACCGTGTTGCCGGCGGGATCGCGAAAGGCGCAGTCCCGGATGCCGTACGGCTGGTCAATGGGTTCCTGCACAACGTCCGCGCCGGTTGCCTCCACTTTGGCGAAAGCGGCGTCCACGTCGGGGGAGGAGAGGACGATGGTGGCATAGGTGCCCTTGGCCATCATTTCGGTGATGGTGCGGCGCTCGTCCTCGGTGATGCCCGGATCCACTGCCGGCGGGTGCAGGACGATGGAGACGTCCTTCTGGCCGGCGGGGCCCACGGTGATCCAGCGCATGGTGCCGCGGCCCACGTCGTTCCGGATTTCGAAGCCGAGCGCGTCGCGGTAGAAGGCCAGTGAGGCGTCGGGATCGGTGGCGGGGAGGAAGGTTGAGGAAATGTTGATGTCCATGCCAGTCATGCTAGTAACGCCCCAACAGCCGGCGCTTCTCGATTCCTGACCGGTCTGCTGACCTGCTTTTCGACGCATGCAGGAATGCCCGCCGTTGCGCGTTCCGCCTCCTGCTTGTAGACACTCGGCGGCATGCCCACCAGCTCGCTGAAGCGGGTGCTAAACGTTCCCAGCGAGGAACAGCCCACGGCGAAGCAGACATCCGTGACACTGAGGTCGCCTTTGCGCAGCAACGCCATGGCCCGCTCGATGCGCCTTGTCATGAGGTAGCTGTAGGGCGATTCGCCGTAGGCCAGCTTGAAGCGGCGGCTGAAATGGCCGGCGGACATGTGCACGTCCTTCGCCAGCGATTCGACGTCCAGCGGCTGGGCGTACTCGCGGTCCATCCGGTCCTTGACCCGCCTCAGCTGGGTGAGTTCGCGGAGGTAGGGATCGGAAGGAGGGCTGCTGGTCACAGCTTCGATCGTGCTACGGCGGGCGGGCCTTGTCCAGACGTGGCGAGTATCACGTTTCGCCGGTAAAAGCGGTGTCCGGGCGCGGGATATGATTATGCCGCTGACCAGCATGAGGTCCTCGCCCGAACAGGGCTCGAGTAACCCGGCATCCGGCAAAACCAACCCGTTACACCCCCTCCTGAACCTTGCCCGAATACTGCTCGGGGACCCTTGAAAGGACGCCATGAATCTGCTGTGGGAACTCGCCGGATGGGCTGGCGCTGTTGCGATTCTCAGTGCGTACCTTGCCGTTTCCATGGGGTGGCTGAAGGCGGGGAAGGGCTTCCAGACCGCCAACCTCTTCGGTTCCGTGGCCTTCATCATCAACGGCACCCTGCACAGCGCCTGGCCCTCCGTTGTCACCAACGTGGCCTGGTTCCTGATCTCGGCCGTGGCGCTGGTCCGCATGCGTGCGGAGGAGGCGGCCGCCGAGCCGGTCGAGGCTGCCCATGTCCAGTACCCGGGCGTCCCGGACTCCACGGGCCAGATGGCCGTCGTCGAGGCCTTAACCGAGGCGCTGCCGGTGGTCTCTTCAGCTGTTGGTTCCGCGCCGGCTGTGGCGGACGGGCCGCGCCTGGCGCTGTAGCCCGGCTGGCGCGCCTGAGTGCACGATCGTCCATATAAGTGATCGTTTGTGCCATGGGAACGCGCTTGCACACTCCCTAGCCTTGAGGAGTGACCAGCGAACCCAAAGACCCCAGCAGGATCGTCCTGCCCGAAACCCCGGCTGACCAGCGGGACATTCTTGCGGCAGGCGGCGTGGCCTGCTGGAGCGAACCGGTATGGATCGACACCTACGCCCCTGGCAAACCGGACAAGTACCCGCTCTTCCTGGACCGGCGCGTTTACCAGGGCTCCAGCGGCAAGGTCTATCCCATGCCGTTCATTGACAGCATTGAGTCGGTGAAGCAGCCCAGGCTGTGGCAGGCCATCCACCTGGAGAATGAGTACGTCCGCCTGATGCTGCTCCCGGAGATCGGGGGCCGGATCCACGTTGGCTACGACAAGACCGCCGGGTACGACTTCTTCTACCGCAACAACGTGATCAAGCCCGGCTTGGTGGGCCTGGCCGGACCATGGATCTCCGGCGGCGTGGAGTTCAACTGGCCGCAGCACCACCGGCCCGCCACCTTCCTGCCGGTGGAATCCGCCGTCGAACGTTCCGGCACCGGCGACGTGACCGTCTGGCACACTGACCTGGATCCGCTGCAGCGGATGCGCGGAACCCATGGCGTGCGGCTTAGGCCGGGCAGTTCATTGATCGAGGTCGATGGCCGGCTCCACAACCGGACGGATGAGCCGCAGACGTTTCTGTGGTGGGCCAATGTGGCTGCCCGCTCGCATGAGAACTACCAGTCGTTCTTTCCCACTGACGTCCGGTTTGTAGCTGACCATGCGCGCAGGGCCATCACGTCGTTCCCGCGCGCCGACCGGCCCTATTACGGAGTGGACTATCCGGCAGTGGCTGCGGGCGGCGGCCGCCCCGGCGCGGACCGGCTCGATTTCTATGCAAATATCCCCGTCCCGACCTCCTACATGGTCACGGACACGGCGGACAGCTTCTTTGGCGGCTATGACCATGACGCCCAGGCCGGGTTTGTCCACTGGGCGGACCGAACCATCGCGCCGGGCAAGAAGCAGTGGACGTGGGGTAACGGCCCCGTAGGCCGGGCGTGGGACGGGCATTTAACGGACGACGACGGTCCTTACGTCGAGCTGATGGCAGGCGTCTTCACGGACAACCAGCCAGACTTCAGCTACCTTGCCCCGGGTGAGACGCGCACGTTCAGCCAGTACTGGTACCCCATCCGGCAGATGGGCCCGGCCCACCAGGCAAACCTGGACGCCGCCGTCGCGCTGTCCCTCGACGAGCCGGGCAGGGCCGTCACCGTTGGCGTCACCGGCACCAGCCGAAGGAAGAACGCCGCCATTGTCCTGAAACACCGGGGCGGCACGGTCCGGGCCTGGAACGTCCTCCTCTCACCCGCCGATCCGTTCACCGGCACGGTTGAGCTGCACCTACCGGCAAAGGCAGAAGACCTTACGCTCCAGGTCCTCGACAGCGGCCGGGAACTTATTTCCTGGACGCCGCGGCAACCCGTGGACAACGCACCCGGGCCCCGGGTGGCCACCGAACCGGCGCAGCCGCGGGATATGGAAAGCCAGGACGAGCTGTTTGTCACCGCAACCCACCTGGCCCAGAACCGGCACCCCAGCAGGTCAGCCGTGCAGTACCTTGAGGAAATGCTCCGCCGGGATCCGCAGGACTCGCGTGCCTGCATTGCCCTCGGCGCGGCCAAATACCGGGAAGGCCGCTATGGCCGGGCACGGGAACTGCTCGAAAATGCCGTGGCGCGCCTGAGCCGGCGGAACCTGAACCCGCCAAGCGGGGAAGCCCACTACCGGCTGGGCCTGGTCCTGGAGCGGCTCGGCCTCACCGCGGAAGCGGGGGAACGGTTTGGGAAGGCTGCCTGGGACAGGGCCTGGGCGCATCCGGCGCGGCTGGCACTGGCGCGGCTGGCCCTACGATCCAAGGACCCAGCCCTGGCCCTGCAGCACGCCGACGCCGCACAGTCGCTGGAGAGCACCAGTCCCGAAGCGCGGCACCTCCGATACCTGGCGCTGGAGTGGCTGGGAGACAGTGACCAGAGCGACAAACTGCTCCAGGACATCCTGGCCTCCGACCCGCTGGACCCCGCGGCCCTGGCGCTCGCCGGGACCCTGGACGCAGTGGATCCCAAAACCGCGCTGACCGTGGCGTGCTGGCTTGCCCGCGCGGGACAGTGGCAGCGCGCCCTTGAACTGACCGAAACTGAAGCAGCGTCGGAGGCGTACCCGGCGTTCGGCAATCCGGGGCCGCTTCGGCATTACCTGCGCGCCGGCTGGCTGGAGGAGCTCCTGGAACCGGCGGCCGCTGCTGCCGAGCGCGCCAAGGCGCGGCGCGCGGACACCACCTACGCGTTTCCTTATGGATTGGACGACTACGACGCGCTGCTCCGCGCCCTCGAGGCCGATCCCCGCGATCACGTGGCCCACGGGCTCCTGGGTTGCTGGCTGCTGGACGCCGGACGGACCATGGACGCGCTGACCCACCTGGAGAAGTCCCTCACCCACGGCAGTGACAACCCGGTGGTGTGGCGGAATGCCGCGTTGGCTGTGGTCAATACCGGGGGAGATCCTGCTGCTGCCGACGATTACATTGCACGGGCCCTGGAGCTGAGCCCGGGGGACGCCCGGCTCGTTTTTGAACGGGCCATGCTGGCAGGATTGCGCAGCCTTCCGGCGGAGCAGCGGATCGCGGACATCGAGCAGGCCGGCCCTGCCGCCCTGGCCCGCGATGATCTTGCCGTCCTGTACGCAAACCTGCTGACCGACGTCGGACGGCCCCTCGACGCCCTGGCCCTATTGGCGTCGCGCACCTTCCAGCCCTTCGAGGGCGGTGAGGGACTGGCCCTCGCCGCCTATGACCGCGCCGCCGTTCAGCAGGCACGGACGTTGATGGAGCAGGAGCCGACGGCGGCAGTCGCCCTGCTGCGTGAAGGCGCCGAAGCGCCGGCCAACCTGGGCGAAGGGCGGCATCCCGCAAACAGCATGGCCGAGCGGCTGGTGGCGCTGGGCGATGCGCTGGAACGGGCGGGTGACGGGGTTGCTGCCCGTGAGGCGTGGGCAGCGGCCCGCGGGCGCGGGAATGCGCTGGCGGTGGATTCAAAGCCGGTTGGGCCTGCCGACTATTGGCGGGGCGTGGCCTGCATGCGCCTGGGCGACCGGCGGGAAGCGGACCGGATCTGGGGCAGCCTGGAGGACGGCGCCGCCGATCTGGAGGCAGCGCCCGCTGCTCCTGACTACTTCGCCACGTCGCTGCCGGAGCTCTTGCTGTTCGACACTGACAGCGCTGAGTCGCGGGGCGCTGCGGCGGCCTCCCTCCGGCAACTGGCCAGCCACGGCCGGCTACTGGGCCGGCGCCTGCAGACGAAGGAAGAGGTCTCCCTGTGACTGAAGAACCGCGTTACCTCGGGTCCGGGACCCTGGAAGGTGCCGCGCGCGGCCTGACCGGCCCGCCGCCGTCGCACCTTCCCGCCCGCCTGGCCATCACTCTCTGGGACTTCTCCTGGTACACCCGGGCCGAGGACGGCGGTCCCTACGCGGACCTCGATGGGGCCTGCGCCAAGGCGGCGGAGCTCGGCTACAACGCCATCCGCATCTGCGCCGCACCGCTGCTGCTGTTCGGCGGCCTGGGCCTGGACGCGCTCGCGGAGGACCTGGAGATTGAGGGGCTGGGGACTGCACCCGACGGCGGAATCTACGGCCGCGGCACGCGCTGGTACGACGCCCCCGGCGGCTACCGGCTGAATCTGCGGCAACGGCTGCTGGAACTGTTCGGCGCCGCCGAACGGCACGGCCTGGTGGTGGTCCTGGCCAGCTGGGAGTACCAGCAGTCACCTGTGTTTGCCGCGTCCCCGCAGTGGTTCGAGGCCATCGATGCCGTCCCGCTGGCCGACCGTTACCGCGTCCTTGCCGCTGCGTGGGACCGGCTGATCCGCACGGTCACCGACGCAGGACACCGGGACCGCATCGCCCTGGTGGAGCTGCACAACGAGGTGGACTTCTCCATCCTCCCGGCACTGGCCGACGGCGGCATTGAGCAGGTGCGGCGGCTGCGGCGGCTGCACCCCGACCTGTTGATAACGGCCAGCTACGGCAAACCCCCGCACCTTGCCATGCATACAGTTCCCGACGGCCTGGGCGCGGCGCAGTTCCACGTGTACAGCTACGGCGTGCTGGATGCGCTGCAGCGGCAGATCGACATCAGGTCCGAGGGAACGGCAGGCTTCCCCAACCCGGCCCTGCGTGCGCTGCTCCGGAAGGACGCGCCGTCCTTCCCCGACTACGGACGACTGGCCCCGTGGAAATACCGGGCCACTGTGGTCACGGACCAGATGTTCTATGGCTATGACTGGATCGACCCCGGCGCCTGGGATACGTGGCTGCACGACGAGTACGGGCAGTACCGCGAGGTGATGCGGCGCGAGATCGAGTCCCGCGTCATTTCCATCGCCGCATGGGCCCGCTGGAAGAACGTTCCCGCCGTGGTGGGCGAGGGCTGGATCGGGTACACCCCGCTTCTCGGCACGTTCGAGGAGGGCCCGGTGGGGCGGGACCTGGCCGGGCACGGCATCAGAACGGCGCTTGAACATGGCGTCTGGGGCATGGGGCCCTGCTCCAACGCCGCGCCCCACCACCCGTTGTGGGCCGACGAAGAGTGGCAGCGCCGCATCAACACCCTGATACTTACCGCCCCTGCGAACTGAAGGACTTCCGCCAATGCGTGCCCCAGAAACAGCCCTTGAGCTGCTGACCGCCGTCCACCGGCCATTTGCCTCGGAGCTGCGGCTGCCGGCAATGAGCAACAAAGAAGACGTGCACAGCCGGTGGCGGATCACCAGCCACTACCTGGAACACGACCGCCGTCCGGTGATCCCGGTGTCCGGTGAGATCCACTTCAGCAGGCTTCCGCGCAACCGCTGGGAGGACCGGCTCCGGCTGATGAAGGCAGGCGGGATCACGGTGGTGGCCTGCTACGTCTTCTGGATCCATCACGAGCCCGTCCAGGGGAAGCCGCGCTTTGACGGCAACCTGGATGTGGCTGCCTTCGTTCGGTTGTGCGCATCCGTCGGCCTGGACGTGGTCCTGCGCATCGGACCCTGGGCCCACGGGGAGGTCCGCAACGGCGGGTATCCGGACTGGGTCCAGGCGGCCGCCGTCGAACACCGCACCAACGATCCCGCCTACCTGGCGCTGGTGGAGCGCTGGTACAACCTGGTAGGTGCGCAGCTTGCCGGCCTCACCGGGCCGGGGAGCAACGTCATCGGCATCCAGCTGGAGAACGAACTCTACGACCAGCCCCGGCACCTCAGCGAGCTGAAGAAATTGGCGCGTTCGGCGGGGCTCAGTGCTCCGATCTGGACGGCCACGGCGTGGGGCGGAGCCGAATTGCCCCTGGAAGACGTGCTGCCGGTTTTCGGCGGCTACGGCGATGGCTTCTGGGTGGACGCGGACGCGCCCTGGGACCCCACCTTCCGGCAGCACTATTTCTTCAGCCACCAGTGGGACGATCCCGGCATCGGCGCCGACTTGCGCGAGCATTTGTCCGGCGGCGGGGTTTCGGCGCCACGATCTGTTTCCGACCTCTACCCGCCGGCCACCTGCGAGCTGACCGGCGGCATGGCCACGGCCTACCAGCGCCGACCCTGGCCTGCGGGCAGGGATGTGGCTGCGGTGGCGAACAACAAGATTGGCAGCGGCTCCGCCTGGCAGGGGTACTACATGTTTGCCGGCGGGGCCAACCCCGCAGCAGGCCTGCAGGAGTCCCAAGCCACGGGTTATCCGAACGACCTGCCGGTGTTCGACTACGACTTCCATGCCCCGATAGGTGCGTCCGGCAGGCTGGCGCCAGGTTTCGGGCTGCTGCGCCGGCAGCATGCGTTCCTGGGAGCGTTCGGGGAGCGGTTGGCGCGCATGCCGTCCACGCTACCGGACCGGGTGCCGTCAGGAGTTGAGGATTCCGGGGCGTTGCGGTGGGCGCTGCGCTCGGACGGGCACTCCGGGTTCGTCTTCATCACCTGGCACCAGCCACATATTCCCCTTCAGGTATACTCCGGTGCCCAGTTCCGGCTGGGCCTCGAGGCTGGAGCAACAACGTTCCCCCCAAACCCCGTGGACATTCCCCCTGGGACCATCGCCGCGTGGCCGGTGAGCCTTGAGGTCGGGGGCGTGCGGCTGGCCTGGGCCACCGCCACCCCGCTGACGGTGCTCAATACCGCCGGTGCGCCCACCCTGGTCCTGGCAGCCGAGGCAGGGATCGAGCCGAACCTGTGCTTTCCGGACGGGACCGTGCTGGAGGGGCCAGCCACTGCGCTGGGCGGAGGTGCCTACACCCTTGATGCCTCCGCGCCGGCGGCGTTGACGGCGACCTCGGGCCAGGGCGTCCTCAAGGTCCTGATACTGCCCGCAGCCGTGGCGGATGAGGCCTGGGTCCTGGATTCGGGGCGGGGCCGGGAACTGGTGCTGTCCGCGGACCCGGTCTGGGTGGACGCTGAGGGGCGGCTGGCTGGGAGGTCGCCGGGAACGCCTTGCGTCCGGCGGTACTCGGCAGGGGACTGCCGCTTTGAGGACGTAGCCGCCCAAGCCGCAGTCCAGGGGCCGGCACGCCAATCCGTGCCTGTGGAGCTTGTCCGTGCTGCGCAGCCTGTTCCTGCCTCCTTTGGCTCGCTGGCCGGCCGGGCAGCGGCGCCGGACGGTGAAACCATCGGTGGGCTCTCGGCCCTGTACCGGCTTGAACTTCCGACGCCGGGACGTGCCGCCGCGGGCGGGATGACGGAGTTGGAGATCGCCTGGGCGGGCGACGTCGCCCGGTTGCTGGTCGATGGCCGGGTGGTGGCTGACAGGTTCTGGGACGGCTCCCCTTGGCTCCTCGAAACCAGTGATGCGGGCATCCAGCCCGGATCCGACGTCGTCCTTCAGATCCTTCCGCTGCCCAAGGCCGCCAAGGTGGGGGTGCCTGCGGCCGCCCAGCGTCGACGGGATGCATCCGCCGGCGACCTGCTGGCCCTGGACAGCGTCCAGGTGGTCCGCTGGACGGATTGGCGGGAAGCCCGCGACTGATGCGCCGCCCCCGTCATAGGATGGACATTTCGTGACGGAAGGAGCGGACGTGGAACGGGCGCACGGCTTCGCCAACCAGCGGCTGGTGGTGGTGCCACGTCCACTGGTCCGTGAGGCTCTTGCCCGTCCCATTACCCGGCATCTGGTGGTTACGGACGCCGGCGTCTTTCCTGCCGCGGAAGACCACGGACGCCACCGTCCCCTCGGCGCCGAGGAAACCATCATCATCCTCTGCGTCGCCGGACGGGGGTGGGTGGAAACCACCGGTGCGCGGACCGAGGTCGGCAAGGCGGCCGCCGTCGTCCTTCCCGGCGGAACCGGCCAGGCACATGCGTACGGTGCCGCCCCCGGCGATCCATGGACGATCTGGTGGTGCCATGTGCGTGGAAGCGATGTTGCCGAGTTGGTGGCCGAGGCCGGAGTGGGGACCGACCGGCCCATCATTCCACTGCTGGCCGTGGACCGGCTGACGGCCATGCTGGACGAGATCATTACGGCCCTGGAGAAGGACCAGTCGCCGGCGCGGCTGGTGGCCACGGCCGGGATGGCGTGGAAGTTGCTGGCCACGCTGGCGGTGGAACGCCGCGCTCCGGAGACGGGGACGCCGCTCCAGCAGGCCCTGAACTACCTGGAGGAACGGGCGCACGGGACCGTCCGGCTGCCGGAACTCGCCGCGCTGGTGGGGGTGTCGCCGTCACACCTCAGCAAGCTGTTCCGCGAAGCCACGGGCGGTGGAGTCCTGGCCCACCACACCGCCCTGAAGATGGCCCGGGCCCGGCACCTTCTGGACACCACTGACCTGTCCATCGCCCAGGTGGGCCGGGAAGTCGGCCTGCAGGACCAGTTCTACTTTTCGCGCCAGTTCCGCCGGCTGCACGGGGTCAGCCCCAGCGCCTACCGGGCCGAACGGAAGGGGTAGTTCACCTTCCGGTCCGTCAGTTACAGCAGGGGATGGCCCCGGGTTTCCTGCTCCCCGGCATCCGCCTGCTCTCCGGCCCGGGTGGTGGCACGCTCAATGATTTCGTGGGCAATCGCGTACACCTTGCGGTTCGTGTCCTGGCTCAACTGGCTCATGAGCCCGAACGCTTCGTCTGCCGTGACGCCGGTGCGCCCCATCAGGATGCCCTTGGCCTGCTCGATGGCTGCGCGGTTTACTGCGGAGGCGGCCACTGCCTCGGTGGCGAGCTGATGTCGGTCCGTGTGAATCGAGGTGGTGAGGTCCACAACTACGCCCCAGACTCCGATGGGAGTGGTGCCGTCCATGATGTAGTCCGCTGAGTACAGCAACTTGTGCTGGCGGTCCTTGCGGTCCCGGATGGACACGTAGATGGACGACGGCCCGCCATGCTTGGAGACGTGGTCCCAGTATGCCTGGACCCTCGGCCGGTCTTCGGGCTCGATATGGGGGAGAACCATTTCCATTGAGGGAACCACCTCGCCCCGTTCATAGCCGTACATCCGGTACAGGCCGTCAGACCAGCGGAAGATGCCGTCTGCGAAGTAGTACTCGACCAGCCCCGTAGGGCAGTTGAGAAAGTCGTTCTGTGGGATCCCTCCCTGAAAAGGTCCCGGGTACTTGCTGCTGGAGATCACTGGCGGACCGTTCGACGTGCTTGGCCTGGCGCTGTCCCCTCGAGCCGGGCTTGAAAGGACCAGAATATAGCAACCCATATGCCGGTTAGGCGACAGGCAGCCGTGCCGCAATGCCCGCCACGTTCAACTGCAGGATTGCTGCGTGCCCTCCCCATCGGCGGCGGTGACCTCCATGTTCGCGATGGCCTGCCGCACCACCGCCAGGTCTAGGTCACCGAGGCCCTGCGCGAGCAGTTCCGCGTAGAGCTCAAGCCCGGCACGTGCCAGGGGCACGGCAGTACCGGCGTGGTCTGCAGCCTCCAGTACAAAGGACAGATCCTTGTGCATGAACTTCGCCGGGCCGGTCGGGGTGTAGTCCTTCGCCGCGAGCCGGGGTCCCACCAGCTCCAGCACCCTGCTCGCAGCGAGACCGCCGGACAGGACCTCGAAGAGGGCTTCCACGTCCAGGCCGGAGCGTTCCGCAAGCTCAGCCGCCTCGGCGAGAGCCGCCGTCGTGGTCCCGACGATCAGCTGGTTGCAGGCCTTGGCGAGTGAGCCGGCACCCAAGTCACCCATCCGGCGTACGGAGGTCCCCATGGCCTCCAAAACCGGGCGCCCCCGCTCGAAGTCCTCCGGGGATCCGCCGGCCATAATGGCCAGGGTTCCCCGCTGCGCGCCGGCAGTACCGCCGCTGACCGGTGCGTCGAGCACCGTGGCCTTCCCGCCGCTGGCATCCGCAACGGCGAGCCCAAAGGCCCGCACCGCAACCGGCGACACGCTGCTCATCACCACAACGAGTGTTCCCGGTGCGGGCGGCACGGACCGCCACGCATCCAGGAGGCCGGCCGCAGCGTCCTCGATGAAGGAGAGGTCGGGAAGCATGAAGATGATGACGGGTTCGTCCCGGAGGTCCGCAACGTGGCCGACGCCGGACCCGCCCAGCGACTCCAGGTCGCGGACGGCCGAGGGGGAGCGGTTCCATCCCGTAACCTGCCACGCTGCCTTGAGCAGGTTGGCGGCCATCGGCGCCCCCATCAGCCCCAACCCGACGAATCCCGCGCGCTTGGGCGCGGGATTCGTCAGGGCGTCGTTACCGCTATTCACCTGGCGTCCTCCACGACCACCAGGTCGCGGCCGTTGGTTTCCGGGGTGAAGAACGTGGTGACGAAGGAGATGCCCGCCAGGACCAGCGAGTAGAGCGCCGGCACCAGCCAGGAGTGGTTGGTGGCCGCCAGCAGTGCGACGCCGATCATCGGGGCGAAGCCTCCGGCGAGCACCGCGGAGAGTTCACGGCTGAGGGCTACGCCGGTGAAGCGGTGCTGGGAGCCGAACAGTTCAGGGAGCAGGGCGCACTGCGGGCCGAGCATGGCCTGCACGCCCAGGGCGATGCCCACCACCATGACCACCCAGACCAGGGCGACGTTGCCGAGCGTGACCAGGTAGAAGGCCGGCAGGGCGATGACGGCCTGGAAGAGCGCGCCGTAGCGGTACACGGGAACCCGGCCAAAGCGGTCGGACAGGGCGCCGAAGGCGACAACCAGCACCGCTGCGAAGCCCGCGGCAATCAGCAGGCCGGTGGGGCCGATGAACTTGTCGCCGGGGAAGACGCCGGCCGGCATGCTGATGAAGGACACCAGCAGTGCGGAGTAGATGGAGGAGTTTCCGTTTTCTCCCATGCGGAGGCCAATGCCCACCAGCACGTTCTTCTTGGAGTGCTTCCAGATCTGGCCCACGGGGTTCTTCACCACGGCCTTGTGCTTTTCGAGTTCCTGGAAGACCGGGGTCTCCTTGAGGCGGAGCCTGATGAAGATGGCGATGGCGATCAGGATGACGCTGGCCAGGAAGGGAACGCGCCAGAGCCAGCCCTGCAGGACCTGCTTGTCCGCCAGGGCCATCAGGGCGAAGGTTCCGGCGCCCAGGAGGGTGCCCAGCTGGATGCCAACGAACGGCAGGGAGGCAAAGAAACCACGACGGCGGCGCGGGGCCACCTCGGAGATGAGGGTGGTGGCGCCTGCCTGTTCGGCGCCGGCGCCCAGGCCCTGGAGGATGCGCAGCGTCACCAGGAGTACCGCCCCGAGCATGCCCGCCTGGTCGAAGGTGGGCAGGAGGCCGATGGCGCAGCTGGACAGGCCCATGAGGCCGATGGTCAGGATCAGCACCATTTTGCGGCCGAAGCGGTCGCCGATGTGGCCGAACACCACGCCCCCGAAGGGCCGGGCGGCGAATCCGACGCCGTAGGTGGCGAAGGAGGCAATGACCGCTCCGCTTTCCCCGAGCGGCGCAAAGAACAGCGGCCCGAAGATCAGGGCCGAGGCCAGGCCGTAGATGTAGAAGTCGTAGTACTCCAGGGCGGAACCCACGGAGCTGGCAAGTGTTGCCCTTCGCAGCTGGTCCGGATCGACGACGGCGCCGTCCGTGGTGGCCTGCGGTGAGTTAGTACGAGTTGTCACGAGAACTCCCTCTAATGCACTCCAGGCCCCCGTTGGCCTGGTGGGATAGCGACAACACCTATTGTGTCGGTCACTATGCTGAACACAATACAGCAAGCTGAACAACGAGCAACAGTTTTTGGTTTTGAAGTTCCGAAAGGCCGCCAGGCCGCCGCGGTCCCTAACCCATCGGGTTGCCCAGGGAGTGGGCCAGTTCCTGCAGTTCCTTGACCATCTGCGAGCCCTGCTCGGGCGTGTAGGTGGCCTTCAATGCCGTTACGGACAGGCCCAAACTGGGTCCGTGGGCTCCGCGGGTGGGAACGGAAACGGCGAGGCACACCACCCCGGTGGTTGACTCCTCATCCTCGAAGGCATAACCCTGCTCGCGGATCTCTTTCAGCTGTGCCTTGAGCTCCGCGCCTGTGCGCAGGGATTTCGGCGTGAGGACCGGCAGTTCGGCGTCGTCCGGGAACATTTCCTCCAGGTCATGGTCACGCAGCCGCGCGATCAGGGCCTTGCCCACGGCGCACAGGGACACCGGCATCTTGTCACCGATGTTGGACGTGAGCCGCACGGCGGGATGGCCCTCGTACCGGGCCAGGTAAATGACGTTGGTACCGTCCAGCATTGCGATCCGGACCGTCTCGCGGGACAGGACGGAGGCCTGCTCGCAGTAGCGGTAAAACTCCTGCACCTCGTCCATGCGCCCAAGATAGGCGGCGCCCAGTTCCACCAGCTTCCGGCCCAGGGTGAACTCAGCGCCCTGCCTGCTGATCAGGCGCGCCTCCTCCAGTGCCAGCAGGAGGTTGGAGGTGGATGACTTTGGAATTCCCACCTCGCGCGAGAGGTCGCTCAGTGTCAGCCGGCCGGTGGCCGAGGCGGCGAGGGCGTCCAGCACGGCCGCTGCCCGGGTGACTGCCGGCGCCGGCGAGGCGGCTCCCGGCTTGTCGGAGGAAGCGGAAGGTTGGGAATCGGCCATAATTCTCCTTAGGTCGCCAGGGCAGACTTCGGTAGGCGTTCAGTGGACTGAACGCTATCCATCATAAAGGGGTTGGCACCCCTCCCTGTCCCCCGCCTTCAGGCGACGGTGTTGCTCAGCGCGCCGATACCTTCCACCACGATGTCCACCCGATCCCCGGGCGCCACGGGTACTGCGGTGGCCGGCGCGCCCGTCATCACGACGTCGCCGGGTTCAAGGGTCAGCCAGGTCGTGACGTAGACGAGGCAGTCCACCACACTGGACGGCAGATTGAAGGTGCCGGAGTTCGCCTTCGCGGTTCCATTGACATAGACGTCGATGCCCGCGTGCTCCGGATTACGGAGTTCGGTCTCTATCCAGGGACCCAGGGGCGTGTAGTTGACCCCGGCCTTGCCTTGGAAGTTCCGTTCGTCCACCGCGTTCTGGTCCACATTGGTGACGTCGTTGACGCACGTGTAGCCCAGGACGTGCTCCAGGGCATTCGAGGCCGTGAGGTTGGTGGCTGTTTTGCCGATTATGGCGGCCAGTTCACCCTCTGCGTGGACGGTGCCGCGGTCACGGGCCGCCACTATGGCCCCTCCCGGTGGGGCAACGGTGTGGACGGACTTGTGCCACGCCTGGATGGGCAAAGGGTGGTCATTCAGCGTCCGGTTGTGGCCAATGCCCAGGACGACGGCGGGCGTCACCGGGGCGAGGAAAGTGGCCTCACTGAATGGCGTGGTGCCGCCGGTGTAGCGAAGGGTGGCGGCGAATGGGTCAGCCACGTGATGCCACATCCCGTCCCGTTCGACGGCGTGCTGGGGGCCTGCTGCTGTTGTGATCCTGGCGATACGCATAATCGCCGCTCAGTAGAAGTGGACCGTATCCACGAGGTGGGGGAGATCCCCGCCGTCGAGGAAGGTGCGGAGGTTGCTGCAGAACCGTTCGGTGATCAGGCGGTTCTCGGCCGCGCTGAGGGCTGACGTGTGCGGTGAAACCATGATCTTGGGGTGCTTCCACAAGGGGCTGTCCTGCGGCAGCGGCTCCACGGCGAAGACATCCAGGCATGCGTAGCCCACCTGGCCGTTATCCAATGCCTCCAGCAGTGCCTCCTCATCCACCACGGTTCCCCGGCCCACGTTGACGAAGGTGGTTCCGGGCTTCATGGCGGCGAAAAGCTCACGGTTGAACAGTTTTTCCGTGTAGGCGGTGCCGGGCAGCGTATTGACGACGGCGTCTGCCGTGGCGAGGAGGGCGGGGAGGCCGTCGTTGTCCACCACGTGGTCGATGCCGGCGATGGGTTCCACGTTCCGCTTGGTCCCGCTGACCTTCATGCCCAGGGCCCGGGCGATCCGGGCGGTTTCCAGGCCTATTTCGCCGAGGCCGGCGACCGCCAAATTCGACCCGTTGACCAACCGGGTGGGGACCCGGAGTTCTGGCCAAACCCGGGCCCGTTGGTCTTCGGCCAGTTCCGCGCTCCGCTTGAAGCCGTTCAGGATTCCCATCACGGCGAACTCCGCGAGGGGGAGGGCATGTACTCCGGCGGACGTTGTGATTCTGAATTTCTGCAGAAGGTCCCGGCTCAGGCCGGATGCCTTGACTGCTCCACCCGCACCGGCCGCCATGGCGTGGACCCATTCCAGCCCCGGGTTTTCCAGCGCGACTCGGGCCAGGCCTGCGGGGCTTTCGTTAGGGAACCCGTAAAGTACCTGGGCGCTGTTGAGCATGGCCCAATAGCGTTCCTCCTGCTCTTCGGTGCGCTTGAAGGCGGGGTCACCAGCGTGATCTGCAGGATAGCGTTCCGGCGGCAGGAGTTCGGGCTCGTAGACGACGGAGATGGACGGGTCAACGGCGCGGATCTGGTCCACGAGCTCTGCCTCGAGCGGGACGGCGATGGCCACAGTCTTACAGGGAGTCATTCGTTCACTATACTGGTTGCCGTCCCATATGGTGAACAACACCCTCCGGTTGCCCGACCGTTGACCCGGCTCGGAACCTGCACCGCTAGGGACCCGGATCAGCCCGCGCGTGGTTCCGGTGCGTGGTCGCGGCGAGGAGTTTCGCGGCAAGGACTGCCGACAGGGCCGCGAACGGAAGCTCAACGAGGACTGCTTCCAGGACCGCGGTGAGAAGTGGTGGACCCTGCTGGGCTGTCGTGACGTCGAAGAGGGCGTCAATGCAGAGGCTGGTGGAGAAGGCCGTGGCGGTAAGGATCGCCAGGGTGCTGTTCCTGAAGAGAAACACCGCGGTCAGCAGCGCGGAGAGGGCTTCAAAGGCGTCCAGGGCCAGCCAGGCCGTGTTCCAGTTGTAGGCGACGGTTACGGAGGGCATCGTCCCGCCCAAATAGAGAATCCAGGCGACGTAGAAGAGGGTAGAAGCGGCGCCGCAGGCGATCGCCAGGCGCCGCCATCCCAACCCCCTGACCCTGACCAAAAGGCGCCGACGGACGCGAAGGATCAAGACCAGCGCCAGAAGGACCACCCCGAGCTTCAGCCCGATGAAGTGGGGTCCGGTCAGGCGCCCACTCGCAGCCGCCAAGGACGCGAGAGCCTCTGGTCCCCGCATGTCCAACACCTCCGTGTCTTCCGTTAGTGCCTGAAGTACCGGCTGTGGGCCGCCGTGAGGCTACTCGTAGCGGAGGGAATCGATGGGGTTTTGCCGGGCCGCGCGCCAGGCGGGGAGCGTGCCGGCGATGAAGGCGATGACCATGACCAGGAGGATGACGCCGGCGACGGGTGCGGGGGCGAAGCTGAGGATCTGCAGCCCGGCGAGGTCGCTCAGGGGGCCCCGGGCGAGGGCGCCGCTGATGGCGGTGCCCAGGCCGATGGCGGCGGCGGATCCGATGAGGCTGCCGAGCAGTCCGATGAAGGCCGCCTCGGTGCTGAAAAGGGCGAATACAGAGCCGCTGCCCATGCCCATTGCTTTCATAAGGCCGATTTCCCGGGTCCGTTCCTGCACCGACATCAGCAGCGTGTTCACGATGCCAAATCCGGCGGCGACGAGGGCGATGATCGCGAAGGCGTCCAGGACGCCGATGATGCCGTTGATGACGGTCTTAACGGTGCCAATCCTGTCCTCGAGCGTCTGGGCCGAGTAGCCAGCGGCGCTGAGCCGGGATTTCATGTCGTTGATCTCTTTTTTTGACGTCGGTGAGAAGGTGGCGGTCGCCGCGGTCCATGTGTTTTTCGTGGCGGCGGGCGCTCCCGTGCTTTGAGCGTCCGCGAGGGCGGAAGTGAGGGCCTTGTTGGCGAAAGCACCGCCGGAGCCAAGGAGGGCGTTGTCTTCCACGCCATTAATCCGCGCCGTGACGGCGTGCATGCTCCCGGTGGCGTCCGGAATCCCGATGGTGACGTCCTGGCCCACGGCCTGGTCGTTGCCCGTAAAACCCAGCGGTGTGATGTAGCTGGTGGGTAGGATTATCTGGGGCTGGCTGCCGGCATCATCCAGTGCTTCGCCGGAGGCCAGCTGCGGCTGGGCCCCTGCCAACGGACTGACCGAGAGCTGGTATTTGTCCTGGTTGTCCCACTGGATGAAGGCGGGACTGAGCCGGCTGACCGGGGAGACTGCCGTGATCCCGGGAACGGCGGCCACGGCGTCGAGATCGGATTGGTTCAGGGCCACCTGTGTCGAACCCGGGCGGCCGCCTGCGGCGAGGACCCTGGTGTTGGGATCGTATTTCTGCGGGCCGGACCCCGGGCTGGTGCCGGCGTCCGTCTTGGTGACTGTAAAGGCGTTGCTGGGCCCGACGGCGGCGATTTGGCTGTCGATGTAGTTGGAAATACCGGTGCCCAGACCGTTGGTGATGGTGAGGGTGAACGCTCCGACGAAGATCGCCAGGATGGTCAAGGTGGTGCGGAGTTTGCTGCGGAAGCTGTTGGCGATGGCGGTTTTCAGCGTTTCAAGCGGTTTCATGCCGCGTGCTCCTCGTCAGTGGTGATGAGCTGCCCGTCCCGGATGTAGAGGCGGCGGTTGAACCGCGCGGCCAGGTCGTGGTCGTGCGTCACCGTGATGAGGGTGATGCCGTGGTTTTGGCTGAGGTCGAACAGGATGTCTTCGACGATGGCGCCCGTGGCGGTGTCGAGATTTCCAGTAGGTTCGTCAGCGAAGAGAACCTGCGGGTTGTTCGCGAGGGCACGCGCGATGACTACGCGCTGCTTCTGGCCTCCGGACAGGTTCCCGGCCTTGTTGCGGGCCTTGTCGGCCAGTTCGAGCTGTTCGAGGACTTCCATGCCCCGGGCGCGGCGCTCCCGCGCCCCCGCCCCGGCGATCTTCAGTGGCAGGACGACGTTGTCCAGCACGCTGGTGGCGTGGTTGAGGAAAAACTGCTGGAAGACGAAGCCGAACATCTGGTTCCGCAAGGTGTTCAGTTTCCGGCCGCTCAACGTCTTGGCGTTCGTTCCGTCAACGTGGACTTCTCCTCCACCCGGGCTGTCCAGGAGTGCGAGCAGGTGCATCAGCGTGGACTTACCGGATCCGCTCTTGCCGACGATTGCGACGGAGTCTCCACGGTCGATGTCCAGGGTCACGCCTTTCAGGGCGTCGAAACGGTCCGGGCCGCGTCCGTAGGTCTTGGTCAGGTTGCGGGTGGACAAAATCGGCACAGACATGGGTTTCCTTCTTTAGCCCGGCACCATGCCTGCCATCCGGCCGGTCAGTAGCACGCTAAACATGCGGTAGGTGAACCGCAAAACAAGAGGGTAGGGGACGAACCTTGACGAAAGCTGACCAGGATCTGATGCAGGAACGCCCTGCCAATTCAATCAGCAGGGCTGCTTATTCAGCGGCATACCCGTCCACTGCTGCCCACGCCTGGAATCCTCCGATGAGGTCGGTGGCGCGGGCCAGGCCCAGCCGCTGCAGGGTGTGTGCAGCGAGGCTGGAACTGTAGCCCTCGTTGCAGACCACGACGATCCGCCGATCACGGTCATCAGCAATCGGGAGCCGGTGGGGGCTGGAAGGATCGAGCCGCCACTCGAGAACGTTGCGGTCAACGACCACCGCTCCCGGCAACTCACCGTCGCGCTCCCGCTGATCGACCGGACGCGTGTCCACAACAAGGGCACCTGCCGCCATCTCCCGCTCAAGATCCGAGGCATATACACGCTCGAGCCCGGCGCGGCTCTCCGCCAGCAACTGGTCGATGGCAGGGGTCCCGGAAGTATCGTAATGTTCCAAAAGTTTCCTCCTAGTGGAATCCGGGCCGGCTCAGCCCGGCCAGGTTAAATACGTCTTTCAGCATTGCCAGGGCTGCACCCTTGGGACTGGAGCGGCCGCCCTGCACCGTGATGTCCCCAGCCTCGGGGCAGCTGAAGACCATCGCCTTTTCCGGGCCGGCGATGGAGAAAAACGGGTCCCCAGGGGCCGCGGCTTCCAACTGCACAGTGACCACCATGGGCCGGTTGAGGGAGGCCCTTGCAACGGCGCGGAGGCGCCGTCCCTGTTGGGCGGCGGCCAATGCTCTGGCGCACGTAGACGCGTCGATCGGCTCCGTCTCCACCGCAATCCCGGAAACGTCCCAGTTCCAGAGGAGTCCAGCGATCAAACGTACCTTGGTGGCCGCATCCTTCCCGGATAGATCTGCAGAAGGGTCTGCTTCGGCAATGCCCCGCCGCTGCGCCTCCAACACGGCATCCTCCAGCCCGATACCAGCGGAAAGCTTGTCCAGGATGAAGGTGGACGTGCCGTTGGGGCACGCCCGGACAGCGTTGCAACCCATACCCCTCAGGCCGATGCGGGCCATGTCGGCGGCGGGAAGCGCGGCTCCGGTGGCCCCCGAAATCCGGATCCGGCTGTTGCCCTCCGCAGCAGCCTGCTCAAGGTCGCGCCAATGGCTGAGTACGTGGCTCTTGGTTGCTGTCACCACATCCACACCGCTCCGCAAGGCAGCAAGCGCCTCATGCAGGGCCCGCGCGTGAGCGCCCGGCGTGGAGGGCAGCGCCTGGACCAGAACGGCAGCATTGGTCCGGGCCAGTGTCTCCTCGATGGTGCGGATGGGCGCCCATGAGGCACGCTCAGGTACCGCGGACCCGGGCGCAGGGAAAACTTCTGCCGAATGGCCCCGAATGGCAGCAACCTGCAGCAAGGGATCCTGCCCCAACGCGGAATCAACAAACGCCTGCCCCACCGGGCCGAACCAGGACAGGACCAGCGGCACTCCCAGAGCCATTTACTTGTTCGTCATCCGGTACCGTTCGATCTGCCGCAGCCGCCGCAGGAGGCTGTCGCGCCGGGGGTGCGGGACGACGTCGGACGCTTCTGCGGTGAGGTCCACGTGACTGGTGCCGTACTGCCACAGCAGGAGGTCGTCCAGGAGCCGGTCGGGACCGGGGGAGTAGCGGTGGTCCAGGGCCTTGCGGACCTCCGTGATGCGGTTGGCGTTCAGCAGCCCGGCCAGCTGCATGGTCTGGTTGAGCCCGTGTGCGGCGAGCAGTTCGGCGGCCCAGCCCCAGTCGTCGTCCACCTTCCGGTCGACGTGGGGGAGCAGGGTGCGCCAGACATCCCGGATCCGGTTGGGCGTGAGCGGGGCGGCTCCTTCGCCGTCCATGTCCCAGTAGCTGCGGACTTCCTCGTACCGTTCGTGAAGGTCCGCGAAGGCCGTTTCCACCGTCTCCAGCATGGCCGCGGTGGCCGTGAACTGGCGGTCGAAGTGCGGCGTCCAGGCGCGGGGGTCCTCGGCCTTGAAGCGGATATCATGCTCGATTTCGCTCCACGCGTGGGCGAAGATGGTGCGGATCTGGCACTCGAAAAAGTAGCTGCCGTTGGGCTGCACGTCCGGGTTGAAGACCTGCTGGTACTCCTTGACGGCCTCGTTCTGGATGGTCCGCAGGATCAGGTGGCGGCTGGAGTAGCCATAGGTGCCGGACTCGATGGAGCCGATGTCCTTCTCGCGGTCTCCTCGGCAATCGAAAACCTGGCGCTGCCGCTTGATGATGTTGGCCACCACGGCGTTTTCCGCCGGCAGCTTGGTGATGACGCGGATTCCCACCATGTCATTCAGGGTGCGGAACGGGTCCGGGAACTTCAGCAGCCGCCGGCCCCCCGGTTCCAGCGGTTCCTCGGTGCGGGAAATCTTCTCCTTGAAGGACTCCACCGTCTTGGTGCGTCCGGTGACGAACAGCGGGGTGACTTCGCTGTCCTTCAGCATGCCCCGCAGGGTCAGCAGGACGTCCCGGGTGACAAGCTTCAGGGCAGGCCGGACGCGCTCGTAGATCTCCACGTTGTGCTGCACGGACTCGCGCAGCGGCGCGTCCAGGCTTTCCCAGTTACTCGGCATAACCCCAGCTTACGGCCGGGGTCCGACACGGAGCCTTTGGGACTCCCTACGTTTCGGCAGGCGACGTGGAACCGCGCACCACCAGGGAGCTCTCCAGCGTCAGCTCCTCCTGCTCCAGCGCCTGGCCCTCCATCAGCCGGCGCAGCTGCTCCCCGGCTTTGAGGCCCAGAAGGGCCGCCGGCAGGTGGACGCTGGTCAGGCCCGGGCTGCTGGTGGCAGAATACGGCAGGTCGTCGAACCCGGCTACCGCCAGCTCCTCCGGGATCCGCACTCCGGCCACACGTGCTTCCTGCAGCACCCCATAGGCGTGCGTATCGGTGGCGCAGACGACGGCGGTCACCCCCTCGCGCTGCCAGTCCGGCCATGCTGCGGCGAAGGCGGCCGCGGCCTCGCCGACGTCGATGGTGGTGGCGGGCATGTGGTCCGCATCCACCGACATGCCCCGGGCTGCCGCCTCGGCGAGGAACGCCTCCCGGCGGATGGTGAAGGTTTCCGTTCCGGTGACGCTGTCCAGGTAGGCAACCCGCCGATGGCCCGCGTCGGCCAGGTGGGCGGCCAGCTCCCGCGCACCCTGGGCGACGTCAAGGTTGACGGCCGGCGCAACGGATTCCAGGCCGGGCGCGTCCAGCAGGACCAGCGGCCCGGCCACCGAGAGGTCGGCCAGGAAGCCGGCGTTCGGTGCGTCCACCAAGAGCCCGGCGGGACGAAGGGACATGAGCTTCCGGACGTCGTCGGCCTTGGGAAATTCGCCGGAGTCCGTGACCGAGAGCAGCAGCTGGTAACTGGGTCCCAGGGATTCGCGCACGCCGCCGATCACCTTGGCGAAGAACGGGTTGGAAATGTCCGGCGCCACCAGGATCACGATGGAACTGACGCCTTTGGCCAACGAGCTGCCGATCCCATCCACCACGTAGCCCAGCTCGGTGATGGCCTCCCGCACGCGGGAAATGTTGTCCTCGGAAACGCGGCCTGCCGTTTTGCCGTTGGCCACCAGGGACACGGTGGCCACCGACACCCCGGCCCGTGCGGCGACCATCGCCGCCGTCACCCGGCGCGGCCGGGCCCGCTGCTGCACCTGTTCCCCGGAATCCATACTTCGATCCTAGTCGGCCCCGCATGCGTCCAGAGCAGGCAAGGCGTCAAGCGTTTGACGTGCGGCAATGCCGAGAGCACGTTAAGCGTTTGACGTAGACCACAAAACCCTGCCATGATCGCTCCCGGAAGTCAGAAACCCCTGCCCGCAAGGCAGGCCCCAATGACGTGGAGAACCATCGTGGAACCAAATCCGCAAGCGAACCAGCACGAGCCCAGGAAGATCATCCTGGACTGCGACCCCGGCCATGATGACGCCGTCGCCCTGCTGCTGGCACACGGCAACCCCAACATCGAACTGCTGGCCGTCACCACGGTGGTGGGCAACCAGACCCTCGAGAAAGTCACCCGCAACGCCCTGGCCGTCGGCACCATCGCCGGCATCACCGGCGTCCCCTTCGCCGCCGGCTGCCCGCGCCCCCTGGTCCGCAGCATTGAAACCGCGCCGGACATCCACGGCGATTCCGGCATGGACGGCCCCGCCCTGCCCGAGTGCACCATCGAACTGGACCCGCGCCACGCCGTCGACCTCATCATCGACACCGTCATGGCACACGAGCCCGGAACCGTCACCCTGGTCCCCACCGCCGGCCTGACCAACATCGCCCTGGCCGCCCGCAAGGAACCGCGCATCGTGGAACGCGTCAAGGAAGTGGTCCTCATGGGCGGCGGCTACCACGTGGGCAACTGGAGCGCCGTGGCCGAGTTCAACATCATCATCGACCCCGAGGCCGCCCACATCGTCTTCAACGAGAAATGGCCCGTGGTCATGGTCGGACTGGACCTCACCCACCAGGCGCTGGCCACCCCGGACGTGGTGGAGAAGATCGCCGCCATCGGCACCGGCCCCGCCAAGTTCGTCACCGAGCTGATGGACTTCTTCGCCCACACCTACAAGGACGCCCAGGGCTTCGACTTCCCGCCCGTCCACGATCCCTGCGCCGTGGCGTACGTGATCGACCCCAGCATCGTCAGTACCCGCAAGGTCCCCGTGAACATCGAACTGACGGGCACGCTCACCCTGGGCATGACCGTGGCCGACTTCCGCGCCCCCGCGCCGGCCGACTGCCACACCAGCGTGGCCGTGGACTTGGACCATGCACGGTTCTGGGAGCTGGTCACCGACGCGCTGGTCCGGATCGGCGAGCCGGGCGCCAACGCCAACACGGACGACGCCGGCAGCCACCAAGGTGCAGACCGCACCCAAGCCGACGCGGCCGACGTCGTACGCCCGGAAAGTGCCCACCTCACCGCCGGAGGGGTCAAGTAAATGACCACCGCAACCCTGAGTGAAACCAAGACCGGCCGCGGCAATATCGCCGCCCTCATGACCGCGCTGCTGGCCGCCTGCGTGGCGTTCCAGCTCAACGCCTCCATGCTCAGCCCCGCCCTGGTGACCATGGGCGAGGAACTCAAGGCGGACCAGGCCGTCATCGGCCTCTCGCAGACGTGGTTCTTCACCGCCGCCGCCCTGTTCTCCCTGTTCCTGCCGCGCCTGAGCGACATCGTGGGCCGCAAGAAGGTCCTGGTGGGCATGATGCTGCTCATGGCCGTGGGCTCCGTGATCGCGGCGCTCGCCCCGGACATCACGTGGCTCTTCGTGGGCCGCGTCATCCAGGGCGTCAGCGGACCCACCGTCCCGCTCTGCCTCATCATGCTGCGCTCCGCCGTCAGCAACCCGCGCAAGTACGGCACGCTGATGGGCCTTATTACTGCAGTCAACGGCGGCGTGGCCGGTGTGGACTCCTTCGTAGGCGGCTACTTCGCCGAGCACTACGGCTTCCGCAGCATCTTCTGGCTGATGGTGGTCCTCGCCGTCGCCGCGACAGCCCTCATCATGTTCCTCGCTTCCGAAAGCAAGCCCGCCGCAGGAACCCGCATGGACTGGCTGGGCGTGTTCTTCATCGTCGTCGCCGTGGGCGCCCTGCTGACCGCCCTGAACGAAGGCTCCAAGCTGGTGGCCAGCTTCGACTCCGGCACGCTGATGCTGAGCCTGGCGCTGGTGCTGGTATCCGCCGTCGCGTTCTTCGCGTTCTGGCGCACGGAACAGCGGGCCGCCCAACCCATGGTGGAAACCGTCCACCTGCGCCAGCGCTCCACCTGGGCCCCGCTGCTCACCACCACCCTGACCATGACCGGCATCTTCGCCGTCATCAACGGCATCGTGCCCGCCTACGTGCAGGCTGCCTCGCCGGGCTTCGGAGTCGGTCCCACCGAGATGTCGCTGATCATCCTCACCCCGTACGCCCTGCTCGGCTGGGTGGTGGGACCGCTGAGCGGCAAGCTGGCCCCGGTCCTCGGCTACACCAAGGTGCTGCGCATCGGCCTGCTTGGCAGCATCGCCGCGCTCGCCGTCATCGCGTTCCTTGGCCTGCACAGCCTGCCGATGATGATCGCCGGAACGGTCTTGCTGGGCATCATGTACGCCGGTACGGTCAACATCATGCTCAACGGACTCGGCGTTGTCCTCTCGCCTGCCGGCAACCCCGGCTTCCTGCCCGGCATGAACGCCGGTGCCTTCAACCTGGGTGCGGGCCTGAGCTTCCTCATCCTGCCGGCCGTGCTGGTGGCGACGTCGGCACTCGGCGATGCGACGGCGTCGTACCTCACCGTCGTGGTGGTCGGCCTGGCGCTGACCGTCGCCGCGTTCGCCGCCTCGCTGCTGATCCCCAAGCCGGTTGAGGCTGAGGTGGCCGCATGAGTGCCGCGGCTTCCGGCGCCGGCCGGATCGTCGTCGTCGGCTCCCTGAACGCCGACCTCACCATCTACTGCGACCGCCTCCCGCAGCCCGGCGAGACCGTCCAGGGCAACGGCTTCGCCGTGAACCCCGGCGGCAAGAGCGCCAACCAGGCCGTCGCCGCGGCCCGGCTGGGCGGGCACGTCAGCCTGGTGGGCGCCGTGGGGGAGGACCCCAACGGCGCCATGCTTGAGGCCTCCGTGGCCGGGGTCGGCGTGGATGTGGGGCACGTGCGGACGTCTGCCGAGCCCACCGGTGTTGCCGTGATTGCCGTGGACGCCCGCGGCGAGAACAACATCATCATCTCGGCCGGTGCCAACGGCACCCTGTCGCCGAAGGACGTGGCGGATGCGGCGGACGTCCTGGAGGGGGCCGCCGTGGTGAGCCTCTGCCTGGAGGTCAGCATGGACACGGTGCTCGCCGCAGCGCAGGCAGGGCACGACGCCGGCGCGCAGGTCCTGCTGAACCTCTCGCCGTACGCGGAGATCCCGTCAGCCCTGGCCGGGTTGGCGGACATCCTGCTGGTGAATTCGCACGAGGCCGCACTGTTCCTGGGTTCTTCGGTTCCCGGTGCCGGTGCTGCTGCCTCTGAGTGGGATGCGGTGCGGTCTCGGTTCGGCGGCCACGGGGTCCAGCAGGTCCTGGTGACCCTGGGTGCGAACGGTTCGGTGGTGCTGGACTCGCTGGCTCCTGCTGGTTCCCGCGTGGCTTTCGTCCAGCCGACCCAGGTGCACGCCGTGGATACCACCGGCGCCGGCGATGCCTTCACCGGGGCTGTTGCTGTCCGGCTCGCGGCGGGCGATGGGCTTGCCGATGCCGCCGCGTTCGCCTCCGTTGCCGCGGCTTTGGCGACCACCCGCAAAGGCACCCAGGCGGCGTATCCGGAGGCGGCCGACGTCGAACGCCGCCTCCGCACGTCCTAAACACCATCGATTGCTGACTAGTTGTCGTTTTCACGCTCGAGAACGACAAGTACTCAGCAATCGATGAGGGTTAGCCCCGCGATTCCAGGGTGACCCCGGTGTACTCGGCAAGCTGCGCCAGCAGCGCGTCCTGGAATTCGGGGTCGTTCGCCGCGGGATGCGGGGTCTGCCGGCGCTGGTGGTACCAGTAGCCGCCGCTGGCCAGGGCCGCCGGATCATCACTGGTGGCCAGCCATTCCTGCGTGCGGTGGCCCAGTTCCAGGTTGTCCGGCGCCGACCGGCCGCCCATCCGGGTGGGCACCCAGCCGGGATCCACCGCATTGCTGGCGACGTTCGGCACAAGCCGCGCCACCGCTGCCGACAGCGCAGTGACCTGCAGCTTGGTGGTGGAGTAGGAGGCCGTCGTCGTCCGCCCGGTCCAGTCCAGGCCGTCCAGGCCGGTGTCGCCGCCGCGGTGCATTCCGCTGCTCAGGTAGATGAGCCGGCGCGGGCCGGGAATGAGTGTGGTCAGCAGGTACGGCGCCACGACGTTCACTGGCAGCAACGCGGCGCCATTCAGCACCCCGGCGTTATGGATGACGGCGTCAATGCCGCCGATCCCGTTGACCTGGTCCGCGGTCTCCCGGACTTCCTCCTCCACCGCCAGGTCCCCGACGACGCACTGCGCCCCGCGGTCCAGCAGGTGCTGGATCGCGGGGATCCGGCGGGAGGACCGGGCGTGCACGATCACCTCGTGGCCGTCCTTTAAGAGCGAGGCGGCGGCGGCCCGGCCCAGCCCGTCCGTGGATCCGGTGATGAAGACGCGTGCCATGCGGGACCTCCCTGATTTATGCGTGTTGTCCCTACGCTACTTCTGCTGGCCTCCCTTGGGTGCACTCAGCGGCGCTTGCGCCCCAGGACCAGCGCCAGCAGTCCTCCAAAGGCAAGAAACAGCAGGCCCACTATCAACAGGCCGGTGTTCATGCCCGTGTTGGCCAGCGTCGCTGGAGTGGAAGAGTAGCCGGCTGACACTGGCGCAGCGGCTGCGTTGGCGGCGACACCGCCAAAGGTCGCGAGGCAGCCTGCGAAAGCGGTAGCGAGCAAGTATCTGCGGATATTGCGGTCCGTCATGGGAAGTTCTCCTGAAAGTTGGATTGGGCCTACTGCTTAGCCCAGGAATTGGCGCGTTCCCCGCGTGAAAGCGACGCGGGTGGGGCCTCAACTAGTCAGGGGAAGAGCCGGTGTCGAAGGACACCGGGGCGGGGGCTGTAAGTGAATGGCCCGGAATGGCGGCCATGCCAACCGCTGGGACCGGAATGTGGTGTGAGCTGATCCAGCCAGCATCCGCCGGCCCGTTGCCGCCGGATGGGCCGCTTCCGCCTAGCGCAGCACCTGGCACGGCAGGTGGCACTTCCGACGGCGCGCGGAACGGGGCGTCTTCCGGGCCGGCCTCGGAAAGCACCGGCGTTGCGGCTGCAAGCTTCATCTGCAGGCGGCTTTTCGCACCGCTGTTCTGGGAAATTGCGCCGGACTGCGGGGGATTCGTCATGTCCTGAGTGGTTCTCGGCAGTTCAGCAACAGGGGGAGGGCCAGGCGCGGGCTCCGGAGCAGAAGCCGCGCTGACATCCGTGGTGACAGGAAGGACTGCCTGAGGCTCTGCTAGCGGTGGAACCACTGGCAGGACAACAGCGTTGACCACCGGTTCAAGGACCGGTTCAAGGACGGGTTCCAGGGGTTCCAGGACCGTATCGGCCAAGGGAACAGCAGCCCCCACCGTCCCGCCGACGACGCCGTCCACGGCACCCACCGCAGGATCCACCACGGCCGCGACAGCTCCCGTGGGCACAAGCCCGTTGACCACAGGAACAGACTGCACAGCGTTGTCGGCCAAGCCGGAGACCTCCTCCGCGGCTGGGCGGAGGGATGGCGCCGGGATCAGCGAAGCAGCAGCGGAAGCGGGGGCCGTGGCCGTCTCGCCGTCCAGCCCTGCCTGCACCGGTTCCAGTTCATCTTTGGCCTGATGGGTGAGCTTGGCGGCGGCAGAATCCACAGCCTTCGGAAGCAAATCGCGGGACGGTGAGGAGTCGGCGGACGCGGCCGCCGCTGACAGGGCAATCCAGGCTGCTGTTGCCGCCACGACGAGCAGGAGGGGCCGGAGGAACGCCCAGGCACTGCTTTTGGACTTCACTTGATACCCCTCCCCACAGGTGCGCTTCGGCAAGCGATGCTGTTCACCATAAGCACAGGTCAGACGGCAAGTCCAAATGCCGAGTCGCCAGCGTCAGATGGCATCCGTAGGGGCGGCACGATGATCAACGGCGGTGGACAGTTCGTCAATCCGGTCCATGGCGGCGTTGAGTTTTTCGACCGCGGCCCACAGGTCAGGGTGTTGCTCCCGAACCTGTTCCAGGCTGGTGCCGGCGGACCGGAGCGAGCCGAGGTCGAAGCTGACATTGGTGCGGGCCCCGGCCAGCGCGGCGCGGAGGGCACCGAACGCGACGACGACGTCCGCCACCAGCGCACGGTTGCCCTTGGTTGCCAACCAGGCGAGGTCGTCGATGGCTTCGATGGCACGCTCGCCCAGGACAGCGGATGCGGCCGCAGCTTCCACTGAAGCCCGGCGGATTGCTTCGTCCCGTTCCTCGCCGGGTTCCAGCCGGAAGGCGGCACCGAACGCTTTTGAAGCGGAGGCATCGTCATCCGCCAGTCGAAGGGCTTCCTGGCGCAGCGCCTGGGCGCGCTCCCGGATCCTGGCCGGCTCGCCGCCATCGTCCCCGCTGTAGCCGGCAACCATCGATGTCAGCGAAGCCGCCACCGCGAGCATCAGGCCCGTGCCCGCGCCTCCGCCGGGTGATCCCGTGGACTCCGCCAGCGCCCGCGTCCATTCCTCCACAGTCGACCCCTGCGTGGTCACTTCAGGTTTTTCCATGTCAGGAATCGTGCCCACAAAGCTGCGCGGCTAAACGGAAGAAGGCGCACAGTGCGTTCTGGCCCAGTTTCGACGGTGCTGCCCCCGGAAAGCCGCGGCGTCGTGCCGATGGCGGCAGCTAAAGTGGGCCAGTGTGACGCACCGCCACCGCTATGACTACGGCCAGGACCCCAGCCAGTGGGGTGAACTGTTCCTCCCCGACCTTCCACCCGGCGGGAAACACCGGGGCGTCGTGGTGGTGATCCACGGCGGTTACTGGCGCCCGCAGTATGGGGCAGAACTGGGGGAGCCACTGGCACAGGACATGGCTGACCATGGCATGGCCGCCTGGAACCTTGAATACCGGAGGGCCGGCAACGGTGGGGGGTGGCCGGGCACTTTCCAGGACATCCTGGCGGGCATCGACAAGCTTCGCGCGCTCGCGGAACCGCACTCACTGGACCTCAGCAAAGTGGTGGCGCTGGGCCACTCGGCCGGCGGCCACCTGGCGGTGTGGGCCGCGGGGAGGGAGCGGCTGCGCGAGCTTGGGGCGGAGGATGGCCTGCAGGTGGAGAACGACGGCGTCCGCCTCACCGGGGTGGTGAGTCAGTCCGGCGTCCTCAACCTGGCCGAGGCCGAGCGCCTGAACCTCAGCAACGGAGCCGTGGCCAACCTGCTCGGCGGGCCGTCGTCGGACTTCCCCGAACGGCACCGCATGGCAGACCCCATGGCCGCGCTGCCCCTGGGCGTGCCCGTCTACGCCGTCCACGCCACGGAGGATGTGGACGTGCCGCTGAGCATGTCCGCCACCTACGTGGATGCGGGCCGTTCCGGACCCGTTCCGGCGGAGTTGGTCATGGTGCCGGGCGACCACTTCGCCCTGATCGATGTCAGCGCCGAGGCCTATGTGACGTGCCGGGACCTTGTGGGCCGCCTGCTCCGCTGACATGAACTGCTGACGCTGCCCTCTTTCTGGCAGAGTATGACCATGCTCACAGTGATCGGCGAAGGCCTTGTTGACGTTGTCCAGCGCGCCACCGGAATCCAGGCGCACGTGGGCGGCAGCCCGCTCAACGTTGCGGTGGGCCTGGCCCGGCTGGACCATCCGGTGCAGTTCATCGGCCGCTACGGAAGGGACGCCTACGGCGACTCGGTGGCCGCGCACCTGCGCGCCAGTTCAGTGATGCTGCCGGTGCCCCCGGACGACCTGCCGACCAGCGTGGCCACCGCATTGATTGACGACGACGGCGCCGCCACCTACACGTTCGACCTTGCCTGGGACCTCCCCGGCATTGCCGACCGGCTCGGCTTCATGCTGCAGGGCACCACGCTGCTGCACACCGGTTCCATCGCGACGATGCTGAAGCCGGGCGCCACCGAGGTGCTCGCCGCCGTCGAACACGCCCACCCCTCCGCAACGATCAGCTTCGATCCCAACTGCCGGCCGAGCATCATCACGGACGTGGACTACGCCCGGCGGCAGGCGGAGAAGTTCGTGGTGCTCTCCGATGTGGTCAAGGCGTCCGACGAGGACCTCGCCTGGCTGTATCCCGGGCAGGATGTGCTGGATTCGGCGCGCCAGTGGCTGGCGCTCGGCGGGGAGGAGGGGCCGGCGATGGTGGTCGTCACCCGCGGTGCGGAGGGCCCATGGGGCGTGTGCCGGGCCGGCGAAGTATCCGTGCCTGCGCCAAAAGTGGACGTTGCGGACACCGTCGGAGCGGGGGATTCGTTCATGGCGGCGCTGCTGTCCGGCCTGGTGGACCGGGAGCTGGATGGAGCCCAGAACCGGCAGGACCTGCGGGACTTGCCCGTTGAAGGATTGGCCGAACTCCTCGAGCACGCCGCAAGGGCCGCCGCCGTCACCGTGTCCCGGCCCGGCGCCAACCCGCCCACGCGCGCCGAGCTGCACGGGGCTGAAAAAGAGGGCTAAGCCGGTGGGGAGCAGTCGATGGGGTTCCTCCGCGGGCAGCAGTCCTCCTAGAGCTGCGGCACGCAGGGTCCCGCGCCCAGCAGTGCAAGCCCTGCGCGGTCGCCGGCTGCGAAGTCCTGCACGCCCTTGTTCTCGGCATACATGAGCTGGCTTGGATCGTTGACGTGGGCCAGGCCCAGCACGTGCCCGAGCTCGTGCATGATGATGGCCCGCACTTCCGCGGCGCCATCCGGCCTGCTGGCCATGATGCCGGCAAGGTCGGGGGCGTCCAGGCTGATCTGGCCGGCGGCGAGGACCAGCGGTTGTCCAGGGGCTGTTGCATAGCCGCTACCGCCGAGGCCTGCGACGTTGCCGGCGAGTTCAGGGGTTTCCGCGGGCGACGACCAAGCGATCAGCACCGGTGCCCAGCGCTTCCCGTAGCGCTCAGGCTGGAAAGCTTGACGTTGATCTGCCGGCGCTTCCGTAGTGGTTCCGTCGTAGACAAACTGCAGGCCGGAGGCGCGGGAAACGGCTGCCACCGCTTCGTTGATCAGCCCATCCCCACCCGGCAAGGCATTGTCCGGCCGAACAACGTAATGCACGGGGCGGCACGGATCGTACGCCACTAATGTCTGTCCCGCCTTGGGCGATTCCTGCAGCACGAATGCCGTTGAACCGGTGCTGGCCGGCGGCTTGCCCAAGGGTGACGGGGCGGCCTCCACGCCTGGCGGCGGCACCTTGGCGCCGGGCAGGTACGGGGCAGTGACTGGGAGGACCACGCGGTCAAAGAACGTCGGCGTGAAGTACAGGCAGACCACGACGGCGATCCCCAGCATGGTCCGGAACTGCACCGACCGCTTGGGCCGGTGCTGTTGCTTCCGGGGCCGGCGCCCGAACTTCCGCAGGTCAGGCGGGGAAGGTTCAGGAGTGCGCCCAGGCGCCGGCGGCTCGGCCTTTCCCAAAGCCTCATCGATGGCCCACTGCGGGACCCGTCCGCTGGCAGAACGCCGGACGTTCGGCGGGAGAAAGCCGCCTGACTTATCCGGCAACGAATCCCTGTTTGTCCCAAAACCGTGCACCGGCGTCCCCCAATCCTTGGCCGCCCGCCGCAGGGCAACCCCCTCAGCCTAGTGGCGGGCTTCCCACTCCGGGCTCAGGAAATACGAAGGATTTCCGCAAAAAGGCTCCCATGAGAAATCGATTGCTCCGTAGATGCCGTTTTGGACGCTCAAAAGGACATTTACGGAGCAATCGATGTGGGTGGGGCTACTCCTTTCCGAGCCCTGCAGCTGACGTCTTCTCGTTCGAGACGCCGTTGAGCCCGCGCAGGTCGAAGATGCCGCTGATGTCGGCCTGCTTGGTGGTGCCGGCAGTCACGCCGTCGGCCAGGAGTTTCCCGTAGGTACCGGCCAGCGGGTCCACGGTGAACACGATGTTCTTCAGCGAGCGGTCGATGACGTCGGGCTTGAGCTCCGCGCCGGCGGCTTCCTTCAGTGCGGCGTTGATGACGGTGGCCTTCTCTCCAGCGGATGCAGAGCTAAGCCACTCAACGGACTTCACGTGGCCCTTCAGCAGCGCCTTGACGGTGTCCGGGTGGTCGGCGGCGAACTTTTGGTTCACGATCAGGATGGTGGTGGGGAACTCCCCCGGCTTGCCGGACAGCGAGCCGTCCCACAGGTCCTTCTCATCCACCAGCACCTTGGCTCCGGCGGTCAGCACCAAACGTGATGCCCACGGCTCAGGCAACCACGCGCCATCGAGCTTTCCGTCCTGGAACAGCTTGAGGGTCTGGGCATTCTCCGTCGGGTTGATGGCGACGTCACCGCTGCCGTCCACGTTCGTCTTGTAACCCTGGCTTGAAAGCCAGGCACGGAGGGCCACGTCCTGCGTGCCGCCTAGCTGCGGTGAAGCCAGGGTCTTGCCCTTCAGGTCGGCAGCGGAGCTGATGCCCGGCTTGACCACCAGCTGAGCGCCGCCGGCAGCAGCCCCGGCAATGATGTTCACGGATTGTCCCTGGCTTTTGACGAACGAGTTGATGGCCGGGTTGGGTCCGATGTAGGTGGCGTCGATGGCGCCGGCATTCAGCGCCTCGATGGCTGCAGGGCCGGCGTTGAAGACCTGGGTGCTGAGTTTGGTGCTGCCGAGTTCATCGGCGATGAAGCCCTTGCTGACGCCCACCAGGGCAGGCGCGTGCGTGACGTTGCCGAAGTAGCCGAGCTTCAGCTCCGCAGCGGGGTTGCCGGAAGGAGCAGTCTCCTGTGATGCGACCGGGGCGGCGTTGTTGACGGCGGAGGCGACCGCGGCACCGCCGCCGATGAGCGCCAGGGCGGCGGCCGCGATGCCGATCTTCAGCCCAAGCTGGCGCTTGGGCTCGGCCGCCTGGCCGGCGACGATCCGGGTGGAACCTTGCTGGTTCCGGGGACTGTTGTCCTGCGAGTTTGCCATGGTGAAGTCCTTTGCTGGGGCGGATGCTGAGACGAGGTTACGGAGCACCCAGCGGCCCCACAATCACTGCCGTAGCAGGCGTTCACGGGGCGACGCGAACCCTCAATGCGGCGTAGCGGGGCGTCAAAATTCGACGCGGGACGTCTTGATTCGGGGCCAATACAGCAGGCCCCGGCAGCGACTGCGGTCAGCAACGGCTTTTCCTAATTGACCTGCGTTGATTCACCTGCCGTTTTGGTGGGTACGTGCCCGGCATGGGGATTTTGAAAAACTAGTCAAGGAGACTCTCATGTTGCTTTGGATCGCCATTATCATCGCCGTTCTGTGGCTTCTCGGACTGCTCGCAAACATCGGTGGCGGCCTTATCCACATTCTTTTGGTCGTCGCAGTAGTCGTCCTGATCTTCCACTTCGTCACGGCCCGGCGGCGCGTCTAGGCAGGAAACGTCCAGACAAAACCGCCCAGGCAGTAACGAGGTCCCGCCGCCGGCAATGCGCCGGCGGCGGGACCTGCTCCGTTTCAGGCCGCTTTGACCAGGGGGAGTTCGTCCCAGTGCGTGGTGTACCGGGGCGAGCGCATGTCCCGTTTCATGGTCCAGTCCAATCCGGACCTGATGCCCGCATGCCCCAACCCGATGGAGCCCCGCCCGAAGCGACGGCCCACGTCCTCAAGCAGGGGCCCGATGCCGCGTTCCTCATGCCGGTTTTCGAACGGCTCCAGCGGCGGCTGGTTTCCCGTAGGCCGCAGGTCTGTGAGCATAAGACCCGCCTTGGCATACTTCAGCCCTTCGCGGATGTGGGGCAACAGGGCGTGCGCGGCCTTGGTGAGCAGCAGCGGATCCGCCGTGGGCATGGGCAACGAGACGCACACAGAGGGATAAGCCTGTTCGTTGACCCTGAATGGGGAAGTGGCAGCGAACGCCGTCAGGACCTTCGCCTGCAGCCCGTGCTTTGAGAGCCTGGCACTCGCCTGCTGACCGTAGATGCTGAGGACCTCACGGAGGCCGGCGGCAGTGGCTACAGGCGTGGCGAAGGAGCGGGAGAAGATCAACTGGTCGCGTCCAATCCGTTCCTCCTCCATGGGGATGCACGGTGTGCCGCGCAGTTCCAGGACGGTGCGCATCAGCACCACGGAGAATTTGTCCCGGATCATCACGGGATCCGCCCGGATCAGGTCCAGGACGGTGAAAATCCCCAAAACGTTCAACCGCTTGCTGAGCCGCCCGGCGATGCCCCAGACCTCATCCACCGGCAAACGGCCCATCAAACCCTCCCGCACGTCAGCCGGAACCGACTCCCACAGGCAGACCCCGCCAAAAGCGGGATTGTTCTTGGCCCATTTATTGCAGAGTTTTGCCAGGGTCTTGGTGGGCGCAATGCCCACACAAACGGGAACCCCCACGTTCCGCCGGACTGCCTCTTTTATCCTCCGGCCAAGGGACAGCAGCTCATCCGGGGCGCCCTTGACGCCCAGGAACGCCTCGTCGATGCTGTAAACCTCCAGCCAGGCCGAGTACCTGCCCAACAGCTCCATCACACGGGCGCTGATGTCCCCATACAGCTCGTAGTTGCTGGACTTTGCCACCAGGCCCCATTCCTTGGCCCGCGGCGCGAGCTTGAACCAGGGTTCACCGGTGTTTATGCCCAGGGCTTTCGCCTCGGGGGAACGGGTTACCGCGCAGCCGTCGTTGTTGGACAGCACCACCAGCGGGCGCCCTTCAAGGGAGGGGTCGAACGCGCGCTCGGCTGAGGCATAAAAACAGTTGACGTCCACGTGCGCGATCTGCGGCATCTGCGGCATGACGGCAGGCTTGGCCACGGCAATTCTCACCCCTTGCGCAGCTCAGACATGGTGCAAGCACCTGGTTGCAACACCCCAGATGGTCAGCTCGGACAGGGCGGGGACGTGGATGTCCTGGTACTTGGGGTTCTCCGCCTGGAGCACCACTCCGGTGCGGGTGATGCGGAGGCGCTTGACCGTCAGTTCCCCGTCCAGCACCGCGATCACCACGGATCCGTCCCTGGGTTCCAGGGCGCGGTTCACGATCAGTTCGTCACCGTCGCTGATGCCCGCTCCCTCCATGGAGTCCCCGGTCACCCGGACCACGAAGGTGCTGGTGATGTCCTTGATCAGGTGCGCATTCAGGTCGATCCTGCCGTCGAAGTAGTCCTGTGCGGGCGACGGAAACCCGGCCGCCACCGCCACCGGCGAGATCAGCACCGAGAACAACGAGGCACCCGCATCTATCACGCGGGGACCGATAACAACGCCCACAACACACCTTTATTCGAAAATATGTTCGATAGTTTCAGTGTAGCCCCGGAGGCTGACAACGGACACTCCTCAAGGCTGGGGCGCCGAGGGGCTAGGCTGGGAGCACCGTCGGCTCTGGGGGGGAAACGATGCGGTTCTTGAGGTTTTGGTTCGTTCCGGCAGTGATGCTCGCCGCGCTCACGGGCTGCGAGTACAGCGGCCCGCCGGAGGGGCAAGCGGCGAAGCCGTCAACCACGGCGACAACGGCAACCCCGCAGGTGGCCACCGGCGAGGCGGCGGATCCGCGCGCGGCAGAGGTGCAGGCCATGCAGGAATGGTCGCGCCGGCAGCTGCAGCCCGACCTGCCAGGCCAGTTCGCCGGGGCCACCATGTCAAGCACCACAGTCAGTTACGGCTTTGCGGGGGCAAAACCCGGCCATTACGACGTTCACTTCACCTGCGAGGGTCCAATGGAGACGCAGCTGTCGCTCGCCACCCAGGCCGGCGACGAGGTTCTCACTCCTGTCCAGGTTCCCTGTGACGGTGCTGTCTTCAAGGCCCAGGTGACGCTTTCCATCGCGGGAGTGGAGTTCGTCATGAACCCTGCGGACGGCGCGGACGGCCGATACGCCTTCCGGCTGGTGCCGGCCTCCGCGGAGCATGCCGCCACTGTGCTGCAGGGAGCGGATGGGCTGAAGGCGCTGGTCGATGCCGGCCAGACCTCCGCTCCCGGACCTGCGGCGGAGCTCAAAGGGACGCTGGACCGGGACGGGGCAGGGTGCCTCATCCTGCAGGCGGAGGATGGGGACGATTACACGCTGATCTTCCCCGAAGGAACCAACCTCAGCGGCGGGACTCTCGTCCTGCCCGCCGGCCCCCGGCTTACCGGCGGCGATCCAGTAGTCCTCACCGGGCATCGGGTACCCGCCGATGAAAGCCTGAGCATGTGCCTGAACTACGCCCGGCTCTACTCCGTGGAATCGGCTGCCATCATCCGCTGATGGAAAGGGCACGTCCGCGTCCAACAGGCGCGGGGGTACTTCACGGGGAAGTACGACGGCGGCCGCCGCCTTCCAGCGCACGCCGGCTGCCCGAGCCCCACGTAGACTTGCAGGATGCGGCTGGTAGCAAGTGATATCGACGGAACGATCCTTGGGCACGACGGAAAAATCAGCCCCCGCACCGTCCGCGCCTTCCACGCCTGCCGTGATGCCGGCGTCGAACTTGTCTTCGTCACCGGCCGCCCACCCCGGTGGCTGCACCCCCTCGAAGAACAGCTGGGCCACACCGGACGGGTGATCTGCTCCAACGGCGCGGTGGTGTGGGATCTCGAGGCGGACCGCCTGGTCTCTGCCCGCACCCTGGCCATCAACACCGTCATGGAAGTCCGGAGCATCATCAAAGAACTCCGCCCGGCGGCGCTGTTCGCCGCGGAAACGCTCACCGGCTTCCATCTGGAACCGGGCTTCATCGAGAATGAATCCAGCGAGTTGCTCGCCGAATTCACCCCCGCGCCGCTGAAGGACACGCTCACCGGCGACGACTCCGTGGTGAAATTCCTCGCCATCGTCCGCGACGGCACGCCTGACGAATTCCTCGCCGAGGTGGCTCCCGCCGTCGGGCACCTGGCCGCCGCCACCCACTCCTCGCCCGGCGTCGCGATGCTGGAACTGTCCCTTCCCGGCGTCAACAAGGCTGTCACCCTGGCAGAGTATGCGTCCGCCCTGGGCATTGAGGCGGCCGACGTGGTGGCTTTCGGGGACATGCCCAACGATATCGAGATGCTCCGCTGGGCCGGACACGGCTATGCGATGGCCAGCGGCCACCCGGAGGCCATCCGCGCGGCAGGGCAGCAGGCGCCGCATTTTGACGACGACGGCGTGGCCCAGGTTTTGGAGGCCCGGCTCGCTTCCCTGGGCGTCCAGTTTTCCTGAAACTACCCTGCCGGCTCCGGCGGCACCGTTTTCCCAGCCTGCGCTCACCTGGCGTTTACCTTCCCGCCGTAGCGTGAAGCGTGGAGAGCAGGCACCTCCGCCGGCTCAAAGGGGGTAACGATGGCAAGAAGCACCAAGCAGCACGCAGCCGATGGGCCGCTCCGCGCAGCAACACCGGCCCCGCACTGGAAGCAGCTGCGCCAAGGCGACCGCGTCCGGGTCCTCTTTTCACCCGGCTTTGAGTCAAGCGGGGTGGTGGACACCATCACGCCGGACCACACGGCGGTTTGGGTCCACCTCGACGGCGGCCGCGGGCGCACCCTGCTGCATTGCAGCGACGGCGTGGACATCCTTCCGTGCACCGATTGAACTGCAGCAGCGCTGACTGAAGGCCTCGCGCCTCGGGTACGCTCGCAGTGTGACCCTGCCCTTCTTCGAGCACCCGGACGACGCCGGGCGGCAGCTGCCCATCGCCATCGCCCACCGCGGGTTCTCGGCCGAGGGGCTGGAAAATTCGATGGCCGCGTTCCGGGCCGGCGTCGAACTTGGCTTCCGCTACCTTGAAACGGACGTCCACACAACATCCGACGGCGTGCTGCTGCTCTTCCATGACGAAACCCTGGACCGGGTGACGGACGCCAACGGCCGGGTGGCGGAACTGCCCGCGGCGGAGGTGGCAAAGGCCCGGATCAACGGCCGCGAGCCCATCCCCACCTTCGACGAATTGGTCGCCGAGCTTCCCGGTGCCCGGCTCAACCTGGACGTCAAGGACTGGGGCTCGGTCCGCAGCACCGCGGCCGCCATCGAGCGGCACCAGGTGCACCACCGGGTGCTGGTCACCAGTTTTTCGGACCGCCGGCGGCGGGCGGTACTGAAGCTGCTCAGCCAACCGGTGGCTTCGTCCGCCGGAGTGGCCTCGAACGCCCTCTTCACGCTGCTGGGCCCGGTACTGCCACGCCCGGTGTTCCGGCGGCTCATGGGCCGGGTCCTCCGTGACGTGCACGCACTACAGGTACCCGTCCGGTATGGGCGGATACCTGTAGTCACTGCCGGCTTCATCCGGCGCGCCCATCAACTGGGCCTGGTGGTGCATGTATGGACCATCAATGAAGAGGCCGAAATGCACCGGCTCCTCCACCTTGGCGTGGACGGGATTGTCACGGACCGGGCGGACCTGCTCCGCGACGTGCTGCGGGCCCGCGGCCAGTGGCGGCATGCGCCGGGGACCAACGACCCGACCGGCTGAACCCCGCCCGGCTTACTGAACCTGCCGAGGGACTAGCCGCGGTCCGATTCGGTGGGTGCCGTCGCATCGCCGGCCAGGCCGCCGTCGTCCATCTCCTCGTTCTGCTTCCGGTCGTGCCGTGCCATGTCGCTGTGTGCCCTGTCGTTGTCCGTCCCGTCGACGTCCCCGCCCAGCGGGCTGTTGGACACCGGAGCCGGCGCTGCCCCTGTTTTGAGGCCGGGGACCTTCTGCGCCTCCATCGCGTTTGACCCTTCGCTTAGGGACGAGTGCACTTCAACGTCGTCATTGGGGTCTGCCGGGTTCGAAACATCCGTCTGTTCCGTCGGCTTGGATGTCCCGGCCAGGTCCTCCATGGCGTTCTCCGCTGCCTTGCCGATGCTGTCGCCAATTCCCATCTGACTGCTCCTTCCGACATCGCGTGCCGGCGCCCCAGCGGCGTACCGGCCCTTCTCCTCCAGAATTATCAGCATGCTTACAATTAGTCCAGTGCTGGGGAATTGAACCGCAGCCGGAGAGGAAGGAAAGGCAGCATGAGCACTTACCATCCGGAAAATGACCCCGCGAACCCCGACCGTCCAGGGAAGGACGATGTTGGAGCCGCCCAGCCCCACCTCGCTGAGCAGCGCAGCAAAGAGTCCGGCGGCTCGCCGAACCCCGACCCCGCAGAGGGCAATGTCACCGGCCTGGAACCAGGCGGGGGAGTACCTCCCGGAGAGACGCCGCCCGCCGAGGACCAGATGAGCAGGGACCAGGGCCACTCCGAATAGTGCCTGGTGTCCAGCTGCCGGCGGGCCTGCGGTCTGCCGGCAGCTGGCCCACGGCCAGCGTTAGGAGGTCGCCTTGCCCTGGCTTTTCCGCGGCTTGCTGGGGCCGGCCAGGTGGCGCTCCAGGCCGTCCATGTCCAGGCGCGTGTTCCATTTGGCCCAGTCCTCAGGCCGGACGGACGGCCGGCCCAACAGGTAGCCTTGGCCGGCGCTGATGCCAAGTTCGCTGAGGGCCTTCAGTTCGCCCACGGTCTCGATGCCTTCCGCCACCAGGGTCACGCCGATCTGGGCGGTGAAGTCCACCAGGCAGGACGCGAGGGCGTGCTGCAGGCCGTCCTTGTCCACATCGGCGATGACATTGCGGCCCACCTTGAGGAAATCGGGCCGCAGATGGATCATGCGGCTGAGCGCCCCCGCGCCGCTGTGGGTGTCGTCGACCGCGACCCGCAGCCCCTTTTCACGCAGCGGATTAATCGCGGAAATGAACTGCAGGTATTCCTCTTCCGGGATATCCGCGGTCAATTCGAGCACCACCCGGTCGATGGGAAGCTCGATGTGGTCGAACAGTTCCGGCAGCCGCGGGTCCATGCAGGAAGTGGGCGAAATGTTCAACGAAACGTAAAGGTTTTCCGGCAGGTTTCGCGCCGCTGCGGCAGCGGACCCGAGCGCGGAAAACTCAAGGTTTGCCCCCAAGCCCACAGCGGCTGCCTCGGCGAACCACAATTCAGCGGCGGCCCCGTCGTCGCTGACGAAGCGGGAGAGCGCCTCCGCGCCCACCACGGTTTTTCCTTCGAGCCCATAGATGGGCTGGAAAGCGGTCATCAGCATCTTGTTCTCGAGCAGGGCGCTGATCCGGGACATGCTGCGGATGGCGTCCAACTGCTCAGCGAACTGTGGCGGCAGGGCGGGCGGCGTAAGGCGCATCTCCCTGGCCGTTTCCAACGTCTCGACCGTATTGGCATCGCTCTGCCGGGTCTCGAGCAGGTACTCCAGCAACGCCCGCTCGGGCACGCCGGGATTCTCGTCGAGGCTTGTGCTCAAGCGCTGCCGGATGGCGGCTCCTGCAGGATCCGTATCCGCCAGGACAGCGGCGATAATTCCCCATGCCTGTACCCGAACCGACATTAGCAACGCCCCCAGTTGACGAAGTAATGACCCGATGGCCCAATTATGTTCAAATTTCCAAACGCCTTATAAAAGTACGATGCTGAAAGACCCTGAAACCTGCGGCGAAGAAGAACCGGACACCGCACGCTGATCGTATAACGGCGGCTCCAAAAGCGCAGTAGTTTTCGCGCTATTGGTTAGCGCTTTCCTGCTGGTCAGCAAGCAGTTCCGGTACTTGCTCCGGCGGGACGGGGCGGCTGAAGTAGTAGCCTTGGGCGCTGCGGCAGCCCAGATCACGCAGGATCTGCGCCTGCTCCGCCGTCTCAACGCCTTCCCAGACCGCTTCCAGCCCGCATGCCCGGACCAACTGCAGCACCGCTGCCACCAGGGCCGGCTGGCTGGGGTCGCTCTCAAGGCCGGTGATCAGCGACCTGTCCACCTTGACCCGGTCCACCGGGAGGCGGCGGAGGTAGCTGATGGAGGAGTAGCCGGTGCCGAAGTCGTCGATTTCGATGCCCACGCCCAGGCCGCGGAGACCACCCAGTGAATACCGGTCCAACTCGTTGCCTTTGACGATGGCCACTTCCGTCAGTTCCAGGACCACCTGCTCCGGCTTGACCCCTGTTTCCTGGAGGGTGTTCCGCACGTCCTCAATGAACTGCAGGCTCTGCAGGTCCGTGGCGGAAATGTTGATGCGCACGGAGAAGGAACTGTCCACCAGTTCGGCGTCGGTCCAGCACCGGAGCTGCTTCACGGCGGTCTGGAGCACCCACAGGCCCAGTTCCGAGATCAGCCCGGCTTCCTCGGCAAGGGGAATGAACTCGTCAGGCATGATGAAGCCGCGGGTGGGGTGGTTCCACCGGACCAGCGCCTCGACGCCTTCAATCCGGCCGGTGGCAAGCTCCACCACCGGCTGGTAGTGCAGCGTCAGCGCGTCGTCTTTGATGGCGGCCCGCAGGTCGTCCACCAACTGGCTGCGGAGCCGCCGCATCAGCAGCAACGCGGGCTCGAACCTGTGCAGCTTGTTTTGCCCCTCGGCCTTGGAGGCGTACATGGCGACGTCGGCCTCCATCAGCATGTCTTCCGGGGTCTGGCCTTCGCTGCCCACGCTGAGCCCGATGCTGGCACCACAACGAACGCTGCGGCCGGGCAGCTCGATGGGTTCGTTGAGCGAGGCCAGGATCCGGTGCGCCACGACGGCGGCCTGGTCCGCCGACGCCGACGGCATGACGATGGCGAACTCATCCCCGCCCAGCCGGGCAACGACGTCGGACACCCTGACGGCGTTCCGGAGCCTTTCACCCACGGTGACCAGTACCTGGTCCCCGGCCGTGTGCCCCATGCTGTCGTTGATCGATTTGAAGGCGTCGAGGTCCATCAGCAGGATGGCTGGACCTTCTTCTCCCGTTTCCCGCCCGGACCCCGAGCGGGCCTCGAGGGCCGCGCGAAGGGCTTCGATCAGCGCCGAACGGTTGGCCAGGCCCGTCAGCGGGTCCTGCATGGCCATCTTCTGCATCTCAAGGTGTGCCTCGTGCAGGAGCTGGGTGCGGACCTGGACGCGCTGTTCAAGTTCTTCGTAGATAACCTGCAGGTCCTCGGCCAGCAGGTTGGTACCCATGATGATCGCATCCAACTCATCCCGGGCCGGTGATACCTCGATCCGGGAGGTGAGGTCGCCGGAGGCAAGCCGGACAATGCCTTCCAACAGCTGGGAGAGCCGGGGGTCGTCGTCGGTAAACATGTCCAGTCCTCCTTCGGCGCCTAGTTGGCCTGCACGCGGTCAGTCCCAAGGGGGAGGCAGACGGTAACCGTGGTCCCGGAGCCAAGGGTGGAGTCGACTTCGATCTGCCCGCCGTGGCGGTCCACGATGTCCTTGGAGATGGCGAGGCCCAGCCCTGTCCCCGGGATGGCACCGTTCATGGCGTTGGAGGCGCGGTAGAACCTGGTGAAGACGTGGTTGATTTCGTCACTCGAGATGCCGATGCCGGTGTCGGAAATCCGGACGGTGGCCCACTTGGAGCCGTCCTCGGCGGCGTGGGATTCGCTGCCCACCTCGATCCGCCCGCCCTTGGGCGTGAACTTGATGGCGTTGGACACCAGGTTGGTGAACACCTGCTGCAGCTGCACCTCGTCGGCAAGGATTTCCGGATCCTCCGGCACCGGGTCCACCTCGATGGTCACGTTTTGCAGCGTGGCCAACGGCCGCAGCGCCGCGGCCACCAGGTCCAGGGTGTGGCCCAGGCGCACCGGCGCCAGGTGCATCTCCGTGTTGTCCAGGCCGCCGCGCGAAACGCTGAGCATGTCCTCGATGAGCGTCCGGAGCCGCTCGGTGTTGCGGACCACGATGTCCAGCATCTGGTGGACCTCCCTGGACACGGGGTGCTCGGTGCTTTCCTGGATCATGTCCAGGTACGCCATGATCGAGGTCAGCGGCGTGCGCAGCTCGTGGTTCACGGTGGCCAGGAAGTCTGTCTTGGCTTTGTCGAGTTCGCGCAGCTGCTTCACCACCTGCTGCTGGCTGCTGATCAGGTGGCTTTGGATCAGGCCATAGGCGGCGTTGCCGGCCACGTGCTGGATCAGCCCCAGTTCGGCGCTGGACCAAGTGCGGGGCCGGTCCATCATGGCGATCCAGATGATGCCCAGGGAGGAATTTCCTTCGCCGATGGGCACTGCCAGGGTGGAGGCGGCTCCGGCGACGGCGGCCACGGGCTTGTCGTCTGTCCTGGGCTCGGCCTCGTTCCCTTCGGCGGAGAGGGTCTCGGTCCCCGCCCAGAGCGCGTCCGCCGTGGCTCGGGCTTCGTCCTCGCCGGGAAGGGCATCCGAGGGCAGCCCTGCCAGGCCGGGCCGGTGCCAGGCGGCCGTGATCACGGGGACCCGGTGGTCCTCGAAGGTGGCCAAGACAACGTGGTCCGCCCTAAAGGTCCGCCCGAATCCGGTGACGACGTGGTTGGCGATCTCCTGGGGATCGTTGGTGGCGCGCACTGCAGCCGAGACCTCGCGCAGCTGCCCGCGCAGCCCTTCGGCCTCCTGCCGGGAGGCGCGGCGCCGGGACACCTGCTCGATCAGGACGGAGGCCCGGTGGACCAGCTCCCTGGGGGCAGGCGGCTTGGTGATGCAGTCGTGGACGCCTGGCGCGTTGGCCGCGCGGATCTCCTGCGGGTTGTCCAGGTCCACCAGCACCAGGACGGGGACGGTGGACGGGACTTTTGACAATGCTGCGGACAGGGCGGCGTCGGCGACGATGACGGAGGGTTCGGTGGTGTGCAGCAGGGCGGCGAGGCCAGCGGCGTCGGCCGCTTCGAAGACGCTGTAGCCGGCGTCGCGCAGTGCCTGGGTGTTGGTGGCCAGCCGGCCGGCGTCGGGATCGGCGACTACGGCGGTGCGGGGCAGGCGGATGTCACTCGGCACAGCCGTCACGGTGCTCCCTTCCCTCCCAGTTGAGTACATTCTAGGGGGATGGCCGCCGGGCAGGTCTACTGGGAGGAAGCTGCTTCCACCACTCCGTTCCCGTCCCGGCTCCACGCCACGTACGGCAGGGCGCGCCGTAATGTAGCCCAACGTGCCGCGGCTCCCAGCGGGGGAACATATATTTGAGCCGTGTCCCCAACAAACTCATCTTCCTCGGCCTGGCAGAAGTACCTGATGATCCCCAAACTCGTCAGGCTCTCCCGGAACGCCCCGAAGGACCGGCACAAGGCGTGGGACACCTACTGGGCCGGTATCACCGCCACGGGCCCGGGTGGGGAGGTCCTATGGGACTCCGGCAGCGACCATGAGTTCCTTGGCTACAAGGACAGCCTCCAGCGCTACCTGGATCCTGCACTTCCCGTAGTGGACACCGGCTGCGGCCACGGTGGTTTTACCCGTGAGCTCGCCGGGATCTTTCCCAAGGTCATTGGTGTTGATGTCTCGCGGCACGCCATTGCCAGGGCGCGCGCGGAGTCTGCAGGCAGCAGCGCAGCATTTGAAGCACGGGACATGACGGCGGAGGGTGCAGGCGCAGCGCTGGCCCAGGCCATTGGCGCAGGCGAGGACGGGGCGAACGTTTTCATCCGCGGCGTACTGCACGTCCTCGACCCCGGGCACCAGACGGCACTCGTTGAAAACCTGTGGCACCTTGCCGGCCTTCGCGGCACCGTGTTCATGGCCGAGACGAATTTCCAGGGGAACCCGGTGGAGTACGTGTCCCACCTCGGAGCCACCACCCGCGGCATTCCGGCGCCGTTGGAACTCGCCATCCGCGGACTGCCCATGCCGGGGCACTTCGGGCCCGAAGAGCGCGAACGTGCCTTCCCGGCGTCGGCTTGGGAACTCCTTGAGGATGGCCACGTGGCCATCGAAACCAACCCGGCAACCGGTGTCCCGGGACAGGACCGGGTGCCCGGCTACTACGCGGTGGTCCGCCCGCTCCGATAGCGGCCCCCGTACCTCCCCTGCCTGTCACGCAGGCTTTACCCCCCGCTCCGCAAACCGTCCGCAAAGCACCCTCCCCTCCCCTTGACAGGGGGTCCGCTCCGGAGGCTCCATGGTAAGTAGACTTACTAGTTAGCCCGAAGCGAAAGGAAGGCGGGCGTGGCAGAAGACAAAGGCAGTAGGAACCGCGAAGCGGGTGGGAGCGGGGACGACGAGGACCTGGGGGCTGGCCCCGAGGGCGGGAAGATCCGCCGCGGACCGGACTCCGCAAAGTCCCTGAAGTACTCGCAGGAAGTAACCTCAACCGAGGATGAGCCAGAGCGTGAAGGCCGCAGCCTGGCCACCACCCACCACGAAGTCATCAAGCAGTGGGCGGAGGAGCGCGACGGCGTGCCGGCCACCGTGGAGGGCACGGAACACGGCGACCACCTCGGAGTATTGCGGATCGACTTCGGTGGCAAGGACGACAAGCTCCGCCACGTCAGCTGGGAGGAATGGTTCGACACCTTCGACTCCCGGAAACTCAACTTCATCTACCAGGAACAGCGCAGCGACGGCACCCAATCGAACTTCTTCCGGCTGGAAAATCCCAACCGGGAAGACGCCTGAGCCGCACCCGCGCCCCAGCGCTTGACGGCGCCGGATCACCCTCCGGCGCCATCTGCCAACCGCCGGCGCAAGACCTACAGGACATATCATGAGCAACCTCATTCCATCCGGCGCACTGCGCCGGATGCTGCTGCCCCCCACCTATGGACGGCACGTCACCTCCGCCACCGAATTCACCATCCTTTCCGTGGAGGTGTGGGCTTCCGGCCTGGTGGTCAACATCCATCTGCCCTCGGATGACGCACCTGAACCGCGGCTCATCCTGCAGGACCACTTCGGAACCGAATACACCCTGCAGGAATCGGCCACCGTGGGTTCCCGCAACCTGCAGGTGTTCACCCCGTCGGTACCGCCGGGCACCAGGAGCCTGACCATCAGGTCCGCGGACGACTCCGACGGCCGGCCCGTGGTGACCTTCGCCGTCCCGCTGATGGCCGTCCCAGAAGCAGCTGATGATTCGGGGGCGGCGGTCCGGGATGACGTTGCCGAAGCCGACAGCGAGTCCTACCAGCCGGACTTGCGCCGCCCCGCTTAACCCAACGCCCCGCCTGACCCAACGACCAGCCCAACCGACCGAGCCCAACACAAACGAAAGGCCCGCCATGCCGGACACCAGCCACTTTGCCCCCACCACCGCCATCGTCACCGGCTCCGATTCCGGGATCGGCAAGGCCACTGCCGTGGCGCTGGCCCGCGCCGGGATGGACGTCGGCGTCACCTGGCACTCGGACAAGGAGGGGGCGGAGGAAACTGCTGGGGAAATACGGGGCCTGGGGCGCAAGGCTGTGGTCCGGCGGCTGGATACCAGTGAACTGCGCGACGCGGGAGGCGTCATCGACGAACTTGCCGAGGAGCTGGGCGGGCTGGATGTTTTCGTCAACAACGCGGGGACGGGGGCAAGCACCAAGTTCCTGGACATGGAAATCGACGACTGGATGCAGATCCTGGACACGAACCTCAACGGCGCCTTCGTCTGCCTGCAGGCCGCTGCGCGGCGCATGGTCAAGGCGGGCACGGGCGGACGGCTCGTGGCGGTGTCCAGCGTGCACGAGTTCCAGCCGCGCGTGGGCTCATCCGCCTACGACGCGTCCAAGCAAGGCCTGGGCGGCCTCATGAAGACACTTGCCCTTGAGCTGGGCCAGTACGGCATCACGGCCAACACGGTGGCACCCGGAGAGATTGCCACCCCCATGACCGGGCAGGAGGACCAGGACCCGACGGCGGCGGAGCGGCCCGGGGTGCCGCTGGGGCGGCCGGGGAACGCCTGGGAGATCGCCAACGTCATCGCGTTCCTTGCCTCGCCGGCCTCCAGCTATGTCACTGGCGCGGGCTGGGTTGTTGACGGCGGCATGCTGCAGATGGGACCGCAGGCGGGCTCGCACATCACCAGCCACGACTGGCGCGAGGCCTAAAGGGAGCCGCGCGGGGGAGGGGAGTCTCCCATTCCCTGCAATGCTGAGGTCCACATCCCGGATTGGGCAAACGCTTTCCCGCGGCGTGCTGGCATGATGGACGGCATGCGCATTCTTATCGCTCCGGACAAGTTCAAGGGGTCCCTGACGGCAGCCGAGGCAGCCGCAGCCATCGCCGAAGGGGCCCTGTGGGTGTACCCGGACGCCGTCGCCACCCAGTTCCCCATTGCCGACGGCGGGGAAGGCACCCTGGAAGCGGCGGTTGCGGCAGGCTATGAGGAGCGGTTGAACGCGGTAGTTGGCCCCATCCTCGCCCCGCTCGGCGCTGCCTGGGCCATCCACAAGGGCGCCGGCAAGGTGACCGCGGTGATCGAGACGGCGCAGGCGTCCGGCCTGGCCGACATGGAACCAACCCCGGCCAACTCATTGCGCGCCCACAGCTATGGCTGCGGCCAGCTGATCGCGGCGGCGCTTGACGCCGGAGCCACCGAGATCGTCCTGGGCCTGGGCGGTTCGGCCATGACCGACGGCGGCAGCGGCGCCCTACGTGCCCTGGGCCTGAAGCCGCTCGACTCCGCCGGAAACGTGGTGCCACTGGGCGGCGGCGCGCTGGCCGATGTGGTTGCCCTGGACACGAGTGGGCTGGACCCGCGGCTGTCCGCCACCACCTTCCGCATCGCTGTCGATGTCCGCAACCCGCTGTACGGTCCCACCGGCGCCGCGCACGTCTTTGGGCCCCAGAAAGGTGCGGACCGGGACGCCGTGGAAATGCTCGACGCCGGGCTCCGCAACTGGGCATCTGTGCTGCGGGAGGCGACGGGCCGGGACGTGAACGTACCGGGCGCCGGCGCCGCCGGCGGCTTCCCGGCGTCGTTCCTTGCCTTCACCAGCGCCACGCTGGAAGGCGGCTTCGCGCTGGTGGCCGGCCTCACCGGACTGGCGGACCAACTGGGCCAGGCGGACCTGGTGATTACGGGCGAAGGATCCATGGACTCGCAATCGCTCACCGGCAAGGCGCCGATTGCGCTCGCCGACGCGGCCCGGGACCGCGGAATTCCTGTCATCGTGGTGGCGGGCAGGATCCTGGTGACCCTTGAGGACCTCGCCGGGCACGGCGTGGAGGCGGCTGCCCAGTTGCTGGACGTGGCATCGAGCCCGGAGGACGCGGTGGCGAACGCCGGCAAGTACCTGACCTGGGTTACAAGCCAGGTACTTGAAGGCGCCTAGCCGACGATCGTGGTGTTGCGGCGGCGCCGGAAGATCAGGATGGCGATCACCACCAGGACGGCCACGCCGGCAATCACCCACGGGGTGTAGTTAAGGCGCGTGTTCTCATTCTGGGCCGACTCCCCGGTGCCGGGGTTGGCCGGGCCGGTGGACGCGGAATCCCCCGGAGAAGGTGTGGGAGAAGTGGCTGCCGCCCACGCAGCGCCTGTTGATCCCGGGGCCACCTGTTCCGGGGCAGCCTGGCTGGCGGTGAATGCCGGTGCCGACGCAGTGGCTGCGCCGGCCGGCAGGGCCGGGGCGGCAAGGAGCAGCAGGGCCAGAAGGGTGGTTCGCACAATGGTTCGCATACAGTCTCTCCTTTTGGGTGGGGCTGGGTGGATTGGTGCTGGATTGGTTGGGGTCTTCAGGCGCCGGTTTCGTAGTGGGGTTCGGCGACGGGCTTTGATTCCGGGGACCCCTTTTGCCGCAGGTAGACCGAGGCGCCCACCAGGACGCCCACGGCCAGGAATTCGCTTTGCCAGTTCTGGAAGGACTCAAACCAAAAGCGGCTGCTGCCCAGATACTGCAGGAAGGTAATGGCGGGCTGGCCGTGGCTTTGCTGGTCCTGGTTGTACTCGTCCACACCCCCGGCGGCGTGAAGGGCAAATGATGCAAGGAAGAGGGCGAAGAGCAGGATCGACAGGGAGTTCTCGTACAGCTTGAGTACTGCACCGCCCCGCCGGACGGGCCACGGCGTGGCCCTGCTGACGGCCGCCTGCTGCGGGTCCCCATCCTGCGGCGCTTTCTTTCCCACCGGTTTGGACTCACTTGATCCTTTTTGAAACAGGAACACCGTGAGGACCACATACATAGCCATCTGCAGGAACTCGGATTCCCAGTTCTCAAAGGTGGCTTCCACGAAAGCGCCGGTGCCCAGGAACTGCAGGACTGAGACCGGCGGTTCGCCGTGGGCCTGCTGGTCCTCGCTGTAGGACGCGGCCCCGGAGAGGACCATGCCAACAAAGAAGACCAGGAAGCAAGCCAGGTTGGCAACCAGCAGGCCATGCTCTTTGGCCCATTTCCGCATTTTCACTCCTTCTCCTGGGTGGGCGGGAGGATTTTCCCGGTGGCCTGTTTGTTCAGCCGAAGCGGGACGAACACCAGCATGACCACCATGACGCCCAGCAGCGCCCCGCCGGCGGTGACCCCCGCGGACCTTCCGGCCGCGACGTCGAACACCAAGGCTGCGGTACCGGCGCTCAGCAGGGCGATGCCGCCAAGGGCAATCTTGGTGATGGTGTCCGCGCTCGAAACCAGCGTCTCCTTGAGCCGCTTCCGGAAGAGCCGCCGGTGCACGCTGACCGGGAGAAGGATAAAGGCCGTTGTCAGGGCGGCGATCACCACGTTGGTGAGGTAGAGGCCAACCTCCCAGTCGTCCAGCTTTTCGAAGCGCTGCTGGAAAGGCAGCGTCAGCAGGAAGCCGGCCAGGATCTGTACCCCGGTCTGGAGCACGCGCAGCTCCTGCAGGAGTTCCGCCCAGTTGCGGTCCAGCTGCTCCTCGCGGGTTTCATTCCGTCCCGTCCGGCCCGTGTAGTCCTCGACTTCGGACATACGGCCCTCCTTCCACTGCAGCCACTTCCAAGCCTTCTTTCTACTCCTCCCATACCCAGAAGCAAGGCTGGCGTTGCGCCTGCGACCACATTTGATAAGTTTACTGATTATTACCTTGGAGTGGTGGACTTGGTCCGCTACTCCGGATAGCTTCGAAGGGCCGGAGCGCGGCGGTGCTCTTCCAACCGAACAGGTCAACCGACACAGGCAGGCGGACATGAGCGACACGGACAAGCAGACAGACCAGCCAAGAGATCCGCGCGGCGGCTACCACTCGGGACCGTTCCCGGAGCAGGAACAGAAACAGCCCGGACTTACCGCGCCCATGGACCCCAAACCGGACCACGGGGAGCAGAGCTACAAGGGGAACGGCAAGCTCGAAGGGAAAGCGGCGCTCATCACCGGCGGGGACTCCGGCATCGGCAAGGCCGCGGCCATCGCCTTCGCCCGCGAAGGGGCCGACGTCGCGATTTCATACCTTCCCGAAGAGGAAGACGACGCGCAGGACACCGCGGAATGGATCCGGAAAGCCGGACGCCGCGCGCTCCTCTTTCCCGGCGACGGACGCGAAGAGGACTTCAGCACCCGCATCGTGGAGGAGACCGTATCCGGGTTCGGCCGGCTCGATGTCCTGGTGCTGAACGCGGCGTACCAGAAGAACCGCGAGAGCCTGGAGACGCTTCCCACCGAGGAGTTTGACCGGGTTTTCCGGACCAACCTTTACTCGCTGCTGTGGTCGGCACGGGCCGCGGTACCGCACTTGAAGGCGGGGGCCTCGATCATCACCACAGCCTCCATCCAGGCCTTTAACCCCTCACCCGGGCTCATCGACTACGCCATGACCAAGGCCGCACAGGTGGCATTCACCAAGGCCCTGGCCCAGGAACTGGGACCCAAGGGGATCCGCGTCAACGCGGTGGCGCCCGGCCCCATCTGGACACCCCTGATCCCCGCCACCGAGTGGCCGGACAAGCTCCCGTCCTTCGGCCAGGACACGCCCTTGGAACGCGCGGGACAGCCCGCGGAGCTGGCAGCCGCGTACGTGCTGCTTGCCTCCGAGGACGGCTCCTACATTTCGGGTGCAGTCCTGCCGGTCACCGGCGGCAAGGGGCTGTAGTCCAGGACTACACGCGTCCAGCACTGTCCACGAATATTCACCAGACCAGCACCATCGGCAACGCACAACAGGAGGAAGCATGACGCAGGAAAACCAGCAGGCTGAACCCGAGACCGCCCCGGGCGGCTACGGCACCCCCACCGCCGAGCAGGAGGCGGCCGGCACGCAGGGCGGCCAGCAGTCCGGCGGTGGCACGTCTTCGGCCGGCGCGGAAACCAATGAGCCGCAGTCGGGCACAGGCGGGGACCCCCTCTCGCGCGACATGGACCTTCCCTCCAGCGCAGCGGACATCGATGAGTCGAATGACGATTCCCAGGGGTCGGCAGAGGTCTCATCCGAGTCCGGCCAGGAAGCCACGGGCATTCCCGATGGGAGCGGCAACGACCTTCCGCAGGAGGAATCCCCCAATGACGACGACGAAAGCTTCGACGCCGGATAAGTCGCCCTGAACCATAGGCCCCCGTTCCTGCTGCCACCCGGCAGCGGAGGCGGGGGCCTTTGCCGTTCCGGAGGGCCCGGGCCCGGGGCCTGGCGGGGCTGTGGCGGGGGATGGCGGCGCGAATACATCCCGCACGGCTGGGTACGGAACACGCGAAACCAATTCGCCGGCAACGCGCAGCGGCAGGCACTTTGTGCCGCCCCGCCGGCGCCAACTTCGACGGCAGGAAGGTGGACCGTGGGCATGAGGTTTTCGGAGCAGTGGGCGCAGCAACAGGACCGGCCGGACACGGCAGCGGTGGATGTCCTGGTGCCCACCTGCAACAGGCCAGCCGAACTCGCCGTCACCCTCGCGGGACTGGCCGCGCAGCAGGAACCCGCGTTCGCCGTCGTGGTCAGCGACCAGTCAGCGGGGCAACCCGCTTGGGAACACCCGGCCGTTGCCGCGATGGTGCGGGTGCTTGAGGCGCAGGGCCGGCAGGTCACGCTGCTGCGACACCTCCCGCGCCAGGGCCTGGCCGAACACCGGCAGTTCCTGCTAAACCAGTCCACCGCGGACCAATGCCTTTTCCTGGACGACGACGTCTGGCTGGAACCGGGCGCCCTGGCACGGCTGAGCCAGGCGCTCGACGAACTCCAGTGCGGCTTCGTGGGGATGGCGCCCCAGGGCCTGTCCTTCCTGGACGACCGCAGGCCGGAACAGACCGCTAACTTCCAGGCTTGGGACGGCCCCGTGACCCCGGAGCACGTCCGGCCGGGCACACTGGAATTCGAACAGTGGCCGCTGCATAACGCCGCCAACCTCAGCCACCTCAGCGCGGAACTATCGCTGAAGCCCGGCCAGTGGGTGCCGTACCACGTCGCATGGCTGGGCGGGTGCGTGCTGTACCGCAGGGAAGCACTGAACGACGCCGGCGGGTTCCGTTTCTGGACCAGCCTTCCGGCCGGCCACGCGGGGGAGGACGTGGTGGCCCAGTGGCAGGTCATGGAACGGAACGGCGGCGCCGGCATCCTGCCCTCCGGCGCCGTCCACCTGGAAGCACCCACCACCGTAACGGACCGCGCTGTGGAGGCGTACGACGTGGTCCTTGGCCAGGAGTCCGTTCGGGGGACCTAGCGGCTCCTTAGTGCGCTTCCAGCGGGTATGCCACGTAGGCGAAGCGTTGGGAGTCCGGCGACCAACTGTTGACGTTGAGGGTGCCCTGGCCGCCGAACACCGGCCAGGTGTGCAGCGGCGCCGCCCAGTCGCTGGTGGGCACAAGGACGACGTCAACCGGCAGGTCCGCGGGGTGGCCTTGGGTTCCAGCGGGGAAACGGATGTACGTGGCCAGTCTGCTGTCGGGTGACAAGTGCGGGAACCAGTCGACGGTGCTGCTGTGCAGCAACCGCTCGAATCCGCTGCCGTCGGGCCGGATCCGGGCAAGCTGGGCGTGGCCGGGAGCGCTGCTGAAGGATTCCGTGTTGAGGTAGAGCCAGTCTCCCTCGGGGGAGTACTCGGGCCCGTCGCAGTGCCCTGGACCCACCTCCACGTCGTGGGAGGCTCCGCCTGCTGCGGGGATGGTCCGAAGCCGGCCGGGTTTGCCGAAGTCCCCGCCCTCGATGTCCACGTACGCCAGCTGTCGTCCGTCGGGGCTGACACCGTGCAGGAAGTGCCAGGATCCGTCGTCGTCCGTGATCCTGGTGGCCGAGCCGCCCGCAAGGGGTCCCCGGTAGATCTGGCCGTCCTCGCCTGACAGGAAGATGCCGCTGCCGTCCGGGTCCAGGACGTGGTCGTTGTTGAGCTCCGGGACGCCGTCGAGCGGAACCTCCGCGAGGGCACCGGACGCCAGATCGAACCGCCACAGCCTGCCGTCTCCGTTGAGGATCAATTCCCGGCCATCGAGTGTCCAGTTGGGTGCCTCGAGGAGAATATTCCCCGTGGAGTATTCGAGTATGTGTTCCCCCGACACCGAGGCAACCCAAACTTCACAACGCTGGCCCGGCTGAAGCCTCCGCACGGGGCTCAGTCCTTGCTGCTGAACGCGGCGTCGAAGCTGGTTTGGGAGGCGGGGAAGTCGTATTTCTTGAGGGCGGCGAGGGCTTCGGGGGCGCCGTGGAGGCGGTCCATGCCGGCATCTTCCCATTCGATGCTGATGGGGCCGTTGTAGCCGATGGCGGTCAGGGCGCGGAAGGAGGCTTCCCAGGGGACGTCGCCGCGTCCTGCGGAGACGAAGTCCCAGCCCCGGCGGGGATCGCCCCAGGGCAGGTGGGAGCCCATGACGGTGTTGCGGCCGGTCTGGCGGACCTTGGTGTCCTTGCAGTCCACGTGGTAGATCCGGTCCTTGAAGTCCCAGATGAAGGAGACGGGGTCGATGCCCTGCCACATCATGTGCGAGGGGTCCCAGTTCAGGCCGAAGGCTTCGCGGTGGCCGATGGCTTCGAGGGTTCGGACGGTGGTCCAGTAGTCGTAGGCGATTTCGCTCGGGTGGACTTCGTGGGCGAAGCGGATGCCGTTTTCGTCGAAGACGTCCAGGATGGGGTTCCAGCGGTCGGCGAAGTCCTGGTAGCCGGCATCGATGACTTTTTCGGGGACGGGCGGGAACATGGCGACGTATTGCCAGATGGAGGAGCCGGTGAAGCCGACGACCGTGTCCACGCCGAGGGCCTTGGCGAGCCGGGCGGTGTGCTTCATTTCCTCGGCGGCGCGGGTGCGGACACCTTCGGGGTCGCCGTCGCCCCAGACCTTGGACCCCACGATGGCTTGGTGGCGGAAGTCGATGGGGTCATCGCAGACGGCCTGGCCTTTGAGGTGGTTGGAGATGGCCCAGACCTTGAGGTTGTACTTGTCCAGGATCTCGAGTTTGGATTCGACGTAGCCGGGTTCGTCCCAGCGCCAGGCGTCCAGGTGGTCGCCGGAGACCGCGATTTCGAGGCCGTCGTAGCCCCAGCCGGAAGCAAGCTTCGCGACTTCTTCGAAGGGCAGGTCGGCCCACTGGCCGGTGAACAGGGTAAAGGGGCGGGGCATGGGGGGTCCTTAACTGGTGGGCGTTAGTGGCGGACGACGGTGAGGGTGCTCTTGTTGGCGGCGGATTCCTCCACCGCGTTCAGCACGTACTGGACGTTCAGTCCTTCTTCGAACGACGGCGAGGGCGCGGTTCCGTCCTTGATCGCGGTGAGGAAGTCGCGGACTTGGTGGGTGAAGGTGTGTTCCCAGCCGATGATGTGGCCCTGCGGCCACCATGCCTCGAGGTAGGGGTGTTCGGGCTCGTTGACCAGGATCCTGCGGAAGCCCTGTTCGCGGACCGGGAGGGTGGCGTCCAGGAAGCCAAGTTCGTTGAGGTTTTCCAGGTCGAACAGGAGGCTGCCCTTGTCGCCGTAGATTTCGATCTGGAGGCTGTTTTTCCTGCCCGTGGCCAGCCGGGAGACCTCCACTGAGGCGATGGCCCCGGAGGTGAGGGACAGCGTGGCCCAGGCGGCGTCGTCGACCGTTACGTCCTCGGGGCCGTCCGTGCCGGGTCGCTGGTTGACGAAGGTGCTGAGCCGGCCGGATACCTCGGTGACCTGGTCCCCGAGGAGGAACAGGACCTGGTCGATGGCGTGGGAGGCGATGTCCCCGAGTGCTCCGGACCCGGCGGTTTCCTTGCGCAACCGCCAGGTCATGGGGGCCTGGGCGTCGGCGAGCCAGTCCTGCAGGTACGCGGCGCGGACGTGCCGGACTGTGCCGATCCGGCCTTCGGCGATCAGCTCCTTGGCCAGGGCGAGGGCTGGGACGCGGCGGTAGTTGAAGCCGATCATCGACTGGATGCCCTTTGCCCTGGCTTTGGCGGCGGCCGCCGTCATGAGTTCGGCTTCGGCCAGGGTGTTGGCCAGCGGCTTTTCCACCAGCACGTGCTTGCCTGCCTCCAGCGCCGCAATGGCGATCTCGGCGTGCATCCAGCCCGGGGCGCAGATGTCCACGATGTCGATGTCGTCCCGGCTGATCACTGTGCGCCAGTCCGTGGCCGATTCCGCCCAGCCATACTTTGCTGCTGCCTCCGCGACGGCGCCGGCGTCCCGGCCCACGAGGACTTTCTGCTCGAAGGCCGGGACGTCGAAGAAACTGGCCACGTTCCGCCACGCGTTGGAGTGGGCCTTGCCCATGAAGGCGTAACCGATGGCGGCCACGCCCAGCGGGCGGGTGCCCGGCCGGGAAACCGGGCGGGGGGCCGGTGGTTCTGACGGGGGTGCGGGTGTGGTCATTTTGCGTTCCTGCTGGCTTCCTGCTTGCTGGAGAGGTGTTGCCGGGTTAGATGGTTGCGGTTTCCGGGGCCCAGTCCTCGGGGAGGGCGGGGGATGCCGGAGCCGAGCTTTCCACGTCGATAAACGTGCCGGCGTCGATGGATTCCGAGATGGAGACCATCGTGTCCAGGACGTGGTAGGCCAGCTCGCCGGTGGCGCGGTGCGGGACGCCGGCGCGCAGGGAGCGGGCCATGTCCAGCACGCCCATGCCGCGGCCGTTGGCCGGACCGGTGGCGGGAACAGTGGTCCAGTCCTCGTCGCCGGCGCGCCAAAGCTTGATGTCGCCGGTGAAGTAATTCGGGTCCGGCAGTGAAATGGTGGCCTCGGTGCCGGTGATTTCCACGAAGCCCATGCGCGTGCGGGGGGACTCGAAGGAGAAGACGCTGTGCGAGGAGGCACCGGATTCGAACTGCGCCATCGCGGAGACGTGGGTGGGCACCTCCACGGTGAACTCCTCGCCCGCCTTGGGTCCGGAACCGATCACGCGCACGTCCTTTGACTTGGAGCCGACGGCGGCCACCTTGCGGATGGAACCGAAGGCCTGGACCAGGGTGGTGAGGTAGTACGGGCCCATGTCGAACAGGGGCCCGGCACCGTGCTGGAAGAGGAATGCCGGGTTGGGGTGCCAGGACTCCGGGCCGGGGGTTTGGAACGTGGTCATGGCCGTCAGCGGGGTTCCGATGTCGCCGCGCCGGATCAGGCGCAGCGCGGTTTGGATGCCTGCGCCCAGGAAGGTGTCCGGGGCGCAGCCCAGGCGGATACCGGCGGCATCGGCGGTCTTCAGCAGGCCCAGCCCGGATTCGCGGTCCAGGGAGAACGGCTTTTCGGTCCAGACGTGCTTGCCGGCGTTGACGGCGGCGGTGGCCACCTCCACGTGCGCGGCGGGGATGGTGAGGTTGACGATGATTTCGACGTCGGGGTGGTTTAGGGCCTTGTCCACCCCGCCCCACTCGGCGATGCCGTATTCCTTGGCGCGTGCCTCGGCTGCTTCCTCGAAGAGGTCCGCAATGACGTGGACCTTCAGGTCCGGGAACGCCGTGAGGTTGTCCAGGTACTGCTTGCTGATTACGCCGGCGCCGATGACGCCAACGCCGACAGGTCCCTTGCGGGATGCTGAGGTGCTCATGCCTTGACTCCTTCGCCTGCAGCGTCCAGGAAGGACAGGCTCTGGGTGATGCCCTCGAAGATGTCCCCGGCGTAGTCGTCGAACTCCACCACGCCTACCTCAAGGGACTTCGCGGCTGCGATGACGTCCATGACCGGCACCTTGCCCTGGCCTGCCGGCTGCTGGGCTTTGTTGTCCTTGTTCAGGGGCCCGTCCTTGATGTGGATGAACTTCACCCGGTCGCCAAGCCGCTGGAGGAGTTCCACGGGGTCCTCGCCGCCCACTGCCGCCCAGTAGGTGTCCACTTCCAGGACCAGTTCCGGATCCAGCAGCGACTCGAAGTACTCCAAAGCGGTGCGGCCTTCGATGGTGGACTCCAGCTCCCAGGCATGGTTGTGGTAGCCCACCCGGATGCCGTACTCCGCACCCTTCTTCGCGGCGGCGTTGAGCTTTTCGGCCGTGGCCTGGATATCTTCGGCCTTCTGCCAGTGCTCGGCGGGCAGGAACGGATCGATGACGGTGGTGATGCCCAGTTCCTTGGCGGCCGCGAAAATTTCGTCCTGGTCCTGGCTCATCAGGGGAGCGTGGCCGGACGGTGCGGTGAGGCCGTTCTCCTTCAGGGCCGCACCAAGCTCCTTGGCCGTGGCCACGAAGTTGTACGGCTCAACCTGGGTGTAGCCGATCTGCGCCACCTTTTTGATGGTTCCCGGAAGGTCCTCCGAAATGGCGTTGCGGAGGGTGTAAAGCTGCAATGAGTAAGACATGGATTTCCTTTGTGGAGTGGTTGTTCAGAGGAAGTTGGGGAGTCAGCGGCCGGCGAGCGAGCCGCCGATGCCGCCGACGCTGAAGTACTTGTTCAGGGTGGCGAAGACGATCACGGGCGGGAGCATCATGACCACTGCCAGGGCCATGACCGAAGTCCAGTCTGTCGCGTTCTGCTGGAAGAAGGACTGCACGCCCATGGGGAGGGTGAAGATTTCGTTGGAGCGCAGGAACACGATGGCTACCAGGTAGTCGTTCCAGGCCAGGAGGAAAGCGAAGATCGCGGTGGACAGGACACCGGGAAGCGAGTTCCGCAGGACCACCCGGGTGAAGGACCCGAAGACGGAGCAGCCGTCGATCCAGGAGGCTTCCTCGAGGCTGATGGGAATGGAGTCGAAGTACGCCGCCATCATCCAGGTGGCCACGGTCATGGTGGAGCCGACGTAGATGATGGTCAGTCCCAGGAGGTTGTCCACCAGGCCCATGCCGGCGAACAGGATGAACAGCGGTACCACCGAGGTGATGATGGGCAGCGACTGCATCACGAACAGCAGCAGGGAGTAGCCGGAGACTGCCTTGCTGCGGCCGCGGGAGAGGACGTAGCCGGCAGGGGCGGCGACGGCTACGGAAACCACCACGGTGGAGAGCGTGGTGACCAGGCTGTTCTTCAGCCAGGTGGCGGCCAGGGTCTTGGAGAAGACATTGCTGAGGTTTTCGAAGGTGAAGCCGGTGGCGGTGCTGTTGGGTCCGGGCGTGAAGGCCAGCAGGACCGTGACCATGATGGGCACCAAAACGATCCCGGTGATGATCAGGATCGCGGCGAACCGCCACCAGCGGCCGCGCTGGCCGGCTTCGGAGAGGGACCTGCGCCGTTTGCCGGCATCGATGCCAAGAGACGGACCGGATTCGGGATGGGCGTGGAGGACTGCGCTCATTATTCGACGCTCGACTTTCGGATCTGGCGGTACAGGATGACCGAGATGACCACCAGGGTCATGGTCATGAGGAAGGCGATGGCCACGCCGGGGCCGGTGGCGAAGTCCTGGAACACGGTCCGGTAGGCCAGGACCACAAGGGATGTGGTGGCGTTGACCGGGCCGCCGCCGGTGAGCAGGTAGATGGTGGGGAAGTCGTTGACGCAGAAGATGGTCATCAGGATCCAGCTGATGTAGGTGGAGCGGGCAATCAGCGGCAGGGTGATCTGGGTGAACTGCTGCCAGCGGCTGGCGCCGTCCATGCTCGCTGCTTCATAGACGGTGGTGTCCACGGACGCCAGCGCGGCCGAGATCATCATCATCATGAACGGGAAGCTGACCCAGACCTTGAACACCATCACCGTGATGGAGGCCAGGTTGGGGTCGGCCAGGAAGAGCGGGGTGCCCATGCCCAGGTTCCGGAACAGTGACGGGATCAGGCTGTCCGGGGTGGCCACCAGCCAGTTCCATGCGGTGGATGAGACCACGATGGGCACCACCCAGGGCAGGAGCAGCAGGACCTTGAACGTGCCGGCGGCCGGGATCTTGGTGCGCAGGAGCAGGGCCAGGCCGAGCCCCACCAGCCAGGATCCGAAGACACCCACGATGGTGAACCACAGCGTGAACTGGGCGGCCTTCCAGAACGCCGGCGAGGTCAGGACGGTGGCGAAGTTCTGCCCGCCCACGAAGTTGCCGGTCTGGAGCAGGTTTCCGTCGTGCGTCGCCTGGACGGCGGCATAGATCAGGGGGTAACCGTGGATCAGGACAAGGAGGACCACGGAGGGGAGCAGGAGCCAGAAGAATGTCCTGGTGGCCTGCGCCGAAAGCTTGCTCTTGCGTTTTCCGGGGACGGGCCCGGACCCGCCGGGGGCAACCCCGCGGCGGGCCCGGGACAGGCCGGACTGGGTGGTGGCGCTGGACATGGGCGGTACGTCCTACTTCTTCAGGACCGATTCGAGGCCGGACTGGAAGGTCTGCAGGGCGGTCTTGGCGTCCGACTTCCCGGTGATAATGGTCTGGCTGAACTGGTTCAGGGCCTGCCCGCCGTCGAGCGCTGCGAGGTTGGCGTTCAGCTTGCTGCCCTGGGCAGCGAAGGTCTTGGCGATGGGCTGCCAGTCCTTGACGATCTTGACGTTGTTGGGGTCGTTGGCGAACTCGGGAATCTCTGTGATCGACTTGAAGACCGGCAGGGCGGACATCAGCTTCTTCTGCCACAGCTGCTTGAGCTGGCCCAGGTAGTACACCAGGAACTCCTCCGAGGCGTCCTGCGACGGGGTGTTGGTGTACATCATGATGTTGTTCGGGAACACGATGGTGGCCTTGTCGCCGTGCGGGCCCTTAATGGGGTCAGCTACCAGGAGGTCGCCCGAGGTGTCGCCGACACGCTGCGGCACGTTCACCTGGAACAGGCCGTAGCCTGCCTTTCCGTCCTTCCACTGCGCCGACATGTTGTCCGTGGTGTAGCTGACTGCGGCGGGATCGATGATGCCGTTGGACACGAGTTCCAGGACGAACTCCATGGCCTCGACGTTGCGGTCGTTCATCAGGTCCAGCTCGCCGTCCTTGTTCCAGACACCGCCGCCGTTGTTGACCATCATCATGATCATGGAGTGGTTGGCGTAGTTGTTGCCCGCACCGGCGCCGGTGGTGAAGCCGAACGCTCCCACCTTCTTCAGGGCCTTGCCGGCTTCCAGCAGGGACGGCCAGTCCGTGGGAAGTGCCACGTTGGCCTTCTCGAACAGGGACTTGCGGTACCAGAAGACGCGCATGTCCAGCTGCCACGGGACGGCCACGTAGCCCTTGTCCGACTTGAACGGGTCCAGTACGCCGGGCAGGAAGTCGTCGAACTGGCCGTTGGCCTTCAGCTTCTCGATGACTTTGTCCGCGTAGGCGATCTGGCCCTGCTGCTCGAACTGGAAGGCCTGGAAGCCGCCGCCCGTGGACACAGCCGGGCCGGTCTTGGACGCGATTGCCGAGGAGAAGGTCTGGTAGAAGTTGTTCCACTGGATGATCTGGTAACTCGCCTTGGCGCCGTTGGCACCGTTGAAACCTTCCGCGATGCCCTTGGCGGCGTCGTTGTACGCCGGTGTTGCCCACGGCATGTCCCAGAACTTCACGGTCCCGCCGGCTCCGCCTCCGCCGCCGCCCTGTGAGGCCGAACCGCCGCCGCAGGCCGCGAGGAGGGGTGTTGCGGCAGCGGCAGCCGTCAGGCCCAGGAAACCGCGCCGGGAGAAGGAGCGGCGCTGTTCGGAAGTTGCGTTCATGATGTGTCCTTTCGGGACCGCTTGCGCTGTGCGCGGTTGGTGCGGTCCTGCTCATCGTTGAGAGTGGAGGTGGGACTGGACTGCTTTTTTCGGTTGCGTATCGGTAGGGCTGGTTACGTGGCAGCGAGGGTTGTGTAGAGGTCGGTCAGCCGGGCGAACCCGGCCAGATCGTCCGGGCTGGTGCCGGCGCGAAGATGGTCCTTCAGGCGCCGCCACGCAGACCGGTGGGCGGATTCGTAGAGCGTGGGAAGCAAAAGCTCACCTTGGGGGCCGGTGACCCGGACTTCGGCGGGCCAGGCGGCGCCCGGATCGGGAACCTGGACGCTCACCCCGCCGTCGGCGGTGTAGAGGCGGATGTCGACGCCGGCCGCCCGCGCGGGGGTGAGCACGCCCTGGGCGGTGAACGGGGCTCCGTTGGCCAGCCTGCCGCCCACCGTGTACCCGGTGGCACCACGGCGCAGGACGCGCACGGCATCAAGCGGCCCGCAAACGGCCAGCAGCGAGGCGAGATGGTCGGCAAGGAGCCGCTGCGGATCAGTGCCTTGAGCCGCCGTCGCCACACTGTCCAGCAGTGACGCGGTGCCTGCGGCGCTGCGCACCGCGTCGCGGGCGTCCGGTTCCGCGGCGTCGCCCACCAGGGCCGGGTTGGAGGCCCAGCGGAGGTCAAGGACGACGGCGGTTCCTGCGGCGCCTGCCGCGGCTGCCAGTTGCGTGGTGTCTTCGGGAACAGGGTTGGCCACCACGATTCCCCGCGTACCCGCCGCGACGGCACTGGCGGCCTCGGCGGTCCAACCCGGCACGCCTGCAACCACCAGCACGTCCGCTGTACCCGCTTGGGTGTCCTGGGCGGGGCCGAAGGTTTCAGGCAGGGAAGCCATGGTTGGGGTAACGGCCCCGGCTTCCCGGGCCACGGGGCCCGCCGCAACTGTGTACTGGCCGCTCATGCCGAAACTCCTGCTTCTTCTGCGGCGCCGGCGTGTCCTGCCGCGGCGCTTGCCACCGTTGCTTCGGCGATGGCCAGGGCGAACGTGAGGTCGTCAATCAGGGTTTGGGCGGAGGGGGCAGGGCGGGTTCCCCGTGCGAGCCCGGCGAGTTCACGCCATTCGCCCTCGTAGCCGTTGTGGCCATGTGGGCCGAAAACGCTGGTTTCGCTCCCGTTGCCACGGGAAATCGTGGCGACGGCGGACCCCGCCTGGACGTAGGACGGCGTGAAGTCGATACGCAGCGCAGCATCATCCCCGATGGCCTCGAAGGTCCATTCCGGCTTCCAGGTGCTATTCATGACGGCGCGCAGTTCGATGACGCGGGTGGGAGTGCGGAGCGAAACTGCGTAGCCGAACGGGCGGACGTGGAACACGTTGAGGACCTCGATGTCCGCGAAGTCGGGCGTGAACCGGCGCACCAGGGGAAGGTCGTGGATGGCCAGCCCCATGATCCCGCCTTGCAGTGCGCCCTTGATGACTTCGATATCCGAATAGTCGGGGCTGCCGGCGGCGGGCCGGGTGATGATTTCGGTAGCGAAGTCCTCGAACCGGGCATTGGGCGGCAACACGATCGAAGAGCGGATGGTGTGCACCTGCTCCGGAAGGTCGCCCCAGTTCTGTTCGGCCGCCAGCCAGCCCGGATCGAATGTGTGCATGGCCCCGACGACGATCGGAACGCCGGTTTCGGTGCTGACGGCCGAGATGCGCGCCGCTTCTTCAGCATTCATGGCGAACGGCTTCTCGCAGAGGACGGCTTTCTTGCCGGCCCTGCAGGCGGCAATGACCTGGTCTGCGTGGAATTGGTGCGGGCTGCAGATCGCCACGATGTCCACGGCGGGATCCGCCAGCAGGGCGTCCATGCTGGTGCCGGCCACCGCGCCGACGCGGGCGGCCACGGAGGAGGCGACGGCGGGGTCCACATCCATGATGTGCCGCACCTCCAGGATGTCCTGGAGGCGCGCCAGGGCCGGGAGGTGGATGGCCTGCGTGACCGGTCCGGCGCCGAGGATGCCGACGCCGAGGGGCCGGTCTGCGGGCGCTGCGTGCTGGGACAAGTTCCTACCTCTTTGTAAGCGGACTCGGGGAGTGCGGGGCCATCACTGCAGCCGATGCCAGGCATTGGATTCTCGAATGTGCCGTGAGTCACAACCTAGGACGACTTTTGACGCGCGTCAAGCAAAAGTTGTTTGTTGCGCGTCATTCTTCTGCTGTGATGACAGCAGTAAGTAAGAGTGTTATGACTTAGACATGACTCAAGCCACGGGGAAACAGGCCGCGAAGGACGCTGACGTCGGCAGCCTGTCACGGGCGGGCGACCTGTTCCAGCTGCTCCGGGACGGCAGGGCACGCACCCGTGCCGAGCTGGCCCTGACCACCGGGCTGGCCCGTTCCACCGTCGCTTCCAGGATTGACGCACTGATGCTGTCCGGCCTGGTGGGTCCGGCAGGGGAGGCCCTCTCCAGCGGCGGCAGGCCGCCGTCGCGCTTTGCCTTCAACCCTTCAGCCCGCCTGGTGCTGGCCGTGGATGTGGGTGCCACGCATGTCATCGTGGCGGTCACGGACCTTGGCGGGACCATCCTTGCCGAACACCGGCTTGCGCAGCAGGTGGCCGACGGGCCCGAGGTGGTGCTGGACCGGGTGGTGGCGCAGGGCAAGGAGCTGCTGGCCTCGGTGGGACGCAGCGTGGGGGAACTCGCCGGGATCGGCATCGGGCTGCCCGGCCCGGTGGAACACGACACCGGCAAGCCCGTGAAGCCGCCCATCATGCCCGGGTGGGACGGGTTCGACGTGGTCAGCTATGTCCAGCGCTCACTGCCGGTCCACGTGCTGGTGGACAACGACGTGAACATCATGGCGTTGGGGGAGCAGTCCGCGCACTGGCCCGAGCACAGCAACTTCTTCTTCGTGAAGGTGGCCACCGGCATCGGCTCCGGAATCATCAGCAACGGGGAGCTGCAGCGCGGTGCCAACGGCACAGCCGGCGACCTGGGGCATGTCCAGGTGGCGCGGGGCACGGACATCCTGTGTGCCTGTGGAAACTATGGGTGCCTGGAGGCACTCGCGTCAGGTCCCGCCGTCGTGCGCTCCCTGAAGGATCAGGGACTTGATGTGGCAATAGGCGCCGATGTGCTCCGGCTCGCCGCCGACGGCAACCTCCAGGCCATCCAGGCCCTGCGCCAGGCCGGGCGGGACATCGGCGAGGTGCTGGCCACCGTGGTCAACCTGCTCAACCCGTCCGTCATCGTGGTGGGCGGCAGTGTCGGCGAGACCGGGGAGCACCTGGTGGCCGGCATCCGCGAGGTGGTGTACCGGCGTTCTCCGCCCCTGGCCACCTCGCACCTTCGCATCAACGTTTCGCGGGCCGGCGCCCATGCAGGCGTGCTCGGGGCAAGCCAGCTGGTCACCCAGTACGTCCTGTCGCCGGCCATCATCGAGGCGACGCTGACGGCCGCAGCAGCCGGGTAGCGCCGGGGGATTCCCGGCGCCACCCGTGGCTTTAGGCCTCCGCCTCCGGCTCCGGGGCTTCGGTCAGGCGCAGCGCGGTTCCGCCATAGGCGGGAAGCTCCAGGAAGAAGCTGTGCAGATCGTCCACCTGCCCCACGGTCTCACCGCTGAACAGGTCCCGGACGTTGGCTCCGGACGGCAGTTCGTTGGACTGGATGCTGCCGGCGATGTCCTGCCCGGAGAAGTTCAGCGCCGTCACCTGCAGGGCGCCGTCCTTCAGCCGGTTCACCAGCACCAGTGCGCCACGGTTGGAGACGTCCGGCACGTCCAGCAGCGTGCCGGTGGCGATTCCGTTGTCCTCCCGGACGGCGAGGATCCGCTGCAGCCGGCGCGCGAACGAGTCCGGGTCCTTCAGCTGTTCAGGCAGCGGTCCGTAGAGGCTGCGGGCCCGCGGCATCCCGGCCGATGAGGTGGTGGCGTCCGGGCTGGTTCCCATGAGGTCGTGCGCGCCGCGGTTGATCCAGCGCGTATCGCCCTGGGAGGTAAGTTCCCGGACCCTGCCGCGGTCCAGGGCCATGATGCCGGTGAGGTCCCAGCCGGAAAGCGCGAAGACGCCGGGCTGCAGGGCGTTGTACATGGCCAGGAGCAGGTGGACGTCGCGGATCTGGGCTTCCTGCTCCGGAGTGACGGCGTCCGGGTCCTGGATCCCCAGGGCGGCCATGATGAAGCTGACCGAGGTGCAGGCAATGCCGTTGGTGGTGAAGACCGCGTTATAGGGCGCGTTCTCGCCGGTGAGCCGGTCCCGCAGGGTTTGCTGGATCTGTTCGGCCAGTTGGGCGCCGGTCAGCTCTTCGCCATTGAGCTCGAACATCTCGTCCCGGTGCCCGGCAGCGAAGTGCAGGAGTTCGTAGGTGAGCTCGTCATGGTTCTGCAGGGCATGCACGAGCGAGGCTTGGTCGACGCCGATTTCCCGGGACAGGCGGAGGGTCAGCCGCAGGAACTCGGTATCGCCGGTGACCAGGGAGTAGTGGTACGCCGGCCGGGTGATGAAGTCGTAGGAGAGGTCCGGTCCGGACTCCGAGGTTGCCTTGATGTCGTCGATGGTCAGGTTGAGTTCCTGGAAGGAGAACCCGCCCACCTTGCGGATCATGGACCCGATGAGCTGGTTGGCGGCCTCGGATAGCGGGTGGCCTTCAGACCAGCCGGGCTGTTCCTCCGCGCTCTTTTCCACGCCCAGGAAGCCGTTGGCGTCCAGGCGCAGCGCACCGGTGCCAAGGTCCACGAGCGAGTGCAGGGCATCGCCCACCACCAGCCGCATTCCCGCGAAGGTGGGGTCCAGCCAGTTGATGGAGGGCTGCCCGGCCTTGAAGTAGTGCAGGTAGACCCAGCGGCGGGTCTTGCCCGTGGTGTCCACGATGGGCCGGGTGACGCTCCAGTTGGTTTCCTTCACCCCGGGCTCGTAGAAGATCACGCGCTGCAGCCGGCCGATGATGTACCCGGCCTTCTGCAGCGCCTGCTCGGCGTCGGGGCTGAGGTTGACCGAGTCGGCACCTTCCGGAACGTCCGGGAGCAGGTTCCAGTCCTCCTCCGGGATGTCGATCATGTGGTAAATGCCGGGGTAGTCCCGGAAGTTCATTTCGGCGAGCCGGAAGTCGGCTCCCTTGCCGGTGTGGCCGGGGACGATGTCGTCGATGATGGTGCCCTCGTGCTCAGCAGCCACCTCGCACATCCTGCGGAACTCGTCCTCGGTGCCGAAAACCGGATCGATGGCCATGCTGATGCGGTCGAAGTGCCCGTCCACACTGGGCGTGTGGGACCAGCCGCTGATGCCGCCGGCGAGTTTCACGGGTCCCGTGTGGATGCCCCGGATTCCGATCTCGCGGAACGCCTTCCACATTTCCGGGTCCCCCAGGGCGGAGAGGAACGACTGGCCGGTGGGGGTAATGAAGGACAACGGGTAGGCGGTAAACCACACGGAGGCGCGTTCGACGGCGGCACGCGGGTTTGGGTGCGCGTACGAGTTTTGCCACATGCTGGCCTGCCCGGACAGCTGGCGTGCCAGCGTGTTGGCGTCCCCGAGCATAGCCTGGTTGCGCAGCCATTCGACGTAGGCGGCGTTGCGCCCGTCGAACTCGAAGGACGGCTTGCTGCCTACGAACTGCCGCCTGCGTGCGATGGGACGCAGAGCCTTGGGGCGGGCCGCGAAGAACTGCTCGTCGAACGTGACCTCAAGGTCCGGTGACGGCTCCGCCGCGTCCTCTTCCACTTCCACGTTGGCCTCCACGGCCTCATCCGCTTCCGAAGTACGCTCGCTGGTGCCCGGCTCCCGCATAAGCTCCTCTTTCCGTTGCTCGTTTCCGTGCTGGCATGGATGCTCCAAGACCCCTTGCTCAGGGACAGGTACCCAGGTGAGCAGGGAGTATTCGGCGTTCCCTCTCCCGATGCTACTGCGCAGCGGGGCCGGCGGAAGGGACACCGGCGCGCCGCTCATCCCTAACCCGGTGAATCCCCCTTGTTTCCCCGCTATTCCCCACCAAGGCGGTTTGGGGTCGTATTCTTAGAGCAAAGGTTTTGCAGTGGGCCGACGCGCTGATAGCAGGGCTGGAGCATGGCCGCTGATCCCACGGGGCAGGTTGGCTGGGGACCGCTTCCAGTTACCCCGGAGCCGGTTTTCGACAGCAAGGACGTTGAAGACTACCTCTGGGAAGTGACCCGCGATTTCATGGCGGGTATCAAAGGTGAGCGCCGCAGCATCAGCTGGGCAGCCACCCTCTTTCGCCTGGGCAAGGCACGCACCCTCGCGGCCAGCACCGAGCAGGCACGCGAAGCGGACCGGGAGCAATGCTCGTTCGCCGATGGGCCCGTGATGGAAGCCGTGCGCACCGGGGAATTCGTCCTGCTGTCGGACCTGAGCCGGGACCGGCGCTGGCCCGGGTATTCCAGCGCCGCGGCCGTCCACGGCGTGCAGTCCCTGCTCTCGGTCCCCATCCTCACCGAGGGCGCCACCAGTGCTGCCATCAATCTTTACGCGCCGTCTCCGCACACCTTCACCAGCGACGACCTGGTGCACAGTCAAAGCTATGCGCGCCAGATGGCGCGGGCGCTGCGTGTTGTGGTCCGGGTGGCCGGGCGCGCGGAAGCAACGGCGGGTCTCGCCGTCGTCCAAAGCTCCCTGGTCCTGGTGGACCTTGCGGTGCGTAGCCTCATGAACGAATACGGACTCACCCGAGAGGGGGCGCTGCGGTTCCTGCAGACGCAGGCGCTGCACCACGAACTGGACCTCCGGGACGCGGCACTGAATGTGGTGGCCCCCAGCGGCATGGACCGCGGGGCTGGGCAGCCTTCGGGGCTGCGGCAGGAAACGTACGACGGCGTGTCGGAACTCCCGCGGCCGTCGGCGGCGGGGCGTGATTTTCCAACCGGAACGTCGCCCCGCAAGGACGCTGCGGCGGGGAAGGAACCCCCGTCCGCTGCAGAAGGGAGGACGGCATGACCATCGAGAAGCAGGAGCTGCGTTCGATTGAGGGAGGACCGGCCGGGCACCCCTGGCACCGGTTCGTCGCACTGGGGGACTCCTACACCGAAGGAATTGGCGACCCCGAACCGCACAGCCTGGGCGGCCTGCGGGGCTGGGCCGACCGGGTGGCGGAGGAACTGGCCGCCGGCCAGCCTGATTTCGCCTATGCCAACCTGGCCATCCGCGGCATGCTGCTGAGGCAGATCCTCGACGGGCAACTGGCGCCGGCCCTGGAACTCAAACCCGACCTGGTTGCAATGTCGGGCGGCGGCAATGATATCGTGTTCCGCCACGGCGACCCGGACAAGCTGGCGGAAAAGATCGATGAGGCTGTAGGCGTCCTGGCCGCAACGGGTGCCACGGTGCTGCTGTACGCCGGCCCCGACTGGGGGAATACTCCGGTCTTTGGCAAGATCCGCGGCCGCGTGGCGATCTACAACGAGCACCTGCACAGGATCGGGGCCCGGCACCACGCCATCATGGTTGACCTCTGGTGCCTGCCGGAGCTCCAGCACGCGCTGATGTGGGACCCGGACCGGCTGCACCTGTCCCCGCTGGGCCATCATTCCGTTGCCGTGGCCACCCTCAACGCCCTGGGCGTGGCACACGCGCTCAAGCCGCTCCAGCCGCGGCCGCTTCCGGCGCACGGGTGGACGCAGGCGCGGGCCGAGGACCTGGTGTGGGCGCGGCAGTATTTCGTGCCGTGGGTGCTGAAGCGGCTGCGTCCCCACCAGTCCGACGACTCCCTGGCAGCGAAGCGGCCGCTGCCCGGTCCGGTGTTCGGCCTTGGCCGTCCGGGTCCGTTCCCCCCGGGCCACCCCGTCGCGGGCCTGCCCACTGGCATGGCTGGGGGTCCCGCACCGGAAGGGCACGCGGCCTAGCTTCCATTCACCTGGCGTCACCAAAGCCGGAGCCGCTGGTCGTGACGCCCGCCTCTACCAGGCGGGCGTCACGACCTGCGGGCGTCCCGGGCCAGAGCCATGAGCGCAGGGAACCCCGCCACCACGGCGGGAACGGCCAGCAGAAGCCCGTATTCGGGTTGAAACGCTGAGAGTATCGCCGCTACGACGCTTGCAGCCAGGGCGGCGATGAGCGCAAGGGATAGCAGCCTGTGACTGTCCCTGGCGTTGAAGAAACGAAAATCTGCTCCGATGGCAGGTCCGCCTGTTGGACGTGGCGATGGGCTGCCGGCGGTGGCGGCTGCGATGGACGTGCGGTGTTCTCAAGCATGGTCCCCCAAAGGTAGTGCCTGATGTTCGTCCACCCCACAGGGGCAGCCCCGGAGCCGCCCCTCCGCGGCGTTCGGGCCTTATCGCTTTTTCGGTGCCCGTTTCGCGGCTGCCTTCATCGCGGCCTTGGCCGCGGGAGGCAGGACGCCCTGTTCTGTTTCGGGTTCGGCCACGGTTCCCCGTGCGTTCGCAATCGCCTTCATGCCGTGGTAGATCGCCAGTGCGGCAGCGGAACCGAGGGCGATGCCGGTGAACTTCAGGTCGCCGATGGTCCAGGTGTAGTCCGCGATGCCGATGATCAGGGCGACGGCGGCTGTGGTCAGGTTGATGGGGTTGGAGAAGTTCACCTTGTTCTGGACCCAGATCTTCACGCCCAGGATGCCGATCATGCCGTAGAGCATGGTGGCCGCGCCGCCCAACACGCCTGCCGGGACGGTGGCGATCAGTTCGCCGAACTTCGGGGAGAAGCTGAGCAGGACGGCGAACATGCCCGCCACCCAGTAGGCCGCCGTCGAATACACCTTGGTGGCCGCCATGACGCCGATGTTTTCCGCGTAGGTGGTGGTGCCGGATCCGCCGCCGAAGCCGGCCAGCATGGTGGCGGCGCCGTCGGCCATCAGCGCGCGTCCGGAGACGCCGTCGAGGTTCTGCCCCGTCATGGCCGCAACCGACTTCACATGGCCGATGTTCTCCGCCACCAGCACCAGGACCACGGGGACGAACAGCCCCAGGACGCCGATGTGGAACTCGGGGGTCTGGAAGTGCGGCAGGCCTACCCAGGCGGCGGCGTCCATCTTGTCGTACTTCACCTCGCCGCGGAGCATGGCCACGATGTAGCCCACCACCACGCCGACCAGGATGCTGAGCCGGCCCAGGATCCCGCGGAACAGGACGCTGACCAGGATGATGGTCACCAAAGTGACCAGGGCGGTGATGGGGGCGGCGTCGAAGTTCTGCTTGGCGGCGGGGGCCAGGTTCAGGCCGATCAGCGCCACGATGGCACCGGTGACGATGGGCGGCATCAGCCGGTTGATCCAGCCGGCGCCGAACTTCTGCACCACCGCACCCACCAGGGCCAGGGTGGTGCCTGCCAGCACCACGCCGCCCAAGGCTCCGGGGACGCCGAACTGCGCCTGGGACGCGGTGATGGGGGCGATGAACGCAAAGCTTGAGCCCAGGTAGCTGGGAACCCGGCCCTTGGTGATCACCAGGAACAGCAGCGTGCCGATGCCGGAGAAGAACAGTGTGGTGGCCGGCGGCATCCCGGTGATGATGGGAACCAGGAAGGTGGCGCCGAACATGGCCACCACGTGCTGCATTCCAACGCCGACGGTCAGCGGCCACGCCAACCGCTCATCCGGGGCCACCACCTGGCCGGGCTTGATGTTTTTGCCGGTGCCGTGCAGCTTCCATTTGATTCCGAGCATGCTCATGGGAAGGAATGCCTTTCAGGGGGTGCCGCGAGGGGGCGAAGATCAACTCGCTCAAGAATACCGCCAAGTTTTTCGCGCAGCCCTGCTGTGTCCAAGGTCACCCGGCGTCACGGGAAGAGGAGGAAAGCACTTGAAGTTGCAACTATGGAAAGCAACAGAGGCCACCCGGGCAGGCGGGCGGCACAGCGAAAGGTAAGCCAATGACCATTGCCCATGACGAAGCGGTTATCGATTCGGCAGCCGTGGACGCCATCTTCGCCCAGGCCCGCACCGCCAACTCCTTCACCGGCGAGGTGACCGAAGAACAGGCCCAGGCCATCTACGAGCTCACCAAGTTCGGTCCCACCGCCTTCAACTCCCAGCCGCTGCGCGTCACCTACGTCCGCTCGCCCGAGGCCCGCGCCACCCTGGTGGATTCCCTCTCCCGCGGCAACCAGGCCAAGACCGCCTCCGCCCCGCTCGTTGCGATCCTCAGCTTCGACACCGACTGGGCCGGTAAGTGGGACAGCTTCCTCCCCGGATACAACGCCCCCAAGGCGATGTACGACGCCGACCCCGCCCTGGCTGCCGCCACCGGCAACAACAACGCGCACCTGCAGGCCGGCTACTTCATTCTGGCCGTCCGCTCGCTTGGCTTCGCCGCCGGCCCCATGACCGGCGCCGACTTCAATGCCATCGACGCCGCATTCTTCCCGGCCGGCGACCAGAAGAGCTTCCTGGTGGTCAACATCGGCCAGCCCGGTGAAGAGGCCTGGGGCGAGGCAAAGCCCAAGTTCTCCTACGACGAGGCCGTCCGCACCGTCTAACTTCTGCACCTCACCGATGCTCTATCAGTTATGGTCCCTATCCACCCGGAATGGGGACCATAACTGATAGAGCATCGCTGTTTAAGGGGCGGGTGGGAAACTGGGGCTATGCCGATGCGGAACCTGATCTTTGTGGCCTTCGTGGAGCCCGTGGCTGAGGGCCAGGTTTTCCCGCGGACGGACTGGCCGCTCCACATCACCCTGGTGAGGTTCGACGCCGGCAGCCAGGACAGTGCGGACGTCGCCGAACGCATCGCCGGGCTCGCCGCCGCTGCCGCCACCACCGCGCTCGGGGCGGGGCTGACAGTGGGGAAGGACGCTGGCTTCGGCCGCAACGGCTCCGTCCCCGTCAACCTTGTGCAACCGCATCCAGCGCTGCAGGAACTGCACGAGCAGCTGGTGCAGGTGGTGGCGGATGCGGGCGGCAGGATCCTCACCCCGCACCACACCTTGACCGGCTACCGCCCGCACGTGTCCCACCAGGCGGCAACCAACCAAGCCAGCACCAACCCAACCAGCGCAGTTACTGAAGCTAAACGCCTTCACCCGGGTGACGCCGTCGTGCTTGACCGTATTGCCCTGGTGGACATGGCTCCCGACGGCGACCACACGATCCGGCGCATCCTCCGGCTGTGGAGCCGGGACGTGAAAGCTAGGCGATGACGCTGTCCACCAGGGCCTTGGCCTCGGCCTGCACCTGCTTCAGGTGCTCCTCGCCCTTGAACGACTCGGCGTAGATCTTGTAGACGTCCTCGGTGCCGGACGGGCGGGCAGCGAACCAGGCGTTCTCGGTGACCACTTTCAGGCCGCCGATGGGTGCGCCGTTGCCCGGGGCCTCGGTGAGCTTGGCGGTGATGGTTTCGCCGGCCAGTTCCGTGGCAGTGACGTCCGCAGCGGAAAGCTTGCCCAGCTTCGCCTTCTGCTCGCGCGTGGCCGCGGCGTCGATCCGTGCGTAGACCGGGGCGCCGAACTGGTCCGTCAGGCCCTTGTACAGCTGGGACGGGGACTGGCCGGTGACGGCGGTGATCTCGGAAGCGAGCAGGGCCAGCAGGATGCCGTCCTTGTCCGTGGTCCACACGGTGCCGTCCAGCTTGTTGAAGGACGCTCCCGCGGATTCCTCGCCGCCAAACGCCCCTTCACCCGAGAGCAGGCCGGGCACGAACCACTTGAAGCCCACCGGGACCTCGACGAGCTTGCGGCCCAGGCTCTCCGCCACCCGGTCGATGATGGAAGAGGACACCAGGGTCTTGCCCACCACGGAGGCCGGGTTCCAGCCGCTGCGGTTGCGGTAGAGGTAGTCGATGGCCACGGCGAGGTAGTGGTTGGGATTCATCAGGCCGCCGTCGGGGGTGACGATGCCGTGCCGGTCCGCGTCGGCGTCGTTGCCTGTGGCCACGTCGAAGGCGGGCTGGCCGGACGCCGCGGCGTCGGACATGCGCTGGATCAGCGAGGCCATGGCCGACGGCGACGAGCAGTCCATGCGGATCTTCTCGTCCCAGTCAAGGGTCATGAACGCCCACTGCGGGTCCACGGTGGGGTTCACCACGGTGAGGTCCAGGTGGTGGCGCTCGGCGATCTCGCCCCAGTAGTCAACGGAGGCGCCGCCCATGGGGTCGGCACCGATCCGGACGCCTGCGTTGCGGATGGCGTCCAGGTTCAGGACCGACGGAAGGTCGTCCACGTAGCTGCTCAGGAAGTCGAATTTGCCGGTGGTGTCCGCCGCCTGGGCGTCTGCCAGCGGGATCCGCTTTACGCCGCGCAAGCCGTTTTCCAGCAACTCATTGGCGCGGTTGGCGATCCAGCCCGTGGCGTCGGAGTCCGCGGGACCGCCGTGCGGGGGGTTGTACTTGAAGCCGCCGTCGGCCGGCGGGTTGTGGCTGGGGGTGACCACGATGCCGTCCGCCTGCGGTGCACCCGGCGCGGCCTTGCGGTTGTAGGTGAGGATGGCGTGGCTCAGCGCCGGGGTGGGGGTGTAGCCGTGGCGGGCGTCCACCAGGACCTCTACGCCGTTGGCTGCCAGCACCTCCAGCGCCGAGTTCTGCGCCGGCTCGCTCAGTGCGTGCGTGTCCTTGGCCAGGAACAGCGGGCCGGTGACGCCCTGCGCCGCGCGGTATTCAACGATCGCCTGGGTGATGGCCACGATGTGCTGCTCGTTGAAGGAGGCCTTGAGGCTGGAACCGCGGTGGCCGGATGTTCCAAACACCACGCGCTGGCCGGGATCACCAAGGTCCGGAGTGATGTCGTAATACGCGTCAAGGAGCGCAGTGATGTCAACAAGGTCCTGGGGTTGGGCAACTGTGCCCGCGCGGCTAGCCATGGCTCCAGCATGCCAGAATCTGGCAGGAGGCAAAACGACCCGCCCAAAATCCGGACCCTGTGACACGGCATGACGCCCGCACCCAAGTAGTCCGCCTGAGTACACGGGCCCGAAAGTACCTATATACCGGGCCTTTCCCGCACTGCTAATTTCGGAAAAATTCCACGAAAACAAGCGAGGGGAACGGACGACGGCGGCCTGCCGCCTTGGTCCGTTCCGGCAAGGAAACGGGGACGTCCGATGGGGGCAGGAGACGGGGCAGCGGAGCAGTCCAGGCTGGCGGCCGAGCGCGTCGCGCGGCTGAAGCGCCGGCTCGACCAGGCCGAACGCTCCACGAAGTCGTGGGACGCCGGGGCCGTGGGGGAGCGGGTGGTCGCGGACAAGCTCCGTGAGCTGGTGCCGCGCGGCTGGTACGTGCTGCACGATGTCCATTGGCCGGGCCGCCCCAAGGCAAACCTGGACCACGTCCTGGTGGGTCCCGGCGGGGTGGTGGTGGTCGATTCCAAGAACTGGACCGGAGAAGTCCGCGTGGCGTCCGGCGTACTCTGGCAGGGCCGCTACGCCCGGACCCAGGCCGTGGAAGGCGCGCTGGCCCAATGTGCCGCCGTGGCTTCCGTGCTCGCTCCGCCGCACCGCAGGCTGGTACGGCCGCTCATCTGCATGGCCGCGCAGCCGGACCTGTTCGGGGTGACCGACTCGGACGTTGCCGTGGCCGGTTTCCAGCGGTTGGTGGGAGCCATCGAAGCGCTCCCGGAGGTACTCGACCAGCAAGCAGTCGTAGGTGTGTACGCGCACCTGGGCCAGCAGCTCACCCATGAGCAGGAGCCGGGCATCACTGCCCTTCGGAACGTGCGGCCGGGAACCGTGGTGCGGCCGGCTGGAGCACTTCCGCCCGCCGGCCCCTCGGCCAACCCGCGGGGAAAGCCGGGTTCAGGCGAGGACGCGGACCGGAGCCGAAGTGTGTCGAGGCACCCGGCCGGCCGGGCCCTGCCTGCGAAGGGAACTGCAAAGGGAACGCCGGCAGGAAAGTCCGCGGAAAGCCGGCAGGCGGCTCCGGGACACCGGGCAGGAACCCCCGGGGGACCCGTCCGCCACGGCCGGAACGGCAAAGCGCAGCAGCACGGCAGTACCAGCGGAGGGAAACTGGCCCTGCTGGCGGCCTTCGTTATTTTCGCCGTCTATATCCTGCCCTACTTGGGCCGGTAGCTTCCTGTGGATCACCGGGCCGCAGGTGGTCTTTGGCGGCGCTGCGCACTGCCTCGCTGAGCCGGTTGAGCCGCTCGGAATCGAGCGTCCAGGCCTGCCAGTAGAGCCCCACATCCTGGTAGGCAGTGTCCTCCAACCGGACAAGGGCGCCGTTTGCCAGCTCATCGGTGAGCTGGAGTTCCGGGATCATGCCCCAGCCCAGCCCGGCTGTGACCGCGGCGAGGAATCCCTGGGAGGACGGCACGGTGTGCGTGGGCGGAAGCTGCTGCACGTCTCTTGCGGCGAGCAGCTGCTGCTGCAGGTCGTCCTTCGTATTGAATTTCAGGACCGGCATCGCCGCCCAGTCCACGTCCCGGGAGGTGGAAAAGCGCTGGCGCAGTTCCGGGGCAGCTACCGGGATGTACCGCATGGAGCCCAGTAGCTCCACCCGGCAGCCGCTCACGGGAACAGGGTCCGAGGTCACGGCCCCCATGACGTCGCCGTCGCGGAGCAGCTGGCTGCTGTAGCCCTGGTCCTCCACGTGGAGATCGATGGTGGAGTCCTCCCAGCCTGCGGCCTGGTGCAGGGCGGGGACGAACCAGGTGGCCAGTGAATCCGCATTGATGGCTATCGGCAGATGGGCCCGGATGTTCAGTCCCGAACCTAGCGCTGCCGAGGTCTCCGCCTCCAGTACCTGCACCTGGCGGGCCATCCGCAGCAGCAGGGCACCGGCGTCGGTAGCGGTGCAGGGCAGCCGGCGGCGTACCAGGACCTGGCCCACGGAGGCTTCGAGGGCCTTGATCCGCTGGCTCACCGCAGAGGGGGTGACCCGAAGCAGGTCAGCTGCTGCCTCGAACGTCCCTTCGTCGACAACTGCCACAAGCGCTTTCAGATGCTCCAAATTCATGAAGCAATCCTAATGATTCCCAAGAATCCGTTATTTGCCTGCATATCGCACAGGATCCTACCGTCGTACCTATGTGGACCGCAGGAATAACCGGAATGCTGACTGGCCTGGCACTGATCGTGGCCATCGGTGCACAGAACGCCTTCGTGCTGCGCCAAGGCATCCGCCGGGAGCACATCGGCGCGGTGGTGGCCGTGTGCATGGCCGGCGACGCCCTGTTGATTGTCGGCGGGACCGCGGGCATCGGAGCGGTTGTCACCCATTTCCCGGAGGTGCTGGAAGTCCTGCGCTGGGCGGGGGCCGCCTACCTGCTGTGGTTTGCGGTGCGCTCCTTCGTGGCTGCGGTGAAGCCCTCCGCCCTGGCCGAGCAGGCGCCCCGGTCGAAGAATTCGGTGCTTGCCACCACCGCGGCCCTGACCTTCCTCAACCCCCATGTCTACCTGGACACCGTGGTGCTGCTGGGCAGCCTGGCCAACCAGCAGAGCCCGGACCTGCGCTGGATCTTTGCCGCCGGCGCGGTGACCGGGAGCGTACTGTGGTTCTCCGGCCTGGGGTACGGGGCCAGGGCCTTGGCGGGAGTGCTCAGCAGTCCTCGCACTTGGCGGTGGATCGACGGGGCCATCGGTGTGCTGATGGTGGTCCTGGCCATCCGCCTGGCGCTGCACTGAAGTAGGCTGTAGCCAGATTTACAGGGGAGAAATCATGAGCAACCAGCCATCCCAGGGACCTGACTACCAGCGCAGCGGTTCTTCACCATGGCCCGGCTACCAGCCGCCGGCCCAGAACCAGGGGTCCCCCTACGGGCAACCGCCGTACGGCCAGTCCCAGTACAACCAGGGCCAGTACGGCCAGTACAACGAGGGACAGTATCGCCAGCCCCAGTACTTTGGCCAGCCGTACTACGGCAGGGCTGTCGAGCCGAAGACCCTGAGCATCGCCAGCATGGTCTGCGGAATCGCCTCGGTGATCATGGGTTGGCTGTTGCTTCCCCAGTTCGCCGCCATCATCACCGGCCACCTGGCCCTGCGCCGTGAACCGGGAGGCAAGGGGATGTCCATCACCGGCCTGGTGTTGGGCTACCTCTGCCTGCTGGGCTACGGCGCAGTCTGGCTGCTGTTTATCATTGGCGTGACCGTCGCGGCCACCACCGGGTCGAATACCGGCACGTTCTAGCCCGGCACCTTTTAGCCCGGTACTCAAAAGTCCCCACCGGATGGTCAATTCCCCTGCGAAGGGCGGGGGGACTGGTCTGTGGGGCGGGGAGTTGTCTAACGGGGCGTTGCTTTGCTGCCTAGCGGAGCAGTTCCACATCCGAGACGAGTTCGATGTGCGCCAACATGGCGCTCGCGGCGGCGTCCGCGTCCTGCGCGCGGATCGCCTCGGCGATTTTGCGGTGCGAGGCGAGGGACTGCTCGGGCCGCCCCGGTTGGCCCAGCGACTCCATCCGGGTTTCCAGGATCATCTCGGCGATGAAGGCCATCAGTTGCGCCAGTACTGAGGAGTGTGCCGCGGCGGTGATGGCCTGGTGGAACAGTTCGTCGCCCTGGGCGCCGCGGTCGCCGTCGTTGATTTCCTGTGACATGACGTCCAAAGCGTTGTCGATGGCGGCAAGGTCTGCGTCGGTCCTGCGTTCTGCAGCCAAGGCTGCCAGCTTCACTTCAAGGGTGCTGCGGGCCTCCACGATTTCCGGCAGCCGGCTCTGGTGCTCGCGCAGGCCCTTGACCACCGAGGCAACGCTGGGCCGCCGGGCCAGGACGGCCCCGGTGCCGTGCTGGACGTCGATCACGCCGAGCACCTCCAGGGCCACCAGCGCTTGGGCCAGGGTGGCGCGGGAAACCCCAAGCCGCTCGGCGAGGTCGCGTTCCGCCGGAAGGAGGTCCCCGGGCTTCAGGTGGGCGGACTCGATGTAGGCAAGGATCTGCTCCACGAGCTGCTCATAAAGGCGCGGGCGCGAGACCCGCTCCAGGCCCAGCCGTGCTGTCTTCTCCACAAAGCCCTCCCTCGGACGTACCGGATCAGGATACCTGCTTCGTCTATTGACAGATAGACTCACTGTCTAAGAGGCTAGTCCAGTGAGCCAGTAACTCACGTCACACTCCTCGCACCCCAATGGAGAACCAACGATGTCCGCTCCTGTCTTATCGATCATCATCCTGGCGGCGATGTTCCTGCTCGCCACCGTCCTGCCCCTCAACATGGGCGCGCTCGCGTTCGTGGGCGCCTTCCTGCTCGGCGCCGTGGTGCTGGGCATGTCCACCAACGAAATCCTGGCCAACTTCCCCGGTGGCCTGTTCCTGACCATCGTCGGAGTCACCTACCTGTTCGCCATCGCGCAGAACAACGGCACCATTGACCTGCTGGTCCGCGGCGCGGTCAAGCTGGTGGGCAGCCGCGTGGCCCTCATTCCGTGGGTGATGTTCGCCATCACCGCAGTGATCACCGCCGTGGGCGCCCTGTCTCCCGCCGCCGTCGCCATCATTGCCCCCATCGCCCTGAGCTTTGCCGGCAAGTACAAGATCAGTCCGCTGCTGATGGGCATGATGGTGATCCATGGCGCCCAGGCCGGCGGCTTCTCGCCCATCGCGGTCTACGGCGTCACGGTCAACGGCATCCTGGCCAAGACCGACCTCGCCTTCAGCCCCACGGCCCTGTTCCTCTCAAGCCTCATCTTCAACCTGGTCATTGCACTCGTGCTCTTCGTGGTCCTCGGTGGCAAGAACCTGATGTCCTCCAAGGTAGGGCACTTCGTGGAGCAGGCGGCCGAGGCGCGGATGGCCGTCAGCGTCGGCGCCAAGGCGCCCGGCGGCGACGTACCCTTCAAAGGCTTTGGCTCCGGCATGTACGGCCCCCGGGACCCCGCCGGCGACGGCATTGCTGCAACCAAGGAGCGCAAAGACCGGATCCCGCAACTGGTCACCATCGCCGGCCTGATCGTGCTGGCCGTCGTGGCCCTCGGCTTCAAGATGGACGTCGGCTTCGTGTCCATCACCATCGCCATCGTGCTGGCGCTGGTCTCGCCCGCAGCCCAGAAGGGCGCCATCAACAAGATCAGCTGGTCCACCGTGCTGCTGATCTGCGGCATGCTGACGTTCGTCGGTGTGCTGGAGGAAGCCGGCACCATCGAGTTCGTGTCCAGCGGCGTAGCAGGAATGGGAATGCCGCTGCTGGCAGCCCTCATCATCTGCTTCATCGGCGCCATCGTCTCCGCCTTCGCCTCCTCCACGGCCATCCTGGCAGCGCTCATCCCGCTCGCCGTCCCCTTCCTGTCCACCGGCGAAATCGGCGCCGTGGGCGTTATCTGCGCCCTCGCCGTCTCCGCCACCATCGTGGACGTCTCGCCGTTCTCCACCAACGGCGCGCTGGTGCTCGCCAACGCCCCGGAGGGCGTGGACAAGGACCAGTTCTACAAGCGGATCCTCGGCTACAGCGGAATCGTCATTGTGGCCGGACCCGTCCTGGCATGGCTGGCATTGGTGGTCCCCGGCTGGCTCTAACCGCCACCGCACCCCAACACCGCCTGTTTTTTAGAAAGGAAACCAGAACATGAGCACCGAGAACCGCCAAGGCCCCCTGGCCGGGCACACCGTCGTCGACCTCAGCCGGGCCCTGGCCGGACCGCACGCCGGCATGATGCTGGCGGACCTCGGCGCCCGCGTCATCAAGGTGGAGAACCCGGGTACGGGCGATGACACCCGCGGCTGGGGACCGCCCTTCGTCGGCCCGGAGGACGACCTGCAGTCCACCTACTTCATGTCCTGCAACCGCAACAAGGAATCCATCACCTTGGACCTGAAGAGCGCCGATGGCCAGGAGGTGCTGCGCGGGCTTTTGGAGCGGGCAGATGTGGTGATCGAGAACTTCCGGCCCGGCGTCATGGACCGGCTGGGCTTCTCCACCGCCGCCATGCATGAGCTCAACCCGCGCCTGGTGATCCTGTCCATCACCGGCTTTGGCCATGACGGGCCCGAGTCCCAGCGCAGCGGCTACGACCAGATCCTGCAGGGCGAGGCCGGCCTGATGTCCCTCACCGGATCCGGGCCGGACGACCCCCAGCGCGTGGGCGTCCCCATCGCCGACCTGCTCTCCGGCATGAACGGAGCGTTCGGCGTGCTAGCGGCGCTGGTGGAGCGGAACAGGACCGGGCAGGGCCAGGTGGTGCGGACCTCGCTGCTGGCCTCCCTGATTGGGGTCCATGCCTTCCAGGGGACCCGGACCACCATCGCGGGTGAGGTTCCGCAGGCCCAGGGCAACCACCACCCGTCCATCGCCCCGTACGGCCTGTTCAACTGCAAGGACGGGAGTGTCCAGATCAGCGTGGGCAGCGAGAAGCTCTGGCAATCGTTCGCCGCGGCATTCGGCCTGGACCCGGCCGCCCCGGGCTTTGCCAGCAACGCCGAAAGAGTGCGGAACCGCGCCGCGGTGATTGCCGCCGTCGAAGGCGCTTTCGCCGCGTACGGCGCGGAGGAACTGCTGCAAAAACTGAACGACGCCGGGATCCCGGCAGGGAAGGTCCGCTCGCTGGAGGAGGTGTACGCCTGGGAGCAGGTGGCGTCCCAGGGGCTGGTAGTGGATGTTGAGCATCCACTGCTCGGAAAGGTGAGCCTGCCCGGCCCGCCGCTGCGGTTCTTCGCCCCCGGCGACGCAGCGGAAACCACGGTGAAGCACCACGACGCCCCGCCGCTGCTCAACGAGGACGGGCCGGCAATCCGGGAGTGGCTGGGGCTCGCTTCCGCGGCTCCCGGGGCAGAATAACGTGGCGACGGCGGAGAAGGTGCGGCACTTGAAAGCGACCGAACTGCTGGATGCGGTGGTGGACCCCGGTTCGTTCATCTCCTGGGACACGGAGCCGGAACAGCCGGTCCTGTCCGAGGAGTACGCCCGCGACCTGGCCAGGGCCCGCGAACGCAGCGGCGCCGACGAGTCGGTGATCACCGGTGCGGGCCTCATCCGCGGCCGCCGGGTGGCGCTGATCGTGAGCGAATTCTCCTTCCTGGCCGGGTCGATAGGCCACGCGGCGGCACAGAGGATTGTTGCCGCCGTCGAACGCGCCACCGCGGAGGGCCTGCCGCTGCTGGCCGGCCCTGCGTCCGGGGGGACACGGATGCAGGAAGGGACGCTTGCGTTCCTGTCGATGGTGAAGATCACCGGCGCCGTCCGGGCCCATCGCCAGGCCGGGCTTCCCTACCTGGTCTACCTCCGGCACCCCACCACCGGCGGCGTCATGGCGTCCTGGGGATCCCTGGGGCACATTAACGTGGCCGAGCCCGGCGCACTGCTGGGCTTCCTGGGCCCGCGGGTGTACGAGGCGCTCTACGGCGAACCGTTCCCGGAGAACGTGCAGGTGGCGGAGAACCTCTTCCACAAGGGACTGATCGACGGCGTGGTGGAACCCGGCAACCTGGCCGACCTCGTGGGCCGGGCCCTGGACATCCTCTCCGCGAAGGAAGGCGCGGCCGCAGCGGTGCCTGCCCCGCCCGAGACCCTAAATATCCGGCCTTCGACCGTTGATGCCTGGACGTCCATCGAGATCTCCCGGCAGCAGCGGCGGCCCGACCTGCGCCAGCTGCTGAAATTCGGCGCCGTCGACGCGCTGCCCTTGAACGGGACGGGGCAGGGGGAGAAGGACCCGGGGCTGCTGCTGGCCCTGGCCCGCTTCGGCAGCCAGTCGTGCATCGTGCTGGGACACGCGCGGCCGTTGCGGAAGGACGCCGCCGGCATGGGGCCCGGTTCGCTGCGCGAGGCACGCCGGGGAATGAAGCTGGCGGAGGAGCTGCGCCTGCCCCTGCTCACCGTCATCGACACCGCGGGTGCGGCCCTGTCGCAGGAGGCGGAGGAAGGCGGGCTTGCGGGGGAGATTGCGCGCTCGCTGCACGAACTGATCGGGCTGGGATCGCCTTCGGTCTCCGTGCTGCTTGGCCAGGGCGCCGGGGGAGGGGCCCTGGCCCTGCTGCCGGCGGACCGGACCATTGCGGCCCAGCACAGCTGGCTTTCTCCACTGCCCCCCGAGGGCGCCAGTGCCATCGTTCACCGGACCACCGCGTTCGCGCCGGCCATGGCACAGGCGCAGGGCGTGAACGTCGCCGCCCTGTACGCAAACGGATTGGTGGACCACATCGTGGATGAACGCGGTGATGCCTCTTTGGAGCCACGCGAGTTCTGCAGCCGGATGGCGCAGGCCATCGAGTACGAGCTGGCCTCCGTGGCGGGCGTTCCGGTTCCTGAACTGGTGGCCGACCGGGCCCGCAAGTTCGCCAGCCTCGGTGCTCGCTGACGCCTGGTCCGGAGTCGGGAGGCGCCGGGGTTTCCCGGTGCCTCCTGCTCCGGCCCCATGCTCCAGCTGGCGTCCCTAATCAGGCCTGTCCGGGGTATACAAGGCCAGGAGGACGCCGGTGCTTGTATGCCCGGCTTCGATGAGCCGCAGCCGGGCCTTGGCGCCGCCGGCGAAAAGCTGTTGCCCGTTGCCCAGGACGACCGGGTGGATCATGAGCAGGTATTCGTCGATCTGCCCGGCCGCCATGAGCGCGCGGATCAGTACGCCGCTGCCCATGATCACGAGATTGGAGGCGAAGCCTTCCCGAAGTTCCTTTACGGCCGCGGGAACGTCACTGTGCAAAAGGGTGGAGTTGGGCCATTCCAGCCTGGTTTCCGGGTCCCTTGAGGCGACGAACTTTGGCGTGTTGTTCAGGGCCTCCTTGAAGGGCCCGCCCTGGGCGTTCCATGACTCGAGGAGCTGCCCGTAGGTTCTATGCCCGAGCAGGAAGGCGTGGTCCGGGCCCATCCGTTCGCCCATCTTCTGCACCGTCGCCTGGTCGGCGTACGGCACCGCCCAGCCACCGTCGCTGAATCCGCCCCGCGTATCCTCATCCAGCCGGCCGGGACCCTGCATGACGCCGTCGAGCGTCACGTGGTTCATCACGATGACCCTGCCCATCGCCGGCCGCCTTCCCTTGCCGGATAGCCTTTTGTATTGGCCGGTGCCTCTATCTGCGCTGCTGGACCCTGGACCGATGGGCGTTCCGGCGCAGCTGCAGGATCCTCGCGCCGCCCGCCACTGCCACAAAGACAGCGCCGGTCACGGCGGCGATGAACAATGCCATGCCCAGCGGGACGGAACCTTCGAAGCCCAGGAACTTCACCAGGACCAGTTCCTGGTTCTGCAGGATGAAGATGATCAGCAGGATCAGCAGCACCAGGGCCGCCACCACGGCTGCCCAGATGACTCCGGTGCGCGTGACCTTGCGTTCCGGGGCGCCGCTGGCCCTGGGGGCGGGGGTGGTTGCGGTGGCAGGTGTTCCCGGCTCACCCGTTGAGTAGGACGGGGCGTTGCCGTAGGCTGCGCGGTCTGCCGCCGGCCGGGCTGCGTTTGAAGCCGAAGTGCCCGTGTCCGTTTCCGGCTGGCGGTCCGGCCCCGGAGTGTACTGTCCTGCGCTCATGCTCGTCCCCTTTCCCAGAATGCTAAGCATGCTTATGGTTCAACCATAGACGGCCTGGTGGGACAGCACAACGACCGGCCCGCCTCGCCTGATTCCGGGTGCTGCTTGATTTATGGACAGGCCGCGGGGAACGTGGCGGAAGGGCCCTCCACGAGAACCCTTCCGTTCATTCCTGACTTCTGCCCGGGTGATTGCCCGGACGTCAGACCCTCTCCCTGCTCCGTTGGTCCTTGTCGGCTTCGGCGGAGGGGGTGCGCGGCGCAGGCGTCCTGCGCCAGTTGGGGAAGGCCCAGAACGTGAAATTCTGTGCCTTGACCGGCTCCTCCGGAGGTTCCGCAGGGGTTGCCGGTTCCGCTTCAGGGCGACGCTGGGTTTCCTTCCTTACGCCCCACCCGAAGTCCTTGCTCGATGCGTAGCACATCACAGACCTCCTTAGGTGACTGCCCTTTAATCGTCCTCCTGGCGGGCGCGGGAGTCGAGAGAGCAGCGCCGGAAGCTGTCAGTCTCTGCTGGACACCACGTCCTGCGCCTCCTGGGGGCGGTGGAACTCGCAGGGCCCCTGATGGCGGAGGGGGAGGAGGCAGGTCCGGCCCGTGGGCAGGTGGACCAGTGCGCAGCGGCCGGCCATGGCCAGGTCCTCCCTGACGTTGGAATTGCTCAGGTCCGGCCGTTCGCCGTCGACGGTCTCTGTGGGTCCGGCGCTCGCCGCAGCTTGTTCAGCGTTCATGGTGGGGCAACTCCTCGTCGGGGGAGGGCGGATGGAGACTGCTGAATCGTGCCTTTCCAGTGTGCGCGGCCAGGGTTACCAGCGGGTTAAGGGGGCGTTAGGTTCAGGTCAACAGCCTTGCCGGCCAGCCTCCCAATAAGGCGGCTTTCCTAATAGCCCAGGTGGTGCGCCACCTGCAGGAGGAGGGCTTCCGAGCCCATGGGACCCACCAGCTGGATCCCCATGGGCAGCCCGCTACCGGCGGTTCCTCCCGTCCAGAGCACGGGAAGGGTGATGGCCGGCAGTCCGCACACGTTCACCATGGAGGACCATGGCGCATATTCGCACTGTTTCCGGTAGTCGCCGTCGGCATCCCCGGGCCAATCAGCGGCCGGCCAGCGGTCGCTTCCGTGGGATGTGCCGGTAAACCAGCCCACGGGCCGCGGCGTCTGCGCCAGCGTGGGCATCAGCATCAGGTCCCACTGGGCGTACTGCGCCACAGTGTCATGCTGGAACTGCCGCAGGAAGGCAAGCGCCTCGGCGAGCTTGGCGGGGCTGCGCTGCTGGGCCCGCCGCCGGAAGGTCCTGGTCAGGGGCGCCAGTAAAGCCTCCCGGGTGGGGCTGATCCTGGCCGCACCCACCCCCGCGGTCCAGGCCGTGGTGAAAGCGTCCGGGTAGCGGTTGTCGTAGCGGATGGCGGCATCACCAAGAACGTGGCCGGCCTGCTCCAGGAGGGTAACGCCTGCGAGGAGCGCGTCCAGGGCCTCCTGCTCCACGGTGAAGGGGAAAGTGCTTGACCACGGGCTGTCCTGCGTGATCCCAATCCGCAGCCGCGGCGGCTCCTGTTGCAGTGCCCTGAGGTAGTCGTGCCCCGGTGCCAGGACGTCCATCATCAGTGCCGCGTCCTTTGAGGTCCGGGCGAGGGGGCCGGGAACCACCAGCCGGGCGGGATCGCCCGCGCTTTCTCCGGCCGTCACGAGGCCCCGGCCCGGCTTCAACCCCACGAGGCCGCAAGCGGCTGCCGGAATCCTGACGGACCCGCCGCCGTCGGTCCCTGGGGCGAAAGGCAGCAACCCTGCCGCCACCGCAGCGGCGCTGCCGCCGGAGGATCCTCCGGAACTCCTGCTGGGTGCGTGGGGATTGCGCGACGGCGGTGCGATGCGGTTTTCGCTGTACGCAGTCAGTCCGAATTCGGGCACCTGCGTCTTGCCCAGCGTGGTCACGCCGGCGTCCTTGAAGAGGGCCACCAGCGGGCTGTCGACGGGAACGGGTTTGTGCTCCAGCGCGGCGCTGCCGTGCGTGGTCACCACGCCCGCGACGTCCGTGAGGTCCTTGAAGGCAAGCGGCATGCCGTGCAGCATCGGCAGGTCCCCGGCGTCGGTGCTTGCGTACCGGGCATCCGCCGCACGGGCCTCCTCCAGGGCCTGGTCCGCAGTCACGGTGATGAAGGCGCCCAGGAGGGGGTTCTGCTGTTCAGTCCGCGCCAGGAAATGGGTGGCTGCTTCCACTGCAGACACCGTTCCGCTCCGCAGGAGCCCGCGCAGGACCAGTGCCGGGAGTTCGTGGAGTTCAGCCATGTAAACGCGCGACCGCTTGTGGCCTGGCCGCCGGTTCCGTGCTGCGGCCGGGGCCTGCCGGTGCCCCGGTGTGGGCAGCGATCTTTTGGGACATGCAAACCTCCTTGGGTTCAACCAGCCTAACCCGCGGCTTTTCCGGCCCCTTCGGGGTACCAAGGGGCGGAAGGGCTAGGCTTAAAGCGAACTCTGATCCCGCCAAGACAGGACTCCGATGAGCGATTTCGATACCGTCCCCGTCCACGACGTTCCCGCCGACGCAGTGATCCTGGACGTCCGGGAAGACTACGAGTGGGTTGCAGGGCACGCCGACGGCGCACTCCACATCCCCATGGACCAGATCCCGGCCCGGCTCGGGGAACTCGATCCGGATGAGGACCTCTACGTCATTTGCCGCACGGGCGGGCGGTCCTTCCGCGTTGCCCAGTGGCTTACCGGCCAGGGCTACACCGCCATTAACGTCTCCGGCGGCATGGACCAGTGGCTGGAATCCGGCAAGCCCCTGGTCTCGGACAACGGACTTAAGCCGCTGGTCCTTTAGTGCCCGGCAGCTCCCGAACCTACGCCTTCCTGGGCCCGGAAGGCACCTTCACCGAGGCTGCCCTCCTGCAGGTGCCGGACGCGCTCCAGGCCGTCAGGGTCCCGGCCTCGAACGTCAACGCAGCTCTCGACCGGGTGCGCGACGGATCAGCAGACGCCGCCATGGTCCCCATCGAGAACTCGGTTGAGGGCGGAGTTACCGCCACCTTGGATGCAATCGCCTCCGGCGAGGAACTGCGCATCATCCGCGAGGTCCTGGTTCCCATCAGCTTTGTCCTGGTAGCCCGGCCCGGCATAGGGCTGGAAGAGGTGCGGCGGGTTTCGACCCATGGCCATGCCTGGGCCCAGTGCCGGTTGTGGGTGGATAAGCACATACCTGAAGCGGAATATGTGCCTGGCTCATCAACTGCTGCGGCCGCACTCGGATTGCTGGAACAGGACTGCACCTACGACGCCGCAATCTGCGCCCCGCTCGTGGCCCGGGAGCACCCGGAGCTGTCAGTGCTGGGAGAGGACATTGGCGACAATCCCGGAGCCGTGACGCGCTTCATCCTGGTCAGCCGGCCCGGTGCGCTCCCGGCGCGTACCGGAGCGGACAAGACGACGGTTGTGGTCCCGCTTCCGGAGGACCGCCCGGGCGCGTTGATGGAGATCCTGGACCAGTTCGCCAGCCGCGGCGTCAACCTCAGCCGGATTGAGTCCCGGCCCACGGGGCAGTACCTGGGCCACTACTTCTTCAGTATCGACGCCGACGGCCACGCCGGGGAAGCGCGGGTGGGGGATGCGCTCGCCGGGCTGCACCGCATCAGCCCGGGAACCCGCTTCCTGGGCTCATACCCCAGGGCCGATAAGCAGGTGACGCCGGTCGCTGCTCACACCTCCGATGCAGCCTTTTCGGCGGCGAATACCTGGGTCCAATCAATACTCGGCGCGGAATCCGTCGCAGGTGAAAGCGGTTCCGAAGCTTCGCGCACAGCGTAGGCAAATGCCTCTCGAAGTACTTCCGCGGGCTGTGGTCAATGCGTATGCTTGCCTGATCCACACGGGGTATGGCCCCTGATGAAGGGAGCGGGTCATGACCAGCAGCAATGACAACGACGGCCAGGGGATGATCGTCAACCCCAAGCCTGCGGCGGACAACCAGGATTGGGACGGGGACGACGCAGACCGCGCCGACCGCCTGCGCTTCGAAGAGGAGCAGGCCATGATCCGCGAACAGTCCGAAGCACATGCCGCTGCCAAGGAAGCCCCTGCCGCTGGCAAACAAGGCGCTCAGGCGGAGAAGGAATCCGGGGCCTGACCGCGGCCGTATCACGGCCCCGCGTCATTCCGGCGTTCCACCACGGCGCCGCTTTTGCCGTCTGTTACCGCGCGGTTGCCCCACTGACCTGTACCTGCCCCTTCACCCGGACCAGGAGCGACCGGGGCTCCACCTGAACCGTAAGCTGCGTCGCTTCCCCGGACGTGTCGCCGTCGAGCTGTGTAGGCATCGGCTCGGGGCACTTGATGACCACCCTGGTTGACCGGTACACGGTCATGATGGGCAGCTTTCCGCTGTGCTTGAACATGATTTTCACGTACATCAGGAGCCAGCCGATGGCGCTGCGCGGGCTCATGACCACCACGTCCAGCATGCCGTCGTCGATCATGGCCTGCGGGATGAAATCGATGCCACCCGGCACCAGGCCGCAGTTGGCGAACAGCACGCTGCGGATGTTACGGATCTGCTCGGGGCTTCCGTCCAGGGCGATGGAGACCTTCTTGCGCCGGCCCGGGAGGTGCCGCACGCCGGCCTCCGTGTATGCCAGCCAGCCCACGGCCTTCTTCAGCCCCGCGTTGGTGTCGGCCAGGACCTCGGCATCCATGCCGATGCCCGCGATGACCAGGAACACGTGCTCGGAGTAGTGCCCGGTCCGCGAGTTCTCAATAGCCATCCGGGCGGTGTCGATATAGCGCTGGCGGCCGAAAAGGGCTGTCTGGACGTTGCCGTGAAGGTCGTTCACATCGAGGTCCACGTTGCGTGCCAGCAGGTTGCCGGTGCCCAGGGGAATCAGGCCCATGGCAACATCGGTGCGTGCGAGGGCCTCGGCCACGACGCGTACCGTTCCGTCCCCGCCGCCCACCAGGACGACGTCGGGCTTCCCTGCCAGGGCGGCCTGCATCTGGGAGAAGCCGGGGTCCTCCGCCGTCGTCTCGAAAAAGACCGGCTCGTCCCACCCCGCGGCAAGGCAGGCTCTTTGAATCATTTCCCTGGCTTCCCCGGCCCGCCCCTTGACGGGGTTCAGGACTACTGCCACGCGCTGCTGCGCCAGCCCGGAGTCATAGGCCTCGCCGGCCACGGTACTGCGAACGTGCAGCGCCTTGAGGCGACGCACCCCCCACCAGCTGGAGGTGGCGAAGGCAAGCGCCACCGCAATCAGCAGGTAGAGAATCCAGTCGCTCATGGTGTTCCAACAGTAGCCCGGCACGCGGCGGGAGGGGGCACGGAGACGTACGCCCGCCGTCGTGCGGTGAATTGGATACCCTTGTCAGGTGATCGACGTAAAAGACCTCAGCGAAAACCCTGACAAGTACCGTGCCAGCCAGCGCGCCCGCGGCGCGGACGAATCAGTGGTGGACGCGATCATCTCCGCGAACTCCGCCCGCCGCGAAGCCCTGCTCCGCTTCGAGAACCTCCGCGCCGAGCAGAACGTGTTCGGCAAGAAGGTGGCGAAGGCCAAGGGCGAGGAGAAGCAGGCCCTGCTGGCCGAGGTCAAGGAGCTGGCCAACTCGGTCAAGGCAGCCTCCGGAGAAGCCGATGCCGCGCAGACCAAGCAGGAAGAACTGCTCCGCACCATCCCCAACCTCGTCGAGGACGGCGTTCCCGAGGGTGGCGAGGACGACTACGTGGTGGTCAAGACCGTCGGCACGCCGCGCGAATTCCCGGACTTCGAACCGCGCGACCACCTGGAGATCGGCGAGCTGCTCGGCGCGATCGACATGGAACGCGGTGCCAAGGTTTCCGGTGCCCGCTTCTACTTCCTGAAGGGCGTTGGAGCGCGGCTTGAGATGGCGCTGCTTCAGATGGCTATGGACCAGGCGATCGAAGCCGGCTTCGTTCCCATGATCACGCCCACCCTGGTGCGTCCGGAGACCATGCAGGGTACCGGCTTCGATGTAAAACACGACGCCGAGATCTACCGTCTCGCCGAAGACGACCTTTACCTTGTGGGCACCTCGGAGGTGGCGCTGGCCGGGTACCACGCCGATGAGATCCTGGACTTCTCCGCCGGACCCATCCGCTACGCCGGCCAGAGCTCCTGCTACCGCCGCGAAGCCGGTTCACACGGCAAGGACACCCGCGGCATCATCCGCGTACACCAGTTCAACAAGGTGGAGATGTTCATCTACACCACGGTTGAGGAGGCCGCAGCGGAACACCAGCGGCTGCTGGCCTGGGAAGAGGAGATGCTGGCCAAGTGCGAGCTGCCCTACCGGGTGATCGACACCGCCGCCGGCGACCTCGGCATGTCCGCGGCGCGCAAGTTCGACTGCGAAGCCTGGGTTCCCACGCAGGGCGCCTACCGCGAGCTGACCTCCACCTCCAACTGCACAACCTTCCAGGCACGCCGCCTGAACATCCGTGAACGCATCGTCAATGCGGAGGGGGTCTCCAAGGGCACCCGCGCCGTGGCCACCCTCAACGGAACCCTGGCCACCACGCGCTGGATCGTGGCCCTGCTGGAGCACCACCAGAACGCGGACGGCTCGGTCAACGTTCCCAAGGCGCTGCAGAAGTACCTGGGCGGCCTCGAGGTCCTGCCGGTCCTGTAGGGGTCTCTTCTTCGCGCGCACCCGCAACTGGGCGGTGCACCCTTGAACGGACAGTGCACCGCCGAGTTCGGGGGTGCACTGTCCGTTATCGGGTGCCCGGTTGCCTGCTCCGGCTGCTTGGCAGCCCTGCCTGCCGGAGGCATGCTGCAAAGCGGACAGGGTTCGACGCCGTTGCCCAGTCCCACCGGACAACCCTGAAACCTGCCGCCCGAAGCCTGTCCTCGCGCTTCTTTTCCGCCAGTACGGCCTGGCGGGCTGTTCGAGTGCCCAGATATTCATCATTGAGGTATTTGGCGTCGCCGTCGAACTCGCCTATGAGCCGGTACTTGGGCCAGAAGAAGTCGGTCCGGGCGAGCAGCGAACCTTCCTGCAGGAACTTTGCCTGGAGCATGGGGGCCGGAAAGCCGAGCAGATGCATCTGGGCGCGGCTGAGCGATTCACCAGCCGACTCTGACTGTGGCGATGCGAAGTCGAGCACCTGTGCCACCCAATGTCGGCGGGCGGCCGAGGGGATCGGGGAAGCAGCCTGGAACAGTTCGTCCTTGCTCACGGGAGGTCCTGAAACCCGGCGGCTGCTGATCGCGTGGTCTGCCAGTACCACTCCGGCCGTGAAGTCCTCCTTCGAAATGACGCCAATGACTGTTTCCGCAAGAGGGGTTACCAGCAGTCCTCCTCGTTGGACTGCTGCTCCGTTCGCGAAATGCCGGTGGATGCCGTAGGCGGTGATGTGTTCGATTCCTGTTTGTCCGGACCTGTCCCGTGCCGCGGACGTTGTTGGTTTCCTGCGGCCCGTGTGGCCTCTGGTTGCCCCGGAGACGTGGATGTATGCCGGCACGGCGAGAAGTTCCAGATCCCAAATGACAGCGGCCGTGTGCAGGCAGAATGTTGGTTGCGGGAGCTCCAGATCCACCGCGCGGACGGTCTGGACGTATCTTTCCCACGGCGGCAATGACACCCATGCACGTTTTTCGGCATAAACACCTTTGCGGACACGGACAAGTTCACCCTGCGCATAGCGCCTACTGAGTGAACGGGTGTCCCCCGTGGTGCGGCGGAGGTCCTGCGCGGAGATCAGGTGCATGCCCTTATCGTCACCGGCCAATGAGTGGCAATTGAAGGGGCCGGTTGGCGCATGTGGACAACCAGGCAGCTCATATTCGCACCGGCTGATGGACGTTGCACCGGCGCGTTCGGGGGTGTGGTGTCCGCGGGCGGGTGCGTATCGTAGATGACGGCGAAGGGAAACCTGCCGCAGGGGGAGTGCATGTGGAAACCCGCCGAGTTAATCAACAGTTCAATAAACCTGTGGTCCCCGTCCTAGCGCGGGTCAGTTACGTCTGGTTCACTATGTGGATGACAACGCTGACTGAAACCTCAGTCGCCGGCAACGATGACCGGCGAGAGAACAACAAGAACAACACCCTGAACAACATCGAGTTCACCGCTATTGACCAGAAGTTCATGGTCGCATTGGACGTGGACGGCACGCTGGTGAACCACGACGGCCACATGTCCCCGGGCGTGCGCGAGGCCGCCCAGGCCGTGGTGGCCGCCGGGCACGAGGTGATGATCGCCACCGGCCGCTCCCTGAATGCCACGCTTCCCATTATCGAAAAGATCGGCATCGAGCGTGGGTACGCGGTGTGCTGCAACGGCGGCGTGACCCTCCGGCTCCACCCCGAACTGGAAAACGGCTACGAGGTGATCCACAAGGCTACCTTCGATCCCGCCCCGGCCCTGCGCGCCCTCCGGGAACGCCTCCCGTCCGCCAAGTATGCGCTGGAGGACGCCGACGGCAACTTCCTCTCCACAGAGCGGTTCCAGGACGCCAGCTTCGGCGTCGAGGCCGTGGGTGTCGACTTCCACACCATGCTGGAGTCCACCGCCGTCCGCGTGGTGGTGTTCAGCACCGAGAACACGCCCGAGGAGTTCAACGAGGCCATCAACCACGTGGGCCTCGCCGGGGTCACCTACTCCGTGGGCTGGACCGCGTGGCTGGACATCGCCGCCGCAGGGGTGACCAAGGCCAGCGCCCTGGAGAACCTCCGGGTCCGGCTCGGCTTCGAGGAGCACCTTACCGTTGCCGTGGGTGACGGCCGGAACGATATTGAGATGCTCACTTGGGCAGGACGCGGCGTGGCTATGGGGCAGGCCCCGGCAGAGGTAGTGGCAGCAGCGGACGAGGTCACCCACTCCGTGCACGACGACGGCGCCGCCCACGTGCTGCGCAGCCTCCTCTGAGCAAAATCCAGCAGTTTGCCCCATCAGATATGGCTCCTAAACTCCCGTTTTAGGGGCCATTACTGATGGAGCAAGCGGGAATTCAAGGCGCAGTGCTCGGCCAAGGCAGAATAGGGGCATGACCCTTACGACGTTCGCCCTCGTCCGCCATGGCCAGACCGACTGGAATGCCGAGCGCCGGCTGCAGGGGGCAACCGATATCCCCCTGAACGACGTCGGACGCGGCCAGGCGCGTGACGCCGTCGCCGTCCTTGCCCCTTACGAATGGGACGCCATAGTCTCCTCGCCGCTGAGCCGTGCCGCCGAAACCGCGGACCTCATTGCCGAGGGGCTCGGGCTGACGGTGTCCCGCCGTGTCCCGGAACTCACCGAGCGCAGTTTCGGCCCTGCCGAAGGAATGCAGGCCGGCCCGGAACTGGAGGCGCTGCGCGTGCCCGGCGGGTTCAAGGGTGCGGAAAGCGAAGACGAAGCGGCAGACCGTGGAATTGCGGCTCTGGAAGCCCTGGCGGAGGAGTTCCGGGGCCAGCGGCTCCTGGTGGTCACCCATGGCACTCTGCTGCGGGTCAGCCTCAGCCGCGCCGTCGGCCAGACCCTGGCCAGCGTGGACAACGCCGCGCTTAACCTGGCGCACCACCATGCGGTCGACGGGTGGAAGCTGGAGTACTTCAACGGAGAGCCCGTGATGGCGGCTACCGGAGGCTAAGGGTCCAAGGGGCGCAAAAACCGAGTACGACGGCGGCACGCGTCTGAAGCGGTCAGCCCACCTCGAGGATCAAGGCCAGCAGCCGGGCGGCAGCGGGCCGGGCGGCATATTCCTCATTCCACTGCGCCCGTGCCACGGCTTTGCTGACGGCCTGGGTGGTGATCCCCAGTTCCTGCGCCACCGCTTTCTGCTGCCCGCGAACGCCGGGGGTCAGCAGGTCCAGCACCCGCCATTCCGCCCCTGAGCGGTCCCGCACGATGTGGCCCAGCAGCCGGAGGATGGCTTCGGCGTCGTGGGCTACATCAGCCCGCGGCCCCTCCACGGCAACCGGGATGCGCTCCTTGCTGTTGCGGAGCCGGTCCACCGCCCGGCGCGCGTAGACCAGGCCGTGGCCGGATGCATCCTTGATCTGGTTGGGCAGCGGCTCGTCCACCGGCCCTGCCCCGATGCCCACGTACCAATGCCCGCTGCGGAGCGCGATCAGGCCGGCGTCCACCGCCTGGTGCGGGCAGTCGACGATTCCCTGGACCTCGTCCTCCACGGACCGGTCAAAATCCAGGCGCGCGGGGATGTGCCGCAGTGCCTTGAGCAGTTGCGGAACCTGGTCGCCGTCGCGCCGGCTGTCCGTCTGGTTGATGGTGAGGGTGAACATTCTGGGTCCACACTACCCGGAAGTAGGTACGGCGAAACGGCCGGTTTCGCAGTCAGCCACCGTGGCCACAACCGGGCCGTCGGTAAAAACGCAGAGGACCCGCATCAGGTGCGATGCGGGTCCCAGCGGTGAACGCGGCAGTGAATAGGCTGCGGCTACTGCTCCGCGGAGGCGGCTGCGCCGGTTGCCGGGAACCGGTCCCAGGCGCGGTGCGCGGCGAGCAGCCCGGAAACCTCGGCGGTCACGTCATGAGCGTTGTCTCCCGCAGCGACGCCTACCGTTTCCTGCTGAATACCGATCGCCTCAAGAACGGCGGAGCCGGAGCCCCAGACGCCGATGGCCTTGGCGTGGCGGTACGCCTCGGACAGCATGAGGGCCACGCGCGGATCCGGGGCTCCAACCGGTTCCCCGGCTTTGGCGTCGCGCCCGGCGGTGGCGTCAGGCCCGGGCTGCTTGCCCCCGGCGACGATCAACGCGTCGAACTCGGTGGACCTTGCCGTGAGGAAGGTCCGCTGCACGGTAACCGAAAGCCCGTCGGAGGAAAGTGTGCCGCCGGTTGGTGCGATGACCAGCGGAACCATGCCCTCGCCGTCGAGCGCCTTGCGGGCAGCCTCCACCTCGGCAAGGTCGCTGGAGGAATCGGCAATGATGCCCACCACGCGCCCGGCAACCGGCCACGTGTCTCCCACCTGGGACACGGCCGGGCTGGGCTCCCGGTCCGGGACCTGCTCGGTGGCGTCCGGGGCGGGCATCCCCAGGCCGGCGGCAACGGCGGCGCACAGTGCGGCGTCGATGTTGGCCAAAGCCTGGAGCTGGCGTTCACGGACGGCGGTTTCGAAGCACTTGCCGAGCTCAAACGTGTACGCCTGGACCACATGGTCCTGCTCCACGGCGCTGAGGCTCCGGAAGAAGAGCCGGGCCTGGCTATAGTGGTCATCGAAGGACGCCGGATTGCTCCGTTCCTTGATGGATTGAGCAACCGCCTCGGGCACATCCACATACGCACCCATGTCCTGCCCGGCCAGGAACGGGCAGCCGCCGTCCAGCGAATTGGGCCGGTAAGGCGCGGCACCGCCATGGACCGCCGTCTGGTGCATGCCGTCGCGGAGCATGTCATTGACCGGTGCGTGCGGCCTGTTGATGGGAATTTGCGCGAAGTTCGGGCCGCCCAGACGCGAAATCTGGGTGTCCAGGTAGGAGAACAGCCGGACCTGCAGCAGGGGGTCGTTGGTGACATCGATGCCCGGCACCAGATGCCCGGGGTGGAACGCCACCTGTTCGGTTTCGGCGAAGAAGTTGGTGGGGTTCGCGTTGAGGGTCATGAGCCCGATGGGCTGCACGGGCGCGAGTTCCTCGGGGACGAACTTGGTGGGATCCAGGAGGTCGATGCCCTCAAACATCTGATCTTCGGTGTCCGGGAAGGTCTGGATGCCGAGCTCCCACTCCGGGTAGGCGCCGGCCTCGATGGCGTCGGCCAGATCGCGCCGGTGGAAGTCCGGGTCCATACCGTTGATGATCTGGGCTTCCTCCCAGACCAGCGAGTGCACGTCCTGCTTGGGCTTCCAGTGGAACTTCACCAGCGTGGTGTCACCGGCAGCGTTGACGAGACGGAACGTGTGGACGCCGAAGCCCTCCATGGTCCGGTAGGAGCGGGGGATGCCGCGATCGGACATGTTCCACAGGGTGTGGGCCTGCGCCTCGGTGTGGAGCGACACGAAATCCCAGAACGTGTCGTGCGCGCTCTGGGCCTGCGGAATCTCCCGGTCGGGGTGCGGCTTGGCCGCGTGCACCACATCCGGGAACTTGATGCCGTCCTGGATGAAGAACACCGGGATGTTGTTTCCCACCAGGTCGTAGGTGCCTTCATCCGTGTAGAACTTCGTGGAGAACCCCCGGGTGTCCCGCACCGCGTCGGCTGACCCACGGGAGCCAAGCACGGTGGAGAACCTGACAAACACAGGCGTCTCCACGTCCGCGGCAAGGAAACCGGCGCGCGTGACTTTGGCAGCCGTCCCGTACGAACGGAACACGCCGTGTGCTCCCGCTCCACGGGCATGGACAACGCGCTCCGGAATCCGCTCGTGGTCAAAGTGCGTGATCTTTTCGCGCAGATGATGGTCCTGCAGAAGGATGGGACCGCGCGCCCCGGCCTTCAGGGAATGGTCCGTATCCTGCAGCCGCAGCCCCTGGGCCGTGGTCAGGTACTGGCCGGACTGGGCACGTGCGGTGGCCGGCGCGCCGGTCGGGCTGCCCGTGGGGGACACGGCTTCGGGAGCGCGCTGGTCCGGCTTTGGCGGCAACGGCTCCCGAGGCGTCGTGGGCTCCTCAAGCGCCGGAGGCTCGCTGGACGGAACCCCGGGAATTACAACATCGTCTTCGGCTGGCATGTCTTGATCTCCCCACATTTGATGTTCCCAGCCTTCGCCGCAGCGAAAACTAAGCTTGCTTAGTATCCTACAGGTGCCCACGGCCCACAGGGCAAGGTTCGACGGCGGGGGTTGCCTGCCTGCCCCTTCATCTGTTGCGATGGGGGAACGGCCGCCTGCAGCGGCACACCCGAGGTGAGGATGGTTATGGCCGGCAGCACTGGGCAGGATGAGATGCAGGATGAAGCGCAGCAGAATGGCCTTCCCCAGGAAGAACTCGAACTCGTCGACAAATGGTGGCGGGCGGCCAATTACCTTTCGGTAGGCCAGATTTACCTGCGCTCCAACCCGCTGCTGCGCGAACCGCTGCAGGCGGAGGACACCAAGTCCCGCCTGCTGGGCCACTGGGGCACCACCCCTGGACTCAACTTCGTCTATGCCCACCTGAACCGCGCAATCCGCCGCGACAACCTCGAGATGCTCTTTGTTGCCGGCCCCGGCCATGGCGGTCCCGCCGTCGTCGCCAATGCCTGGCTGGAGGGAACGTACTCCGAAATCTATGCGCACGTGGGCAATGACGAGGCTGGCCTGGCTGAACTGTTCCGCCAGTTCTCCTACCCCGGCGGCATCCCCAGCCACGCGGCCCCGGAAAGCCCCGGCTCCATCAGCGAGGGCGGCGAGCTCGGATATTCCCTGGCCCACGCCTACGGATCGGTGTTCGACAACCCCCAGCTGGTGACCGCCGTCGTGATTGGCGACGGCGAGGCCGAAACCGGGCCGCTGGCCGCCAGCTGGCACTCGCACAACTTCCTGGATCCGGCCGTGGACGGCGCCGTGCTGCCCATTCTGCACCTCAACGGCTACAAGATTGCCAACCCCACCGTCCTGGCCCGGATGCCGCAGGAGCAGCTGGAGCAGCTGCTGCGCGGCTACGGCCATGAGCCCTACTTCGTGACCGTGGCGGACCCGGATGACACCGCGCAGGCGCACCGGGATTTCGCGGCCGTGCTGGACCGCTGCCTGGCCGACATCAGGGCCATCCAGGACGCCCACCGGCAGGACGCGGCCGGCGAAGAGGCGGGGGAGGGCGGGCACCGCTGGCCCATGATCGTCCTGCGCTCGCCGAAGGGCTGGACCGGGCCCCGCACCGTGGACGGGCTGCAGGTGGAGGGCACGTGGCGGGCCCACCAGGTTCCGCTGCCCGAGGTCCGCACCAACGGCGAGCACCTGAAGCAGTTGGAAGAGTGGCTGGAGTCCTACCGGCCGGACGAACTGTTCGACGGCGACGGCCGGCTGCGCGCGGACGTCGCCGAAGGTGCGCCCACCGGCGACTTCCGCATGAGCGCCACGCCGCACGCCAATGGCGGAGTGCTGCGGCGCGCGCTGAAACTGCCCGCGTACCAGGACCACGCCGTCGAGGTTCCATCTGCCGGCGTCGAGCGCGTCAGCCCCATGGTGACGCTCGGGTCCTGGATGCGGGACGTCATCGGGCAGAACATGGAGAACTTCCGGCTGTTCGGCCCGGATGAGACGGCGTCCAACCGGCTCCAAAACGTCTACGAGGTCACCAACAAGGTGTGGCAGTACCGGATTGACGACGTCGACGAGCACCTTGCGCGCTCCGGTCGGGTCATGGAGGTGCTGAGCGAGCACCTGTGCCAGGGCTGGCTGGAGGGCTACCTGCTGACCGGGCGGCACGGGGTGTTCAACTGCTACGAGGCCTTCGTGCACATCGTCGACTCCATGTTCAACCAGCACGCCAAATGGCTGAAGGTATCCCGCAAACTGCCCTGGCGCCAGCCTGTCCCATCGCTGAACTACCTGCTGTCCTCGCACGTGTGGCAGCAGGACCACAACGGGTTCTCGCACCAGGACCCGGGCTTCATCGACCACGCCGTGAACAAGAAGGCCGAGGTTATCCGCGTCTACCTGCCGCCGGATGCCAACACCCTGCTGTCCGTCATGGAGCATTGCCTGGCTTCCACGGACTACGTAAACATCGTGGTGAGCGGCAAGCAGCCGTCGCCCACCTGGCTTAGCCCGGCGGACGCCGCCAACCACTGCCGCCGGGGCCTGGGGATCTGGACGTTCGCGGGATCCGAAGTGCCCGGGGAGGAGCCCGACGTCGTCCTGGCCTGCGCGGGCGACGTCCCCACCGTGGAGACCGTGGCGGCCGCCGAACTGCTCCGCGACGGTGCGCCGGGGCTCAAAGTCCGCGTGGTGAACGTGGTGGACCTGATGCGGCTGCAGGATGAGAGCGAGCATCCCCACGGCTTGCCGGCCCACGACTTTGACGGGATCTTCACCCCGGACAAGCCCGTCATCTTCGCCTACCACGGCTACCCGGCGCTGATCCACCGGCTGGCCTACCGGCGCACCAACCAGCAGGGCCTGCACGTGCACGGCTACAAGGAGGAGGGGACCACCACCACGCCGTTCGACATGGCCATGCTGAACGGCATCGACCGCTTCACGCTGGCCATCGATGCGATCGACCGCGTACCGGGCCTTGCAGAGAAGCACTCGCTCCTGCGCCAGGACCTGCAGGACCGGCGCAACCGGGCGCGCGAACACACGCGCACCCACGGCGAGGACCCGGAAGAGATCCGGAACTGGAAGCTGGGCGGCTGACGCCCTAAAGCGGGAGGTCGTCCAGCGTGCAGGAGGGCAGGTGGATCCAGCCTTCGCTGCGGGCGGCCTGAGCGTGCCCGGCATCGGGCAGGAGCGTACGACGGCGGGCCACGGCCCGGGCGGTCAGCGAGGCGATGACGGCGTCGAACAGGTCGTCCGAAGCAGTTATCCTGTCCCGGTGTCCGGCCAGGTCCAGCCAGGGCGCCTGCTCTTCGAGGGCCGCCAGCAGGAGGCTTAGGCGTTCCGCTTCCGGGATGCCCCGGCCTTTGTAGCCGCGCCCGTTCATTCCCCAGATCTTGAGTGCGGCTGCCGGGTACACCTCGGCGAGCCGGCCTGAACCGTCGCGGGGCTGCGGGCCGTGGAGTGCCGCGATCTTGGCCTGGATCACGGCGCAGCGCATGGCCGGATGGGCCAGCCTGTCCGCGGACACGCTGAGCGGGATCAGCCCCGTTTGGGCGGTGCAAAACCGGTCCGTGTCCCGGTAGGCCAGCAGCCGCCGGCCGGCGATCCCGTCGTGCTCAAGGACCGGGGCGGCATCGAAGTTCAGATGGCCGGCCAGGAAGGGGATCAGTGCGTCCGGCCAGCCCACGGGACAGTCGACCCCGGTCATGTCGCAGTTGCCGACCAGGTCCACGATCTCCCGGTCGTCCACGTCCAGGGCCAGGTGGGCGAGCTTGGCCCGGTCATTGCTCCACTCGATAACCGCCACCGCAGTCTTCTTCGTGGCGGCCGCCAGATCCACACCGAGGGTCTTCATTGACCTGTCAGACGCGCCGGTAGCGGAGGGCGTTGTCCACCACGCCAGCCTCGCCCAGGTCATCACCGCGGGCAAAACCGGCCCACAGTGACCTCACCGCCCTGCCGGTCATGTCCACATCCTCCCAGCGGGCGCCGGCGATGAGCCCCACGCCGTCCCAGGTTTTCCGGTTTCCCAGCAGCAGGGGCAGGTCCACGGTGTGGGCGGCGCCGAAGATATTGCCGGGTGCGTGCCAGTCCAGGACGTAGCGGTGCACTTGTCCGCCTGCCTTGGCGTGCCGGCGGGCGAAGCGACGGGTGGCCCGGCCGTACACGGTCTCGGTCACCACCCAGTCGATGGCACGTACGGCGGCCTTGCCTACCACCGGAACCTTGGCCACGCGCATCAGGCGCGGGCTGCGGGGGAGGAACAGCCGGGCCTCCTCGGAGGTATGGCCGATCAGCACGTCGATGGCCGGTGCGGTCCGGTTCCAGGCAGCCTCGATCGCGGACTCCTCGGGGAGCGGATCGTGCCCGTACTGGGTGCCAAAGGGCATGGCCGCCAATATGCCGAACTTCTTGGCCACCTGCGTCACCTGGGCTTCGAGCGCCACCACGTCCATGGCAGGGGTCTGTTCGGTGACGCCGTCCGCGGCGATGCCCATGGCGTGGTTCATCTTCGCCCGCCCTCTGGTGATGCCCAGCGGCGCGCTCTGGATGATGGCGCGCTGGAAGAGTGCGGGCGCCTCAGGCGTGGCCATCAGGTGGGCGATCGCGTCGCCGCCGGCGGACTGGCCGAAAGCCGTGACCTGGCGTGGGTTCCCGCCGAATGCCCCGATGTTCCGTTGCACCCAGCGGAACGCCTCAAGCTGGTCCAGGAGCCCCAGGTTGCCGGGACGCCCGGCAGGCGTCGCCAGGAAACCGAACAAACCCAGGCGGTACGTCACGGAGACCACGATGACCCGGTTCTCGGCCACCAGCCGGGCGGGGTCGAAGATCGCCAGGTCGCCCGACCCCGTGGTGTAGGAGCCGCCGTGGATCCAGACCATGACGGGCAGCTTCTCGTCCGGAGCGAGATCGCCGGGCACGGTGATGGAAAGGTTCTGGCAGTCCTCGCTGCCGGGCAGCTCACCGTATTTGGTGCCCAGGACGGCGTCGAGGAACGGGACCGGCGCCTGGGGGCACGCCGGGGAGAGCGACGTTGCCGCAAACTCGGCGGTCCAGTCCGGGGCCGGTGCCGGCGGCTGGAACCGTGGGGCTCTGGCATAGGGGATGCCGGTGGCACGGATGACGTCGCCGTCGCGCCATCCACTGACAGGCCCGCAGGGCGGGTGGAACAGAAGCTGGGAGGTCAGGGCTGGCTCGGGACTCACAGCCCCACCATGCCATAAGTTCCTGAAACAACGACGGCGGGTGTCCGGCTTCGAAAAGCCAGGCACCCGCCGTCGGACTGGTGTGAAGGGTGGGGTCAGTGTCCGGTGGGCACGTAGCGCTTGATGGACGCTTCCAGCTCGGCTTCGGCGGCTGCGCGGTCGCCCCAGCCCTCGGCCTTGACCCACTTGCCGGGCTCCAGGTCCTTGTAGCGGGTGAAGAAGTGCTCGATTTCCTTGATCAGGAACTCGTTGACGTCGCTGACTTCCTGGATGTGGTCAAAGCGGGCATCCACGGGGACGCAGAGGATCTTGGCATCTCCGCCGCCGTCGTCGGTCATGTTGAAGACGCCGATGGGGCGCGACTCAACGATGACGCCGGGGTGCAGGTCGAAGTCCTGCAGAAGCACCAGTGCGTCCAGCGGGTCGCCGTCCTCGCCGAGGGTGTTCTCGAAGTACCCGTAGTGCGTGGGGTACTGCATGGAGGTGAAGAGGACGCGGTCCAGGCGGACGCGGCCGGTCTCGTGGTCAACTTCGTACTTGACGCGTGATCCCTTGGGGATCTCGATGGTCACGTCGTGCTTCATGGGAATGCTCCTCGGCAATTGCAGGGGGTGCGCGGCACACTTGACGGGCCCACAAAAAAGAGTGTCGGTGCCGCCGACTACAATTGAGGATATAGCGAGAGGCCCTGGAATCAGGAACTTGTGGGGAAATTTCAGGACTTGAGGACCAGCACCAGCATGACCAAATCAACCGGCGGGGAACCGTTGCGCGCCCGTCGGTCCAGCCGGCGGGAAAGCCCGGGCCAAAGTCCGGGCAAGCCCTGGCCGCTGGCCCTCGCTGCCTTGATCCTGATCGTCCTTGCCATCCCGGGGGTCCTGTTGGTGGCCCCCGGGTTCAGAGGCCCTGAGGCTCCCGCACCCGTCCCGGCGCCGCCTGCGTGGCAGCAACCGCCCGCCACGCTTTCCGCTGCGCAGGTGCTTGCCCCGCTCCAGCCCTCGGCTCCGGTCCCCGCGCAGCCGGCGGTGACAGCCCAGGTGGACCCGGTGTTAAAGGCCGACGGCGGCGGTACTTTCACGGGCATGGTGCAGGACGCGCTCACGGGCCAGGTGCTCTTTGACCGGGGCGGCGCGGACGGCCGGGTGCCGGCGTCGAACCTTAAGCTGCTGACGGCGCTCGCCGCGCTGCGCACCCTGGGGCCCGATCACCGCTTCACCACGAAGGTGATTCAAGGCCCTGCCCCGGGCCAGGTGGTGCTGGTGGGCGGCGGCGACGTCCTGCTGGGCGTCGGGGAGTCGCAGCCGGAGCAGGTGATGGGCCACGCGGGCCTCGCCACGCTTGCCGCAGCCACCGTGCAGGCGCTGCAGGCCGCCGGCACAACCAGGGAAATCACGGTGCTGGTGGATGATTCCCTCTTTACAGGTCCCGCACTGAACCCCAACTGGCAGTCCGGGGACGTGGAAGCCGGGGAAATCGCCCCGCTGTACCCGCTGGCCCTGAACTCCGCGCGCTTCGATCCCGCCGTCACCACCGGCCCCCGCCCGCAGGACTCCGCCCTGGCTGCAACCCAGGAATTCGCGGCCCTGCTCCGCGCGGCAGGTGCCGGTGCGGGACTGACCGTGGCGGCCGGCGTCGAACGTTCACCGGGAGCGTCCCAAGCCAACGCCGCACTCCTCGCCGCCGCCGACTCCGCCACAGTGGCGGAGCAAGTGAACCTCATGCTGCAGGTCTCGGACAACTACCTGGCCGAAACCATGGGGCGCATGGCAGCGGTGGCAACCGGGCGGCCGGGCAGCAATGACGGCGCTACCGCGGCGGTTGCTGCCGAAGCTGGGGCCGCTGGCTTGTCCTCGGACACCATGAAACTGGTGGATGTCTGCGGCCTGGCCATGGGCAACCAGGTTTCCGCCCGCCAGTTCACGGACGTGGTCCGGGCCATTACCACCGGTGCCGATACCAGGCTTCGTGCCGTTCTGGACGGCTTCCCGGTGGGTGGCTTGTCCGGCACGTTGTACATGCGGTACGGAGACGCCACCACCTCCGGCGGCGCCGGGCTGGTGCGGGCCAAAACTGGGACCTTGAACACGGTGCTGGCGCTGAGCGGCTATGTGGTGGACGCCGACGGCAGGCTCCTGGTGTTCTCGTTCCTCGGCAACGGCCTGACGCCGGGGGCGGCCGGCAACAAGGAAGCGCTGGACAGGGCGGCCACGGCGCTTGCAGGCTGCGGCTGCCGCTAGTACCGCTGCCGCTACTGCGGCTGGACTCCCAGGAAAGCAGCCATCACGACGGCGGCAAGCACCGATGCCCAGCCCTTGCGCGGGCCTGCGGTCAGGGGAGTAACAGGGCGGTAGGGAATCATGGCGGCCTCCTTCGGGGCGGAATCTTCCTGTGCTTCCAGCTTGGCTGGCCTGGCTGGGGCCGCGCTTTCGGCCTCCTGTGCAGCGGCTGTGTAAGTTCGCCGGTGAGCGAACTTAAGGACGATCCCCAGCCGGCTGTGTTCTGATGGGACTCATGGAGTCCACTGCGCGCGAGTCCGCATCGACGTTGTCCTCAGCAGCCCAGTCCAACGGGGCCCAATCCAATGGGGTCCACCCCGACCAGGCGCAGGCCCTGATCAACTGGGACCTCGCTGCTTCCACCGCGGCACGGCTGGCTCCGGCCGGCCCGGTACTTGACGAAAAGGCCATCGGCGAGGCGGTGGACAGCCTGCGCCGACTTGCGGACGCGTCTGTGCCGCACGTCCACGAAATCACCGGGCTGGAGGCGGCACGCGACCTCCGCGACTCGTCGGTGCTGGTGGTGGACCGGGCATCGTGGGCCAAGGCCAACACCCAGAGCTTCGCAGTGATGCTCAAGCCTGCCATGCAGAAGATGCTGGACAGCCGGCGCGGGTCCCTGAGCCCCTCTGCGGCCAGCGTCAGTGGTGCCATCACCGGCAGCCAGCTGGGCGCCGTCCTGGCCTTCCTGTCCAGCAAGGTCCTGGGTCAGTACGACCCCTTCGCGGCACTGGCCGAGAACTCCACGGCTCCCGCCGGCGGCCGGCTCCTGCTGGTGGCGCCGAATATCGTCTCGGTGGAACGCGAGCTCAACGTCACGCCGGAGGATTTCCGGCTCTGGGTATGCCTGCACGAGCAAACCCACCGCGTCCAGTTTGCGGCCGCCCCCTGGCTGCGCCACCACATGCTGGAGCAAATCGACAACCTCAGCGGCCACCTCCTGGGCAACGTCGACTCCCTGATGGAGCGCGCGTCCGCTGCCGCCCGTTCCCTGAAGGACCGCTCAGCCACCGGGGACGCGCCGCGCCGCGGCGCCATCCTGGACCTGCTGCAGGACCCGGAGGAAAAGGCCGCCATTTCGCACCTCACCGCCGTGATGAGCCTGCTCGAAGGCCACGCAAACGTGGTGATGGATGCCGTGGACGCCAGCATCGTTCCCTCCGTTAAAACCATCCGGCAGCGCTTCAACGACCGCGGCAAGGACCGCGGCGTGGTGGAGAAGTTCATCCGCAGCCTCCTGGGCCTGGACGCCAAGATGCGCCAGTACTCCGACGGCGCCCGGTTTGTCCGCGCCGTGGTGGATGTGGCAGGCATGGACGGGTTCAACAAGGTCTGGGAGTCGGCAGACCACCTGCCCACCGAGCCAGAGATCCACGACGCCAAGCTGTGGCTTGAGCGGATGGGCCTCTGATTGCCTGACGCCCAGTTGCCCGAAGGCGCGCCTGCCGCCGTTCACAGCGGACGACGCCGGCCCGGGAGGCTAGCGCCCGTCGTCGGCACGGCGCGCAAAATGCTGCAGAACGCCCTGGCGGACGCGGCCTACCCCCGCCACGTCATGGTGGCCTGCAGCGGCGGGCCGGACTCCCTGGCGCTCGCCGCCGTCGCATCCTACTTCGCCCGCCGCGGCCACGTGGACGGGCACCCTGTGACCGTGGGCGCCGCGGTGGTGGACCACCAGCTGCAGGACGGATCGGCTGCCATTGCCGCCCGCACCGCCAAGACATTGCAGGAGCTTGGCCTCTCACCGGTGGAAGTCCGGACCGTCACCGTGGCCGGCGCCGGCATGGGACCGGAAGCAGCTGCCCGGGAGGCCCGGCACGCGGCCCTCGAAGCCGCCGCCGCGGAACAAGGCGCGGAAGCAGTCCTGCTGGGCCACACCCTCGACGACCAGGCCGAACAGGTGCTGCTGGGCCTGGCCCGCGGCTCCGGGACCCGCTCGCTCGCCGGCATGCGCCCAACCCGGGGCAAACTGCTTCGTCCTTTCCTGGGGCTCCGCCGGGCAGACACGGAGGAGATCTGCGCGGTGGAGGAGCTGGACCCCTGGCACGACCCCACCAACGCCGATCCCGCCTTTGCGCGGTCGCGGACCCGCGTGGAGGTCCTCCCGCACCTTGAGGAAAAACTCGGCCCCGGCGTGGCCGAATCGCTGGCCCGGACCGCCGCCATCCTGCAGCTGGACGCTGACTACCTGGAGGATGTGGCGGAAAGCACCTTCGCATCGCTCGTGGAGCGGGACGACGGCGGGCTGAGCCTGCCGGAGGAGGCGCTGCGCGCCTTGGCCCCGGCCATCCGGTTCCGGGTGATCGCCAAGGCAGCGGCCGACGTCGGCGGGCAGCAACCCAGCTACCAGCGCCTTTTGGCGGCGGAAGCGTTGCTGCGGCGGCAGGGTTCGGCCGGTCCTGTGGAGCTTCCCGGCGGCGTAAGTGCATACCGGTTGTCGCTGGCGCAGCTGGAGGAATCGAAAGGCAATCCCGGGCCGGCTGCCGCCGGGGGCAGCTCTTCTGTTCCCCGCGAACGGGCGCGCTGTGGGAAGCTAGTATTCCGGCCTCAAAAACCGCCCGCAAAATAGTCGCACCCCGCATCTAAACAGGAGCCATTGGTGGATTCAAACGACGTCCAGGCAGACCTCAAGCACGTTCTCTACTCCAGGGAGCAGATCCAGCAGCGGATCACCGAACTCGCCGCGCAGATCGACAAGGACTACGAAGGCCGCGAGATCCTCATTGTGGGCGTCCTCAAGGGCGCTGTCATGGTTATGGCGGACCTTGCCCGGGCACTGCACAGCCACATCTCCATGGACTGGATGGCCGTGTCCTCCTACGGTTCGGGAACCCAGTCCTCCGGTGTGGTGCGCATCCTGAAGGACCTGGACACGGACCTCATGGGCAAGGACGTGCTGATCGTCGAGGACATCATCGATTCCGGCCTCACCCTGTCCTGGCTCAAGACCAACCTGGAATCCCGCGGGACCGCCTCGGTGGAAATCTGCACCGCGTTCCGCAAGCCCACCGCCGCCAAGGTGGAGATCGACGTCAAGTACGTCGGCTACGACATCCCCAACGAGTTCGTGGTGGGCTACGGCCTGGACTATGCCGAGAAGTACCGCAACCTGGACTTCGTCGGAACCCTGGCCCCGCACGTCTACGAGTAACCCCAGGCCCTTCCAACGCATTCGGTGCGCTGTCTGTCCCGCTACGCCCACAGGGAACTTTTGCTTTTCGCTATGCGTGATGTACTCCGGACGGTGTATAGCTAGAAGCTGACGCAGCACCATCACGTGCGCAGAGTACTCGCCGTGAAGCACTACCGGAAGGACGGGGCCAGCCCCCGAACAGATGAAAGCTAAGAACTTCTTCAAAGGCCCGGGCATCTGGATCGTCATTGTGGTCGGTCTGCTCCTCGTGGCTTTTGCAACGCTCGCCCCCGGCGGTGCGGCCCGGATCGACACTGACAAGGGCCTGGAACTGCTCTCCAGCAACAAGGTGGAGCAGGCCAAGATCTTCGACGGTGAGAACCGCGTTGACCTCACACTGAAGGACGACCTGCAGCTGGACGGGCAGGACAAGGGCAAGAGCGTCCAGTTCTTCTTCGTGGATGCCCGTGCCCAGGACGTGGTGAAGGCTGTCACCGACGCCAAGCCCGCCCAGGGCTTCACCGACCAGCCAATCGAGAGCAACTGGTTCTCCGGCCTGCTCTCCCTGCTGATCCCGGTCATCCTGCTGGGCGCCCTCTTCTGGTTCCTGATGACCCGCATGCAGGGCGGCGGCTCCAAGATCATGCAGTTCGGCAAGTCCAAGGCCAAGATGGTCAGCAAGGACATGCCGCAGGTGACCTTCGCTGATGTCGCAGGTTCCGACGAGGCCGTGGAGGAACTGCAGGAAATCAAGGAATTCCTGCAGGAACCGGCCAAGTTCCAGGCCGTCGGCGCCAAGATCCCCAAGGGCGTGCTGCTCTACGGCCCTCCGGGCACCGGTAAGACGCTGCTGGCCCGTGCTGTCGCCGGTGAAGCCGGCGTGCCCTTCTTCTCCATCTCGGGCTCGGACTTCGTGGAAATGTTCGTCGGCGTGGGTGCGTCCCGCGTCCGCGACCTCTTCGAGCAGGCCAAGGCCAATTCGCCGGCCATCATCTTCGTGGACGAAATCGATGCTGTTGGCCGCCACCGCGGCGCCGGCATCGGCGGTGGCAACGACGAACGCGAGCAGACCCTCAACCAGCTGCTGGTGGAGATGGACGGCTTCGACGTCAAGACCAACGTAATCCTGATCGCCGCCACCAACCGGCCCGACGTCCTGGACCCCGCGCTGCTGCGCCCCGGCCGTTTCGACCGCCAGGTCTCGGTGGAAGCGCCGGACCTGATCGGACGCGACCAGATCCTGCAGGTGCACGCCAAGGGCAAGCCGATGGCGCCCGGCGTCGACCTGAAGGCTGTGGCCAAGAAGACGCCCGGCTACACCGGTGCGGACCTCGCCAACGTCCTGAACGAAGCAGCGCTGCTCACCGCCCGCTCCAACGCCAACCTGATCGATGACCGCGCGCTGGACGAAGCGATCGACCGTGTCATGGCCGGGCCGCAGAAGCGCAGCCGCGTCATGAAGGAACACGAGCGCAAGATCACCGCGTACCACGAAGGCGGCCACGCCCTGGTGGCGGCGGCCCTGCGGAACTCGGCTCCGGTCACCAAGATCACCATCCTTCCCCGCGGCCGTGCCCTGGGCTACACCATGGTGGTCCCGGAAAACGACAAGTACTCCGTCACCCGCAACGAACTCCTGGACCAGATGGCCTACGCCATGGGCGGCCGGGTGGCCGAGGAGATCGTCTTCCACGACCCGTCCACCGGTGCCTCGAACGACATCGAGAAGGCCACCGGCACCGCGCGCAAGATGGTCACCGAGTACGGCATGAGCGAACGCGTCGGCGCGGTCCGCCTGGGCCAGGGCGGCGGCGAGCCCTTCCTGGGCCGCGACGCCGGGCACGAGCGCAATTACTCGGACCAGATCGCCTACGTGGTCGATGAGGAAGTGCGCCGCCTGATTGAGCAGGCACACGATGAGGCCTACGAAATCCTCACCGAGAACCGCGACATCCTGGACCTGCTGGCCCTTGAGCTGCTGGAGCGGGAAACCCTCAACCAGGCCGAAATTGCCGACATCTTCCGCGATGTGCGCAAGCGCGACTTCCGCGAGGTGTGGCTCTCCAAGGAAACCCGCCCCGTCCTGGCCGGACCGGTGGAGACCCGCCAGGAGCGGGCCGAGCGTGAAGCGCAGGAAGAAGCGAAGAAGGCCCGGCTGGACGAGCCGCTGGACGCCCAGCCCCCGCACCCCCAGGGCGTGCCGGAGGATGCACCCTTCAAGGGCGGAGTCACCGACTCGGGGCCTGACACCCTTCGCGGCTAAGCTTTCCCTGTGACTTCCTTCGACGACGACGACGTTTCCGCCTCCGCCGGATATCCGGCGGGGGACGGTTCCCACCACCCCACGAGCCACAAGGTGGACCGGCCACGGATCGAGGCGGCCGTCCGCGAAATCCTCCTTGCCATCGGCGAGGACCCGGACCGCGGCGGCCTCCTGGACACACCCAAAAGGGTGGCCAAGGCGTACGCGGAGATGTTCGCCGGGCTGCACCACGATCCTGCGGAAATTCTCTCCACCACCTTTGACCTGGACCACGAGGAACTGGTCCTGGTCAAGGACATTCCCTTCTACTCCACCTGCGAGCACCACCTGGTGCCGTTCCACGGCGTGGCCCACGTTGGCTACATCCCGTCGCACGACGGAAGGGTCACCGGGCTGAGCAAGCTTGCTCGGGTGGTGGACATGTACGCCCGCAGGCCGCAGGTGCAGGAACGGCTCACTACTGAGATCGTCGAAGCGCTGGTCAGCCATCTCAAGCCCCGCGGCGCCATCGTCGTCGTTGAATGCGAGCACATGTGCATGTCGATGCGCGGCATCCGCAAGCCCGGAGCGAAGACCGTCACCAGTGCGGTCCGCGGGCAGCTTCATGACCCGGCCACGCGTGCCGAAGCCATGAGCCTCATCCTCGGAAGGTAACCACACACCATGGATTCACTCGCTGCAGCCCCCGGAACGGGGCCCGCAACCTCCCCCCTGCCCATTCTGCGCAAGCCCCGCCCGGCCGCGCGCTTCGAAGACCTGCCCACCGGCCGGACCCTGGTCATGGGCATCCTGAACGTCACCCCTGATTCCTTCAGCGACGGGGGAAAGCACGCCACGGCGGACACCGCCATCGCCGCCGGCCTGCGGATGTTCTACGCCGGTGCGGACATCATCGACGTCGGCGGCGAGTCCACCAGGCCGGGCGCGGATGACGTCAGCCCCGACGAAGAGCAGCGCCGGGTGCTGCCCGTGATCGAGGCCCTGGTGAAGGCCGGGGCGCTGGTCAGCATCGACACCACCCATGCCTCCACCGCGGAAGCTGCAGTCAAGGCAGGCGCCGCCATCGTCAACGACATTTCCGGCCTGAGCATCGAGCCTGAAATGGCCGAGTTCGTGGCAGCATCCAAGGTGCCCTACGTCCTCACCCACCGGCGCGGCGATGCCCGGACCATGAACTCGCTTGCCGAGTACACCGATGTTGCCGGGGAAGTGGTGGCGGAACTGGCAGGAGTGCGCGACAAGCTCTACGCGGCCGGTGTCAGCCAGGAACAGATCATCATCGATCCGGGCCTGGGATTTGCCAAGAACGACGCCCAGAACTGGGAACTGCTGCAGAACCTGGACCAGTTGGACAGCCTGGGCCACAAGGTCCTGGTGGGCGCCTCCCGCAAGCGCTTCCTGGGCACCCTCCTCACCGTGGCCGGGAAAGCCGCCGCTCCCGAGGAACGGGATGGGGCTACGGCGGCCATTACGGCCATCAGCGCCTACCGCGGCGCCTGGGCCGTCCGCGTCCACGACGTCGGCTCAAGCCTTGACGCCGTCAAGGTGGCCGCGCGCATGGCGGCCGTACCTACAGCATCAGCCGTACCCAAAACGCAATAGGGCCGGGGGACCCATGGACAGGATTACGCTGACCGGAGTGACCGCAGTGGGTCATCACGGTGTCTTCGATTTCGAACGCCGGGAGGGCCAGCCCTTCGTGGTGGACGCGGTGCTCTACCTCGACTTCACCGAGGCGGCGCAGTCCGACGACGTCCGGGACACCGCACACTACGGTGAGGTGGCGCAGCGTATAACCGAGTGGATCTCCGGGGAACCCCTGAACCTCATCGAGGCACTTGCGGTGCGGATCGCGGACAGCCTCCTGGCCGAATTCAAGCTCCAGGCCGTGGAGATCACAGTCCACAAACCCCAGGCCCCCATCGAGGTTCCTTTCGGCGACGTGGCCGTCACCGTGCACAGGGAACGCGCCGGTGCAGGCCATGCCCTGTCCGGAGCCGGCACATGAACGGCATCTACACCAAGGCGGTGCTCGCCCTCGGCAGCAACCTTGGTGAGCGGAACGAGACCCTGACCGAGGCCGTGGCGGACCTGGTGGATCCGCCGGAGGTTCGCCTCCTTGCCGTCTCTCCCATCGTCCAGACCAAAGCCGTGGGCGGCCCAGCCGGACAGCCCGACTTCCTGAACATGGTCATCACCGTGGAAACCAGCCTCACCCCCATGGAGCTGCTGGAACACTGCCAGGCCGTGGAGAACAAGCACCTCCGCGTCCGCGAGGTCCACTGGGGGCCGCGGACGCTCGACGTCGACATCATCACCTACGGGGACCTCCGCAGCGACGATCCCGCCTTGACCATCCCGCACCCGCGGGCGGCCTCCCGTGCATTCGTCCTCTACCCCTGGTCGCTGATCGAACCGGCCGCCACCCTGGGGGGCGAAAGGATCGGCGCGTTGGCCGCCCGGGCCGATGATTTCGCCGATCTGGCACCCTTCGACGGCTTCGGCGACTTTGACGGGATGCCCACGGCCGGCGCGGTGGAGGAGCGATGAAACCCATCAACCCCCTGCGCTTGCTGCTGATCGGCGTCATCCTTGCCATCGCGGGCTGGTCTGCGACAGTGGTGACCAGCCGCTACAGCATTGCCACGCCCGTCCTGCCTGCCACCGCGCTTGCCACCATGGGCGTCATCGTCATCATCACGCTGATCCTGGGCATCCGGATCCTGAGGTGGCGCAACAGCCACAAGCCCAACAGCACGGCAAAGAAGACCCAGCTGGACCCCCTCCTGGCCGCCCGGACCCTGGTCCTGGCCCAGGCCTGCGCGTACGCCGGAACAGTGCTGCTCGGGTGGCACGTGGGCATTTTCCTGGACCAGCTGCGGATTTGGAGCATGCGCAGTGACCAGGGAATCACGTGGCTGGCCCTGGCCATGGCCGGTGGCGGCCTGGTGATGATCGTGGTGGGGCTCATCGTGGAACGGTTCTGCAAAATTCCACCCGAAGACGGTGACCCCAACCTGGACGGGAAGAAGGGCCGCCCTGCCCGCGGGGAGGCCGCCGGGGAAGGCGAATATGCGTACCGAGGCGATTGACCCGCCGGGTGTCGACTGGCAGCGGGTGTCGCCAAAATTCATAACAGTCCGCCTTGTGGATTGGGCCTTGGCTAACCTGGCCGCAGTCCTGGTCCTGTCCGCCCCGCTGGTGTTTGTCCTCCTGGGCTGGTGGCGCTGGCCTCCGCTGTGGCTGGCCATCACCGTTCCGGCCGTCATGCTGCTGGTTGCCGTGTGGCGGCTGGTGCTCATCCCGCGGCAGGTCAGGGCCGTCGGCTACGCCGAGCGCGACGACGACCTGCTGGTCAGGAGCGGCATCTTCTTCCAGCGCACCATGGCCGTTCCCTACGGGCGCATGCAGTACGTGGACATCGCCGTCGGCCCCGTGGAGCGTGGGCTGGGCCTGTGTACCGTGAAGCTTCATACGGCGTCGCCTGGCACCAACGCGCGCATCCCCGGCCTTCCGGCTGCTGAGGGCGCGCGGCTCCGGGAACAGCTGGCGGCCCGCGGCGAAGCCAGGCTGGCAGGACTGTGACGGCTGACGGCCAGCAGCCCGGGCAGCCGGTCCTGCCTCCTGCGGCAGCCGGCACGGAAAGCAGCAGAACGCCCGACGGCGAATGGCTGCGTGTGCATCCCGCCTCACCTTTCGTCCGCGGCTGGGTTGCCCTGGCTGCCATCGCCTTCTTCTTTGGCAGGGACCTTTTTGAGCGGTCCCTGCAGGGGCAGCCTGTTTTCGAGGAGGGGTTTGGCCGCCGCGCGCCCTGGGTCCTGGGCGGCGGTGCCGTGGTGCTGGCCGTGGCGGTGCTGGGATTCGTCCTCACCTGGTACTTCACCAAATACCAGGTGTCCGCCGGGTATGTGCGGGTCAACAGCGGGCTCCTCTACCGCCAGCACCGGCAGGCACGGCTGGACCGCGTGCAGGCGATCGACATCGTGCAGCCCCTCCTGGCGCGAATCTTTGGCCTGGCCGAACTCAAGTTCGAGGTGGCCGACGCCGGCGAGTCAGCCATGCGGCTGGCGTACCTGAAGATCGCGGACGCCCGCCAACTGCGCGCCACCATCCTGGCGCGCGCTTCCGGGGCTGTTGCCGGCGCCGGTTTACGCGCGGGCTACATCCCGGGCCGCCCGCCGGGCATTGATCTGGAAGGGCCGGCCGGCCAGCAGCATCCCGCCCAGCCCGCACCCGAGGCGCCGGAGTTTACGGTACTGGCCGTGCCGCCGTCGCGCCTTATCGGATCGCTGCTGCTGAGCGAGCAAAGCTTCTTCATCGTGGTGGGGGGCGCCGCTTCGATGTTCCTCTCCGCACTGACGGACAACCGGGCCTTCTACTTTTACCTGGTGCCCGCCGCCCTTGGCCTCGCGGCCAGCTACTGGAACTTCTTCAACAAGGGGTACAACTTCACCGCCGCCATTTCGCCGGATGGCATCCGGCTGCGGTACGGTCTGCTCGACACCCAGGCGCAGACGCTTCCGCCCGGCCGGATCCAGGCGGTGAAGATTGCCCAGCCGCCGCTGTGGCGCCCGTTCGGCTGGTATCGGATTCAGGTGAATGTCGCCGGCTACGGGACATCGGGCAACGCCGTCGAAGGCAACACCCGGACCATCCTGCTGCCGGTAGGTAAATTTGCCGACGTCCTTGCCATGCTCTCGCTGGTCCTGCCCGACCCTGGCACCGACCAGCCGGAGGCGGTTTTCGCTGCCGGGCTTGGGGGCTTCGATTCCGACGGCGGCTTTGTCACCACGCCGCGGCGGGCGTGGCTGCTGGCACCCCTGGCGTGGCGGCGCAACGGCTTCGCGGCCACCGACACGGCGCTGTTGATCCGCTCCGGCCGCTGGTGGCGGGAACTGGTTGTTGTCCCGCACCAGCGGACGCAGTCGATGGCACTTCACCAAGGGCCTGTGGCGCGCCACTTCCGGGTGGCGGACCTGGTGCTGCACACCACCGCCGGGCCGGTGGCCCCACGGCTGACCCAGGCGGGGCTGGACGAGGCCCGGCAACTCTTCGACGAGCAGTCCGCACGCGCCCGGCTGGCACGGAAGCGGCAAACCACCGAACAATGGTTGCGGCAGGTTGTCCCGTCAGTTGAACCAGTTCCGGAATGCACGCCGGCGGTGAAGCCTGGGGCTGCAGCAGAGCCCCGCACCCATTACCAACAGGAAGGCCAGCAGCATGGCTAAGCCCGGACGCCTCGGCGTCGGAATCATCGGCGCCGGCAAGGTGGGGGCCGTCCTTGGCGCCGCGCTGCGCGCAGCCGAGCACGCCGTCGTCGGGGTGTCGGCGGTCTCCGACGCCAGCCGGGAGAGGGCCGAGACCCTGCTGCCCGGCGTGCCCATCCTGGAAGTGCAGGACATCGTGGAGCGCGCGGAACTGGTACTGCTGGCGGTGCCGGACGACGCACTGCCCGGGTTGGTGGACGGGCTGGCGAAGCTCGGCGCCTGGCAACCCGGCCAACTCGTGGCGCATACCTCCGGCCGCTTCGGCGTCGGCGTGCTCCATCCCGTCCGTGCCGCCGGCGCCGTCCCGCTGGCACTTCACCCGGCCATGACCTTCACCGGCATGAGCCTGGACCTTACCCGGCTGCTGGACTGCACCTTCGGGGTGACGGCCGACGCGCCCATGCTGCCCATTGCCCAGGCACTGGTGGTGGAAATGGGGGCCGAACCGGTGGCCATCGCCGAGGCGGACAGGACGCTCTACCACGCAGCCCTGGCCCACGGGTCCAACCATTTGGTCACCCTGGTGGCGCAGGCGTCGCAACTGCTGCGCGAGGTGGGGGTTGAGTCGCCCGAGCGCATGCTTGGACCGCTCCTGCGGGCCACGCTGGAGAACGCACTGGCCTCGGGGGAGTCTGCGCTGACCGGTCCCGTTGCACGCGGGGATGTGGGAACGGTCCGCGCGCACGCCGAGGCGTTGCGGGAGTACGACGCCGGCGGGCACGGTGATGTGCTGGAGGCCTACCTTGCGATGGCACGCGCCACAGCCCTCCGCGCCGAAGGGCGCGGACTGCTGAAAGCCGACCAGCTGAAAGGGCTGCACGAGGCCCTCGATCCGAAGGAGGACTGAATGTCCATTCAACTCGTCACCACCGTGGCCGGCCTGCACACCGAAAGCGCCCGGCTCCTCAAGGCGAAGCAGGGGACCTCACAGGGGCTGGTGCCCACCATGGGCGCGCTCCACGAGGGACATGCTGCGCTGGCCCGCACCGCCGTCGAAAACAATGACGTTGTGGTGGCGAGCATCTTCGTCAACCCGCTTCAGTTCGGGGATGCCGCGGACCTGGACCGCTACCCGCGGACGCTTGACGCGGACCTTGCGCTGCTGGAGGAGCAGGGCGTGGACCTCGCCTTCGCGCCCTCCGTGGAGGAGGTCTACCCCGGCGGGGAGCCTCTGGTGCGGATCACCTCCGGACGCCTGGGGGAGAAGTGGGAAGGCGCCTCCCGGCCCGGCCACTTCGATGGCGCCCTGACTGTCGTTGCCAAACTGCTGCACTATGGGATGCCGGCGGCCGGCCTCCCGGCCGGATCTGCGGGCACGGCCGGCGGCAGCCTCCCCTCCTACCGGGCTTACTTCGGCCAGAAGGACGCCCAGCAGCTGGCCCTGGTCCAGCGCATGGCTGCGGACCTGAACTTCCCCGTGGAGATTGTGGGTGTGCCCACGGTCCGTGCTGACGACGGGCTGGCCTTGTCCAGCCGGAACCGCTTCCTGTCCGACGACGAGCGGGACGCCGCCCTGGTCCTGTCGAGGGCGCTGCGGCTGCTGGAAGAGCGGGCGAACGCCCACGAGCCATTGGACCTTGATTCTGCGCTGGCGATGGTTGAGTCCCAGCCCCTGGTGGAACTGGACTACTTCGATGTGGTGGATCCGGGGACCCTTGAGCCGCTGGCAGAGAACTGCCGGGAAACTCCGTTCCGCGGCGAGGCCCTGGCACTTATCGCGGCCAAGGTGGGCCCGGTGCGGCTGATCGACAACGTCCCGCTGAGTTCCTGACTTCCCGCCGCTTAGAAGTGCAACCCGTCCTCGCTCGCCATCAACTGTTCCAGGAGTGCCTTCTCCGGCTGGCCCGGGTTACGGGCGACGCAACGGCGAAGCCGTGCCCTGGCCAGTTCTTCGGCGGGGTTGGTGTCCCCCAGCAATTCATCGATTATTTCCTGGGCCTGCCAGCGGAGGGACTCGAGGGCGAATTGCCGGATCTCGGCAGGGGTGTCACTGGACGTCCAGGGGTCCGGGGCTGACGGAACGCCCTCGAACATCCGCTCTGCTGTCATCTGGAGCCTCCTTGCACCATTCCCAAGCGGCCGGTGGTCTGGCCTACGCGGCCTTCAAAGCACTGCGCGTAGGAAAACAGTACAGCGGGAAAGACCGGTCTGTCTGCCCCGGAGTACACTTCAATTGCAATGGATCCCAATGCAGATTTTTCACCGTCTGCCGCGCCCCTCACGGCCGGGGCGGCGGTTGCTCCTGCCCACCCTACAGAGCCTGCCAACCTCACGGATCTTGCCAACCCGGCAGAGCATGCCAACCCTGCGGAGCGGATCCTTTCGGTGGCTTACGAGCTGTTTTCGCGGCGGGGGATCCGTGACGTTGGCGTCAACGAGCTCATCGAACGGTCCGGCGTAGCCAAGGCCACTTTTTACCGGCATTTCCCCTCGAAGGACTCGTTGGTGCTGGCGTTCCTCGAGCGGCGGGACCGGCAGTGGACGGTTGACGCCATCCTGACTGAGGCGCGCCGCCGGGGGAGTACGCCGGTGGAGCAGTTGCTGGCCATTTTTGACGTGTTTGGCGACTGGTTCCAGCGTGATGACTTCGAAGCCTGCTCCTTCGTCAACGTCCTGCTGGAAATGGGGCCCGCCCACCCCTTGGGCCAGGCCAGCATCGACTACTTGGCCAGAATCCGAGGACATATCCAGGCTTTGGCAGAAGAAGCCGGCCTGGTGCGTCCTGAAGAATTTGCCCGTTCCTGCCAGATCCTGATGAAGGGCTCAATCATCTCGGCCACCGAGGGAGACCGGCTGGCCGCACAGCGAGCCCAGCAGATGGCAGTCTGGCTGATCGAGCACCACAGGGGTTAGCACCACGGGCCGTAACGGCGTCGGCCCGAGCATGCCGCCGCGTGACTATGAGCCCATGTCATCCGGAGGGTATGAGCGGCGTCGCGAGGAGTTCGGCCCAGAGTGGATAACCCGGTGGCAGGTCGTCGGGGTGTATGAGGTGGTCGTCTACGAAGTTGTCGTCCTCCGGTTCCCAGGGAGGCAGGTCTTCGGGGCTGATCCCAAGGCAGCAGATATTGCCGGAGCGGATGGTGAGACAGCAGGCGTCGATACACCTGGTGTCCGGACACTTGGTTTCCCGGCATCTGGCGTCGGGGTCCTGGGCGCCAGGAGACTTCAGTCCGGCGGGCATCGCCCATTGTGGCCAGTGTGTGGGTTCGGGGTGGGGGTGTTCGGGTTTGTAGTGGCGGCCGGTGGGTGAGGTCCAGCCGGGTGGGTCGTTGTTGGTGGCTGGGTCTGGTGTCCATTGGCTGTGGTGTTTGAGGCGGTGGTGTTTGGGGCAGAGTTGGGCCAAGTTGCTGACATCAGTACTGCCGCCGTGTTGCCAAGCTTGGAGGTGGTCGGTTTCGTTGTCCGGGGTGCGGTTGGTGCAGCCGGGGAAGGTGCATTTGGTGTCGCGCATCCTGATCCAGCGTTTGATGGTTTCGGTGAGACGGTAGTTCCTCCTGCCGATTTCCAGCGGTGCCCCGTCGTTGGGGTCGACCAGGACCCGGTAGAAGGAGTCGGCCCCGTCGGCGACGAGTTTGCGTGCCATGGATGCCGGGATTGGTCCCATGCCGTCCAGTACCGCCGGCTCATCCGTCGCACCCAGCAGGGAGAGTACCGGCACCATGACCAGGACATCGGCCCGTGGCGTGGGTACTTCGCCGAGTTCGCTTGCTGTTCCTGATCCGAGGAGCAGGGACGCTGCGATGTCGGGGCGGAGTTGGGTGATGGTGCGTGGTTCGTCGGGGCCTTGGAGGCCGCGGGCGGTGGCGGTGGTGCGGTTCCAGATGGCGCATGCGGTGTCGCCGGGGAGGTGGAGGGTGACCCGGGCCATGCCGTCGCGGTCGGGGGTGTATTCCATGCGCCGGTCAGCACAACCTTTGGCGTGGCGTTTTTCGATGGATTCGGGGTGGTGGCGTTCGCGCCAGCCACGGACCTTGGCCCGGAACCGGGACGGGACGAGTTCACCGGGGGCTGCGCCGCGGGCTGGGTGGGGTGCTGCGGGGTCGAAGAAATGCGCCACCAACTTCACCGCGCCCTCAGGAGTTAGGCCTTCGGTTTCATCGGCGATGACCTTTGCGTGCTGCCAGGACATGTCACCGGCGGCCAGGGCCTCGAACACGGGCGGGAGGGAGCAGACTTTCCGGGAATGATCCAGGAACGCCCCGGCGGCGGCGGAGCTGATGGTCAGGACTCCGGCGATTTCCTCCACTACGGACATCTCCGTGTAGGTGCGGTCGTGCAGGGAGGCGTCCGGCGGGGTCATGGCCTGCTGAAACCCGACGGCCTCGGCGGCATCCCGGGCTTTCATCGCGGACAGCCGCGCCTCCAGCCGGGCGATGACCTCCAGCCGTTCCAGCCGGATCTCATACCGCCGCTGCAATACATCAACACCGGAACCAACAGCAGCCTCCGAACCGAAAGCAGTACCGGACGCCAGGGCAGCATCTGCACGGTCCAGGGCATCAAGGGCAGCCACGGAGGCAGGAACACCTTCCAAGACCACTCCAACGCCGCTGCTGATTCCCATAAGAGAATCATCCAGCGAGGGTGTGACATTGTGAGCCTCGCTGGCGCCGGACCCGTGCAGGCAGGCCGGCGCACTCAACCCGTGCCGCCGCCGTCGTACGTTTTCGATGCGAAGGCTCTTTGTCGAACCCCAAATATCCGAGGCGAAAAGGAACTTGCGCAGCGCGGGAATCTCCAAGCCGCCGCCCCCAAGATAGTCAGCTTGCTTATTACTTTCGGATTTCCTAGGCTGGAACACGTCAGGCAATCAACTCTCGGGCGGTTGCTGCGCGCCTAAGGGCCGCGGACCGCCTCAGGCGAGGAGGAACAATGTCAGAGCACAGCATCGCAGGCAAGAAGGTCGCATTCCTGCTGACTGACGGCGTGGAGCAGGTAGAGCTCACCAGTCCCTGGCAGGCAGTGAAAGACGCCGGCGGCGAGCCCACCCTGGTGGCTCCCAAGAGCGGCAAGCTGCAGGGCTACAACGGCACGGACAAGGGCGATACCTTCGACGTCGACATGACGGTCGCCGACGCCAACGCCTCAGACTTCGACGCCCTGGTACTTCCCGGCGGCGTCGTCAACGCGGACCACCTGCGCGTCGACAAGGACGCGCAAAACTTCACCCGCAGCTTCTTCGAACAGCACAAGCCGGTGGCATCGATCTGCCACGGACCCTGGCTGCTGATCGAGGCCGGCGTGATCAAGGGCCGGAACGTCACGTCCTACTTCACGCTGGAGACAGACCTGAAGAACGCGGGCGCCAACTGGACTGACGAGGAAGTGGTGGTGGACCAGGGGCTGGTGACCAGCCGGAACCCGGACGACCTCCCTGCCTTCAACAACAAGCTGGTGGAGGAGATCTCCGAAGGCCAGCACGCGGGCCAGACTGCCTAACCCCTAAAGTTCCCTCAGGGTTTTTAAACCCGTATGGAGGAATTACTCCAGCGGGTAGAGTGTTGGAATCTGCAGCGGCGCTGACCGCGCATCACTCATCCAAACACCCCTGAGGGAACACCCATGTCTACCGAAGTCTCTCCGAACGCCGGCGCCCAGCCCGGCCCAGGCGAAGGAACCCGCGACGAAATCCGCGGTGGAGTCCGCCAAGGACAGCAGCCTGCAGCGCCGGAGAAGATGTCGCGGGAAGCAGTGACCATCATCAGCACGCTGCTGGTGGCGACGTTCGTGGTGATCCTCAACGAGACCATCATGAACGTCGCCCTGCAGCGGCTCATGGTGGACCTTCGCGTGGACGCCCCCACAGTCCAGTGGCTGTCCACCGGCTTCATGCTCACCATGGCCGTGGTCATTCCCACCACAGGCTTCATCCTCCAGCGCCTCTCCACCCGGGCAGTCTTCCTGCTGGCCATGGGATTGTTCGCCGGCGGAACGGCGCTGGCGGCAGTTGCCCCCGGGTTCGAGGTCCTCCTGCTGGCCCGCATCATCCAGGCCGGCGGCACGGCCATCATGCTGCCGCTGCTGATGACCACCATCCTCACCCTGGTTCCCCTCGCCAAGCGCGGCGCCGTCATGGGCAACGTAAGCATTGCCATCTCAGTCGCCCCGGCCATGGGTCCCACCGTTTCCGGCTTGATCCTGGAGCACTTCACCTGGCGCTTCATGTTCGTCTTCGTCCTGCCGGTGGCCCTCGCGGCGCTGGCCATCGGCGCGAAGTACCTGACCAACGTGGGCGAAACGGAAAAGGGGAAGCTGGACGCACTCTCGGTTGTCCTCACGGTCCCCGCCTTCGGCGGCCTGGTTTACGGGCTCAGCCAGATCGGCGGCGGCCACGGCGGCCAGGCAGGTCCGGGTGCCGGAGCCATCGCGGCCCTGGTGATCGGTGTCGCTGCCCTGACGGTGTTCGTGCTCCGCCAGGTCCGGCTGCAGAAGGGCGAAGCGCCCCTTCTGAACCTGCGCGCCTTCAATTTCCGGATGTTCACCGTCTCGGTCCTGCTCATGGTCGTGGCCATGATGGCCCTGTTCGGCGGGGTCATCCTGCTGCCGCTCTACCTGCAGCAGGTCCGCGGCCTTGGCTCGCTTGAAACCGGCCTTGTGCTGCTCCCCGGCGGCCTGGCCATGGGCCTGCTGGGCCCGGTCATCGGCCGCGCGTTCGACAAAGTGGGCCCGCTGCCCCTCACCGTCACCGGATCCATCCTGATGGTGGTGACCCTCTGGCAGTTTTCAATGCTCGACGCCGGCACGGCAGTTTGGTGGATCGTCACCCTGCACGTGGGGCTGAGTTTCGGCCTGGCGCTGCTGTTCACCCCTGCCTTCACCACCGGCCTGAACCCGCTGCCGCCGCACCTCTATTCCCATGGGTCGGCGATCATGAGCACCACCCAGCAGGTGGCCGGCGCCGCCGGTACGGCACTGCTGGTGTCCATCTTCGCCGTGGTCAGCGCGGCCTCAGGCCTCGTCGCAGGGATGAGCGCCGCCTTCATGACGGCAACCGTCATAGCCCTCGCCGCCGTCGTGCTTTCTGCCATGATGCGCAAGACCGAAGGCGCCGGTCCGGGCCACGGCGCAGGACACTGACGGGTCCAGGCTCAACCAAGAAGGCCGTTGCTCCCAGTGGGGCAACGGCCTTTTCGTGCCGGTTCAACCGGCGAAGAAGTCGCTCAGTTCCTTGATCAGCTTGTCCGGGGCCTTGATGGCGCCGTCGTGGCCGAAGCCGGGCAGGATGGTGTAGCTGGAGCCGGACAATACGTCGTGGATTTGCCCGCAGGCGATGCCGAAGTAGGCCGGGCTCTTTTCGCCCACCACGATCAGCGTCTCCAAGGGCAGGTCCAGGAACGGCTCCGCAGGCATGTCCGCCGCGATGATGGCCTTGATCTCCCGCACGCCGGTGCGCATGAGTTCGCGCTGCTGCTTCCCTTCAGTGGTGCCGGCCGTGAGCTTGTTGGCCAGGGTGAGCATGGAGAGCGGCATGCGCGATGAGAAGGATCCACCGGCTTCCAGGCCGCGCTGGATCACGGCGAGGGCGCGGTCATCGTCGCCGGCGGCAATGGCCTTCTCGTACTCGGCGATCCAAGTGGCGGTGACGCTGCCGTTCACTGACACGGCGGGGTCGTAGACGGCGAGCCGTTCCACGGGGAGGGTCCGCGCGGCGTGCAGGGCGACCGCCCCGCCGAAGCTGTGCCCAAAGACGTCCGTGCTGGAGGTGTGCTTCATGACGGTGTCCAGGTCCCGGATGTCCACGTCCAGCGTGTAGTCCTCCGGCTGCGGCGACGACGAACCGCGGCCGCGCCGGTTGAAGGTGTGCACCGGCCGGCCCAGCGAGGCGCTCAGTTTCTGGGCAAACTTGGTGTAGTCAGCGGCCGTGACCATGGAGGGCGGCACCACCACCACGCCCGAACCTGCCGAAGCCATGTCCGCGCCGGTGGAAAAGAGCTCCACAGTGCCGCCGTCGGGGGTCCTGATGTTCTCTCGCGTCATGGTCCGAGCCTAGCCGAGCAAGCTGGGTGGGGGCATCACGGACGCGGGCGTCTCCAGCTCACGCCAGTTGGTTGATCAAGCCCTGGCTTGCTGCGCGGATGGCCGGCAGGTGGTCCCCGCGTCCGCAGAGGATCAGTCCCGCGTCCGCTGCCTGCAGTGCGGACTCCGCCGTCACGGCACCATCGGCACGCAGATAGATCAGCGATTCGACCAGCCGGAAGGTGAAGTCGCCCCCGTCCGGACCAGCGGCGGTCGCCGACAGCCCGCCGCCCAGCTCCCCGTACAGCCGCCGGAGTTCCTGGCGGTGGCTGAGGAACCGGGCGAAGCGCGTGGTGCGTACCTCGGGCAGGTGGTACAGGACGCCAAGATTCCACCGGGCGCTGCACAGCTGGGTTCCGTCATAAAGCGCGACGGCGTGCAGACGGCTTCCAGCCGGGCTTTCCGTGTCAGGACGGTCGGCGGGCAACGCGGCAACTGCGCGGGCGAACTTCAGGCTGCCGGACACGGTTCCCTCCAGCAGGTCCTCGAGAATGTCGTCCTTGGTTTTGAAGTGGTGGTAGAGGGATGACTGCCGGATGCCCACGGCGTCCGCGATGGAGCGGGTGGAGGTGCTGGCAAAGCCCTGGGTGGTGAACAGTTCCGCCGCGGCGTCGAGGATTTCATCGCGGGCGGTGGCGCCTGGCCGCGAGGGCTGCTGGTGGCGGGGACGTCCCGGTCCTGCTGAAGTCACGGCCTCATTCTTGCACCACGGACGGGACCAAAGGACAGCCCGGGAAGGGCCTGCCACCGTTGTGAGGGTACGGAAATCTGCGCGAAACAAGATGTCTATCCGCCTTTTACAGAGGTGAAACTGTTTGGGGACATCCCGCTGGAAAACTATCAATTGACCGGTAATCAGCAGCCTTCGGCCGAGCGCTGCAGTGCCGGGAGGCTTTGCCCCACAATCCCTTTCCAGCCCGGAGATTCCCGATGACCTCAACCGTTCTTCCCACCGTCCACCAGGACGATGCAGACCTGACGTCCCTTGGCTACCAGCCCACCCTCCACCGAAAGCTCGGCCGCTACGCTTCCTTTGCCGCCGGCTTCTCCTTCGTGTCGATCCTCACCACCATCTTCCAGCTCTTCGCGTTCGGTTACTCGTTCGCCGGGCCCGCGTTCTTCTGGACCTGGCCCGTTGTCCTGGTAGGCCAGCTGCTGGTCGCCCTGAACTTCGCCGAACTCGCCGCCCGCTACCCCCTCTCCGGCGCCGTGTACCAGTGGGCGCGGCGCGTCGGGGGAGAAGGCGTCGGCTGGTTCGCCGGCTGGTTCATGGCCATCGCGCAGGTGGTGACCGCGGCTGCCGCGGCCATCGCCCTGCAGGTGGTCCTGCCCCAACTTTGGGACGGCTTCCAGGTGGTGGGCGGCGACCCCGCACTCAACACCGTGACCGGCGCCAGCAACGCCGTGGTCCTTGGCGCCGTGCTCCTGGTGGCCACCACCATCATCAACTCCCTGGGCGTCAAGCTCATGGCCCACGTGAACTCGGTGGGGGTCACCTGCGAGATCGTGGGCGTTGCCGCCGTCATCCTGGCCCTCATCAGCGCCGCCCAGCGCGGACCGGAAGTTGTCGCGGACACCACCGTGCTGCAGGGCTCCGACCTGGGCGCCGTGGGAGCCTTCCTGGTTTCAGGACTGATGGCCGCCTACGTGATGGTGGGCTTCAACTCCGCCGGCGAGCTGTCCGAGGAAACCAAGGACCCGCGTCGCACCGCACCGCGGACCATCCTCTCCGCCCTCCTCATTTCCGGCATCGGCGGCGCGCTGATGATCATCACCGCCCTGATGGCGGCGCCCAGCCTGGACGACGGCCGCCTGGCTACCGAAGGCCTGCCCTACGTCCTCACCGCTGTCCTGGGCACGTTCTGGGGCAAGGTCCTGCTGGTGGACGTGGCCATCGCCATCTTCGTCTGCACCCTGGCCATCCAGACAGCCGGTTCCCGGCTGGTGTTCTCCATGGCCCGCGATGGCAAGCTCCCGGCGTCGGCCCTTCTCTCCTCCGTCCACCCCACCCGCGGCACCCCGATGTGGCCCTCCATAGTGATCGGCGCCCTGGCAGTGGGAGTGCTGGCCATCAACGTTGGCAATGCGGCCCTGTTCACCACCCTGTGCAGCGTCTGCATCGTCATGGTCTACATCGCCTACCTCCTGGTCACCGTCCCGCAGCTGCTCAACCGCCTCCGCGGCGACTGGGACCGGGTGGGGCAGACCATGCCGGCAGGCCTCTTCTCCCTCGGCCGCTGGGGCCTTCCCGTCAACATCCTTGCCGTCCTCTACGGCGGCCTCATGGTGGTCAACCTCGCCTGGCCCAGGCCCGAGGTGTACGACCCCACCGGCGAGAACGGACTCCTCCTCTGGTCCGCACCGCTGATGGTCGCCGCCGTCCTGCTCCTGGGCGTCTGGGTCCGGCAGCGGAACCTGGCAGCCAAGGCCTGAGACCCAGAACTCCACGAACTTCCACCAAGTACAGGACTGACATGACACAGACCCTCGAAACACCAGTCACCAGCGGGACGGCCACGACGGCCGGCGCCCGTGCCCACGCCAGGGAACAGCACGGCAAGACGGCGGACACCATGCGCCACGTGCCGGCAGCTTCCGCCCCCTCGCACCTTTTGGCCGGAGCGCCCGACGGCGTGATACCCACTTGGGCGGAATCCCTCGCCTTTGGCCGCTACACCACCATGGCGCTGGCCCGGGGCACCCGGATCCGGCTCACCGACACTGCCGGCGACGCGTGTGTGCACGCCCTCCTCTACCGCGCCGGCAACCTGCACGAGCGGCTGAACATCGCGGACACCGTCAAGGTCCCGTGGCAGGCCTACCCTGGCGCCGGGCACCCGCTGCTGTCCGAAGCCGGCCGGCTCATGGCCACCATCGTCGAGGACACCTCCAGCCGGCACGATGCCCTCACTGGCGCCACCACCCTCACCGGCAACACGGCGAAGTACGGAGCCGGGACCGCCCACAGCGCCTCCCCGGCAGCCCGCGAACTGCTTACCCTGGGCGCCCTCAAGAACGGCCTGGGCACCAGGGATGTGGCGCCGTCGCTCGCCTTCTTCAAAGGCATCACCGTTGACCCGGCCGGCAGCATTACCTTCACCGGAAGCGCGGGGCCGGGTGCCGCCGTCGAACTCCTGCTCCAGATGGACGCCGTGCTGGTCCTGGCGAACACCGCCCACCCGCTGGACCCCCGCCCGGACTTTACCGGCACCGCCGTCGACATCGTTGCCTGGCACGCGCCCAGGGACCTCGGGGAACTGGAAGCCGGGCGCCTCACCGGCCCGCTGGCCCCCGAACACCTGCAGGCCCTCCGCAACACCGACCACGACCTCACCGCAAGGAACGCCCGATGAACACCGCCACTTTCACCGAAACCCCCGCGGACACCAAACCTGCCCCAAAGGCCGCCGACACCGCGCTCGCCGCCGGCACCGTGATCCTGGACGAATTCGTCGAAGCCCGCGGACCGTGGTCGGCAGTGGTGGCGGCAGGCGACGTGCTGACCATCGTGGACCTTGAAGGCAACCAAGCCGTCGATTGCCTGCTGTACTGCGCGGCCGACACCACCGTCCGCTACTCCGCCCCCGCAACGATCGCAGCGCAGCAGTCCATCGTCCTCACCGCAGGATCGGTCCTCCGGGCCGACACCGGCGCACCCCTCATGACCGTGGTGGCAGATGAGGTAGGCGTGCACGACACCATCGGGGGCGCCTGCTCGCAGGAGTCCAACACGCTCCGCTACGGCCAGCACACCCGGGAGCAGCACGCCTGCCTGGAGAACTTCCTGATCGAGGGCTCGCGCTGGGGCCTGGGCAAGCGGGACCTGGTGTCCAACATCAACTGGTTCATGAACGTGCCGGTGGACCCGGACGGCGCCTTGGGCATCGTGGACGGACTCTCCGCCCCCGGCAAGCGCGTGGCCCTCCGTGCCGAGGTGGACACCCTTGTGCTCGTCTCCAACTGCCCGCAGATCAACAACCCCTGCAACGGGTTCAACCCCACGCCTGTCCGCATGATCGTCACAAGGCCGGAGGCTGCACGATGAGTACCTTTGACACCCTGCTGATCGCCAACCGCGGCGAGATCGCCTGCCGCATCATCGACTCCGCCGGGAAACTGGGCTTGCGCACCATTGCCGTCTTCTCGGAGGCGGACCGCGGCGCCAGGCACGTCCGGCTCGCCGACGAGGCCGTGCTCCTGGGACCCGCGCCCGCCAAAGAGTCCTACCTCCGCGTCGACGCGATCCTGGAAGCTGCCAAGGCCACCGGCGCGGGCGCCATCCACCCCGGTTACGGGTTCCTGTCAGAGGACGCGGACTTCGCCGAGGCCGTGCAAGCAGCCGGACTTGTTTTCGTGGGCCCCACGCCTGACCAGCTGCGCATCTTCGGTACCAAGCACACAGCGCGCGACGCCGCCCGTGCGGCCGGGGTGCCGATGATCGCGGGGTCCGGGCTGCTGGAGGACGTGGACGCCGCGGTCACGGCCGGCAAGGAAATCGGCTTCCCGCTGATGCTCAAGGCCACCGGCGGTGGCGGTGGCATCGGCATGACCGTCTGCCGTTCCGAGGCGGAGCTGGCCGAAAGCTTTCCCCGCGTGGCCCGGCTGGCTCGTGCCAGCTTCGGCACCGCGGGCGTGTTCGCCGAACGGTACGTGGAAAACGCCCGCCACGTGGAAGTGCAGGTCTTCGGCGACGGCGAGGGCCGGGTGGTGAGCCTCGGCGACCGGGACTGCTCGCTCCAGCGCCGCCACCAGAAGGTCCTCGAGGAGGCACCTGCCCCGGACCTCCCCGATGATCTGCGGGCGGAACTGCACCGCACATCCCGTGCCCTGTGCGCCTCCCTTAACTACCGCTCCGCCGGCACCGTCGAATTCGTCTACGACCCCGCCCGCAAGGAAGCCTCCTTCCTGGAAGTCAACGCCCGCCTCCAGGTGGAACACCCTGTCACCGAAGCCGTCACCGGCGTCGACCTGGTGGAATGGATGCTTCGCCTGGCCCAGGGCGGCCCGGACGCCAAGGTCTTCCTCGCCGACGTCCCGGACGCCCTGCCCGTGGCCGGCCACGCCGTAGAAGCCCGCGTCTACGCCGAGGATCCGGCCCGCGGGTTCCAGCCCAGCGCGGGAACCGTCACCAATGCCGCCTACCCCACAGCGGACCAAGCGAGGGTGGACGCCTGGGTGGAAACCGGGACCGAGGTGGCCACCAACTACGACCCCCTCCTGGGCAAGATCATCACCTCCGGCGCAAGCCGCGAAGACGCCCTCGACCGGCTCGCGGCAGCCCTGGAAAACACCCGCATCGACGGCATCGAAACCAACCTCGGCATGCTCCGGGCCGTCAGTGGAATGGACGTGGTCCGCAGCGTCCTGCACTCCACCAGCACGCTGGACAACGTGGGGGATCCGGAACCGCGCATCACCGTGAACCGCCCCGGCCTGCAGACCAGCGTCCAGGACTGGCCCGGGCGCACCGGGCTGTGGCAGATCGGCGTTCCGCCGAGCGGCCCCATGGACGATCTTTCCTTCCGTCTGGGCAACACGGCCCTGGGCAACCCGGAAGGCGCCCCCGGCCTGGAATTCACCATGACCGGCCCCAGCCTGACCTTCACCCACGCCACCACCGTATGCGTCACCGGCGCGGAAGTAACGGTGACCGTCGAGGGTGCGGAGGTGCCCGCGTGGGCCCCCGTCACGGTCCCCGCGGGAGGAACGCTCGACGTCGGCACGGCCGGCGGGAAGGGCCTGCGCGGTTACATCCTGTTCCAGGGCGGACTGGATATCCCGGAATACCTTGGCAGCGCCTCCACCTTCACCCTGGGCCAGTTCGGCGGCCACGCCGGGCGGGTCCTGCGGGCAGGCGACGTCCTTCGCACGGTAAAGGGCCCGGCGGGTCACGCCCCGGGAACTGCGGTGCCGCTGGACAGCCGCCCCGCCCTGACGTCCACCTGGGAGCTGGCAGTTGCCGAAGGCCCGCACGGCGCCCCGGAGTTCTTCCGCCGCGAAGACATCGACGAACTGTACGCCGCGGAGTACGAGGTGCACTTCAACTCCGCCCGCACCGGCGTCCGGCTCATCGGACCCAAGCCCCGCTGGGCGCGGACCGACGGCGGCGAGGCAGGCCTGCACCCGTCCAACATCCACGACACCGCCTACTCCGTGGGCGCCCTGGACTTCACCGGCGACACCCCCATCCTGCTCGGCCCGGATGGGCCCAGCCTGGGCGGCTTCGTCTGCTCGGTCACCGTGGTGACCGCCGAGCGCTGGAAGCTGGGCCAGTTGCGCCCGGGGGACAAAGTCCGCTTTGTGCCCATCAAAGCCAACCAGGCGCCGTCGGCCAAGGACCTGGGACCTGGCCGGCAGCTGGTGCTGCCGGGCGACGCAGGGTGGTCGGCAACCCCATCGCTCGGCGTTCCGGCCCGTTCGTTCCAGGGAGATGGCGACGACGGCGTGCTGGGCCGGGTGCCGGAAGGCTCCGGCCGGCCGGCGGTCACCTACCGCCGCTCCGGCGATGACAACCTGCTGGTCGAATACGGCGAGATGGTGCTGGACCTTGGCCTGCGCGCCCGGGTCCACGCCCTGCACCAGCACATCGAGGCATTGCGTGTTCCCGGCGTCGTGGACCTGACCCCGGGGATCCGGTCGCTGCAGATCAAGGTGGACCCGTCCGTCCTGTCCACCACCCGCCTGCTGGACCTGGTCCAGGAGGTCGAGGCCGCGTTGCCCGCCAGCTCAGAACTGGTGGTTCCCAGCCGCACCGTCCGGCTGCCGCTGTCCTGGGACGATCCCGCCACCCGCGAGGCCATCGAACGGTACATGGCGGGTGTCCGCGACGACGCCCCCTGGTGCCCGTGGAACATCGAGTTCATCCGGCGCATCAATGGCCTGGACTCCGTTAGCGAGGTCTTCGACACCGTCTTCAACGCCGAATACCTGGTCCTGGGCCTCGGCGACGTCTACCTCGGCGCCCCCGTGGCCACGCCGCTGGACCCCCGGCACCGCCTGGTCACCACGAAATACAACCCGGCGCGCACGTGGACGCCGGAGAATGCCGTGGGCATCGGCGGGGCGTACATGTGCATCTACGGCATGGAAGGCCCCGGCGGTTACCAGTTCGTGGGCCGCACCACCCAGGTGTGGTCCCGCTACGCCGACTCCGCACCGTTCGAGCCGGGATCGCCCTGGCTGCTGCGCTTTTTCGACCGGATTTCCTGGTATCCGGTCAGCCCGGAGGAACTCCTGGACCTGCGCGCGGACATGGCCGCTGGCAGGGGACGGGGCGTTCAGATCGAGGACGGCACCTTCTCCCTGGCGGAGCACGAGGCATTCCTGGCGGAGAACCGAGAGTCAATCGAGGTGTTCCGGGAAAAGCAGGGCGCAGCCTTCGCCGTGGAACGGCAGGCCTGGGCCGACGCCGGCGAGTTCGACCGCGCGGAGGCGCTCGCCGCCGTCGTTGCCCCTGATGCAGGCGAAGTGGAGGCTCCGGAGGGCGGTTCGCTGGTCTCGGCACCGTTCGCCGCCAGCGTCTGGAAGGTGGACGTGGCGGAAGGCGACCGCGTGGCCAAGGGCCAGCCGCTGGTCTCGCTGGAGGCGATGAAGATGGAAACCGTCCTGGAAGCGCCCTGCGACGGCGTGGTGCTCCGCGTCCTGCCGGCCGCCGGTTCGCAGGTGGTGGCCGGCGAAGCAGTGGTGGTCCTGGGCGGCAGTGAACCTGCAACTGCGGAGCTGGAAGCACTCGAACTGGAAGGGGCAACGGTATGAGCAACACCGTCACCGGCAGCGCCACCCGCCGCGTCAGGGCAGCGCTCGCAGCCATCGACGCCGTGGACCGGCCGGAAATCTGGATCACCCTCCGCGGCCGGGAGGACCTCCTGGCCGAGGCCGCCAAAATCGATACCGCCGTGTCAGGCGGCGCGGGCCTCCCCTTGGCCGGACTCCTGCTCGCCGTCAAGAACAACGTTGACGTGGCAGGCATCCCCACCACCGCCGCCTGCCCCGGCTTCGCCTATACACCGGACGAGGACGCCGAAGCCGTGGCCCGGCTGCGCGCCGCCGGGGCCCTGGTCCTGGGCGCCACCAACCTGGACCAGTTCGCCACCGGACTGGTGGGAACGCGGAGTCCCTACGGTGCGGTCCGCGACTCCCGCCGCCCGGACCACATTTCCGGCGGCTCCAGCTCCGGCTCCGCTGTTGCGGTGGCGCTGGGACTGGCGGACATCGCGATCGGGACGGACACTGCCGGTTCGGGACGGGTCCCGGCCGGCCTGCAGGGCATCGTCGGGATCAAGGCCACCCTCAACGTGGTCTCCACGGCCGGGGTGGTGCCGGCCTGCCGGTCCTGGGACGCGGTCACCATCTTCGCCCGGCACCTGGCCACCGCCGAACTCGCCATGGGCGTCATGGCCGGAACCTCCCGGGCCTGGCCGGCGGACATCCGGCTCGCTGCGCCGTCCCGGCCCCGCCTGGCTTACCCGGCAAACCTGCCTGCCCTGCCACCGGAGTGGGCGGCGGAATTCGACCGGCAGGTTAACCGGCTGCAGGCGTCCGGGGTGGACGCCGAACCGATCGAATTCGACGACTTCCTCAAGGCCGCCCGCCTGCTGTACGACGGCGGGCTGGTGGCAGAGCGCTACGCCGCCGTGGGCAGCTTCGTGGATGCTGCGACAGTTGAAACGGCCGACGGCGCCGCGGACAGTGCGGGCATTGATCCCACGGTGCAGGGCATCATCAGCGCGGCCGGCACAGTGCCCGCGCACCGGTACGTCGCCGATACCGCCCGGCTGGAGGAGCTGAAGACCAGGGCCATGGACCGGCTGGAAGGCTTCGACGCACTGCTGGTTCCCACGGCGCCCTTCCACCCCACGCTGGCCGAAGTTGCTGCGGACCCCGTGGGCGTGAACTCGCTGATGGGCACCTACACCAACTTCTGCAACCTGTTCGATCTGTGCGCCGTGGCCGTCCCCGCCGGGGAAGTGGACGGCGCCCAGTTCGGACTTACGGTGGTGGGCCGGACCTTCGACGACGCCGTGGCTGCGGATATCGCACACCGCATCGAAACTACGCCGCCGGCGCCGGAACTCTTCGCCGCCGGAGCTGCCGTTGCCGGCGACATAGGCGGACCCATTCCGGAAGCCGGCCAGCCGTCGTCGTCCGTTCCCTGGCCGATGGCCGCGGGCGCGGTGGCCGTGCCGCTGGTTGTGGTCGGGGCGCACCGTAAAGGACAGCCGCTGGCGCCGCAGCTGGAGGAACTTGGGGCCTTCTGGGATGGTGCGGTCCGGACGGCAGCGCGCTACCGGATGGTGGCGCTTGATACCGTGCCGGCCAAGCCCGGCGTTTACCGGTCCGACGATGGCGCGGAGCTGGCGGGGGAGCGGTGGCTGCTGTCCCCGGCGGCTTTGGGGACGTTCCTGGCGGGGCTTCCCGAACCCATGCTGCTGGGCTCAGTGGTGCTCTCTGACGGGACCACCGGCGTCGGGTTTGCCTGTGATGCCGTTGCCGCTGCGGGCGGGGAGGACATCACCGCGTGGGGCGACTGGCTGGCGGACCGGAGCGTGGAACCGAAGCCGCGCACAGTGTGGCGGAACCTCGGGGAAGCAGCGTTGGCGGGCTTCAGCCGCGGGGAACGGGGATAGCGCCGGCCTGGTCCGGGCGGGAATCATCGTCGGGGTTGGCCCCGTCCGGACGTTCGTCCTTGAAGTAAGCGGCGATGGCCTCCACCAGTTCCTTGACCGCTGCCGGGACGGAACCATGGAAGCACTTGGGGGAGAGCTGGTAGGTGCTGCCCGGGACGGCTGCGTGGAGCCGCTCGGCAGTCACCCGGTAATAGCTGGGGCTCTTCCCGCCGGCCATGAAGTGGGTGCCCGGCGGGAGCACGCTAAAGTCCCGGGCGTGGTCTTTTTCGTCGTAGGCCGCGCGCAGCTCACCCACGCCGCTGGGCATCACCTGCCGGAAAATGGTGTTCACCTTGGTCCGGGACAAAACCGCCATCAGGCCGGCCAGGACGGGTTCCGGAATCCTCGCCATGGCCGAGCCCGGGCTTGTGGCCTTCTTCATGTGGGCCAGGGCATGGCCCACCTTGCCGTTGTTGACGGCGTCCTCGAACCCGTCCAGCCACCTGGTGTCGATGCTGCCGTCGATGTTGACTGCGGCGTCGTACACCGCCAGCTTGTCCGGGACGAACGGTGTCCCCGTGAACTCCTGCACCGCGTTCAGCGCCACGGATCCGCCCAGGCTGTGGCCCAGGATGTTCCGGGCGCCGGTGGCGGTGAGGACAGTCCGGACATCCTCGATCTCAGTGGCCATGCTGTAGTCAGGCGGCTGTTCGGACGAGTTTCCCCTGCCCCGGCGGTCATACACATCCACCGCCCAGCCGTCGCCCAGGCCCTTCGCCAGCGCAATAGAGAACGGGCGGTAGATCAGGGCCGTGAGGAACGCGCCCCCGATCAGCAGTACCCGCTTTTCGCCCGGCGCATCCTCGGCGCCGTAGCTGTACAAAGCCAGCCTGCCGCCGTCGTGCGTTGGAAGGACCTGTTCTTTCACCCATCCATCCTAGGCAGCAAGCCTGCGCGGCAGCTGGGAACCCGGGTAGCCAATGCCCGGTAAACTTGATGATTGTGACTTCCCAAAACACCCCCGCGCCCAAGAATGCCCCAGAGCCCGTCGACGCCAGCGAGCAGATGCGGATCCGCATGGAAAAGCGCGCCAAACTCCTTGAGCGCGGCACGGAGGCATACCCCGTGGGAGTGGAACGCACGCACTCGCTTGCCGAGATCCGGGAAAAGTACGCCCACCTTGAGGCGGACGACACCACCGGCGACATCGTCGGCGTCACCGGCCGCGTGGTCTTTGTCCGCAACACCGGCAAGCTCTGCTTCGCCACCCTGCAGGAAGGCGGCACCGACGGCAAGGGGACGCGCCTCCAGGCGATGCTGAGCCTGGCCAACATCGGCGAGGAAGCGCTCGCCGACTGGAAGGCCCTGGTTGACCTGGGCGACCACGTGTTCATCAAGGGCGAGGTCATCTCGTCCCGCCGCGGCGAGTTGTCCATCATGGCCGACTCCTGGTCCATGGCTTCCAAGGCCCTGCGTCCGCTGCCGGTGCTGCACGCGGACCTGAATGAGGAAACCCGCGTCCGCCAGCGCTACGTTGACCTGATGGTCCGCGACGAGGCCCGTGAGATGGTCTACACTCGTGCCGCGATCACCCGCTCCATCCGCGAAACGCTGTTCCGGCACCGCTACGTGGAGGTGGAAACGCCCATCCTGCAGCTGGTCCACGGCGGCGCCCTGGCACGGCCGTTCGAGACCCACATGAACGCCTTCGACCAGAAGATGACCCTGCGCATCGCCACCGAGCTGTACCTCAAGCGTGCAGTGGTGGGCGGCATCGACCGCGTTTACGACATGGGCCGCGTGTTCCGCAACGAGGGTGTTGACTCCACCCACAGCCCGGAATTCACCACGCTCGAGTGCTACGAGGCCTGGGCCGACCAGTTCGTCATGGCGCAGCGGATCAAGGAGATCATCCTTGACGCCGCCGACGCCGTGGGTGCCGGGCGGGTCCTTCAGACCGAGGCGGGCGAGATCAACCTCGACGGCGACTGGGTCTGGCTGCCCGTCTACCCCGGACTTTCCGACGCCGTTGGGCAGGAGATCACCCCGGACACCCCGGTTGAGGCGCTCCGGGAGCTTGCAGCCAAGCACGATGTCAAGGTGGACCCCAAGTGGGACGCCGAGAAGCTTGTAGTGGAGCTGTTCGGTGAAATCGTGGAGCCCACCCTGCTGAACCCCACCTTTGTCTATGACTACCCGCCCTCCGCCCAGCCACTGGCCCGCCCGCACCGCGAGGACGGCCGGCTGATCGAGGCCTGGGACCTGATCATCGGCGGCATGGAGCGCGGCACCGCGTTCTCCGAGCTGATCGACCCCGTCATCCAGCGCGAGCGGCTCACCGAGCAGTCCATGCACGCGGCCGCCGGCGACGTCGAGGCCATGCAGCTTGACGAGGACTTCCTCCGCGCCCTCGAATACGGTGCTCCTCCCATGGGTGGCATCGGCCTGGGCATCGACCGGCTGGTGATGCTCTTCACCGGTGCCGGTATCCGCGAAACCATCCTGTTCCCCCTGCTGAAGCCCGAAGGGCACTGATCATGGAATATGTAGCTGTAATTCTTCCCTCCCTGGTGGTGGGCCTGCTGTTCTGGTTTGCCATGAAAGCCATCTTTAACGCTGACAAGGCCGAGCGGCAGGCGGAGGCCCGCGCCCAGGCCGAGGCGGATTCCCTCCCGGCGCAGCCCAGGGACCACCCGGGTTTCGAATCCAAATAGATAAAACCCCCTACTTTCGGGAATTATCCCCAAGGAACCATTAGGCGCTTTGACGCGTTGCCAAGATAAGAGTCATACTTTTTTTGGGAAACATCCTGCTTTTCTGAAAACCGACTTTCCAGCAAGAGGAAGACCTAAATGGCACAGAAAGTAAACATCATCCTCGTTGATGATCTGGATGGGGGATCCGCAGACGAGAATGTTAAGTTCGGCCTCGACGGGGCCAACTATGAGATTGACCTATCGGCAGCCAATGCCGCTGAACTTCGGTCTTCGTTGGAGAGGTTCATCAACGCTGCGCGCAAGGCGTCCGGAGGCCGGGGCCAGCGGGCCACCAAGGCATCCACCGGGGGCCGCAGCCACGATTCAGCACAAATCCGGCAATGGGCACGGGATAACGGCTACACGGTTAACAGCCGCGGCCGAATTCAGGCCGAAATCCAGGAAGCCTACCAAAAGGCAAATTCCTAGGGCCGGCTTTAGCTCCACGGAACCCCGCTTACCGCCGCAAGGCGGGGGCGGGGTTTTTCAATTTCCTGATAATGCTGCTATGGCGGGATCTGCTCATGCGCCATTTGCCTTATTCTGCGGGCCGCGCCGGCAGTTGGACGGCCCCCGGAAGTATTGGGTTCCTGTCCGTTTGGTGACCTTGCAGAACCCCGGGGCCCGGTATCAGTACCCACCTCCGGTGCCTTTGCCGGCCGGTTCCGCAGCGCTGCACTCCACTGCTGTGTCTATTCCCGCAAGAGGCCGGGTTTCCCCTGTGGCGAACACGCTCCACATCGCCGGACGGGCCACGTAGCATCAAAGTACGTCGTAGCTAGGAGTGTGGCGAAATGTTTGAGCGATTTACGGACCGTGCCCGTCGCGTAGTTGTGCTTGCCCAAGAAGAGGCACGCATGCTGAACCACAATTACATCGGTACCGAACACATCCTCTTGGGTCTGATCCATGAGGGTGAGGGCGTTGCCGCCAAAGCTCTTGAGTCCTTGAGCATTTCGCTCGACGGCGTTCGCGAGCAGGTGCAGGAGATCATCGGGCAGGGCCAGCAGGCTCCCTCGGGTCACATCCCCTTCACCCCACGTGCCAAGAAGGTACTGGAGCTCTCGCTGCGCGAAGCCCTGCAGCTGGGCCACAACTACATCGGCACCGAGCACATCCTGCTCGGCCTGATCCGCGAAGGTGAAGGCGTTGCCGCCCAGGTTCTGGTCAAGCTCGGCGCCGACCTGAACCGGGTCCGCCAGCAGGTCATCCAGCTCCTCTCCGGTTACCAGGGCAAGGAAACCACCGGCGCAGGCGTCGGCGGCGGACAGCCCGAGGGCGCACCCGCCGGTTCCGTGGTCCTGGACCAGTTCGGCCGCAACCTGACCCAGGCTGCGCGCGAGAACAAGCTGGACCCGGTCATCGGCCGCGAGCAGGAAATGGAACGCGTCATGCAGGTCCTTTCCCGCCGTACCAAGAACAACCCCGTCCTAATCGGCGAACCCGGCGTCGGCAAGACCGCCGTCGTCGAAGGCCTTGCCCAGGCCATTGTGCGCGGCGACGTCCCGGAGACCATCCGCGACAAGCAGCTGTACACCCTGGACCTCGGTTCCCTGGTGGCAGGCTCCCGCTACCGCGGTGACTTCGAAGAGCGACTGAAGAAGGTCCTCAAGGAGATCCGCACCCGCGGCGACATCATCCTGTTCATCGACGAGATCCACACCCTGGTGGGTGCCGGTGCCGCCGAAGGTGCCATCGACGCAGCCTCGATCCTGAAGCCCATGCTGGCCCGCGGCGAGCTGCAGACCATCGGTGCCACCACCCTGGACGAGTACCGCAAGCACATCGAGAAGGACGCCGCCCTGGAGCGCCGCTTCCAGCCGATCCAGGTCAAGGAACCCTCCGTGGCACACGCCATCGAGATCCTGAAGGGCCTGCGCGACCGGTACGAGGCACACCACCGCGTCACCATCACGGACGGCGCCCTGGCCTCGGCCGCCAGCCTCGCCGAGCGCTACATCTCGGACCGCTTCCTCCCGGACAAGGCGATCGACCTGATCGACGAAGCGGGTGCCCGGCTGCGCATCCGCCGCATGACCGCTCCGCCGGAGCTCAAGGCCATGGACGAGCGCATCGCCAAGCTGAAGATGGAGAAGGAATCCGCCATCGACGCCCAGGACTTCGAAGGTGCAGCTTCGCTCCGCGACAAGGAGCAGAAGATGATCTCCGAGCGCGCGGAGAAGGAGCGCAACTGGAAGTCCGGCGGCATGGACGACATCTCCGAGGTGGATGAGGATCTCATCGCCGAGGTGCTGGCCAACTCCACCGGCATCCCCGTCTTCAAGCTGACCGAGGAAGAATCCTCGCGCCTGCTCAAGATGGAAGAGGAACTGCACAAGCGCGTCGTCGGCCAGGACGAGGCCATCAAGGCACTGTCCCAGGCCATCCGCCGGACCCGTGCAGGGCTCAAGGACCCCAAGCGCCCCGGTGGCTCGTTCATCTTCGCCGGCCCCACCGGCGTCGGCAAGACCGAACTCGCCAAGGCACTCGCGGAGTTCCTGTTCGGTGAAGAGGACGCCCTCATCACCCTGGACATGTCCGAGTACTCCGAGAAGCACACCGTTTCGCGGCTCTTCGGTGCCCCTCCGGGCTACGTGGGCTACGAAGAGGGTGGCCAGCTGACCGAGAAGGTCCGCCGCCGTCCGTTCTCCGTGGTGCTGTTCGACGAAGTTGAGAAGGCCCACGCAGACCTCTTCAACTCGCTGCTGCAGATCCTGGAAGACGGCCGCCTGACCGACTCCCAGGGCCGCGTGGTGGACTTCAAGAACACCGTGATCATCATGACCACCAACCTGGGTACCCGGGACATCTCCAAGAGCGTCGCCACCGGCTTCCAGTCCGGCACCGACACGCAGACCGGCTACAACCGCATGCGTGCCCGCGTCACGGAGGAACTCAAGCAGCACTTCCGTCCCGAGTTCCTGAACCGTGTTGACGACGTCGTGGTGTTCCCGCAGCTCACCCAGGACGAGATCATCGAGATCGTGGACCTGTTCGTGACCCGCCTGGAAAAGCGCCTCAAGGACAAGGACATGGGCATCGAGCTCACCAAGGCCGCCAAGGTGCTCCTGGCGACCCGCGGCTACGATCCCGCCATGGGTGCCCGGCCGCTGCGCCGCACCATCCAGCGCGAGATCGAGGACCAGCTCTCCGAGAAGATCCTCTTCGGCGAGATCCACACCGGCGACATCGTCGTAGTGGATGTCGAAGGCGAAGGCGACGACGCGAAGTTCACCTTCGCCGGCAACGCCAAGCCGCGCATCCCGGAAATCGCCCCCAGCGTCTAAGCGCGAACCCGAAAGCCCCGCCACTCCCCGAAGGGAGCGGCGGGGTTTTCGCTTTTTAACGACACCGTGGTTGGGTCCGGTGGCTGGGCATCAGAGATTTCCCGGCGCCTGCTCGTTCCTCGCTTTGACGGCGCCTACATAAATCCCTGATGTCCGCCACCTCGTGCACTGGTGGGCGTTAGGCAAAGCGCAGGCGCCGGGGTCATTTGTGTAGCTTGCGTCAAAGCGAGGAACGAGCAGCAAGCGGCAAATGGCACCGGTGGCGGCGCGCCCCAACCACGCCCGAGCCAACGCATCAGCGTGTCGGCTTGAAGGTTTGTGACGAGCAGCACAAAACGTGTTGAATCGGGAGCATGGCTAATCAGAATCCGGCGATCCCGGACGAGCAACCGCTGACCCCTTTCCACGACCTCGACCACTACCTGTCCATCCCGCGGGTAAGCGGCCTGGCGTTGAGCCCGGATGGCTCGCGGCTGGTGACCACGGTGAGTACCTTGAACGGCAAGGGCACCGAGTTCGCCAGCGCCCTGTGGGAGCTGGACCCTGCCGGGCAGAAGCACGCCCGGCGCATCACGCGCAGCGCCAAGGGCGAAGCCGGCGCCGCCTTCGCGGCCAACGGGGACGTCTACTTCACATCAGCCCGTCCCGATCCGGACAGTCCGGACGAGGAGCCGGTGAGCGCACTGTGGCTTCTTCCGGCCGACGGCGGTGAAGCGCGCGTGGTCCTCAGCCGGCCGGGCGGGGTCGGCAGGGTGACCACTGCCAAGGGCGCAGACGCGGCCTTCGTGACCGCCGAGGTCCTGGCGGGATCAGCCGATGAGGAGGACGACGCCGAACGGCGCAAGTCCCGCAAGGACAAAAAGGTCTCGGCCATCCTGCACAGCGAGTATCCGGTCCGGTACTGGGACGCGGACCTGGGACCGGGACAGCCGCGGATCTTCGCGGTGGAGGCGGGGGAGGTTGAAGGACCCGGAAAGCCTGCAACGGTTGACGCCACCGCACCCTTGGTCCTGCGCAACCTAACCCCGCACGCCGGCCCGCGGCTCAGGGAGGCGGAGACCGTGGTCAGCCCCGACGGGAAGACCATCTACAGCGGCTACACCAGGCCCCTTGCCAAGGCGGACAGCCGCTCCATCCTGGTGGCGGTGGACGTGGCATCCGGCAGCCTGAAGGTGCTGCTGGACCAGGAAGGCATGAACTACTTCCCGGGTCCCGTCAGCCCCGATGGCCGCACGCTCGTGGTGGTCAGCGAGAGCGATTCCACCCCGCGGCGGGCCCCCGAGGTCAAGATGCACCTGCTCGACGTCTCCGGTCAGGCGGAGGACGGCGCCGGGCTCCAGCCTCTGGCGCACGACTGGGACCGCTGGCCCAGGCCTGCCGCGTGGCTTCCGGACGGCTCGGGCCTCCTGGTCACAGCGGACGACGACGGCGCGTCGCCCGTTTTCCGGGTGAACGTTCCGTCGGCTGCCGCTGAGGTGGGCGTCACCCGGGTGACGCAGGACGCCGCGGCCTACTCCGACGTCGTTATTTCGCCGGAGGGGCGCAGCGCCTATGCCCTGCGCAGCTCGTACGAGTTTCCTGCCGAGGCTGTGCGGATCGACCTGGCCACCGGGGAAACCACCCGCCTCCCTGCCCCTGCAGAGAGGCCCTCCTGCCCTGGCCGGCTGGAGCGCATTGCCGCAACCGCTGCCGACGGCTCCCGGGTCCCCGCCTACCTTGCCCTCCCGGAGGGTGCTTCCGCGGACCAGCCGGCACCGCTGCTCCTGTGGATCCACGGCGGTCCGCTGGGATCCTGGAACGCGTGGACGTGGCGGTGGAATCCGTGGCTCCTCACCGCGAAGGGGTATGCCGTGCTGCTGCCGGATCCGGCGCTGTCCACCGGCTATGGGCAGTCATACATCCAGCGCGGCTGGGGATCCTGGGGGAAGGCGCCCTTCACGGACCTCATGGCAGTGACCGATGCCGCCATAGAGCGGCCGGACATCGACCAGACCCGGACCGCGGCCATGGGCGGTTCCTTCGGCGGCTACATGGCCAACTGGGTGGCGGGCAACACGGACCGGTTCAAGGCGGTTGTCACCCACGCGAGCCTCTGGGCGTTGGACCAGTTCGGGCCCACCACCGACGCATCCCAGTACTGGCTGAAGGAAATGACCGAGGAGATGGCGCTGGAGAACTCGCCGCACCTCCATGCCGAAAACATCAGCACGCCCATGCTGGTAATCCACGGCGACAAGGACTATCGCGTGCCCATCGGCGAAGGCCTGCGGCTCTGGTACGAACTGCTGTCCAAGTCAAAGCTGGCGGCGGACCAGGACGGGCAGACGGCGCACCGGTTCCTGTACTTCCCGGACGAGAACCACTGGGTCCTCCAGCCACAGCACGCCAAGGTCTGGTACCAGGTGGTGGAGTGGTTCCTGGCAAAGAACGTCCTCGGCCAGGACCTCGACCTGCCGGCGGAACTGGGACTCTAAACTGGTCGGCTCGGCGCCGTCGGCCGAGGCATTTGCCGGCGACTACACACATGCCTGACCGCCGCCGCCTGTGGGTGGGGCGCCTCTAGCGAAGTGAAGGTGCCGGGGCCATTTGTTTAGCTTGCGTCAAAGCGACGAAGGAGCAGCAAGCGGCAAATGGCGCCGGTACCGGAACGCCCCGCCCCGTCCCCAACCAGCCGAGGGCCTTTCGCCTCGTAGGATGGCACTGTGACCGACTCCTTCCACATCCGCCCAGCACGCACCAGCGACGTCCCTGCCATCAAGAGGCTGGTGGCGCCCCTGGCGGAGGAGCGCATCCTGATGGCGAAGGAGACGGTGGCCTATTACGAGAGCCTCCAGGAGTTCCGGATCGCCGAGTCCAGCGACGGTGAAATGATCGGCTGCGGAGCGCTGCATGTCATGTGGGAGGACCTGGCCGAAATCCGCACCCTTGCAGCGTCGGGGGAGTGGCGCGGCAAAGGGGTGGGGCATGTCCTGGTGGAGAGCCTGCTCGAGGAAGCCCGGGCGCTCGGGGTTTCCCGCGTCTTCTGCCTCACCTTCGAGGTGGACTTCTTCAAGCGCCACGGCTTCGAAGTCATGGCGGACCAGTCAGCGGTGGATCCGGAAGTCTATTCGGAGCTCCTGCGCTCCCACGACGAGGGCGTGGCGGAGTTCCTGGACCTGGCACGCGTCAAGCCCAACACCCTGGGCAACACCCGGATGATCCGCGCCCTCTAAAGCGGCTTGGGACAGTATTTCGGAAAGCCCTCTTGGTTTTACTCGAATTGATGGATAAACTGCTGGAGGCCGATATGTGGGGGGCCGCAGGAAAGGGACAGTCATTGGGGGCTGTCCCTTTGCTGCGTCCGGAACGCAAACCTGTGGGATAAGTGCGGAAAAGCGGGCTGGACGAACCTACCGCCAGCCGGGATCCCGGTAGTAGGGTCTGAAGCACATCCTTCAGGAGCACAGCCAGGAGCAACGCCATGAAGAAACTCATCAACGATCCAAAATCCGTTGTCCAGGAAGCTGTCCAGGGCTTTGGCCTGGCGCATGCCGCATTGGTCAACGTCAGCGAAGACCCCATCTACATCACGCGCAAGGACGCGCCTGTGGCTGGCAAGGTGGGGCTGGTTTCCGGCGGCGGCAGCGGACATGAACCGTTGCACGCCGGTTACGTGGGGCAGGGGATGCTCGACGCCGCGGTGCCGGGGGCGGTGTTCACCTCACCTACGCCGGACCAGATCCTTCCCGCCACCCTCGCAGTGAACTCAGGTGCCGGCGTCGTACACATCGTCAAGAACTACACCGGCGACGTCCTGAACTTCGAGACGGCGGCCGAACTGGCTGAGGCCGAAGGCGTCAGCGTCCGGACCGTGTTGGTCAATGATGACGTGGCGGTGGAGGACTCGCTGTACACCGCAGGCCGCCGTGGTGTGGGCGGCACCGTGCTGGTTGAGAAAATTGCGGGCGCCGCCGCCGAACGCGGTGACGACCTCGAGGCGGTGGCCGCGATCGGCGAACGGGTCAACGCCAACGTCAGGACCATGGGCGTGGCGTTGTCCGCCTGCACCGTCCCACACGCCGGCACACCCAGTTTCGACCTCGCCGAGGATGAAATCGAGATCGGCATCGGCATCCACGGCGAGCCGGGCAGGCACCGGATTCCCATGGAGACCGCGGACAACATCACCAACCGCCTGCTGGAGCCCGTCCTGGCCGACCTCAAGATCAGCTCCGGGGACAAGGTGCTGCTCTTCGTCAACGGCATGGGCGGCACCCCGCTGAGCGAGCTGTATATCGTGTACCGGCGGGCCGTGCAGGTTCTCGGTGAAGCCGGCGCCACGGTGGAACGCTCGCTGGTGGGCAACTACATCACGGCCCTCGAAATGCAGGGCTGCTCCATCTCCGTCCTCCGGCTCGATGACGAGCTGACGGAACTCTGGGACGCGCCCGTGCATACCGCCGCGCTGCGCTGGGGCGTGTAACCGTGGTCCTGGACGCCAACTGGGCCGTGAAGTGGCTGACCTTGTGCGCGCAGGCCATGGCTGAGCACCGCGTTGAACTCATCGAACTGGACCGGGCCATTGGCGACTCGGACCACGGTGAGAACATGGACCGCGGCTTCCAGGCTGTCCTGGCCAAGCTCGGCGAATCAACACCGGAGACGCCCGGCGCTGCGCTGAAGATGACCGCCATGACGCTGATGTCGAAGGTCGGCGGGGCCGCAGGACCCCTCTACGGCACAGCCTTCCTTCGCGCCGCCACCGCATTCGGCGATTCCGCTGAGGTTGATGCAGCCGCCCTGACCGGGGCCCTGACGGCCGCACGGGACGGGATCGTAGCGCGCGGGAAGGCGGAGTCCGGGGACAAAACCATGGTGGATGCCTGGACCCCGGCTGTCGATGCTGCCCGCGCGGCAGCGGACGGCGGCACCGCGGACGTCCTGGGCGTCCTGGTGGCGGCCGCCGAGGCTGCGGAGGCGGGGGCCGTGGCAACCGATCCGATGATCGCGCGGAAAGGCCGGGCCAGCTACCTGGGCGAACGCAGCGCCGGCCACCGGGACCCCGGCGCCGTGTCCAGCGCGCTGATCCTTCGGGCAGCCGTTGGGGCGGCTGCGTGACCGTCAGCATCGTTGTGGTGTCCCATAGTGAAAAAATTGCCGACGGCGCCGTGGAGCTCGCCGCCCAAATGGCGCCGGACGTGATGATCCTTCCTGCCGGCGGCACCGACGACGGCAGGATCGGCACCAGCCTGGAGAAGGTCCTCGCCGCCCTTGAACAGGCGGGCGGCCAGGATAGCGGGCAGGAAGGCGGGCAGGCCGGCGGGGCCGGCGTTGCTGCCAACGGCACCGTGGTCATCACGGACTTGGGGTCGGCAGTGATGACCGCGGAATCGGCCCTGGAGTTCCTGGAAAATCCGGCCGGAGTCCTGCTCGCCGACGCGCCGCTGGTGGAAGGATTGGTAGCCGCCGCCGTCGCTGCACAGGGTGGAGCTGACGTGCAGGCGGTACGGAAGGCGGCCGAAGCTGCAGGGGGCCCGGCGCATCCGACTGAATCGGCTGCATCCGGGGCGGTGGGGCCCGTCACCAGCGCCGCGCCGGACAGCGCCGGGGACTTTGAACTGGTTAACCAGGCAGGCATGCACGCACGGCCTGCCGCGAAGGTGGCCGGGGGGCTGGCTTCTTTGGATGCCGAGGTCAGCATCAACGGCGTGGATGGCGCGTCCATGACCGGGTTGATGACCCTGGGCGCGGGCAAAGGCACCGTGCTGCACGTGGAAGCGTGGGGCCCCGATGCGGAACGCGCCGTGGAGTATGTGGGCGGCCTGGTGGAGGCCGGCTTCGGCGAGCCCTGACCACCCCAGGCATTCCTGCTAATAAGCTCGGTGGCATGGAACGGCCGTTTACAGACAACTCCCAGGAAATCGAAGTGCTGGACGGCCAGATCTCCGTGGAGGAACTGCTCGCTGAACTCGGCTTCAACTGGACGGCAGAACCTGTGGGCGGTGGCCCGGCAGGCGGGACTTCCGAGGAAGAAGAGTACAGCCAGCCCGCGCTGTTCTAGCTGCCTGCTCCTGGTCCGGTCCGGGTACCACTAACCCAGCGGGAAGACGCCGATAAACCAGAACGAAACCACGGCAAAGACTGCGAAAAACGCAATCAGGCAGCCCATTACGGTACGCGGTTCTGAGGAAACCTGGAGCGACTCGTTCGGGTTGACCGGGTTGTAGGCAACCTCGATCAGCGAGCCCGGCGCCGGCTGCTCCACTGTCGAAATTTCTGACTTGCCCATGAAGAGGGTGCCCCGCGGATCGGTGAACTGGTAGGTGGGGTAATAGCGCAGGTTACGGCTGGAGCCGCCTGTTCCGCCGATCCATCGGGTGGCGCTGCCGGTGACAGTAGCCTGCGCCTTGGGCCACGCAGCCATCTGCTGGCTCTGGCGCTTGGTCCTGCGTGCCGCGTAGACCAGTGAAAATATGGCGGCCGCAACAAACAGCGCCCACACGATGTACAGAATGGTTTTCATGGTTCCCCCGGTTCCGGTCACCAAGAAGTATGCCATCCCGGCCCCCGCGGCCGGTTGCTCAGGCTGGTAGCCGGAAGCCGCCGTCGTGCATCTCCGCCAGCCCGTCCGCCAGCAGCCCTGCCAGCGCCCGGTCCAATTGCTCGGGGGCGGAGTTGAGCCGGTGCAGGGCGGCCAGGGGCACGCCGATTCCCTCCGGCGCGTAGCCAAGATCGGCGGGTTCGCGGTGGAACATGTCCGGCGGCACGGGTGCGTCCGCCAGCCGCAGCACGGCCAGCACGGCGCCCCGGACCTGGCGGTCGGTGCCGTGCCAGGACTGCCCTTTGGGAACGTACGACGGCGGCGGCTCACCGGCGGCAAGCCAGGCGCAGGAGTCTCTCACGGGACAGTCGGCGCACCTGGGGGCGCGGGCCGTGCACACCAGCGCCCCCAGTTCCATGACTGCGGCGTTCCAGCGCACGGAGGTTTCGTCGTTGTCCGGCAGCAGGGCGGCAGCAAGGCGCATTTCCGCCGCCGTCAGGGCCGGGGCCGGTAGCGCTGTGCCGGTGATGAGCCGGGCGTGCACCCTGCGGATGTTGGTGTCCACCACCGTTTCCCGACGGCCGTAGGCAAAAGCTGCTACGGCCGCGGCGGTGTAGCTGCCCACGCCGGGAAGGGTCAGCAGTTCCGCGTAAGTGTCGGGGACCTTGCCGGCGTGGTCCTGCACGATGGCGGTGGCCGCCGCGTGCAGCCTCAGGGCCCGCCGTGGGTAGCCCAGCCGGCCCCAGGATCGGACAGCTTCGCCTGCCGGTTCACCTGCCAGGCCGGCGGGAGTGGGCCAGCGCTTGAGCCACTCATGCCAGACGGGCAGCACCCGGACCACAGGCGTCTGCTGCAGCATGATCTCGCTGACCAGCACGCCCCAGGGGGAGCAGTCAGCGTCCCGCCACGGCAGGTCGCGGGCAATGCCGGCGAACCAGCCATTGATCCGCCGGTGCAGCTGTTCCAGGTCCGCGGAGGCGACTGATGCGTCGGTAATGGGGGAGGTTTGAGTGTCGATGCCAACACTGTAGTGGATGGATTCCGGCGGGCCGAAAACCGGGTGTGACCAGAGCAATGGGCCGGCGGCGGCGTGGTGGCCGTGCAGAACCGGAGGCGTTCCCTAGCCTAGAAGGATGGGCAGGCAAGGCAATTCATCAGCACGCGGCACGTCGGGTTCCAGCAGCGTACGGAAACCGAGCGCCGCTGTGTACCGCCGCCGCCGGCTGGTTGCTGGCGGTGCCCTGCTGCTGGTGATCGCACTCGTGGTCAGCGGTTTCGCCTTGGCGGGTGCCTTTAAGGGCGGTTCGCAGCAGGCCTCCTCCACCCAGCCTTCTCCCACTGACCCTGCTTCCGCGAATCCGGCTGCCTCAGCCACACCTTCTACTTCCACCTCGGCAACTGCTTCCGCCACGGCGTCGCCCACTGCCTCCGCAACCCCCACCTGCAACCAGAACCTGGTGACCGTCACTGCCACCACGGACAAACCCTCCTACGGCCCCGGGGAAAACCCGATGCTCACGCTCAAGGTGACCAACGGCGGCAAAGTCCCCTGTGAGGTCAACATCGGCACCTCGCAGATGGAGTTCCTGGTGACCAGCGGCTCGGACCGGATCTTTTCTTCCAAGGACTGCCAGGCGTCCAGCGAGGACCTGGTGAAGGTCATTGCGCCCGGCGCCAGCGAAACCGCCAACTTCCCGTGGAACCGGAACCGCAGCACCGATGGCTGCAAAGAGGTGGCCGCTGCTCCCGGCGGTGGCGGGGCGTACTACATCTTCACCGCGAAGCTGGGCTCACGGGCCAGCCCCAAGGCGGTCTTCCAGCTGAACTGACTGTTGCCTCCATCGATTGCTCCGTAGTTGTCGTTTTGAGGCGTGAAAACGACAACTACGGAGCAATCGATGGGTGTTATCCCGGGGTGTCTAGAGGAACCGGTCCAGGAGGCTTGCTTCGGCCATCCGGCTCAGGCCCTCGCGTACGGTCCGGGCACGCTGGTCGCCGATGCCATCAACGGTCATGAGATCGTCGATGGTTGCGGCCATCAGGAACTGCAGGCCCCCGAAATGGTCCACCAGGCGGTCCGCAACGGCCTTGGGCACTGCCTTGAGGCCGGACAGCAGGCGGTAACCGCGGGGCTGGACCACTGCATCCAGGTTCGCCTCGCCGCCCGCAAATCCAACTATTGCCGAAATCTTGCCCAGGTCGATCAGCTCGGTGGGGCCCAGGTTGACCAGCTCGGTGACGGCTTTTTCGATATCCTCGGCGGAGGCGTGGGGGCTGGCGTAGTCCCGGATGATGACGTCGCTGCCCGGGCCACGCCCCACGGTGAGTTCGTCCAGCTGGAGGGAGAGGAGGCGGCCGTCCTCGCCCAGTTCCAGGACGTACTGCGAGATTTCCTCTGAAATGCGGCGGACCATTTCCTGCCGCTGGAGGGTGACGGCCACATCCCGCACGGTCACCATGGCTTCGATTTCCAGGGCTGAGAGCGAACTGGTGACCTGGTCCAAGCGGGCGCGGTAGCGCTCCAGGGTGGCAAGGGCCTGGTTGGCGCGGGCCAGGACGTTTTCCGAGCCCTCCAGGACGTGCCGCAGGCCGTTGACGTAGAGGGCGATGATCTGCATGGACTGGCTGACCGATATGACAGGTACGCCCGTCTGCTTGGCCACCCGTTCTGCCGTGCGGTGGCGGGTGCCGGACTCCTGGGTTTCGATGCTGGAGTCCGGGACCAGCTGGACCGCGGCGCGCAGGATGTTGCCCGCGTCCTTGTCGCAGATGATGGCGCCGTCCATCTTGGCCAGCTCGCGCAGACGGGTGGGCGAGAACTCGATGCCGATATCGAACCCGCCCGAGCAGATGGAATCGATAGTGCGGTCAGACCCCAGCACGATGAGCGCGCCGGTGCGTCCGCGCAGGATCCGTTCCAGGCCGTCGCGGAGGGGAGTTCCGGGTGCAACCCTGCCCAGAGTGGCCCTCAGCGATTCTTCGGGGCTCCGCGCCATAGGTATGTCCCTTCAAAGGTGCGGACCGCCGCCCGCAGGAATGCCGGCATCAGTAGTTGGCCGGCAGGATCAGAAAGTGCTCTGATTCCCCGCAAGCTCAATGATAGGGGTAAGAAGCCCAAGTTCCGCACGGGCAAGCCCCAAAGTGCCCCATTAGGGGGTCTCGGAAAGTACCGGGAAAACGCGCTCGACGGCGGGTGCGGGCAGGGCATTTTTTGGTGCCCCGCGTTGTCCTGTGCGGATACGGAACATGTCCCGTACCGCCCGCTCGCAGGGTTTCTCAATATACCTATGTGCAACCCAAGCTAAGGCTGCTGCGCAGAGCAGTGCAGGCGGCACGAGCCACCAGGGAAGCCCTTGGGCCCACCGGCCAACGAGAATGCCGAAAGCACCCAGCACAAGATAGTGGACCATGTAGAAAGCGAACGACAGTTCTCCCAGCCTTACGAGTGCGGGGCTGCTGAGCAAGCGGCTGCTGCCCGCGAGCTCGCGCCGGGCAGCAGTCCAGATGAGGACAATTATTGCGGGCAGCATGAGCGCTTGGCTGATCCACCACGGAACGAAGTGCAGAAAGTCCGCCAGGAAGGCAAGCGTGGCGCCGGCGGTGGTGAAAGCGGCTGCCGATAACTGCGTGCGGTTTGACGGCGCGTAGCCAGCCTTTAGTAGAAGCGCCAGGGCGATGCCGATGACGAACTCCGGCAGCCGGTACAGCGGAAGGTTGTAGGTGATGAAATGGCTCACCTGCGCTCCCAAAGTAAGTTGGCAGGCGAGGCCCAGTGCAGGCTGCAGGACTGCAAGGAATACCACCGTCCCAACAAGTTCCCTTGTGCTGAATCGGCGCATCACCGCCACAAACGGGGGCAGCAGGAGATAGAAAAAAGCTTCTGCTGACAGCGACCAAGCCACAGGGTTGAAGGAAGAAGCAGCCCAAGGCCACCACGCTTGCGTCAAGGTCAGGCTTTGCAGGAAGGAAACCGCGCTCGAATTCCGGGCCACGGGTACTAATGCTGCGATGGCCAACGTGGCTGCGCTCAGTGGAAACAATTTGGCGACACGGTTCCGCAGAAAGACGCCGGCCCCGTTTTCCGCCGCGCCGGCCCAGGTCAGTACGAAACCGGAGAGGACAAAGAAGAAGCTTACGCCGACAAAACCAAGGTCGATTATTGGCAGTCTGTAAAGGGCGAGGCCGTGCATGAGCGCCACGGCCACAGCGGCGAAGAACCTGAGGCCGGTCAAGGAATGGAGCCGTCTCCCAGCTGTTTCGCCTGGAGGGTTGGAGGATGAACTTGGGCCGTCGGGCAGGGCAGCGGCCGCCGTGCTGACGGTGGAGGGCATGGGGGGAGACCTTCAGAGGGAGAGCCGCAATCTCTGCGGAGTATGGCATTCGTTTTGTCTACCCAGCCTATGGGAATCCGGGGTGTCGGCGGCGTGGAAATGACACAGGAAAAGCCAAGGACTTGGCAAGGATCAGGGCAGCATTTCCACCTGACAAAGCCTCACCTTCCATTGCCTGTAAAAAGGGGTGGCTAAGTGGACTCGCTGAGTGGCGAGATGGTCCTGGTGCTGCTGTCCCAGAGGCGCGCCCCCGTGCCCTGGCCTTCCAGGCGCAGGTCCAGCAGGTCCATGGCTGTTCCGAGTTGGTGGCCCGGAATACGGCGGGAGATGGTGACGTGCGGCGTCCATGCCCCCGGCAGTGTCAGCGGCAACGCACCGGACAGGCCCTGGTGGAGGCACCTGTGCAGGTCCAGCAGGGGAGCGGTCAGCAGGACGGCCCTGGCCAGGACATACTTGCCCGGGCCCGCGGGGAAAACGATGGCGCCGGAGAACGTGATGTTTATGGGCAAAGCCTGCCACGGACCATCCCCATCAGCCTGCAGGTCCATCCCGGCCGCAAACGTGATGTGCGGGCTGTTACTGGGGGAGGTGTGCGCTGCAAGGCTCGGAAGGCCCGCGGCCTGCAGCCGCGCCCAGTCCGCCCTGATCAGGGAATCGGTGGGGCCGTCAAAGACCAACTCGATGCTGCGCATGAACCCATCATGAGGGATCAGCGCTTCAGGTCCCTGAGCATCCGCTCCAGGTCCCTGCTGACTTTTGAAAGGGAGGCGGCCCGAAGCGCCTTGTGTTCTTCCGCTGTCTGTACCCCGCGCTTTCGCGATGAGCTGGCGGAAAGGCTGGGCTCGGGACCCTGTGCCGAGGCCGCATCGAAGCTGTTGACGGCACCGAAGCGGTCGGCAAGGTTGGTGGCCAGCGGGTCGAAGAAGAGGTTGCCGGTGAAGGTGGCGCCATGCATCATGCGCCCAAGCTAACGTCCCGGCATTTCGCAGCTTTGAACGTTCAGTTTCGCCTTCGTTAAGCGGCGCCGCTGCCGTTTGCGGCCCTGCGATAAACTTGTACTTTGGCCGCTTGCCAACGACATTCCCCGCCCATGAGTCGCAGCGCAGTTCCCGACAGGCCCTGGGCAGCCACAACCGCAGCGAAAGTAGCACCGTGTCCCAAGATGTCCTGACCCCCGCCCGGATCTCCGAGATTCACAAGGAGGCGGGCCGCCGCAGGACCTTTGCCGTCATTTCCCACCCCGACGCCGGCAAGTCCACGCTCACCGAAGCGCTGGCCCTGCACGCAAAAGTGATCGGCACCGCCGGCGCCTCCAGCGGCAAGGCCAACCGCAGGGAAACCGTTTCCGACTGGATGCAGATGGAAAAGGACCGCGGCATCTCCATCAGCTCGGCCGCCCTGCAGTTCTCCTACCGTGACACCGTGATCAATCTCCTCGATACCCCCGGCCACGCCGACTTTTCCGAGGACACCTACCGCGTGCTGGCCGCCGTCGACTGCGCCGTGATGCTGGTGGACGCCGCAAAGGGCCTGGAAACCCAGACCATGAAACTCTTCGAGGTCTGCAAGCAGCGCAACCTGCCCATCATCACCGTCATCAACAAATGGGACCGCCCGGGCCTGGACGCCCTGGCGCTCATGGACGAGATCACCGAACGCACCGGTCTGCAGCCCATGCCGCTGACCTGGGCCGTGGGCATTTCCGGCGACTTCCGCGGCGTTTGGGACCTGCGCAACGACCGCTTTGCCCGGTTCCAGCGCAACAACGCAGGCGCGCAGATCGCCATCACCGACTACTTCACCCCGGAGGAAGCCGCGGAAGACCAGGGCAGCAACTGGTCCGACGCCGTGGACGAGGCGGGACTGGTGATCGAGTCCAACCTCGAATTCGACGTAGACGCCTTCCACGCCGGCCAAGCCACCCCCATCCTCTTCAGCTCCGCCGCGCTGAACTTCGGCGTCAAGGAACTGCTGGACGCACTGGTGGACTTTGCGCCGCCGGCATCCCCGCGCCCGGACGTGGACGGCAACCCGCGCCCGGTGGGATCCCCGTTCTCCGGCTTCGTGTTCAAGGTCCAGGCCGGCATGAACAAGGCCCACCGCGACCATGTCGCCTTCATTCGCGTCTGCTCCGGCGTCTTCGAACGCGGCATGGTGGTTACCCAGACCCGTACCGGCAAGTCCTTCGCCACCAAGTACGCGCAGCAGGTGTTCGGCCGCGAACGCGAAGTCATCGACGAGGCCTACCCCGGGGACGTTGTCGGGCTGGTCAACGCGTCCTCGCTGCGCGTCGGTGACAGCCTGTTCCTTGAGGAAGCCGTGGAGTACCCGGCCATCCCGCTGTTCGCCCCTGAGCATTTCCAGGTGGCCCGGTCAAAGGACCCCAGCAAGTTCAAGCAGTTCCGCCGCGGCATCGAGCAGCTCGAACACGAGGGCGTCATCCAGCTGCTCCGCTCCGACCTCCGCGGTGACCAGGCGCCGGTGCTCGCCGCCGTCGGACCCATGCAGTTCGAAGTGGTGGAGGACCGCATGGCGCACGACTTCAGCGCCCCAATGCGCCTGGAACGCCTGCCCTACTCCCTGGCAAGGATTACGACGGCGGACGCCATGCCGGCGCTGGCCAACGTACCGGGCGCGGAGGTGCTTTTGCGGTCCGATGGCGAGTACCTCGCCTTGTTCAACGACGTGTGGGCGCTGCGGCGGATTGAGAAGAACCACCCGGACCTGACGCTTGTGCCCATCGGCACGCATAACCCGGCGAAGTAGGGTGGCCAACCTTCCGGCGGGCCCGGCACAGGCCCGCGCCGTGGTGACCGGGGCCGGAACCATCAACCCGCTCGGCTCCAGCGTCAAGGAGACCTGGGAGGCCCTGCTCGACGGGCGGTCCGGGATTGCGTTGCTGGAGCAGGACTGGGCGGAGCAGCTGCCGGTCAGGATCGCCGGGCAGGTGACGACGGATCTTGCGGAGCACCTCAGCACCCGAGAAATGAAACGGATGGACCGCTGCGGCCAGCTTGCCCTGATTGCGGCACGGGAAGCATGGGTGCAGGCAGGTGCCCCCGAGGTGGATCCTGAGCGGTTTGCCGTGGTGATCGGCTCCGCGTACGGCGGGCTGGGCTCCACCATCGAACAGGACCGGGTGCTGGCGGCGTCCGGCCCGCGGAAAGTCTCGCCACATACCCTCACCCGGTTGATGGCCAATGGCCCCGCGGCCTGGGTCTCCATCGATCTCGGTGCGCGTGGCGGTGCCAGGACGCCTGTCAGCGCCTGCGCCTCCGGGGCTGAGGCGATTGTCCAGGCAGCCGAGCTGATCCGCTCAGGTGCTGCCGACGTCGTAATTGCCGGTGGTGTTGACGCCTCGGTTAACGACCTGGTGATCAGCGGCTTTTCCCAGATCCGTGCCCTGTCCACGCGCGCGGACGAACCGCAGCGGGCGTCCCGTCCCTTCGATGCCGGCCGGGATGGCTTTGTGCTGGCGGAGGGCGCTGCGGTGGTGGTGCTGGAAAGCGAAGAGCATGCCCGGAACCGGGGCGCCGCCATTCTGGGAGCGGTGGCCGGCGGGGCGGTGACGTCCGATGCGAACGACATCGTCGCCGCCGATCCCGCGATGCAGCGCAGGGTCATGCAGAAGGCGCTGGATTGTGCGGGTATGCAGCCGGCGGACATTGGCTTCGTCCATGCACATGCCACCTCCACTCCCGTGGGTGACCGGCTGGAAGGCCAGGCGATCAGCGCAGTCTTCGGCCCCAACGTGCCGGTAACGTCCACGAAGGGTCATACTGGCCATTTGCTGGGTGGAGCGGGTGCGCTGGCCGCCGTCGTGGTCCTTGAAACCCTCGGCACCGGCCAACTGCCGGGAACCCTGAACGTCGAGGCGCTGGACCCGGAGGTGGACCTCAACGTCATCACCGAAGTAACCTACCAACTGGCCCCGGACCATACACGGGCCGGGCTAGTGAACGCCTTCGGTTTCGGTGGGCACAGCGTGGCCCTGGTGCTAACCGGCGCCTAGTCAAACGCCGAAAACGCCGGCACGGTGCGGGTCCGCCGGAACTGATCGGCGTTTCCGCACCGTGCCGGCGATCCGGATGCAGCAGTGCGCTAAGCGGCTGGTCTAGCGTGCTGCCATGTCTTCAACCAGTGCATCAAGGATGGGCAACTGGCCCTTGACGAGCTTGAGCCGGGCTTCTTCCTCCGGAAACCAGCGGGCGTCGTCAATTTCCGGGTAGTGCTGGATCCTGCCGGACCCCTTGGGCCACTCAAGCGGAAAGGTGTTGCTGCTGATGACCTCCGGGTCGAAAGCGGCTTCCGCGGTGTAAACGGTGATGACCTTTCCGGAGGATTGCCGGAATTCGCCAAGCAGCCTGTACTCGACTCCGGGGGCTTCAGTGCCCATCTCCTCGGCGAACTCGCGCCGGGCGGCGGCCAGCGGGTCCTCGCCGTCGGCGTACTCGCCCTTGGGAATGGACCAGGCGTGGGCGTCCTTGCGTGCCCAGAAGGGGCCGCCCATGTGGGCGATCCATACCTGCAACCCATCGTGGGCGCCGGCGGGTGCGGGCAGGTCCTGCCGATACAGCAGTATGCCGGCGCTTCGAATGGGCATTGATCCTCCAACCAGGGCACTTCCCGGCGGAAGTGCAATTGCCGTCCGCCGTTAACGTGCAGTTCACGGCGCTGCTCTAGGTTATTCCTTCAGGCACTTCGCCAGGCACCTCGCTCGAAGGGACCACTCATGGCCAACATCGCTGAAGTTTTGGGACGGCTGACGCCGGAAGAAGTGGATGAGCTGCGCAGCCTTGGCCCGCAGGGGCACCTGCCGCGGCACCTTGTGGACGCCCTGGACCGGGCGGCCGGAGGAGCGGGCTCCGGCCGGGGGTACTACGTGGCAAACGGCAATGTGAGCGCCACCGGCGGCCCGCTGCTGGTGCTGCGCAGCGATGTCTCCCGCTGGCTGAGCGCCGGTTCCTGACCGCTGGCTCCAAACTGGGCGTCGGCCGGGTCAGCCCGAACCGTTCAGGATGGGGGCAGGATGAAGGTAACGCTGGTGCCCACGCCGGGTTCACTGTCCAGGCTGATCGACCCTCCGTGGCCCTCAACAATCGTCTTGCTGACAATCAGCCCAAGGCCCGCACCGGGGATGGCTGTTTCACGCGAGCGGGCCGAACGGAAGAACTTGGTGAACGCCTGCTCCTGCTCCTCCTCCGTCATCCCCAGACCGGTATCCGTAATGGTGCAGACCAGGCCCTGCCCGTTGCGATAAGCCCGGACGGTGACCAGGCCGCCGTCGGGGGAGTATTTGATGGCGTTCGAGAGCAGGCTCTGGATCACCTGGCTGATCCGCTTCGGGTCCATCCTGCCAGGCAGCGGCTGCCCCGCATCGAGCGCCAGCTGCAGCCCGTTGCTGGCGGCTGCGGGTAAGGCAGCGTTAATCTCGACGGCGAGCAGCCGGGCCAGATCCGTCTCCTCCAACGACAGATCCACCCGCTCCGACGCCACGGCGATCAGGTCGTTGACCAGGCTCAGAAGGTGCTCTGCGTTCCGGCGGACCACCAGGAGCTCTTCCTGGATCTCCTCGTGCCCGGGTTCGTCCAGGACCAGTTCCAGGTAGCCGAGGATTGAGGTGAGCGGGGTCCGGAGTTCGTGCGAGACGGTGGCAACAAAGTTGTCTTTTGCCGCCAGCGCGCTAATCAGGCTGGTGACGTCCACGAACGTGATGACGGCACCGCCCTCCTGCCCGCCGGCAGGAGGGAAGGACTGTGAACTTACGGAGTAGGCGCGCTGTCGGCCGGCAGGACCTGCCCAGTACAATTCGTCCGTGAAGGCTTCTCCTGCGGCAGCACGGGCCGCGGGAAGCCGGCTGTCCGTGACGGGGGTGGAGCGGTCAGCGGACACCAGGAGCCCTGGGCCGCCGCCGGGGCCGCTTCCGCCGACGGGCTGGGTGACGGCTGCGAGGACGGGGTCAGCCCGCATGGCCCTGTTGGTCAGCACGGTGTTGCCCCGGCGGTCCACCACCCAAACGCCAACCCCGACGGCTTTGAGGACAGCGTCGAGCAGGTTTTGCCGGCGGACGCTTTCGCCCAGGGTCCGTGCCATCTCATGTTCGTTTTCAACCAGGGTGATGCGCTGGCGGCGGATGGTGGTTGCAACCACATGCGCCGTGACCGCAATGACGGACATGACCAGGGGGAGGATCAGGGTGCGGATCATCGATCCGCCCGCAGGCGGAGCGCCTTGCAGCGCCGCGGGGGCAACGATGCTGAGGATGGTCCCTCCAATGGCAAGGGCAGGCATGTAGGGCCGGACCTGTGCAGAGAGCCAGATGACGGGGAACACCAGCATCACGCTCAGCACGCTGAACGTGGGGCCGCCCGCCTGGCGGGTAAGCCCGATGGCAATGCAATCCATGAGCGGGATGACGGCAAACGCCGTAGCCGGGACACGGCCCCATGGCATGGTTACGCAGAACGCGGCAATTGCCAGGTGGAAAACCAGAGCCGCCACGAACAGGCTGTTGCTGAACGTTTCCGGGCTGAAAACAGCCGTGGCAACAATCACAAGGGCCATGGCCAACGTGACCGGAGACTGGGCAGCCACCACCCGCATGCGCGCGCTGAGCCCTCCGAACAGCCCGTCGAGCCGGTTCGACACGACCGGCTGCACCGTCGTTTTGCGTGCGAGGCCCGCGTCCCCGGCGGTGCCCTGCTGTTCCTGGATTACCAAGCTTCCCCCAGCACAGACGTGTAAGCCTCCATCTGCAAGAAGGCTCCCACTCACAGTACCCTGAGCTGGAGCGCCATCTGCCTAAGCGCAGAGGCCAGCGGCTGACCGAGAAGCCGGGGCTGCTAGCCAATCAAAAGGCTGAGTGCCTCCGTAAGGTGTTCCACTTCACGTACGGAGAACCCCGGCGGCACCGGGCCGGGGCCGGTGTGGCTGGCTGGAACCACTGCGTGGGTGAATCCCAGCCGGTGGGCCTCCTGGATGCGCTGGTTAATGCCCGGCACCGGACGGACCTCGCCTGCCAGCCCCACTTCGCCGAAGGCGATAAGCCGGATGGGCAGCGGCTTGCGGGCCTTGGCCGAAGCCACGGCAAGAGCAACTGCAAGGTCCGTTGCGGGCTCGCTGAGTTTCACCCCGCCAACGGTGGCAACGTATGAATCGTCCTTGTGCAGCAGCGTTCCTGCCCGTTGCTGCAGCACGGCCAGGAGCATGGACACCCGTGAACTGTCCAGGCCGCTGGTTGCCCGCCGGGGCTGCGAATTAGGGCTTTCGGCCAGCAGCGACTGCACCTCCGCCAGCAGGGGACGCCGCCCCTCCATGGTGACGGTGATACAGGTCCCCGAAACCGGGTCCTTGGTGCGGCTGACGAACAGGCCGCTGGGATCGGCCAGGCCCTCAATGCCGTTCTCGTTCAGGTCGAAGCAGCCTACGTCGTCGGTGGGCCCGTACCGGTTCTTAACCGCCCGGAGCAGCCGCAGCCTCGAATGCCGCTCGCCCTCGAACTGGCACACCACGTCCACCAGGTGTTCCAGCAGCCGCGGCCCCGCGATGGACCCGTCCTTGGTGACGTGCCCCACCAGCAGGGTGGTCATGTTCCGCCGCTTGGCCGCGGCGATGATGGAAGCCGCCACTTCCCGCACCTGGGACACGCCCCCGGCACTGCCATCCACGTCCGCGCTGCTCAGGGTCTGTACCGAGTCCACGATCAGCAGCCGCGGCTCGATCTTCTCCACCTGCCCCAGCGCCTGGCCAAGATCGGTCTCTGCGGACAGGTACAGGGATTCGGCCACGGCATCGATCCGCTCCGCGCGCAGCTTCACCTGGGCGGCCGATTCTTCACCGGTCACGTAGAGGACGTCCTGGGCAGTCCGCGCGAATTTGGCCGCGACGTCGAGCAGGAGCGTGGATTTGCCCACGCCCGGCTCACCGGCCAGCAGGATGACGGCACCCGGAACCAGCCCGCCGCCCAGCACCCGGTCCAGTTCGTCCACACCGGTGGGAAGGAACGCCGCCGTGGTGGCATCCACGTCCGCGATCTTCCGTGCCGGTTCCACGACTGTTGTGGCCGCCGTCGTCCGGGCCACCGCGGTGCCTGTTTCCTCAACGGTGCCCCAGGCCTGGCACTCGCCGCAGCGGCCCACCCACTTGACTGTGGTCCAGCCGCATTCGGCGCATTTGTACGCAGGCGCCTTGGACGCCCGGGAAGTCTTTGTTGCCATGCGTTAAACCCTAGTGGCGGGCACTGACACTACAGTGCGGGCAGCACGTCCCTGGCCTCGTCAGCGTCCATTCCGGTGGCCTCCAGCAGGTCCACCATCAGCGGCCGGAACAGCATGACCACCGTTTCACCCTCAAGCCGCTGCACCTCCAGCAGCTTGGGATGGAGGCGGAGTGCGATTTCGCTCAGGTCCCGCCGGGCGGTGCGCAGGTGGGCGCGGCGGACGCCGTCGTGCGACTCCGCCAGGCCCAGCGACAGCTCATCAATCGCGGCAGCGGTCTCCTGCAGCACCCCGGCGATGCTGTCCGTCGCCTCATCAGAGAGGGCCGCATTGTTGATGGCACTGGTCAGCCGGCGCGCAAAAACCCGGCTGTTCCGCAGCGCCAGGTCGATGAAATCCAAGGACTGTTTGAGCCGGTCCAGCTCATCCCGGTGCCGACGGTAGGCGGGCGCCAGGGTGGCAACCTCCCCCGAGGCGCGGAGCGACTGGCGCATTGCATCGACCAACGGCTGGCAGTTGCGGCCCCGGATGAGGGCATGCCACGCCTGGCTGGAATCACTGTTGACCATGGCATCGGCGCATTCCCGGAGCACCTCCGCCAGCTCATGGAGCAGCTTCTGGACGTCCCTGCGCGGCTCCCGGCGTGGATCCTTGGGCATCAGGATGGTCACCAGCAGCGCGCAAACTCCACCTACCACGGCGTCGATGCTCCGGGTGAACGGGCCGCCCGCCGGCGCCGGCAGCAACACCACAAGCACCGACTGCAGGGCCAGTTGGGTGGTAAAGATGACGCCGCTGTCCAGGAAGCGGGCCAGCAGGATTGAGAAAAGAAGGACGACGGCGGCCTGCCAGATTCCGCTGCCCAGCCAGTGCAGGAGAAGATCACCCACGGCAATCCCGATGGTGCAGCCCAGGCCCACCTCCACTACCCGCCGCAGCCGCGGCTCGCGGGAAAAACCAAGGGCAATCAGGGACGACGTGGCCGCGAAAAGCGGTCCCGTGTGCCCCAGAACGTACTCGGCGAAGGCGTAGGCCGCCACTGCGCAGACGGTCATCTGGAGTGCCGGAACAAGGGAATTCCGGCTGCGGATCAGCCCGGTGCGGATGCGGCCGTGCAGGAACCGTTTGCCTGCTGAAAGTCCTGCTGCTGGAGCCATGCCGTTCAGTCTATTTGCTGCACGGTGCTTCACTTCGTGCCGCCACTACGGCCGGACATGTGATCCGCGCAATGGTGACCCGGCATTTGTCAGCCAATATCCCGCCGTCGTTAATCCTCCGTTCACTTTGGACAGCCCATCCCGTTACCTGCGGCCCATAACTTTCTTGAAGGTACACAACGTACGCATCGCGCAGCAGGGTTCTCCGTCCCTGTCCCGCACCTGAATAACCCTGGAAGGGGTATCTAGTGAAGGCACTCCGCTTCGGCCGCCACGCGGCTATCGCTGTTATCGCAGCCGGCGCACTCGCGCTCAGCGCCTGCGGTTCAGACAACGCCACTGGCACCGCTCCCGCCGGCAGCCAGTCCGCCGGCGGCACCAAGGTCACCGGCACCCTGACCGGCATCGGCTCTTCCGCCCAGGGCGCTGCCATGGACGCCTGGAAGACCAACTTCGCTTCCGCCAACTCCGGCGCCAGCGTGCAGTACTCCCCGGACGGTTCCGGCGCAGGCCGCAAGGCCATCCTGGACGGCTCGGCACAGTTCGCCGGCTCCGACGCCTACCTGAAGGATGACGAATACGCGTCCTCCAAGTCCGTTTGCGGCCCCGACGGCGCCATCAACGTCCCGGTCTACATCTCCCCGATCGCCGTGGCCTTCAACGTTCCCGGCGTCACGGACCTGAAGCTGGATGCCGCCACCGTGGCCAAGATCTTCCGCGGCCAGATCGCCAAGTGGAATGATCCCGCGATTGCCGCCCTGAACGCCGGCGTTTCGCTGCCCGACCTGAAGGTCACCCCGGTGAACCGCTCCGACGACTCGGGCACCACCCAGAACTTCACGGACTACCTGTCTGCTGCCGCTCCTGACGTCTGGACCGACAAGGCCGCCGGTGTCTGGCCCGCCAGCCTCCAGGGCGAGAACGCCAAGGGCACTTCCGGCGTGGTCAAGACCGTCACCGACACCCCCGGTGCCGTGACCTACGCTGACGACTCCGCAGTGAGCGGCAAGCTCGGCGTGGCCCAGATCAAGGTGGGCGACTCCTTCACCAAGATCTCCGCCGAGGCTGCTGCCAAGGCCGTTGACGCCGGCAAGCCGGTTGAAGGCCGCGCCGCCAACGACCTCTCCATCAAGTTGGACCGCAAGACCACCATCGCCGGCGCTTACCCGATCGTCCTGGTGTCCTTCCACGTCCTGTGCACCACCTACGACAAGCAGGAGACCGTTGACCTGGTCAAGGCCTTCGAGCACTACGTAGTTTCCGAAGAGGGCCAGAAGGCCGCAGCCGAGTCGGCCAAGTCCGCCCCGCTGTCCTCCGACCTAGCAGCAAAGGCCGGCAAGGCCATCGACTCGATCAAGGTCAAGTCCTAGCCAACGCTGCAAAACCGGGTTCCCCGCCTGCCGGACGGCAGTGCGGGGAACTTGGCTTTGCACCCAGCTTCCTTAATCCAGCAACGAATCGAAGGGCCGTCGAATGACCGCCACCTCCCTGACCAGTACCCAGGGCGCCGGGCGCGCCGGGGACAAAGTCTTCTCCGGTGCCACGCTCGCCGCCGGGTGCCTGATCCTCGCCGTCCTCTTCGGCGTCGCACTCTTCCTGGTAGTCCAGGCAATTCCCGCGCTGACCGCTCCCGCGGACAAGATCCAGGGCGGCCAGGGCTTCTTCGCCTACATCTGGCCCATCGTGATCGGCACGCTCATCGCCGCCGCCATCGCGCTGGTGATCGCCACCCCCATCGCCATCGGCGTGGCGCTGTTCATCTCCCACTTCGCACCCCGGGGCCTGGCCTCCGGGCTTGGCTATGTGGTGGACCTGCTGGCCGCCATCCCCTCCGTGGTCTACGGTGCCTGGGGTGCGGCCTTCCTTGCCAAGGAAATTTCGCCGGCGTATGGCTGGCTCGCAGCCAACATGGGCTGGCTGCCCATTTTCCAGGGCCCGGCCTCCACCACCGGCAAGACCATCCTCACGGCCGGCATTGTCCTGGCCGTCATGGTCCTGCCGATCATTACCTCGCTGTCGCGCGAGATCTTCCTGCAGACCCCCAAGCTGCATGAGGAAGCGGCGCTGGCGCTGGGCGCCACCCGCTGGGAAATGATCAAGATGGCAGTGCTGCCCTTCGCCCGCCCCGGGATCATCAGCGCGGTCATGCTGGGCCTGGGCCGCGCGCTGGGCGAGACCATGGCCGTCGCCCTGGTGCTCTCCTCCGGTGCGCTGACCGCCAGCCTGATCCAGTCCGGAAACCAGACCATCGCCGCCGAGATCGCCCTGAACTTCCCCGAAGCCAGCGGCATCAAGGTCAGCACCCTGATCGCCGCCGGCCTGGTGCTGTTTATCATCACCCTGGCCGTGAACATGATCGCCCGCTGGGTCATCACCCGGCACAAAGAATTCTCGGGAGCCAACTAAATGACCTCCACGCTTACCCCCGTCCGCAGCAAGCGGTCGGCACTCACCAAGGGCCAGCTGCCCAAGTACGCGCCGTACGCCGTGCTCGGTGCGGCCCTGATCGCCGGCGCTGCCATCATGGCCCTGATCGGCTTCAACCCGTTTGGCTGGGGCGTGGTTTCCGCGATCCTGTTCGCGATCGGCCTGGTGTCCTGGAGCGCGGCTGTGGAAGGCTCCCGCAAGGCAAACGACAAGCTGGCCACCTGCCTGGTGGTGGGTTCGTTCCTGGTGGCGCTGCTGCCGCTGGTTTCGGTCATCTGGACCGTGCTGGTCAACGGCATCCCAGGGCTCCTCGATCCCGGATTCCTCACCACCTCCATGAACGGTGTGACGGGTGCTTTCGACAACAAGTCCGTGGAGAGCGGCGCCCCCGTGATGGGCGGCATTTACCACGCCATCCTGGGCACCGTGCAGATCACGCTGCTGGCCACGTTGATCTCTGTCCCCGTGGGGCTGCTCACCGCCATCTATCTGGTGGAGTACGGCCAGAACGGACGGCTGGCCAGGGCCATCACGTTCTTCGTGGATGTCATGACCGGTATCCCTTCCATCGTGGCCGGCCTGTTCGCCGCCGCATTCTTCTTCGCGGTGGTGGGCCCCGGGACCAAGACCGGTGCGGTGGCCGCCGTCGCGCTTTCCGTGCTGATGATCCCCGTGGTGGTCCGTTCCAGCGAGGAAATGCTTAAGATCGTCCCGAATGAACTCCGTGAGGCCGCCTACGCGCTGGGCGTGCGCAAGTGGCGGACCATCCTCAAGGTGGTGATTCCGACGGCGATCTCCGGCATCGCGTCCGGCGTTACCCTGGCGATCGCCCGGGTCATCGGTGAGACGGCGCCCATCCTGGTCACCGCCGGCTTTGCCACCAGCATCAACTCCAACGTGTTCGGCGGCTGGATGGCCTCGCTGCCCACGTTTATCTACACCCAGATCCTCAACCCGACTTCGCCGTCCAACCCGGACCCGTCCTCGCAGCGGGCCTGGGGTGCGGCCCTGGTCCTGATCATCCTGGTGATGGTCCTGAACCTGGTGGCGCGCCTGATCGCCAGGATCTTCGCCCCCAAAACCGGCCGGTAAGCAGACCTGCCGCATCTTCCGCCGTACCGCGGCGGATCCTAGACTTCAATCCATACCCAGTAAGTGAAGGAACACCATGTCTAAGCGCATCGACGTCAAGGACCTGAACGTGTACTACGGCGACTTCCTCGCCGTTGAGGACGTCAGCATCAACATCGAGGCCAAGTCCGTCACCGCGTTCATCGGCCCGTCCGGCTGCGGAAAGTCCACCTTCCTCCGCACCCTGAACCGCATGCACGAGGTCATCCCCGGCGCACGCGTCGAGGGCGAGGTCCTGCTGGACGGCGACAACCTGTACGGCCCCGGCGTGGACCCTGTCACCGTGCGCTCGCAGATCGGCATGGTCTTCCAGCGCCCTAACCCGTTCCCCACGATGTCCATCCGGGACAACGTGCTGGCCGGCGTGAAGCTGAACAACAAGAAGATCTCCAAGGGCGAGGCTGATGTCCTGGTGGAACGCTCACTCAAGGGCGCCAACCTCTGGAACGAGGTCAAGGACCGGCTGGAAAAGCCCGGCTCCGGCCTCTCGGGCGGCCAGCAGCAGCGCCTCTGCATTGCCCGCGCCATTGCTGTGGAGCCGCAGGTGATCCTCATGGACGAGCCCTGCTCTGCCCTGGACCCCATCTCCACCCTGGCCATCGAGGACCTCATCAATGAGCTCAAGGACCAGTACACGGTGGTGATCGTTACCCACAACATGCAGCAGGCCGCGCGCGTCTCTGACAAGACCGCATTCTTCAACATCGCGGGCACGGGCAAGCCGGGCAAGCTGATCGAGTACGGCGACACCCACACCATCTTCAGCAACCCCGTCCAGAAGGCCACCGAAGACTACGTGTCCGGACGCTTCGGGTAAACCCCGCTCCTGTTGGCGCTCTACCAATTCGTTTAGTACGCTGAACTAGATACTTTTGAAACTAGTAGTAAGCAAGCTTAGGAGTTTTGCCATGACGCAGACGGCCAGCAGCCCATTAGGCCCCCAGCTTACTGTTTCCGTACCTGCGGTGGGCGCACCTGGGCAGGATGACGTGGTGCCGGTGCAGGGTTTCGCCGAGGCCGCCGGCCTGGCGGGGCCCCTTGTGGCGGGTCCGCTCGCCGGAGGCCCACTGGCCCCGGAACTTGATCCGGGCCTCGGTCTCGCCGCGGCGGCCGGCATCGAGGAAGAAGTCGATGTGCTGTCCGTGGTCTGGCGGGCCAGTTCCCACGTGGAAAGCATGCAATGGGAACTGGATAACGCCCAGGAAGCCCTGCGGCAAGCAGTCCGCGCAGCTTCCACAGCTGGAATTGCGCAGGATGAGCTGTGCTCAGCCGCGAACCTAACGCAGGACGAACTCACCACCGTGCTGATGGCCGCAGCTCCCGTAACCCTGGATCTCTAACAAACCCCGTGGTTCGCCGTGCGCATTGACGGCTGGCCTCGATGCGCAGGGACTGCCCCTGCGCACTGAGCCGCACCGTCACTGCGCAGCCCGGTACAGGGGAGCCCCTGCGGATACGCTCATTCCGGAACTTCCAGCTGGAACCCGCAGTGGCAGCGCAGCACCCGGGTAGGCAGGGACACCGCGTTGAGGCTGCGGCCGGTCCTGCTGCTTCGGTAGCAGAGCCGCTCAACTTCGAACTCGGCCTCCTCCATGGGAAAACCGCAGTGGATGTAGTCGTCCCCGAAGATGATGACCTTGGCCATCCACCGGACCTGGTTCAGCGCAGCCGCGACGTCGGTGGCGTAGGCCGTGTGTTCCTGGAACAGGTTGCAGTCGTTGCAGGTGTAGGAGACCGTCACCAGGTCCCCGCCCGCCGCGCCGATGGCCGTGATGGCGTGGATGGTCAGCTGGTGCTCGGTTCCACAGGCCTCGCACTGCGGCTGCCGGGGCTGTGGCAGGGGGCGCCGGGAATACTGGAAAGACATGACGCGTGCTCATTTCCGCGTGGTGCATCCAAGCCGCCGTGTGGCTGCAGCGGCGCTCATCCGCAGCCCTGCACACGGCGCGGACGCCGCTCCCCGGCACCATTGACCGGGGGCGCACTTTCGAATGTACGTCACGGCGGATTCCCTGTACAGGGTAGCCGCGTCCCCGGGGAACCCCGCCTAGACGGAGATGGGGGAGAGTGCCAGGGCCAGCACGAAGGCCAGGGCGCAGGTAGCCAGGGGAGTCAGGGCCCAGAGCCACAGGATCCGGATGACCAGCTTCCGGTTGGTCACGGAGAAGTGCTGGTTTTCGCCGGCGCCCAGGGCCCCGGCGGTGACGGTGTGGGTGGTGGACAGCGGCCAGTGCAGCCCGATGGCGCCCACAAAAAGCATCAGCGCGCTGAAGGTCTGGGCTACTGACCCGCGGAGGGGATCAATCCTGGTGATCTTGTAGCCGATGGTTTGCGAGATCCGCCAGCCACCAAAAAGTGTCCCGGCCGTCATCATGACGGCGGAGAGCGCCGCCACCCAGGTGGGGATCCCGCCGTCGGAATAGCCTGCCGCCAGGAGGGCCAGCAGCAGCACGGCGCTGACGCGTTGGCCGTCCTGCAGGCCGTGACCGAACGCAACCGCGCCGGCGGCAACAGCCTGGCCCCGGCGGAAGCGCTGGTTCACCACGTTGGGCTGGGTGTAGCGGGCCACCCAGGTGGCCGGATACACCAGGAGGAAGGAGCCACTGTAGGCCACCAGCGGTGACAGCACCAGCGGCAGGACCACCTGGAACAGCAGGGACTGGTCTACGCCGGCCACCCCTGGGCCGCCGATCGCCAGGCTGGCAAGGCCTGCGCCTGCCAGGCCGCCCACCAAGGCATGGGTGGAGGAGGCCGGAATGCCGCGCCACCACATCAGCAGCCCCCAGGCGCAGGCGCTGGCCAGCCCGGCCACCAGGATGGTGAGGCCGTGAGCACCGCTGGGAAGGTTGATCCAGGTCTGGCTGGCGGCGACGGCGAGCAGGGCGCTGAGGAGGGCGCCGACAAAGTTGAAGAACGCGGCAAGGAGCACGGCAACGCTGGGTGTCAGTGCCCGGTTGCGCACCGCCAGGGCAACGGAGGTGGACGCGTCGCGGAAGCCGTTCAGGAAGGCGAACACTGCGGCCAACAGGACCACCGCGCCGAAGATGACCGCCGCCACCTCAGGATTCCTTGACGATGATGCTGCCTACCTGGGTGGCCACCCGCCGCATGTCCTTGGTGACCTCCACCAACTGGTTGGCGATGTCCCGGTTGCGGGAGTATTGGGCCCACTTCATGTCCGCGATCATGTCCGCCACCCAGACGCGGTGGGTCCGCTCCGCCCGTTTGGCGAGGCGCAGGATTTCGATCCAGTAGTCCTCGAGGTCATCGAGGTCGTTGAGCCTGCGCATCGCGTCGACGGTCAGCTCGGCCTGACGGCTGATGATCTCCAGCTGGTCGGCCGCCCGCTTGGGAAGGCGGTCCAGCTTGTACAAGGCCACCAGCTCCGCGGCGGCATCCATCTTCTCCATGGCCTCGTTGAGGTACCGGGACAGCGCATACATGTCTTCGCGGGGGAGGGGGTTCACAAAGCTGCTGCGCATGTGGGTCAGCAGGGCGAAGTGCAGTTCGGCGGACTTAGCCTCGATGTTGTGCATGTCCTCCACGAGCTTGGCGTGCTCGTCCGCGGGTACGCCAAGGATCTCGGCCAGGGTGGCACTGGCCAGCACGATCTGTTGTGCCATCTGCGAGAGCAGCTTCAGCCCTGCGGGCTCCTGGGGAAAAAGGCGCAGCTTCACGTATTTACCGGTCTCCGGGGACTTATCAAGGCGGGGTTGCTGCGGTGTGACTTGACGCCGGCGGGCAACTGTCGCCTACTCTACCGGCCCGTAACAGCACCCTCTGAATCGGCCACCTGGATGAGGGCAGAAAAATGGTGCCGAACCGGATACGCCTCTCGGCGGTAGGCCGCTCTAGGCGGCTAATTGTTGAAGCCCGGGGGTTTCGCGGCTCGGCACCGGTTTCAGTCTTCTACTTCACCCGGCCCAAGTCAATCTTGACAGCGGGGCCCGTTCCGTCCCGGAAAATCAGGTTCTTTGGGGGAAGCCGCCGGGAAAGAGGACTCAGTCCAGCTCGCCCAGGCGCCACGCGTTGGCAGCATGTTCCAGGTCCTCGGCGGTCTTCACCAGCTGGTGCGAGTTCCGCGTCAGCTTGCTGGCATGTGCCTCGTTGGCGTGCTCGGCGCCATCGGCGAGGGTGGCCTGGCCGAGCGCCACCACGCGGCAGAACGCGGCGGACCGCTCCAGCGCGACGTCGAAATCGCCGTCGAAGGCGCCGGAGAGGATGGCGTCCGCCATGGTGCGCATCTCATCAGCGCCCGGCGGTTCTGCGGCGCCGGCCACCACATTGGAGACCTGGGCGGTGTCCCTGCCGGCCCGGAAGTAGACGGAGATGCGCTCGGGGTCCTGGACAGTGGCGGCGCGGAGGGCGTAGAGGCGCCAGAGCGCACCGGGAAGGGAACGGGCGGGGCTTTCGGCCCACATTTCGGCAATGGCGTCCAGGCCCTGTTCGTCGGCGAGCCTTACCAGGCGTTCAGTGATCTGGGGGTCGTCGCTATCACGGCCGTGGCGGACCAAGGCCTGGGCGGCGAGGTGGGCGGCCTCGGACACGCGTGCAGGATCAGCGCCGCCGGCGAAGGGCTCGAAGTCCATCGGCGCAAAAGGCTTGGGTTTGTGGTGCCGGTTGCTGCCGCCGTACGGACTGGTTCCTGCTTGCTCGCTCATGCCCCCACGCTACTCCTGTGCCGCAATGGAAATCGAGCACGTTTGCGTTCCTCCCGCTCCGGGCAAAAAGGGCCCTCACCAGTCGGGTTGGACGCACGACGGCGGCTCCGGAGCAGGTGCGAAAGACGCCGGAACCATGGGTTAGAGTATTAACGTCCAGAAATGGATTGGGCCGGACGGGCGGACACAGCGTGTTTGACTGGCCGGCAGGGGCCTTTAGCTCAGTTGGTAGAGCATCGGACTTTTAATCCGTGGGTCGTGGGTTCGAGCCCCACAGGGCCCACCATTCACGCAGGCCAGCGGCACGCAGCCGCTGGCCTAGCGGTGTTTCAGGACCCTGAACCAGCGAGCACCCGCGTCTGGGCAGCCATCAAACTGACAGGACAATCCCGTTCCGCGGCAGCCCGCCCGGGAACGTGATGGGAACGGCGGAAGCCTGTTCCGGATCCGGGCCGTCCATGGCCTGCACGTGCAGATGCGGTTCCGTGCTGTTGCCGGAGTTGCCGCACGCTCCCACCACTTCACCCGACTCAACCCGTTGCCCCGGACGGACACTGAGGCTTTGCCGCTTGAGGTGGCACAGGGCGACGAACATGCCCGCGCTCTCGATCATCACGTAGTTGCCGGCCAGCCCCAGCCATCCAGACCGGACACGCCTGCCCTGGGTGGCGGCATAGCCGATTGAAGGGAAGCCGCGGAAGGCGGCGTGGTCGGTCTCGCCGTCATGGGCGGCACACACCAGCCCGGACAGCGGTGCCCGGACTGCCCTGCCGAAACCGGCGAAGTGCTCCGGCGGCTCGGGCCGGAACAACGACGCCGGCGTGAACCGCGCAGACCGCCCGTTTCCGTCCACCGGCGTGAAGTCGATGGCGTAACTCGTGCCCAAAAGCCGCGTCCCGTGGCTGGGGACCCTGTCCGCGGGGGAGTTTTGCACCAGCCAGGAGCCCGTGAACGGATACTGCAGTTCCACAATCACTCCAGCTCCAGGCGGCCGGGTCCGGTGTTCAGCTGGCGGGGTCGTACTGGAACGCCCGCACTTCCTGGGCGCAGCGGCAGGCGCCGGCAATCTTCGCGGCCCAGTGCAGCGCAGCGTCGTAGCTGGGCAGCTCCAGTACTGTATAGCCGCCTTCAATCTGCGCTGTCTGTGGGTAGGTGCCCTCCGTGACGGTTCCGCCGCCGTCGACCATGACCGGCGGGACGCTCTCGTCGATGCCGCCGCCGAACACCCAGACGCCCGCGTCCTTTGCCTCCTGGACCACTGCATGGGCGGCGTCGGCAACCTCCTGCAGGCCGCCGTCGGGAATGTCCATCACGCCGCTGGGAAACGAGATTAGGTACTTGGTCATTGGGCCGGCTCCTTTGTTGCAGACGCGGATGACCTCATCCTTCCCATCCCCCTGGGGCAACGCAAGCATTCATACGCAATCAGGGCTCTGCACTATTTGCACCCGCAATACAGGCAGCCGCAGGGGCCGCAGCAGGCACAATAGGCACATGGCAAAAACCAGCAAGGGCCGGATGCCGCGCCTGGAAGACGTGGCAAAGATCGCCGGGGTCTCCCACCAGACCGTGTCCCGCGTGGTGAACAACCATCCCAACGTCAGCAAGGCGACCCGGGAAAAGGTGGAAGCGGCCATCGCGGAACTGGGATACCGGCGCAATACCGCGGCCCGGAGCCTTGTCACGCGGCGCTCGCAGACCATCGGCGTGCTGGCCAGCGAGCTCTCGCAGTACGGCCCGGCCAACACTTTGGTGGGCGTTGAGAATGCCGCCCGGAACGCCGGCTACTTTGTCAGCATCGCCGCCCTGCGGGAAGTCAGCAGGGACGCCATCTCGGACGCTGTTGGCCACTTCATGGACCAGGCCGTGGACGGCATCGGTGTGCTGGTGCCGCACTCGGAAACCCTGGCCGTACTGGAACAGATGAACCTCCCCGTGCCCGTGGTGGCTGTGGGCTCGGCAGGCAGTGCTTCGGTGAGCGGTGCCATGGTGGACCAGCGCGCGGGCGCAAGGCTCGCCGTCGAGCATCTCATCAAGGAAGGCCACCGGCAGATCGGGCACATCGCGGGGCCGCCGGACTGGACAGACGGCGCCGAGCGTGCCGAGGGCTGGCGAGCCGCGCTCCGGGAGGCAGGGCTGGATGAGTCCCTGCTGGTGGAAGGCGACTGGAGCGCCGGAAGCGGCTATTCGATTGGCCGCGAGCTGGCGTCGGAACGCACGGCGACGGCCATTTTCGTGGGGAATGACCAGATGGCACTGGGCCTGCTGCGCGCCTTCACCGAGGCGGGGGTCAAGGTGCCCGACGACGTCTCCGTGGTGGGCTTCGATGACCAGCCGGAGGCGGGGTACTTCACGCCCCCGCTGACCACCGTCCGCCAGGACTTCGAGGAGCTGGGCCGCCGGTGCATGGACATCATGCTCAAGGAAATTGAGTCCGGCGCCCCCGTGAGCTCCACCGTGGTCCCGCCGGAACTGGTCCTCCGTGCCAGCACCGCCGCTCCGGCATCCCCCTAGGAGCTCCCCCAAAAAAATCTCCATGAATCTGCATCCAAATCCGGGCCTCCGCCGGTAGTAGGGGTGTCAGCAAAAAACGCCCGGCAGCCGGGCCGTTCAAGGAGATGGACATGCGCAACACAATCTTCACCGCAGGTGCCGGTGCAGCAGCCATTGCAGCGGCAATCGCTCTGGCAGGTCCCGCCAACGCAGCAGACGGAGACGCCCAGCTTTCCGTCCTGCACGGGGTCCCCGGACTGACCGTGGACGTCTGGGTCAACGGCGAGCGCACGCTTGATGATTTCGCCCCGGGAACCCTTGCCGGGCCACTGGCGCTTCCGGCCGGTACCTACGACATCGCCATCACGGCAGCCGACGCCGCCGACGCATCCGCACCTGCCATTGGCCCGGTCAGCGTCAACCTGGCGGCCAACGGAAACTACACCGCTGCTGCCCACCTGGGCGCCGATGGCAAGCCCACCGCCAGCCTCTTCACCAACGACACGTCCCAGATCCCGGCCGGCAAGGGCAAGCTGACCGTCCGGCACGCCGCCGCCGCGCCCGCCGTCGATGTCCTGGCGGGCGGCACCGCCGTCGTCACCAACCTGGCCAACCCGAACGAGCAAACCCTGACCCTCGATCCCGGCACTGTTCCGGCCGCAGTTGCCGCCGCCGGAACCACCGCTCCCGTGATCGGTCCGGCGGACGTGGTTGTGGCGGAAGGGACGCACACCATCGTCTACGCCTGGGGCAGCCTGGCGGACCAGAACCTGAAGCTCGCCGTGCAGACCATCGAGGGCCTGCACTCGGCTCCGGCCTCCGTGCCTGGCGCCCTCAATGGTTCCGCTGATTCCGCCGGCGCGGGCTCCGCTGCCACCACGGCCGGATTCGGCCTGGCAGCCGTGGCCCTGCTGGCCGGTGCGGTGGGCGTAGACCGCGTGGTCCGCGCCCGGCGCGCGGAACTCTAACCAGTTCCTGCGCAGGACCGGCAAGCGCAGGGGCCCGGCCGCACCCCGCGGACGGGCCCCTGCCCCGGTCCTTCCAGTTGTTCGGTTTCCGCGTTTCCAGGAGGCGGCAGGCATGAAGGCAAGTACGACGACGGCAGGTGCCCAGCGCCGTCGGCATTCCTTGGGTGCCGGGGCAGCAGCGCTGGTGGCTGCTGCCCTGGTTCTTTCCGGCTGCGGCTCCGCGGGCCCCGCCACTTCCGGGCAGGCGCCAACTCCTGCGGTGGCCACCAGCGCGCCGGCTCCACCCAACACCCCGCTGCCGCCCGCAACCGCCGTTGAAGCTGCCCCGTCCACCCCTGCTGCAGCGCCGCCAAAGGCCATCCCGGTCCGGCCGGCCACTCCGCCGGCCGCCGCTGCCGCCCCGCCGCCCACTTCGCTTACTGTGGCCGGCACGGCCATCGGCATGCCCGTGGTGCCTGGGGGAGTGTCGGCCGGGGGAGCGATGGAAATTCCAGACGTGTTCGACCGTGCCGCCTGGTACAAGTACGGCCCGGCCCCCGGGGCTGCCGAAGGCACCGCCGTCATCGCCGGGCACATCGACACCACCTCGGACCGCGCGCCGTTCTCCGCGCTGAAGTCGCTCAAGGAGGGAACCGTCATCAGCGTGGGACGGGAAGGCGCCCCGGCCCTTACCTATCGGGTGGTGGGTGTGGAGCTGATGGCGAAGGACAAGTTCGACGGCGGCGCCCTGTTCCGCCGCTCCGGACCGCATGAGCTCAAGCTGGTCACCTGCGGCGGCAAATGGCTGGACGGGCGGATGGACTACAGCGACAATGTCATTGTCACCGCAGTCCCTGAACCAGTTTCCGGATGAACCACTTCCTGGATAAGCGGTGGCCCGCAATTTATCTCGTCGCCGAAGCCGGGAGGGAGCAGCCTGTGACGCTCCCCGGCCGTGCCGCCCAAGGATGGGACGACGGGCTGACCGCCTCCTTCCTGTCCGGCGATGAGCATGCCCTGGCAGCTGCCTATCGTGAGTTCGCGCCCCTGGTGCATACCCTGGCCCTGCGGTCGCTCGCCGACCGGGCCGCGGCGGACGACGTGACGCAGGAGGTCTTCATCCGGGTGTGGCGCTCGCGGAGCACCTTCAACCCGCAGGTGGCGCGGCTTCCCGCATGGATCGTGGGGATCACGCGGAACGCAATCACCGATGCGCAGCAGTCATCGGCCCGCGAAGCACGCAAGGCGCATGCTGCTGCCGGGGCTGGTTTGGCTGCGGACCCCGGGGCGGGAACCGAGGCCGCGGAAACCCTGGCGGACCGGCTGCTCCTGGACGGCGAACTGGAGAGGCTCGGCGAGCCCCAGGGCTCCATCATGAAGCTTGCCTTCTATGAGGACCTGACGCACGAACAGATCTCGCGGAAACTGGACCTGCCCCTTGGTACCGTCAAGAGCCACATCCGGCGCAGCCTGACGCACCTGAGAAGCAGATTGGAGGTAGACCATGCCGCATCTTGATCCGGAACAGTTGAGCCTCCTGGCACTCTACGACGACTGGGAGGACCCGGCAGGCCGCGAACACCTCCTGGAATGCCCTGGGTGCGCCGCCGACTACGCCGCCCTGCGCCGCACGGTGGAGGCAGTGAAGACGACGCCCGACACCAGCCGCCTGTCCGTTCCCGGGCCCCAGGTCTGGGCGGGAATCCACCGCGAACTCGGCTTGGGGGAGTCCGTCCGGGAGGACCCGCTGGCTGCGGAACCACCTAGGGAAGACGGGGCAACCCCTGCCGTCACGGCGGCACACGGGGACGCGGCGCCGTCCAACGTTGTTCCCATGGCTGCCCGGCCGAAGGGTGCCCGAAGGAAGGGCGCCTGGTGGCAGCGCCCCGGCGCGTGGATGGCGACAGCGGCCGCTGCTGTCCTGGTGGTTGCGGGCGCCCTCTGGGCCTTGAACCGCCCGCCCCAGCCCCGGGAACTTGCCGAGGCCCAACTGACCCCGTTGGCCCAGCACTCCGCCGCCGGATCAGCCAAGGTGGTGTCCGCCGCCGACGGTTCACGCAGCCTGGAGGTCAGCCTGGACAAGGATGAAGCCAAGGGCTACCAGGAGGTGTGGCTGATCGCCCCGGACCTCTCCAAGCTGGTCAGCCTCGGCGTCATGAACTCCACGTCGGGAACGTTCCAGGTGCCCGCCGGCCTTGACCTGTCGCAGTACCCGGTGGTGGATGTGTCCGACGAGCCCATGGACGGCAATCCCGCCCACTCCACCGTGAGCATCGCCAGGGGCACCCTCACGTCCTGATGCGTGCCCGGACCCACGCGGAGACCCTGCTCCACTGCGCAACAACGGCGGCGGCTCCCAACGCAGCCGCCGCGTGCAGGTACAGCATCAGGTGCAGTGAGTGCGCGGCCGGAGCAGCCGCCGCCGACGACGGCACGTCCGGAGCGCTTCCGGCGCCGTGGTCGTGGCCCGGCAGGGGGACTGCGCTGGCGGTGGAGAAAGCTGAGAAGGCAAGGTGCAGCAGTTGCTGGGCGACGGCCGATGCCGCCAGGACAGCCCAGCCCGGCAGCTGCGGGGGTGCCAGCCGTTCAAGGAGCACTGCGCCCAGGCCCAGCAGCGCCGCCAGCGCAACGATGATGACGACGGCAAGTGCCGCGCCTCCGCCCGCGACATGCGCGGCCAGTCCCAGCGCGGTGGCCAGGGGGCCTGCCAGCGAGGTAAGGGCGCTCCCACGGGTGCGCGGAACGGCTGACTGTGTGCTCTCCATCCGTCTGCCCTTCCGCTGCTGGACCTCATTGTTCCCTACCCATTCCGGTGGGAGCGAACCAAAGAGGCAGCCGGGGGTGGCCGGCGGCGGTGCTCAGCGGGGGTGGTTAGCGGCCGAAGTGTGAGGTCGGTGTGCCTTCCGGCAGGCGTTCAAGGATATCCTCGGCCACCTTGCGCACCTTGATGTTCCGGTGGCTCGATGCCTTGGCCAGGATGGAAAACGCCTCCTGGTAGGAGCACCTGTTCTGGGCCATGATCACTCCGCAGGCCACATTGATGGAAGTACGGCTGTCCAGGGCTGACCGGAGATCGGTGGCCAGTGAACGGGCGCTATGCAGGTTGATGGCCATCTGCAGGCTCTTGGTTGCCATGGCGGCGAAGGAGCGTGCTTCCGCGATGGCCTGGAGCGGGAAGGCCTTCGCGTCCTGCGCGAAGAAGGCCAGCGCGGCGCTGGACTGGCCGAGTTCAGCGTTGCCGGGGATCCCGTCGTCAGCCGGAACGTCCGCATCAAGGCGGAGCCGCACGGCAAGGGCGCTGCCGAATCCGGCTGACTGAAGTTGGGTGGAATATTGCCGCCACCGGAAGTCGCCGTTCCTCTGGAGGACCGCTACGGGGTGGCCGCCGGACATCACATCGGTCACCGGCCCCTCGGCCATCTCCCGTTCCCAGTCCAGCAGGCGTACCACTTCCCCCGAAGTCCCGGTGATGGCGGGGCTGCGCTTTGGCTGGCGCAGCACCAGGCCGCAGCCAACGTCCAGGTCGGCCGTCCTGGCCACATGCCCGGCAGAGGCTGCCACCAGCAGATCCAGGGAATCGGTCAGGGTCCGTGCGCCGTTGACCAGGTCCAGCAGGAGGCCGGGGTTCGAGGGCATGCCCTGGTCATGGCCGGCCGTCAACAGGGGTGTGCGGCCCCTTCGGGTGCCCGAAGGGGCAAGAGGGCCGGCGACGGCTGGGGGAGAGTCCTTGGTCTCAAAGGACTCCTCGTCGCCGGCCCCGCCTATGACCCGCGTCCTGTGGACCGGGAAGCCTGGGCCTACGTGTCGTGCATGCATTGGCAGTCTCACACCCCCTAGTGAGCCAAGTACCGAGAACCAGAACAGGTCTTGTCTCTGGTAAAGAAACTTAATTGCCCTCCGGCCCCCCGTGAATGCGTAGCTGGTACCTGTCTTTTCGATTAGGTAGTACTTGGAAGTCGGGGGCCGGGACGGCGTCCGGGGTCTTGCTGCAGGTCAGTCCGCCCTCCAATCCTGACACGCGACGGAAACCTGAAACCGGAATGGGTTCGCACACCCCTTGACGCATGAAGCGGCAACCCCAACAATGTCTTCTATAACGTTGTAAAAAACCAAGCCGAGGATACCTTCGTGACCCAGCCAGAACCCGCTGCAGCAAAAATCACCCTTGACCCCTCCTTCACTGTGGGACCCGTCCGCCGTCGTACCTTCGGTGCCTTCGTGGAACACCTTGGCCGGTGTGTGTACACCGGCATCTTCGAGCCGGACCACCCGGACGCCGACGAGGACGGCTTCCGCAAGGACGTCCTGGCGCTGACCCGCGAACTGGGCGTGTCCACTGTCCGTTACCCGGGCGGCAACTTTGTCTCCGGCTACCGCTGGGAGGACGGTGTTGGCCCCGTGGACCAGCGCCCCGTGCGGCTGGACCTCGCCTGGCACTCCACCGACCCCAACACCGTGGGCGTGGACGAGTTCGCCAAGTGGTCCGCCAAGGCCGGGGTGGAACCCATGATGGCCGTCAACCTGGGCACGCGCGGCACCCAGGAGGCGCTGGACCTCCTGGAATACTGCAATATCGACGGCGGGACCGCACTTTCCGGCCAGCGCCGGGCCAACGGAGCCGCGGACGGCTACGGCATCAAAATGTGGTGCCTGGGAAACGAGATGGACGGCCCGTGGCAGATCGGCCACAAGAACGCCCTGGAGTACGGCAGGCTCGCCGCCGACACTGCCCGCGGGATGCGCATGATGGAGCCCGATGTTGAGCTGGTGGCGTGTGGCAGTTCCGGGCCCACCATGCCCACCTTTGGCGAGTGGGAGCGCGTGGTGCTGTCCGAAACGTACGAACTGGTTGACCTGATTTCCGCCCACCAGTACTTCGAGGACTTCGGCGACCTGCAGGAACACCTCGCCGCCGGACACAAGATGGACGCTTTCATCCGGGACCTCGTGAGCCACATCGACCATGTGAAGTCGGTGAAGAAGTCCACCAAGCAGGTGAACATCTCCTTCGACGAGTGGAACGTCTGGCACATGAGCAGGGACGCGTCCAAGGTCCCCACGGGCAAGGACTGGCCGGTGGCTCCTGTCCTGCTCGAGGACACCTACACCGTGGCCGACGCCGTGGTGGTGGGGGACCTGCTGGTCACGCTGCTCCGGAACACGGACCGCGTCCACTCGGCAAGCCTGGCACAGCTGGTGAACGTCATCGCGCCCATCATGACCGAGCCGGGCGGCCGGTCCTGGAAGCAGACCACCTTCCACCCCTTCGCCCTGACCTCCCGCCACGCTTCCGGCACCGTACTGCAGCTCGCCGTCGAATCCCCGCTGGTCAGCGGCGGCAAGACCGCAGACATCGCGGCCCTGTCCGCCGTTGCCACCTATGACGCGGACAAGGGCGAGGCCGTGGTGTTCGCGGTCAACCGCTCGGCCGGCCACGCACTGAACCTGGATGCCGCCGTGGCGTCGCTGGGCAACGTGCGCGTGGTGGAGGCGCTGACCTACGCCAACAAGGACCCGTACTGGCAGGCCAGCGCCGACGATTCAACGTCCGTCCTGCCGTCCGAAAACGGAACAGTGAAGGTGGACGGCGGCCGGCTCACCGCCGAGCTTCCGGCCGTGTCCTGGTCCATGATCCGGCTGGCCGTCAGCGCCTGACCCGGCTGGCTGGGCAGGCGGGGGCGTCCTTATGACGACGGCGGGCCGCAGGTGGGAGGATGGACGGCATGGAACTGCACATCACGGGGGATCCCGCCGCGGACAAGTTGTTGAGTGAGGACGCCTTCGCCCTGCTGACCGGCATGCTGCTGGACCAGCAGGTCACCATGGAATCCGCCTTTGCGGGGCCGGAGAAGATCCGGACCCGGCTCGGGTCGCTGGAACCCGGGGCCGTCGCCGCCCACGATCCCGCCGCGTTCGTGGAGATGTTCAAGGAGCGGCCGGCCGTCCACCGTTTCCCCGGTTCCATGGCCGCGCGGGTGCAGGCGCTCGCCGAAGCAGTCCACAGCGAGTGGGACGGCGATGCCGCAGCCATCTGGACCAAGGGGTCACCCGACGGTGCCGAGGTGCTGCGCAGGCTCAAGGCCCTGCCCGGATTCGGGGAGCAGAAGGCCAAGATCTTCCTTGCCCTGCTGGGCAAACAGCGCGGCCTCGAGGCGCCAGGGTGGCGGGAAGCAGCGGGCCACTACGGCGAGGACGGCTCCTACCTTTCCGTGGCGGACATCGTGGACCCGGAATCCCTGGCGAAGGTCCGCGCCAGCAAGCAGGCTGCCAAGGCCGCGGCGAAGGCAGGAAAAGAACGTTAATGGCAGTCACCATGAACGACGTTGCGAGGGCGGCAGGAGTTTCCCTCAAGACGGTTTCCAACGTCCTGAACGACTACGAATTCATTCGGCCTGCCACCAAGCAGCGCGTGCAGGATGCCATCGCGGAGCTGGGCTACGAAGCCAATCTCACCGCCCGCAGCCTGCGGTCCGGCAAGACGTCCATGCTGGGCCTGGTCCTGTCCGATCTCTCCGCCCCCTACTACGCCGAGCTGGCGTCCAAGCTGATGAAGGCTGCCGCCCGCCACGGCTACCGGGTGATGGTGGAGCAGTCCGACGCCGAAGCCTCCGTTGAACTTGGCGCCCTCCAGGGGACCTTCCGCCAGCTCACTGACGGGCTGCTGTTCACTCCACTGGTGGTGGACGCGGATGCCATTGCCGCGCGGGCGGGCAACAAGCCCATGGTGATGCTCGGCGAGCACATCCTGGATCCCCGCTTCGACCTGGTGACCATGAAGAACGAGGAAGCCGCGGCGGCGCTGACCAGGCACCTGCTGGCCGGCGGCCGCCGTCGTATCGCCGTTGTTGGGGCCAACACCGGGGAGTCTGCCGGGACGGCCGGCCTGCGCCTGAACGGCTACCGGAAGGCGTTGGAGGAGGCAGGCGTTCCGTTCGACGCCGCGCTGATCGCCCCTGCCGAGTGGCGGCGCGATACCGGCGCCGCGGCGGTGGCCGGCCTGCTGGAGTCCGGCGTGGAGTTCGACGCAGTCTTCGGACTTAACGACGTACTGGCGCTCGGTGCCATGCACGAGCTGCTGATCCGCGGCGTCAAGGTGCCGCAGGACGTAGCGGTGGCCGGTTTTGACGACATTGACGAGGCGCGGTTCGCGTCCCCGTCCCTGACTACCGTCTCGCCGGGCATGGACGAGATCGCCGAGCGCTCCATCGGCCTGCTGCTGGACCGGATCGCAGGCCGCGAGACATCGGAACAGGGTGTGCACGTGGAGGCCGGGTTCGAGTTGAAGGTCCGGGAGTCCGCCCCCTAACTCCCCCCGGCACCTGGCCCACCACCTCCAGCCAGGGGTTTCGCGTGCACCGCTGGCGGGTACCTTTCCGTAAACCCGCTCAACGAGGAAAGGTGCCCACATGATTGCCCTCCTGGTCATCGACATGCAGAACGCATTCTTCGAAACACCCGAACTGGCAGCCCAGCAGGAGCGGGTGGTCAGTGAGTGCAACCGGCTGATTGAAGGGTTCAAGGCAGCCGGATACAACGCGCTCCTGGTGGGCACCGAACACGAACGGGACAAGTCCACCTGGACCCTGAGCATGCTTGACGACGACCAAGGGTTTATCTTCCGCGGCACCGAGCAGGCCCAGTCGGTGCCGGGGCTCCTGAAGGAGGACCTGCCCCAATTGAACAAGACAAGGGACAGCGGGTTCGTGGGCACCAACCTGCTGGCGCGGCTGCGGAACTGGGGCGCCGAGGAAGTGGTGCTCGCCGGCGTCTCCACGCACAACTGCATCGCCCAGACCGCCGCGGACGCGTTCGCCCACAACATCCGGGTCACTTACGCCAAGGACGCCATGGCCTCCGAAGCCGATCAGGACGCCGCCGACATGCTCCGCATCCTTTCCACCACCTACCGCCAGCCCATCCAGTCAAGCGATGAGATCCTCGGCCGGCTCAGCGACGCCAAGTAGGCGGACCCACAGCCTTTACTGATACTCCTGAAACCTGGCGGAAACGTGCCGGGCTTACGCTGGCAGCACGCCCCAGGCCGTCGAAGGGAACCCCATGCATCTGATGCCGCGTGAGCAGGAAAAGCTCCTGATCGTGGTGGCCGCCGACCTTGCGCGACGCAGGCAGTCCCGCGGCCTCAAGCTCAACTACCCCGAGGCCGTGGCCATCATCAGCTATGAACTGATCGAGGGTGCCCGCGACGGCCGCAGCGTGGCCGAACTCATGAGTTACGGCACCACGCTGCTCACCCGGGAAGACGTGATGGAAGGCGTGCCGGAGATGATCCACGACGTCCAGATCGAAGCCACGTTCCCCGACGGCACCAAGCTGGTCACCGTCCACAACCCCATCCGTTAGGAGCGCGGCAATGATTCCAGGCGAGTACGTCCTCCGGCCGGAGCCCATCACAGCGAATGCGGGAAGGGAGGCCATCGAGGTTGCCGTGACGAACACCGGAGACCGGCCCGTGCAGGTGGGTTCCCACTACCATTTTGCCGAGGCCAACGCGGCCCTAAACTTTGACCGTGAAGCTGCCCACGGCCGGCGCCTGGACATCCCGGCGGGGACGGCTGCCCGGTTCGAGCCGGGGGACTCACGGACCGTTCGGCTCATTGAGCTGGCAGGCTCCCGCGAGGTCTACGGCCTCAGCAACGGAGTCAACGGAAAGCTCGACGGCGGCGCCCGCCCCGGAGGGACTGTCACGGAAGGGGACGGCAAGTGAGCTTCGAGATCCCGCGCCGGCAATACGCCGACCTTTATGGACCGACCACCGGGGACAAAATACGCCTGGCCGACACCGAGCTCTTCCTCGAGATCGAAAAGGACCTCACCGTCTACGGCGAGGAAGTGGTGTTCGGTGGCGGGAAGGTGATCCGTGACGGCATGGGCCAGAACGGGCAGGCCATCCGGGATGAGGACATTCCGGACACCGTGATCACCAACGCCGTCATCCTGGACTACACCGGCATCTACAAGGCGGACATCGCCCTGAAGGACGGGCACGTCTTCCGGATCGGCAAGGCCGGAAACCCGCAGATCACCGACGGCGTGGACATCGTGATCGGCGCCAGCACCGAGATCATCGCCGGGGAACGGAAAATCCTCACCGCCGGCGGCATCGACACCCACATCCACTTCATTTCCCCGGACCAGATCCCCACGGCCCTGGCCTGCGGCGTCACCACCATGATCGGCGGCGGCACCGGCCCCGCTGAAGGCACCAAAGCCACCACCGTGACCCCGGGGAAGTGGCACATCCAGCGGATGCTGCAGGCCGCCGAGGCATTCCCCATGAACATCGGCCTGTTCGGCAAAGGCCACGCGTCCGCCGTCGAACCCTTGACCGAGCAGATCCGCGCCGGCGCCATCGGGCTGAAGGTCCACGAGGACTGGGGCGCCACCACCTCCTCGATCGATACTTCGCTCAAGGTGGCTGACGAGTACGACATCCAGGTTGCCATCCACACCGACACCCTCAACGAGTGCGGCTTCGTGGAGGACACCATCCGCGCCATCGACGGCCGCGTCATCCACACCTTCCATACCGAAGGCGCGGGCGGTGGACACGCCCCGGACATCATCAAGATCGCGGGCATGCCCAACGTGCTGCCCGCGTCCACCAACCCCACGCTCCCGTACACGCGCAACACCATCGAAGAGCACCTGGACATGCTGATGGTGTGCCACCATCTCAATCCGGACATCCCCGAGGACGTGGCCTTCGCCGATTCCCGCATCCGCGCCGAAACCATCGCCGCCGAGGACGTCCTGCAGGACCTGGGCATCTTCTCCATCACCTCCTCCGACTCGCAAGCCATGGGCCGGGTGGGCGAGGTCATCACCCGCACCTGGCAGGTGGCGGACAAGATGAAGAAGCAGCGCGGGGTTTTGGAAGACAACGACGGCGGCACGCACGGCAGCGCGGACGGTGACAACTTCCGGCTCAAGCGCTACGTGGCCAAGTACACGATCAACCCTGCCCTGGCACAGGGCATCGCCGACTCCGTGGGGTCGGTGGAAGTGGGCAAATTCGCCGACCTGGTGCTCTGGGACCCGGCCTTCTTCGGCGTCAAACCGGAAGTGGTGCTCAAGGGCGGCCAGATCGCCTACGCCCTGATGGGCGACTCCAACGGGTCCATACCCACGCCGCAGCCACGGACCATGCGGCCCATGTTCGCCACCTTCGGCAAGGCCGTGCACCGGTCGTCCATCACCTTCCTGTCCAAGGCAGCGATCGACTCCGGTGTCCCCGAAGAGCTGGGGCTTCAAAAGGTCATCCGGGCCGTCTCCGGCATCCGGCAACTCACCAAGGCCGACCTCAAGTACAACGACGCCACCCCGGACATCCAGGTGGACCCGGAAACCTACCAAGTGACCGTCGACGGCGAGGACGTCACCTGCGAGCCGTCCGACGTCCTGCCCATGGCGCAGCGGTACTTCCTCTTCTAATCACACCCAGAAAGCAACCACGTGATCATCGAACGAGTCCTCGGCAACCTCCACGACCTGCCGGACACCGACCTCGCGGCCTATGCCGGGCTGCACCGCGAGAAGGTTGTCCTGCCCAGCGCTTCCCTGGTCAAACGCATTCAACGGGCGACGACGGACCACGGCAAGGAGATCGGCATCCGGCTCCCCGCAGGCTCCGGCGACCTCCGCGACGGCGACATCCTCCACGTCGCCGATACCAACATGATCGTCGTCTCCGTCCTGCCCACCGACGTCCTGGTCATCGCACCCAGGACCATCACTGAAATGGGGGTCACCGCACACTCCCTCGGCAACCGGCACCTCCAGGCACAGTTCTTCGATGCGTCCTCGGAATATGAAGCCGAAGTCATGGTGTGCGCCTACGACCACACCGTCGAGGACTACCTCCGCCACCAATCCGTGCCCTACACCCGCCAGCAACGCGTCCTCCCTGTGCCTTTCCGCCATGCTGAACACAGTCACTAATAGGCCCGTCGCCACGCTGGGCGCTCCTCGAGGTGTCCGGGTTGGCTGCGCCGCCCCGGGATGGGGGCCGTGCCCGCTTCGCGGTGCCCGCCACGCCGCGGCCCCCATCCCCGGGCGTCGCTTGGGTTCGTCGCCTTGGGTGCGCTTTTCGTGAGCGGGTATCAGTTGGCTTTGCAGCAGTTGGTTGACTCTGCGCTTCCTACTGGGGCTTTTGCCCACTCTTTGGGGTTTGAGACCTACGTTGACGCCGGTGTGGTTGCTGATGAGGCTGGTTTTGGAGTGTGGTTGTCCGCGTTCATCTCTCAGTCGCTGACCTATTCGGATGGGCTTGCTATTCGACTTTTTTATGAGGGCGGTGAGCTGGGGGAGCTCGATTCTCTTTTGTCTGCTTCCCTTTTGCCCCGGCAGGTTCGGGAGGCCTCCCTCAAGATGGGCTCGCGGCTGCTCGAGATTGGGGCTGAGGTGTTTCCTTCGCCCGCGCTGGGGCTGTACCGGGACCTGGTAGCCACCGGCCGGGCCTCCGGGCACCAGCCGCTGGCGTTCGCCGTCGTCGCCCGCTCCCTCGGGGTGCCGCTGCAGGAAGCACTTGCCGCCTACCTCTTCGCCACCGTCACGTCCCTCACGCAGAACGCCGTCCGCGCCATCCCGCTCGGCCAGAACGCCGGGCAGCGGGTGCTGCGGAAAGCGCACGACGACGTCGCTGCCGCCCTCGACGCGATCGCGGACCTCACGCCGGACGACCTCGGCGCCGTCAGCCCCGGACTGGAAATTTCACAAATGCGGCACGAACGCCAACGTGCCCGGATGTTCATGAGCTAACCGTGCTTACCGCTTCACAGGAGGAACACCATGACTGAACCCATCATGATCGGCATCGGCGGGCCGGTCGGCGCCGGTAAAACCCAGCTCGTGGAACGGCTCACCCGGCACATGAGCGGCGACATCTCCATGGCCGCCATCACCAACGACATCTACACCATCGAGGACGCCAAAATCCTCGCCGCCAACGGCATCCTGCCCGTGGACCGGATCATCGGCGTCGAAACCGGCGGCTGCCCGCACACCGCGATCCGCGAAGACACCTCCATGAACACGGCCGCCATCGAGGAACTCAAAGCCCGGCACCCCGACCTGCAGGTCATCTTCGTCGAATCCGGCGGCGACAACCTCTCCGCCACCTTCAGCCCCGAATTGGTCGACTTCTCCATCTACATCATCGACGTGGCCCAGGGCGAAAAGATCCCCCGGAAAGCCGGCCAAGGCATGATCAAATCCGACCTCTTCATCATCAACAAAACCGACCTGGCTCCGCACGTCGGCGCCGATCTCGCCGTCATGGAACGGGACTCAAAGGAATTCCGCGGCAACAAACCCTTCTGTTTCACCAACCTCAAAACCGACGAAGGGCTGGACAAAGTCATCGAATGGATAAGGCGCGACGTCCTGATGCTCGACCTGGCATGAGTACGACGGCGGCAGCAAGTTCCGCACGTCCGTCACCGGGGCCTGCGCCCGCGGGTGGAAGGGGCCGTGCCCGCTCCGCGGTGCCCGCCACGCCGCGGCCCCTTCCACCCGCGTCCGCTGATCGGCCCCCGATGGGCGAGCTTGAGTTTGTGGTCGCCTTGCGTGGTCAGCGCTCGGTTGCTTCGCATCAGTACCACCGGGGTGCTCTTCGAGTTATGCGGCCTCACTATCTCGATGACTCGGGGCAGGTTTGTTATGTCGTTGTGAATCCTGGCGGGGCTTATCTTGGGGTGGATCTGTTCCTGCTGGATATTGAAGTCCAGGATGGGGCTGACCTGCTGCTGACCACGCAGTCCGCCACGAAGGTTTATCGGACTCCTGGGTCGTTTGCCGAGCAGCGGATGGCCGTGCGTTTGGGGGAGGGGGCCCGGCTGGAGTTGATGCCGGACCAGCTCATTGCCTATCGGGAGGCCAGCTACCGGCAGCGGACCTCCGTGACCCTGCAGCCGACGTCGTCGCTGGTCATGGCCGAAGTGGTGACGCCCGGCTGGTCCCCGGACGGGGCCGCATTCCGGTACGAGGAAGTCCGGCTGCGGAACGAGATCCGCGTCGAAACTGAAGCCGGCACCGAACTGCTGGCGCTGGACAACCTGCTAATCCGGCCGCCGCTGACCGATGTCACCGGGCTTGGATTCATGGAGGGTTTCAGCCATCTGGGGTCGCTGGTGGTGGTGGATCCGCGGGTGGACCAAGGGCTGGCGGATGAACTGCATCTGCTGACTGCTGAACACCAGGCCCTGACTGGCCTCTCGTTGACCCGCACGGTTGGGGGAACCACCGGGCTGGTGCTGCGCAGCCTGTCCAACAGCACCGACGACCTGAACCGCCTTCTTCGATCCTGCACGGACCTGCTGCGCCGACGCTGGTTTGGGCAGGAACCGTTGGACCTGAGGAAGCACTGATGACCAGCATCGCGGCGCTTTACCGGGACCGGGACGCCCTGCCACTGCGGACGCGCCTGGTCTTCACTTTCGGTGCGGTGACCGCGCTGCATGCTGCCGCCGTCGTACTTTTGCTTGCCGGTACCCTCAACGGGGGCGGCCAGGTGCTGACCCTGGGCCTGGTCGCTACCGCCTACCTGGCCGGGGTCAAGCACAGCTACGACTGTGACCACCTCGCCGCGATCGACAACTCGACGCGGAAGTTCGTGGCGCAGAAGCAGGACCCGGTCAGCGTGGGCTTCGCCTTCAGCCTGGGGCACAGTTCGGTGGTGACCCTGGCTGGGGCGTTGGTGATCGCGGGTGCCTCGATGGTTGGCGGGCTGATGGAGGACGGCACTGCCGGGAACCTCGCACTCGGGCTGGTCGGCAGCGGGATGTCCGGGCTGTTCCTGCTGGCCATGGGCCTATTCAACGGCTCCGCGTTCGCCCAGTCCGCCCGGGCCTACCGCCGTGTGCGGAACGGCGCCGCCGTCGATCCCCGGGACCTGGAACCGCAGGGGCTGGTGGCGCGGCTCCTCGCCCGGCCGCTGGCCAGGGTGCGGCGACCGCGGAACATCTACGTGATCGGCTTCCTCTTCGGCCTGGGCTTTGACACCGCCACCACCATCGGACTGCTGATGATGACGACGGCGGCCTCGCTGGCAGGGGTGCCGCCCTTTACCCTGCTCGCGCTGCCGTTGGCCTTCGCAGCCGCGATGACGCTGTGTGATTCCCTGAACGGTCTGGCCATGATGCGGATGTACCGCTCGGCACTTGATGATCCGCAGCGGAAGTTGGGCTTCAACGCGCTTGTTACGGGGATTTCCGCGGTCTCGGCATTGTTCATTGCCGTGATCACCTTGGGTGGATTCGTCCACGCCGCCTTTGCGCTGGACGATCCCGTTACGGCATGGCTTGGATCGGTCGAGCTCGGCGACGCCGGCCTGCTGCTGGTGGCGCTGCTGCTGGCCGTGTGGGGAGGAGCTGCGCTGGCATCGAGGCAGCCCCGGAACACCTCGCGACAGCGGAACTGACAGGGCGCGGAGTCCGCATCCACTGCCGGCGCCGCGCCCTGTGGGGGCCTGGCTCCTAGCCGAAATCGGCGACGTAGCTGGGAACGCCAACGGCATCGGTCGAGACAGGCGCCCCCGTGTCGTTGACAACGTGGTCCAGGGTGCCCGCTCCAAGATTGACGGTCAGCAGGCTGTGCAGCTTCACGCCGGGAGCAACCGGGACCTCGAAGCCGCGGGTGGCGTGGATGGTGGGGTCCACGTTGTTGTACACGTAGCTGCCGCCGCCCCACAGTTCGTGGGTCTTCACGGAGTCGGCGACCTTGTAACCCGCCCAGCCCAGGATCCCGTCGTGCTGCCATGCTGCCTGGTTGGGCGCGTCGTAGGGCAGTTCGTTTTGGAAGAAGACGGTCTTGCCGTTCTCCCCGTTCCAAATGACGTTGTACTCCTGGTAATGCTCCACAAAGAGGCCCGTGGCGGTGACGTTGTTGCCGTTGACAATCACGCCGTTCCGGCCCGTATTGGTTGTCCAGCCCACCCCGTTGCCGTGGTCGGCGCGCCACGCCCAGATGTGGTCCAGGAGCACGTTGTCGCTGTTGACCTCCAGGCTCACCGAGGCCTTGCCCACGTGCGGGCCACCGACGCGGAAGAAGACGTCGTGGAGCGTGGTGGGGTTGGCCGGATCGCTGTGGACGGCAGAGTTGGCAGGTCCACTGCCTGCTCCCGGAAGTGCTTTGCCGAGGCGCATCAGGGCAGGGGAATTCACCTCGCCGGCATCCACCGTGACTGCGGCGATATCAACTCCGGGGACCTCCGCCACCGTAAGCGGGACGGACCCGTTGACGGCGGTCAGTGTTGCCATGCCCAGCCCAAGCACCACGGTGTTGGCCCGCTTGACCTCGATGCTGCGGTCCACGTCGTAAACCCCAGGGGTAAGGAGCAGGTTCTTCCCCCTGGCAAGCTGCGAGTTGATGGTTTGGACTGAATCGCCGGGCTTTGCGATGTAGAAGTCGTCCAAGGGGATGCTGCGGCCTGCTGTAGGACCGTTCTCCCACGTGGTCGCCGCGGAGTTCTGGCGGACGGCCGGAACAAAGACACTGTACTGCCCGCCCGCATCCAGCGTCAGGTACGGCTTTTCGCGGCTGATGGGGGTGTTGGCCAGCGTGGTGTACGGCGGGTTAGGGAAGGAATCGCCGGGTGCGCCGTTTACGCCGGAGAACACTTGGTTCCAGACTCCGTTGGACCAGCTTCCAATGCTGCTGTCGCGCACCAGGTACTGCTGTTGGGAGCCGTTGATGATGGCCCCCGTCTTCGAATCCGCGATGAAACCGCCACTGGCGTACTGCGGGCCGGCCGTGCAGTAGTCCATGAGGGAGAGGTTGCCGCCGGTGATGTTGACCCGCCGCATGGGGGAGGCCTGTGACGCCGCCCAGAAATTCGCCGAGCTGCGGCAGCCTTCCAGGCCCGTGACATTGATGGTGAGGTTGGACAGGGACCGCCAGAAGTTGTTCAGCGCGATGCAGTTCTCCGCGGTGAGGCAGCGGTTGTAGACGTCCACGTGCCCGTTGATGGTGACATCCGTGGGTGAAGCGCCCAGACCCGCCACCTCAGTGGAGTAGCCCACCTGGACGATCAGCGGCTCCTCCGGTGTGCCATAGGTGCCGGGCTTGAACAGCAGGGAGTACCGCTTGGTCCCCATTTCGTCGTCCACCTGCTGGGCGGCAATGGAATCCACCGTGGCCTGGATCTGCGCCACCGGCATGCCGGGGTCGAAGACGTAGACATTGGACCCGAACGGGTTCTGCGCGGGTTGGGGTGGAGCTTGCGGGGAGGCGGGAGCCTGCTGCGCGGGCGCTGCAGACGGCGCTGGCGGCGACGCTTGGGCCGGAGCGGTCCCGCCTGCGGCGAATAGCCCAATGAGAAGGGCGGCACCCGCGGCGACGAGACCGCCGCTGTGCCGACGGCCTGCCGGGGAGGGACGGGATGGATCAGGGCAAGGGGCTAGCGGCATTGCTGGTCCTGTCATTCGGTGTGCTGGACGACCCCCGTGAGCTGCAGTTGGCAACTTGGGTCAGTGGTGGGAGCGCTCCCACGGGGGAAGAGTAGCATCGCCCTCCTGCCCCAGCAAGGGTTGACGGAAGCGCTCCCATGCCGCCAGTGTCGTAATGTCTGTTGAGTGAACCCAAAGACCACTCCAGCCGCGCCGGCCAGGGAGGGGCGGCCGCTCCCGACGCTCGAGGACCTGGCCAGGGCCGCTGGAGTTTCCCGGTCCACTGCCTCCCGGGCCATCAACGGTGGGTCCAGGGTAAGCCCGGCGGCCCAGGCCGCCGTCGACGCTGCGATCGCGGAATTGGGGTACATACCCAACCGTGCGGCACGAAGCCTGGTCACCCGGCGGGCCGGATCGGTGGCGCTGGTCATCCCGGAACCGGATGCCAGGGTGATGGATCCCTACTTTGCCGCCGTGGTCACCGGCGTCAACCAATCCCTCCGTGATACCGACATACAGCTGGTGCTGTTGATGTCGCGGGCAGGGGACGATTCTTCACGGACACTTCGCTACCTGCGCGGAGGCCATGTGGACGGCGCCATCGTGGTGTCCCACCACCGCGCAGACGGCTGGGTGGAAACCCTGGGTTCCACCGGGCTGCCTACCGTCTTCATCGGCAGGCCGTGGGACAGGAAGTCGGAACTTCCGTTTGTGGATCTGGACAACTTCGAGGGCGGCCGGCTGGCGGCGCGGCACCTTGCCGGCACCGGCCGTACCCACCTCGGAACTGTTGCCGGCCCCAAGGACATGACGGCCGCCGTCGACCGCCTGGACGGTTGGCTGCAGGGACTCAAGGAAGCAGGACTGAAGCCGGGACCGATTGTCCACGGGGATTTCACGACGGCGGGCGGCGCCGAGGCAGCACGCAAACTTTTCGGCCAGGCACCTGCGCTGGACGGCGTCTTCGCCGCGTCGGACCTCATGGCGCTGGGCGTGGTCGAGGCCGTCCGCGGTGCGGGCAAGGGCGTGCCGGAGGACGTGGCCGTTGTGGGCTTCGACAATCACTCCATCCAGGCGCCGAACGGCATGGACCTCACTACGGTGGCCCATCCAATGGTGGAGATAGCCAAAAATGCAGGGCAGCTCTTGATCCGCGCCATTGAGAACACCGGGGAGCAGCTGGAGCCGGTCATCTATCCGGCGGAACTCGTGGTCCGCGGAAGCAGTGTTATGTAGGGCCTAGGCGGCCAGCCCGCCCTTCGCCTTCCGGTGCTGCTGGTGCCTTGCCCGGGCCACGCGTGTGTGGGCGCCGGTAAGCACCTCGCTGCCGTCCGGCACTGCGCTGTCGGAATCTAGGTGGACCCCGTGCTCGATGAGCACGCTGGAGCCGATCCTCGAGTGGCTGCCAATATGCACGCGGTTGCCGATGACCGTACCCCGGCCGATCCGCACGCCGTCGCCGATCACGGTCCGGTCGCCGATGGTGGCATCGCGGTCGATCCAGCTGCCGTGTCCAATCCGGCAGCCTGAGCCCACCTGGGCACCGTGTTCAATGTAGGTCATGGGGCCGATGCGGGCGCTGTCCGCCACCCGGGCGCCCGGGGCGATCAACCCACCGCCGTTGTCATGGCGGGCATACCGGGTGACCTTCCCCGTATCGTCCTCGACTGACACAAACTTTGCGGTCATACCATCCCTCGTTAAACGCTGCGGCTATTTACCGCTCAGTAAGTTAACGGGTGGGAGGGCGCTGGGATTCCCAAAAGGGCAGGTGGGAAGGGGCTAGGCCACCAGATTGGCAGCGGCGGTGTCCATGTGTTCCAGGATGGTCTTGCGGGCGAGGGTGGCGTCGCCGGTGTCGATGGCGGCCACGATGTCCTTGTGCCGGTCCACGCTCATGTTGCTGACACCCTTTTCCAGGCCGGCAAACATGATGGACATGCGAATGGAGCCCTCCAGTGATTCCCAGGAGTGGAGGAGGGTTTCGTTGCCGGTAAGCCGGCAGAGGGTGCGGTGGAACTCGAGATCGGATTCGATCCGTTCCTCCAGGCTTCCGCTGGTGGCATCGGACATGGCGTCGACCGCTTTGTGCAGCGACTCAGTGACGTGCTGGCGGTCCGGGAGTTCACACAGCGTGCGCGCGGCCAGCGATTCCAGGGCGGCCCGAACAGCGTAGATGTCCCGAATTTCCTTTTCGTCCAGGTGCCGGACGGACAGCCGGCCCCGGGGCCCGGCGGACAGCAGCCCCTCCTGCTCCAACTGCCGCAGCGCTTCGCGGAGGGTGCCGCGGCTGATTTGCAGCATCTCGGACAGTTCGGTCTCCACCAGGTGCCGGCCGGGTTCCAGCTCGCCGCTGGTGATGGCGGTGCGCAGCGCCGAGAGTGCCTGCTCGCGCAGGCTTTTCTTTTCCAGTCCCAGCAGCGGGGCGGTCAGTCCGGCCATGGCTTCTGTCCTCAATGTCATAAGTCGACTGTTTACAGTCGATAGTGAATTCGATATTACGGCAGAAAGCACGACACCGGATTAGGACCGGCGCCGTGCTTTCTACGTTGGTGCTGCCTTAGCCGAGTTCCGCGAGGACCTTGGCCACGATGCGGTCAGTGGCGAGGCCGTAGCGGTCGTGCAGGGTGGGGAGGGCGCCGGCGTCGAGGAACTGGTCCGGCAGTGCCACGGGCACCACCCGCTTGCCCACACCGGCGGTGACGACGGCGGAGGCGACGGTTTCGAACAGGCCGCCCACCACCGTGTGGTTTTCCAGGGTGACGGCCAAGCGGTCGGTGTTGACCTCCTTAAGGACAGTCTCGGCGTCGAACGGCTTGATGGTGGGGGTGTGCACGACGGCGACGTCCACGTTGTGTGCCTCGAGTGCCTTGGCTGCCTGGAGGGCGCGCATGGTCATCAGGCCGGAGGAGATGAACACGACGTCGTTGCCGCCGCGCAGCACCTTGGCCTTGCCGAGCTCGAACGTATAGTCGTACTCGTCCAGGACGGTGGGCACGTTGCCGCGCAGCAGCCGCAGGTAGGTGGGGCCTTCGGAGGCTGCGAGCTGCGGAACGGCCTGCTCGATGTCTACCGAGTCGCAGGGGTCAACGATGGTCAGGTTGGGCATGCCGCGGAAGATCGCCATGTCCTCGGTGGCCTGGTGGCTGGGGCCGTACCCGGTGGTCAGGCCGGGCAGACCGCCCACGATGTTGACGTTCAGGTTCGGCTCGGCCGCGTCCAGGCAGAGGAAGTCGTAGGCGCGGCGGGCAGCGAACACCGAGTAGGTGGACGCGAATGGCACCAGCCCGGACTCGGCGAGCCCGGCTGCTGCGCCGAAGAGCAGTTGCTCGGCCATGCCCATCTGGAAGAACCGTTCCGGGAAGGCTTTGGCGAAGATGTGCATGTCCGTGTACTTGCCCAGGTCCGCGGTCAGGCCCACGATCTTGTCGTTTTCCTGCGCAGCCTTGACCAGGGCGTGCCCGAACGGCGCATTGGAGGTCTTCTGGCCGGGGTCGGCGAACGATGCGATCATCGCCGAGGTTTTCAGTTTCGGCTTGGCCGGTGCTGCAGCGGCTGCTGCGGTGTCCGGGGCCTCGGTGGTGGTGCTCATGCTGAAGCCTTTCCTTCGTAGCCGGCGGTGAGCTGCTCGCGGCAGATCTGCCATTCGTTCTCTTCGATGCGCATGAAGTGCGCCTTTTCGCGGTTTTCCAGCAGCGGGACGCCGCGGCCCACCTTGGTGTCGCACAGGATCACTGAGGGGCGTCCGACGGCGGCGGCCTGGGCGGCTGCGTTGTCGAACGCTGCCAGCAGCGCGCCGACGTCGTTCCCGTCCACCCGCTGGGTGTACCAGCCGAACGATTCCCACTTTTCGGTCACCGGCTCGGTGCGCAGCACCGTGTCCGTCTTGCCGTCAGCCTGCAGGGCGTTGATGTCCACCATGGCGGTGAGGTTGCCCAGCTGGTGGTGGTGCGCGCCCATGGCCGCCTCCCACGTGGAGCCTTCATCGAGTTCGCCGTCGGAGAGGAAGTTGAACACCCGGGCATCCGAGCCCTGGTACCGAAGGCCCAAAGCCATGCCGACGGCGATGGTCAGGCCGTGGCCCAGGGAACCGCCGGAAATTTCCATGCCGGGGGTGTAGGTGGACATGCCGGACATTGGCAGCCGCGAGTCGTCCGAGCCGTAGGTTTCGAGTTCCTCCACCGGTACTACGCCGGCCTCGGCGAGGGCGGCGTAGTGGCCGATGGCATAGTGCCCGGTGGAGAGCAGGAACCGGTCGCGGGCTTCCCAGTGCGGGTCCTCGGGACGGAACCGCAGCTGGTCCCCGTACACCGTGGCGAGCAGGTCGGCTGCACCCAGGGCCTGGCCGACATAGCCCTGTCCCTGGACCTCGCCCATGTTCAGGGCGTGGTGCCGGATCCGATACGCGGCGGCGCTGATCTTGTCCACCCGTTCCGGGCTCACTGCGGTCAGCAGTGTTTGGCCCTGCGGGGCGTGGTCCTGGACGGTCTCTGTAGGCATTGCTTGCTCCGTGGTCGTAGCGTGCGTGATGGTCATTCAGGCGTTGACAGTGTTGGGGGTGCTTTTGGTGGCTTCGTCAGCCAGTTCCCGCTCCCGCTTGCCCCAGGTTTCCCGGGTGGCGACGGCGGCCCAGAGGCCGATCAGCGCGTAGGCGCCGAAGAGCAGTGCCGGGCCCATCCAGCCGAAGCTGACGAACAGCAGGGTGGTGATGAAGGGGGTGAAGCCGGACACCATAGCGGAGATCTGGTAAGCCAGGCTGGCGCCGGAAGCGCGGGTCTTGGCCTGGAAGAGCTCGGGGAACCAGGCGCCCTGGGCGCCGGCCAGGGAGTTCTGGCAGACCGCGTAGGAGATCACGATGGTGAGGATGATGGCGATGAACAGGCCGGTGTTGACCAGCAGGAACATGGGGATCGCGAACAAGGCCGCGAACGCGGTGGACCAGACGTACAGGGGGCGGCGGCCGATGCGGTCCGTCAGTGCTGCCCAGGCCTGGGTGGCGAAGATGCCGATGGCCGAGGCGATGCAGAGCGCGATCAGGGTCTGGGTCTTGTCCGCCAGGTGCTGGCTGTTGATGTAGGAAATCATGTAGGTGATGGACACGGCGTAGCCGGCGGTTTCGGCGATTCGCAGGCCAATGCCCTTGACGATGTTGCGCCAGTCGGTCTTGATGACCTCCACGATGGGGGCCTTGACGATGGTGCCGCTGTCCTTGACCTCGTCAAAGACGGGGGACTCAGGGACCTTGGAGCGGATGATCAGGCCCACAACGACAAGCACGATGCTGGCCAGGAAGGGGATGCGCCAGGCGAGTTCGCCGCCCAGCTGGACGCTGAACAGGAACGTCAGGTTGGCCAGCAGCAGGCCCACCGGGAAGCCGGCCTGGACGATGCCCGTGAACTTGCCCTTGGCCTTCCATGGCGCGTGCTCGTAGCTCATCAGGATGGCACCGCCCCATTCAGCGCCGAAGGCCAGGCCCTGGACGATGCGGACGAAGACCAGCAGCGCAGGGGCGAGCAGTCCGACCGCCGCGTAGGTGGGGAGCAGGCCAATCGCGAAGGTGGCCAGGCCCATCAGGATGAGGGAGGCAACCAGGACCGGCTTGCGGCCCACTTTGTCGCCGAGGTGGCCGCCGATGATGCCGCCGAGGGGGCGGGCTGCGAAGCCGACGCCCAGGGTGGCGAAGGATGCGAGGGTGCCGGTGACGGGATCGTTGCCGGGGAAGAATGCAGTGCCGAAGTACAGTGCGGCAGCGGTGCCGAAGCCGATGAAGTCATACGTCTCGATGACGGCCCCCACGCCGGATCCGATGGCAACTCGCCGGGCGTCCTTGGTGCCGTGGACCGGCCCGCGCATGGTCAGAGCATCTTTGCTCATGGTGGTTCCCTTTCGAAAAGCGGCTGGAGGAGGTCCGCCGCTGTCGACTGTTAACAATTGATGGACACCAGTGTGACCCACATCATTATGACTGTCAACAGTCGACTTTCATAGTTGACTGTTGACAGTTAACGAATGTATTGTGGTCTCCATCACTACAGCCCGGTACGAACAAAAGGATCAATGATGTTCCATTCCAGACTTGGGTGCTCGTCCATCAGCTTCCGGCACCAGGACCTGGGCACTGCCCTGCGCACCATGAAGGGCCTGGGCTTCGAAGAGATCGATCTGGGCGCCCTGCCCGGCGTTTGCGACCACGTTCCTTATGAACTCGATGCGGCCGCGGTTGAAGCCGTGTCGGCCGAGGTCAACGCGTCCGGCCTGCGGGTCCGCTCCGTGAACGGCGACGTGGGGGACCTTAACAAAGTGCTCGACGCCGACGGCCGGGCTGCGCGGGAGCGCCACCTCGATGCCCTGCTTACCCTGACGGCCAACATCGGCGCCAAGGCATTGGTACTGCCGTGCGGCGCCCTGGACCACACCCCCGTCCGCAGCGTCGAAGAAGATCTGGACCTCGTTGCCGCGCAGCTCATTGGTGCCGGACAACGGGCGGCGGAGTTCGGCGTCGAACTTTGGACCGAGTCCCTGCACTTCCTGCGGTTCTGCTGGAACCTCGAGCGTGCGGGCCTGCTGGCCGACCGCCTCGCCGGTTCCGGCGTCGGAATCGTCATGGACTTCAGCCACATCGTGGCGTCCGGCGAGGACATCGAGGCCTACCTGGACCGGCACCACGGCCGCATCAGCCACGTCCACCTGCGGGACGCCGTGCCGGGGAACATCAACCTCAGCATCGGCAATGGGGACGCCGACTTCGCCGGCGGCCTGAAACGGCTCGCCGCGGATGGTTACACCGGCCACTTCTCGCTCGAACTCGAAACCCGGGACATCACCCACGACGAACGCCCGGCCGCCGCCGCCAAGGCAGCAAGCTTCATCACCGACCTCATCTGAACCCAACTCCATCGACTGCTGAGTAGCTGTCGTTTTGAACGTCCAAAACGACACTTACGGAGCAGTCGATCCAATAAAACAATTCAAGGAGCACCACCATGACCACCATCCAGCGCACCGCCGTACTCACCGGAGCCACCTCGGACCGGGGCATCGGCATCACCACCGCCCGTCGCTACGCCCGTGACGGCTGGGGCATCGTCATCCTGGACCTCGACGGCGAGAAATCCGCCAAGGTCGCAGCTGAAATGGGCAACGAATTCAACGTCCCCGCCTTCGGCCACGAGATCGACGTTGCCAACGAAGCCTCCGTCACCGCCGCCCAGGCAGCCGTCGCCGCTGAAGTGGCCGCTGGCAACCTCCCGCCCGTCGGTGCCCTGGCCAACATCGCCGGCATCACCTCGCCCGTCCCGTTCCTGGAAACCACCCTCGAACTGTGGCACAAGGTCATGGACGTCAACGCCACCGGCACCTACCTGGTGACCAAGGCGTTCCTGCCGGACATGATCGAGAACGGCTGGGGCAGGATCGTCAACATGTCCTCCGTGTCCGCCCAGCGCGGCGGCGGCGTCTTCGGCAAGGTCCCCTACTCCGCCGCAAAGGCAGCCATCCTGGGCTTCACCAAGGCCCTGGCCCGCGAGCTCGGCACCACCGGCGTCACCGTCAACGCCATCACCCCCGGCGCCGTTGACACCAACATCCGCGTGGGCAGCACCGAAGAGCAGGAGGCGGCCATCAACGCCGGCATCCCGCTGGGCCGCAACGCCACCACGGAAGAAGTGGCCTCCGTGATCACTTTCCTGTCCTCCGAGGACTCCGCCTACCTCACCGGCACCACCATCGACATCAACGGCGGCAGCCACATCCACTAGCACCCACTGACAGCACCCGGACGCCGGAGAACCCACCATGACCAAAATCTTCAACGACCCCTCAGAGTTCGCCGAGGAGGCCCTGGCAGGCTTCTGCGACGTTCACTCGGACCTGGTCCGCCAGGTCCCCGGCGGCGCCGTCCGCCGCTACCGGCCCGCGCAGCCCAAGGTTGCCGTCCTGGCCGGCGGTGGATCCGGGCACTACCCGGCGTTCGCCGGCGTGATCGGCACCGGCTTCGCTGACGGCGCCGTGGTGGGCAACATCTTCACCTCGCCGTCCGCCCAGCAGGCCTACTCGGTGGCCAAAGCCGCAGAGTCCGGCGCCGGCGTCGTGTTCACCTACGGCAACTACGCCGGCGACGTGATGAACTTCGGCATGGCCAGCGAGCGCCTGGCCGCCGAGGGCATCGCCGTGGAGAACGTCCTGGTGACTGACGACATCGCCAGCGCCCCGCCGTCGGAATCCGCCAAGCGCCGCGGCATTGCCGGTGACTTCACGGTCTTCAAGGTGATGGGTGCCGCCGCGGAGAACGGAGCGGACCTGGCCGAGGTGGTCCGCCTGGGCCGCAAGGCCAATAACCTGACCCGCACCATCGGCAGCGCGTTCGCCGGCTGCACCTTCCCGGGCGCCGAAGCCCCGCTGTTCACCCTCCCCGAAGGGCAGATGGGGCTGGGCCTTGGCATCCACGGTGAACCGGGCCTGCACGACACGGACCTGCCCTCCGCCAAGGAACTGGGCCAGGAACTCGTGGGCCGGGTGCTCTCCGAGACCCCCGCCGGCGCCGGCAAGCGGATCGCGGTCATCCTCAACGGGCTCGGCTCCACCAAGCACGAGGAGCTCTTCGTGCTCTGGGGAACGGTGGCCCCCCTGCTGCGCGCCTCCGGCTACACCTTGGTGATGCCCGAGGTGGGCGAACTGGTCACCAGCCTGGACATGGCAGGCGTCTCGCTGACCGTCACCTGGCTGGATGAGGACTTGGAACCGCTGTGGACCGCTCCGGCAGAAACTCCCGCCTACCGCCGAGGCGCCGTATCAGCCCAGGCACGGGCTTCCGTCGGGGAAGAAGAGCACGACGGCGGTGCCGCCACTGCCGCGTTTGTCGCCACGGATGCCTCCCGGGAGTACGCAGCCGCCTGCGTTGAGGCTATTGCGGCCGCCGGAGCCTCGCTCCACGACGCCGAGGAGCGGCTGGGCCGGATGGATGCCATCGCCGGCGACGGCGACCACGGACGCGGCATGGTCCGCGGCGTGGATGCCGCAGCGGCAGCCGCCTCCAACGCACTCCATCTGGGTGCAGGCGCGGGTGATGTCCTCGCAGCCGCCGGTGATGCCTGGGCGGACAAGGCCGGCGGCACCTCCGGGGTGCTGTGGGGCGCTGGGCTGCGCGCCTTCGGCGAGACGGTAGGAAACTCCGCCGCGCCCGAAGCTGCCGTCCTTGCGGCCGCAGTCACCGCGTTCGCGGACCGCATCATCCAGTTGGGCAAGGCCGAAATCGGCGACAAGACCATGGTGGACGCCCTGCTGCCCTTCGCGTCCACGTTCGGCCGCGCTGTGGCTGGGGGTGCGGACACCGGCCCAGCCTGGCAGGAGGCCGCACGCAAAGCTGCCGCTGCGGCGGAAGCCACCGCGGACCTCCTTCCACTCAAGGGCCGCGCCCGCCCCCTGGCTGAAAAGAGCCTGGGCACGCCGGACCCGGGTGCCACCTCCCTGGCCATGGTGTTCGCCGTGATGGGCCCGCACTTCACCACCACCACAGCCGGCGCAGCGCCGGTGGGAGCGAAGTAATGACGACGGAAGGAACCACCATGGGGCTGCGGCTCATTGTCGGCGCGGATGAAGCCGGCGTTGATTACAAGGACAAAGTCCTGGCCGACCTGCGCAACGATCCCTGCGTCTCCGAGGTCACCGACATCGGGGTCAACCGCACCGATGCGCCGGATGACTTCACCAGGCCCTACCCCTACGTCGGCATTGCTGCCGGCGAAATGATCCGGGACGGCAAAGCGGACCGCGCCATCCTGTTCTGCGGGACGGGAATCGGGGTGGCCATCGCCGCGAACAAGGTGGAGGGCATCCGCGCCACCGCGGCGCACGACTCGTTCTCCGTGGAGCGGTCCATTTTGTCCAACGACTGCCAGGTCCTCACCATGGGACAGCGCGTGGTGGGCATCGAACTCGCCCGCCGCCTGGCCAAGGAATGGATCGGGTACACATTCGACCCGGCCTCGGCCTCCGCGGGCAAGGTCAAGGTCCTCACCGACTTCGAGTCCTGCTAGCCGGAAGCGCCAGGGGAACCGCCATGAAGCCCTACCCCCATCACGCCTGGAACCGGCTGGTCGGCCTCCCCGTGGAGATCCGGAAGGACTCCGAGGTGGTCCGGACCGGCGTGGTGGAAGATGCCATGCCGGTCCCGGCCGCCTTATGGCTCGCCGCCGACGCGTCCGGTGGCCGGGCCCTGTTCACCGCCGCCGAAGGCTATGAGGCATGGATCAGGCCACAGGCGCTGGGCGGGAAGCTCTGCTACAAGATGACTGCCGACCAGTTGCATGGTGCTCCTACACTTGGACGATGATCACAGTCACCGGAAGTGTGGAAACCAACCTGTCCGCGGAGAAGGCCTTTGCCTTCATGAGTGAGTTCGAGAACACCAGCAAGTGGGACCCCAACACCCCTGTCATGGACAAGCTCACCCCCGGGCCAGTGGCTGTGGGGCACAAGTACCATGCCGAATCCGAGTTCAGGGGAAAGCGCCAGACCCTGGTTTACGAGGTCATTGAGCTGACGGAAAACCACATCAAGCTGCGCGGCGAGAATAAGACCGTCACGGCCTTCGACTCGGTGGACGTCGGCCCCAGCGGCACCGGCTCCGTGGTGACGTACACGGCCGAGTTCAGCATCAACGGCCCGGCCAAGATCATCCAGCCGCTCCTGAGGCCTGCCTTCAATTCCCTGCGGGACCCCGCGCTCAACGGGATCCGGGACACCCTCAACGCTATGGCAGCGGAGTGACCGTTTCGAAAAATTTCCTGATCTCCCGCCGGGGGTCGGCTTCCAGGCGGGGCTCGGCGTCGAGCACCATGGTGCTGCGCTCCTGCCCGTACTCCGGCCACTCACGTTCGGCCATCTCCGGCGCGCCGTGGCGCGCGAAGGCAGCCCAGGCGCCGCTCATGGCGTCGCTGAGGGACTGCGGCGCCTTACGGCGGGTAAGGAAGGCGGCCTCGGGGATGTCCAGGTGCCGGAAGACGAAGGGGACGTCCAGGGCGTGGCAGGCGCCGAGTTTCCCGCCCATGGCGGGACTCCGCCACGTGAACAGGTAGGCGAAGTTCTTCCCGGTATTGGCGGAGGTCGCGGCGGCGGCCGAGTGGGCGACACCCAGCAGCCTCGCGTCAAGCAGCCGGTTGCTGGGCTGGCGGTACATGGAATCCCCGATGGCGGCCTCGAGCAGTTCCTTTCCGGACGGCTCCCGGTTGAGCACCTCTGCAAGCGCACAGGCGTAGCCGGGTGCTTCGATGGCGGGGATCCCTTCCCCTGCGAGCACTGCGGCCGCGCGCTCGGGGTAGGCCGGGTCACCGGCGGAAGGCGGACGCATCTCCACCGCGAAGGAGCCCTCGTTGAGGTTGGTCCCGATCAGCAGGTCTACCTCGGCGTTGACCCCGCTGCGCACGCTTTCAAGTGGCGGGGCCGGCAGCGACGGTGTGCCCACAGTGGGCTGGAACGGCAGCGGAACGGCATAGGACTCCGCGGCAATGCGCCGTTCCAGGGCGGCCTGGGCCTCGAGAAGCCGCTCCACCGGGAGGCTCAGCAACTCCATGGCTGAGCCGCGGTCCAGGCCGCAGAGTTCAAGGAATGCGGCACTGATGTGCGCCGATTCCTCCGGCTGCCGGTACCGTTCCGCAGTCCCGCTTTGCATGATGGCCCGGCGGAACAGTCCTTCGGACGCCGGCATGCCCAGCAAGGTGCCGATCGCTGCAGCGCCTGCGGACTCGCCGAAGATGGTGACGTTGTCAGGGTTGCCCCCGAAGGCGCTGATGTTGCGGCGGATCCAGCGCAGGGCCTCCAGTTGGTCCAGCAGGGCCAGGTTGGAGGAGTCCTCGTAGCCGGGACCCAGCAGCTCCGCCAGGTGCAGGAAGCCCAGGGCACCCAGGCGGTAGTTGATGGACACCAGCACCGCGCCCGACGCAGCGGCGAGCCTGCCGCCGTCGTACATCCCGTCACTGTTGGCGCCCGAAAGGTACGCGCCGCCATGGATCCAAACCATCACCGGCCTGGCCGGACCGTCAGTCCCCGGCGTCCAGATGTTCAGGTTGAGGCACCCGTCCTCGCTCCAGCTGCGCGGCGTGGCGCCCGGGGGCGCAGGCAGTTCAGGGTTCTGGGGCGCGGCGGGGCCAGGAACGGTGCGGTCCAGCACTTCCTTCCACGGCACCACCGGGACCGGCGGCCGGAAGCGGTTGGCGCCCGACGGCGGCGCTGCGTACGGGATGCCCAGGAACCGCTGCACGGTGGTCCCGTCAGTCTCCAGGCGGCTGCCGCGGACGGATCCGCTCGGGGTGGAAAGACGCGTCATGGATGCCAGATTACGGCCTCACCACGGGTAGGCTGTCATCACCGTTCGGCAGTGGGCGCCCACATCGTGTGGCTTTTAACTACTGTCCCGGAGGTATGCCCCGTGCTCAAGGCCGGCGTCCCTGAAGGCGAGGACTTCGCAGACGTTGCCCTGCATCTTCAGGAGTCGTTCCTGCAGAACCCTGAGGTTGAGGCATTCCTTCGGGACCTGGCCGAGTACGCCGCGTCCAGGCTGGCTCCGCTGAACCATGAATGCTGCTGTGAAATTACGGTGCTGCGGCCCAAGAAACCCGCAGCAACTGCCGGAAGCAGGGCCGATGGAGCGCTGCTGAGCCCGTTGGAGTCCGACCATGGTGACGGCCCGGGCCTGCTGGCGATGCGGACCGGCAGTACCGTTCTGGTGGCGGACCTGCGGCGGGAGCAGCGTTGGCCGGAGTACGTCCGGGCAGTGCGGAGGCACGGTTTCCTTTCGGTGCTAAGTATCCCCGCAGCGCTGGAAGGGGATGCCCGGGGCATGATGACGTTCTACTGCACAGCGCCTGTTGACATAACGGACGAAATCCACGTTGCCGAGACCTTTGTGCGGCAGGCGTCCAAGGGGCTCACACTCGCCCTGCGTATGCTGAAGCTGGAGGAAACCAGGGACGGCATGAGCGCCGCCATGCAGACCCGCACGGTCATCGACCTGGCCACGGGCGCCATCATGGCGCAGAACAGGTGCAGCCAGGCCGCTGCCTTCAAGCTGCTGAAGGATGCATCCAACACCCGGAACATGAAGCTCCGCGAGGTTGCGGCCGCTGTGGTCGCGTCGGTGGCCGGGGTGGCGGACACCTTCACCTACTTCGACGAGTAGGGGTCTTTCCGATCCGGGTCATGCCGCTCCGGGTCCCTCCGGTCCGGCTGAGGAAGGGAAAGCGGTGAGATGCTCAAGGGAGCCCGCAGCGGCAGGCCCTCGGCAGAACAATGCTCGTTGACTGCCTGCGCCAGAGCGTCGCGCTCCTTCGGTGAAAGGGTGGCTTCGCCGGCGCAGTAATCCCGGATGAGCTGTTCGGAGGCATCCCCGCCCAATCCAACGAATTCCAGCCACAGTTGCGCCAAATCCAACTGGTGCTCCTTGATAACGGCACCGGTCAGGGCCTGCTGGTCCACGGCATCCATCGTCCCGTCCTAGCTTTGCTTGCACTACTACGCTCGGAATTCGGAACGGCCCGGCCGGCGGATGGGGAAGGTTCAGAAAGAATTTGCTGCAAGAATGGCTCCATGCCTCTGCGCACCTACCCGATCCGGCGGCTGGCAGAGGATCCTGGAAACGTCCTTGACCGCTCACGCTGGCCGGCCGACCTGCCGCCGGTGGCCCAGGTCCTTGAACAGGGGCTGGACCTGGGACCTGCCACCGTCCTGGTGGGCGAAAACGGTTCGGGTAAATCCACGCTGGTGGAGGCCATAGCGCTCGCCTACGGTTTGTCTCCTGAAGGCGGCTCAACTGGTGCCCGGCATGTTACCCGGCCCACCGAATCAGTCCTGGGGAACCACCTCCAGCTGGTCCGCAACGCCGGTGCGACGCGCCGCGGCTACTTCCTCCGCGCGGAAACCATGCATGGGTTCTACACCTACCTGGAAAAGAACCCCAGCACTTTCCTTCCTGACATCCCGTTCCATGACATGTCGCATGGCGAGTCCTTCCTGCAGTTGGCCGCTGACAGGTTCCATGGCCCGGGCCTGTGGCTCCTGGACGAGCCGGAATCCGCCCTGTCCTTTTCCGGTTGCCTCAGCCTGTTGTCAGTCCTGAAGGAATTGATGGCCGACGGTAAATCCCAAGTGGTGATGTCCACCCACTCCCCTCTGCTGGCGGCTTTTACCGGCGCCACCATCCTCGAAGTGGGACCCTGGGGCCTGCGGCGGCGGCGCTGGGAGGAGCTGGAGCTCGTGGCCAACTGGCGGAACTTCCTGGGCTCGCCCGAGCGCTACCTCAGGCACATTTAGCGGCCTTCGCCCCGGGTGCATCACGTCCCTGTGCAAGGACTTTTGCCCCTAGGCAGGCACCCGGGAAAGCAGTCAACTTGAGTGTCTGGAGCAGGTGACTACAACAGGAGGCATGGACCATGGGCGCATGTGATGTCTGCGGCAGCAGCGAGGGCCGGATGTTCACCGTCAGCATGGGAAACCAAACCGGCACGTTCGACAGCTTCGAATGCGCCATCCATATGATGGCGCCGGCCTGCGAGCACTGCGGCTGCCGGATTTTGGGCCATCCCGTTGAAAGCGAAGCCGGCATTTATTGCTGCCTCCACTGCGCCAGGGAAGCAGGAAATCCACACCAGGCCGCCAAGACGGAGCACTCCACGGTGGCTGTCCCGGCACAGGGCGCGACGGCGGACCAGGGTTAGTCCCGCCGGCGCCAGTACAACAGGAAAAGGGGAGTCGTGGCCGGCAACGGAAGTTTCAGGATCGTAGTGGGGGTTGACGGCTCCGAGCAGTCCAAGGCGGCGATGGACTGGGCAATTGAGGAGTCCAGGCTGCGCAAGGGTGAGGTCCAGGCGTTGACGGCCTGGAGCTTTCCTTACGTCAGCGACGCCATGGGCACGGCCTGGGACTACGACATCTTCGAGAAGGACGCGCAGGCCATTCTTGAAGCGGAACTCGAACGCGTCAAGGACCGGGGTGTGACGGTTTCCGGGCGGCTCATGGAAGGGAACCCGGCGTCGGCGCTCATCGATGCCTCCCGCGACGCTGATCTCATTGCCGTCGGTTCGCGCGGCCACGGCGGGTTCACCGGAATGCTCCTTGGCTCCGTGTCCCACCAGACCATCCACCACGCACACTGTCCGGTGCTGGTGATCCGGGAACCATCACCTGAGTAGACCCCTGCACCTGTGGTGTCCAGGACGCCGGGAAGTCCGGTGGGCAGGCAGGGAACCGACTCTCAGACGCTGGTGTAGCCGCCGTCCACAAGGTAATAACCGCCAGTGGCGAACGATGCCTCATCCGAAAGCAGGAAGCACACCATGTGGGCGACTTCCTCCGCGGTACCCAGGCGGCCCAGCGGATGCTTGGCGGTCAGGGCTTTTCGGGCTTCCTCGTTCAGGTTCTTGTCCAGCAGCGGGGTGGCGATGTAGCCGGGGCCGACGGAGTTGATGCGCAGGCCCTGGGCACCGTATTCGGCGGCGGCGTTCTTGGTCACGCCCACCACGCCGTGCTTCGCTGCGGTGTATGCGCTGCTCATCGGCGCTGCCACTGAACCGTGGATGGAGGCCATGTTGACGATGGCACTTTCCTTTGCGCCGGCGTCGAGCATTGCCGGAATCTGGTACCGCATGCCGTACAGCACACCGTTGAGGTTGATGCCGATGACCTTGTCCCAATCATCCAGGTCCAGCTCCCCGGCCGGTGCCTGCTTGCCGCCGATTCCCGCGTTGTTCACCGCGTAATTCAATTTGCCGTAGGTCTCTATGGCGAACTGGACCGCCTTTTCGTTGTCTTCCTTGGCTGCGGTGTTGCCCTGCAGGGCACTGGCGGTCCCGCCGCCCTGGGTGATCTCATCGGCCACCCGCTGCGCGGCGTGCAGATCGAGGTCCAGCACAACGACTTTTGCGCCCTTGGCCGCCAACTCCTTTGAGGTGGCCTCACCGATCCCCGACCCGCCGCCGGTAACCAGTGCGACCCTGTCCGTGAACTGTGCCATGCCTGCATCCTCGATCCTGGTCCGGCGGTTCGGCCGGACTCGCTAGTGCCTGCCAACTGGCCCCTTCAAAATTCCCTGAGGGGTCGCTCTCCACGTACCCGCGCCGGAGGCATGCCTAACGGGAGGGCAGGCCGGGGCAGGGCCGCGCCGAAGAGCGGCTCACTTCTTCCCGGCAGGTTCTCAGCCCGGGTGGCTGCTGGACCAGATATCGCCCATCTCTTCCGTGGACTGCTCCACAATCCTGCTCATGGCGGCGTGTGCGGCACCGGCGTCGCGGTGTTGGATGGCGCTGGCTACGTCCACGTGCATCTGCAGCGCCTCATGATCCGGAAGATGGGGCATCAGGCCGTGCTGGGTGCGCCCTGACAGCACTTCAGCCACGAGCTTGTGAAGCTGCGAAAACATCAGGTTGCCGGAAGCGTTGAGGACCGCGGCGTGGAATTCGATGTCCAGGCGCAGGAATTCGTCCTGGTCGCCCCGTTGCCCGGCGGCCCACAGCCGCGCCGCCATGGAAACCAGATCGCTGGCCGCATCAAGGGAGGCCCGCTCGGCAGCCAGGCGGGCAGCCTGCGGCTCGATGGCACCGCGCAGTTCGTTCAACGCCTGCAGCTGTTCAAGCCGCTTGGCCGATGCCAGCCGCCACCGGATCACTTGAGGGTCGTAGAGGTTCCAGCTTGCCTCCGGCTGGACCACCGTCCCCAGCCGACGCCGGGACTCAAGCATTCCCATGGAGGACAGGACGCGGGTAGCCTCCCGAATCACGGAGCGGGACACCTTGTGCTGCGCCTCCAACTCATCCAGCCGCAGGATCGAGTTCGGCGCCAGCGTTCCCTCAGCGATGGCGAGCCCCAGGTTCTCGACCAGCGATGAATGCAGGTCGGGGGACAACGCCGCCTTTGGGATGGTCATGAATAAATCATATGGGGACACAGCAAGCTCTTGTATATGTCTGCCTTATTTGTTTATGCTCGCTGAACACAGCAGACGTAAAGAGGCGTTTGTAACCGGTCCGCGGAGCTGCGGGCCCTGAAGGCAAAGGAAGTCGTAATGAAGCGGCGTTCAATTGTGAAGTACGCGGCAGTTGCCGCAGTGATGTCGCTGGGGCTGACAGCCTGCAGCGGCGGTGGAGGCGGCAGCGACCAGGCCAAGCAGTCCGGAACGGTCCGCGTCACCCTCGCCAACCACGTCTGGACCGATGGCATCAAGGCAGCCATTCCCGAGTTCGAGAAGTCCAGCGGACTCAAGGTCGAGCTCACCCAGTTGGGCGAAGACCAGCTCTCTGACCAGTACAACGTCAAGCTCAACGCAGGCAGCGACGAGATCGACGTCATGATGTACCGCCCGCTCCAGGAAGGCAAGGCATTCGCCAAGAACGGCTACCTGGCCGACCTGACCAAGAACGTCTCCTCCGACTCGAACTGGGACTGGAAGGACTACCAGGAAGGCCCGGTCAAGGCCACCACCGTTGACGGCAAGGTGGTTGGTGTCCCGATCATCACCGAGCGTGAAGTCCTGTACTACCGCAAGGACCTGCTGCAGGCTGCCGGGCTCCAGGTGCCCAAGACCATGGATGAACTGGAAGCCGCGGCCAAGGCCATCAAGGCATCCTCCCCGAACACCGCTGGCTTCGTAGCCCGCACCGGCAAGTCCGCCGCCGTCACCCAGTTCTCCAGCTTCCTGTACAGCTTCGGCGGCGACTTCGTCGACTCCAGCGGCAAGGCCTCCGTCAACACCGATGCCGCCAAGAAGGCCTACTCCTTCTACGGTGGCCTGATCAAGAACTACGGCCCCGCCAACGTCAGCACGGACATGAGCTGGCCTGAGGCGATGGCCATCTTCACCCAGGGCGGCGCTGCCTTCTACACCGAAGCTGATTCGCTCTACAAGAACGCCACCGACCCCGCCAAGTCCAAGGTTGCGGACAAGGTTGGCTTCGCCCCGCTGCCGGCTGGCCCCGCCGGCTCCAAGCCCTACAACATCCCCTCCTGGGCCCTTGGTGTGAACCAGAACTCCAGCAACCAGGAGAACGCCTGGAAGTTCATCCAGTGGGCCACCAGCAAGGAGCGCACGCTGGAAGCCCAGAAGGCCGGCGTCCCCGGACCCCGCACCTCCGTCTGGGCCAACCCTGACGGAACCTCCACCTACCCCAAGGACCTCGCCGACGCGATTGCCGCCAGCGCCAAGAGCGGCGTGGGCCATGACCGTCCCGAGGTAGTCACCGTGGGCAAGGCCCGCGAAATCGTGGGCGCTCCGATCGTTGCCACCATCACCGGCGCTGACTCCGCCGCCGCGGCCAACGACGCCCAGACTGCCTTCCAGACCTTCCTGGACAGCGAAAAGAAGTAGGACGTCAGGCGCGTACCGCGCCAACCCATCCCGCCGGGACGGCCCCAGGGCCGTCCCGGCGCGGCCCGCTTCACCCCCGAACTCCTTAGGTGAACCATGTCTGTATTGAACCCTCCCCGCAGTGCCCGCACCCGCCGGGCCGGCGGCCCCTCCGGAGCCAGGGGGAGCTTTTCCGCCTGGGCCAACCGGCACCGCAAGTGGTTGTTCGCGGCACCGGCCATGATCTTCGTCGGTGTCCTGATCGTCTTCCCACTTGCCTGGACCCTGTACCTCAGCCTCACCGACTCCCAGGGCTCCGTCCGGGCCGCCACGGAGTTCATCGGGCTCCAGAACTACCTCACGGTCCTCAGTGACACCGAGCGCTTCTGGCCCGCAGTAGGCCGCACCCTTGCCTTCACCGGCGTCGCGCTGGCCTTCGAAGTAGTGCTGGGAATGGGCATCGCGCTGCTCCTGTGGCGGCCGTTCCGCGGGGAAAAGTGGGTCCGCGTGGCCATCCTGCTGCCGCTGGTGGCAACCCCCGTGGCCGTCGGCATGATGTGGCGGCTGATCTTCGATCCCAACATCGGCTTCGTCAACCAGCTCCTGGGCATGGTGGGCATCCCGCCCCAGCCGTGGCTGTCCGGCCAGGACACCGCCCTGGGCACCACCATCTTCATGGACGTCTGGCAGTGGACCCCCATGGTGGTCCTCATCCTGCTGGCCGGCCTGACCTCGCTGTCCGACGAACCGGACGAGGCCGCCCGCGTGGACGGCGCCAACGCCTTCCAGCGGTTCTTCTTCATTACCCTGCCCCTTATGATGCCCACCGTGATCGTGGCCATCCTGCTGCGCGGCATCGACGCCTTGAAGACCTTCGACATCCTCTACGCCACCAAGGGCAAGGGCGGCGGCTCGTTCCATGAAGTGGAGACGCTGAACGTCTACGCCTACGGACTGAGCTTCGACTACAACCAGTACGGGCTCTCCTCGGCGGTGCTGATCCTGTTCTTCATGATCATCATCGGTTCCATGTGGCTGCTCACCATGCGCAAGAAAGCGGTAAGCAAATGACCGTCATGACAGACTCCGCCGCCCCGTCCGCGGACAACACGCCCCGGCGCCGCCGCAAGCCCCTGGGCACCCGCGCGTACAAAGTGTTCCGTGTGGTGGCACTGATCGTGGTGGTGCTGTTCCTGCTCGCGCCGCTGTTCTGGATGCTCCTGGCGTCGCTGAAGACCAACGTGGACATCTACGACACCGCCAAGGCCTTCATCTTCTCGCCCACCTTCGAGAACTACGCCAACGTGCTGCAGCGCAACAACTACTTCGTGTTCGTCGTCAACAGCTTCTGGGTGGCGTTTGTCTCCACCGCGCTGTCCATCGTCCTGGGCGTCCCCGCTGCCTACGCGATGAGCCGGTTCACCATGCACCGCTCCGCGCTGGTGGTCCTTATGGCGCGCGTCATCCCGGGCGTCTCACTCCTGGTGCCCTGGTACTACGTTTTCTCCAACCTGCGCATGGTGGGCAAGTTCGAGGTACTGATCCTCAGCCACATGTTCGTGGCCCTGCCGCTGATCGTGTACATCATGATGAGCTACTTCGACTCCCTGCCGCTGGAACTGGAGGAGTCTGCCGAGGTGGACGGGCTCACGCCGATCGGGGCGTTCCGGCTGATCACGCTTCCGCTGGCGGTGTCCGGCATCGCCACCGCGGGCATCCTGTCCTTCATCTTCTCGTGGAACAACTTCATGTTCGCGCTGGTGCTCTCCGGTGCCAAGACCAAGACGCTGCCGGTGGCGATCTTCGACTTCGTCTCCTACGCCAGCATCGATTGGGGCGGGCTGATGGCAGCGGCCACGGTGGTGACCATCCCCATCATGATCATTGCGCTCTTCACGCAGAAGTACATCGTCTCCGGCCTGACCGCCGGCGCCACCAAGGGTTAGGACCGCCCTGTGACCGTCATCAGCCGGATCGAAACATTCCTCGTCCCGCCCCGCTGGCTCTTTGTCCGGATCGAGACCGACAGCGGAATCGTGGGGTGGGGCGAGGCCACCTGCGAGGGCCGCAGCGAAACGGTGCGCGCCGCCGTCGAACAACTCTCGGAACTGCTCATCGGCAGGGACGCCCTCCGGATCGAAGACCACTGGCAGGTGATGACCAAGGGGTCCTTCTACCGCGGCGGCCCCATCCTGGCCAGCGCCGTCTCCGGCCTGGACCAGGCCCTGTGGGACATCGCCGGCAAGCACTTCAACACCCCCGTGCACCAGCTCCTGGGCGGCCATGTCCGCGACCGGATCCGGATGTACGGGTGGGTGGGCGGCGACGAACCCAACGAGGTGGCGGACCAGATCAGCGCCCAGCTTGAAGTGGGGCTGACCGCCGTGAAGATGAACGCCAGCGGCCGGATGAGCCCGGTGGCGTCCGTCGCGGAGATCGACGGCGTCATCCGCCGTGTCGCCGCGGCGCGCCAGGTCCTGGGCGACCACCGGGATGTGGCCGTCGACTTTCACGGCCGCTTCAGCCTGGCGAACGCGAAACGGGTGGCGCCGCTGCTGGAGCCGTTCCGGCCTTTCTTCCTCGAAGAGCCGGTGGTTCCGGAGAACACCCACCTGCTGCGCGAATTCACCTCATCCACCACCACCCCGGTTTCCACGGGGGAGCGGCTCTACAGCCGGCAGGAATTCCTGCCCGCGCTGCAGGCAGGCATCGCCGTGGCGCAGCCGGACCTGTCGCACGCGGGCGGCATCACGGAGGTCCGCAAGATCGCCGCGCTGGCCGAGGTGTACGAAGTCCAGCTGGCGCCGCACTGCCCGCTGGGACCCCTGGCGCTCGCGGCCTGTTTGCAGGTTGGCTTCGCCACGCCCAACTTCCTCATCCAGGAACAAAGCATCGGCATCCACTACAACCAGGGCGCGGAAGTCCTTGACTATGTGGTGGACAAGACACCGTTCAAGTTCGTGAACGGCCACATCGAGCGGCTCACCGGGCCCGGACTCGGCGTCGAGATTGATGAGGCCGTGGTGCGGGCGGCGGACAAGCGCGGCCATGCCTGGCGCGGCCCCGTGTGGCGCCATCCCGACGGATCCTTCGCAGAATGGTGAACCACATGACATCCCACAATGAAGCTGTTACCCCCGCCAGCCTCCTGGCGGGTATCCGCCAGACGCGCCTTATTGGCATTGTCCGCGGGAACGACGGCGGTGCTGCCGCCAAGGCTGCGCTGGCGGCCATGGAGGAGGGTTTCCAGTACGTGGAGATCGCCCTCACCACGCCCAACGCGCTGGAGGCCATCCGGGAAGTCCGTGCGGCTGCCCCGGCCGGCTGCCTGGTGGGCGCCGGCACCGTCCTCAGCCAGGCCGACGTCGGACGTGTCCTGGCAGCCGGTGGCCAGTTCATTGTCACCCCGTCCCTGGCCCCCTCCATCAGCGAGGCTGCCAGTGCCGGCATCCCCGTCCTGGCCGGTGCGCTGACTCCCAGCGAGGCCTACGAGGCGATGGAACGCGGCGCCACCGCCATCAAGCTGTTCCCGGCGTCCATCGGCGGCCCCGGCTACCTGAAGGCCGTCCGGGATCCCTTCCCTGACATCCCGTTCATCGCCGTCGGCGGTGTGGGCCTGGATGAAGCCACCGGGTACTGGGAGGCCGGGGCCATCGCCGTCGGCCTGGGTGGTCCGCTCTTCGGCAAGGCGGCGTCAGGCGGTGATCTGACGGAGATGCGGGACCGCGCCCGCAGCTTCCTGGGCCTCGCCGCCGAATTCGCCGCGCGGACCGGGACGTCTTCATGACTGCTCCGGCACTGGACCCGGTGGGCCTGCTGACTTTCGGCGAGTCCATGGTTTCGCTCCGGTCCACCGGCCCCCTGGCGAACGGCGGAACGCTGAACATGCAGGTGGCTGGGGCCGAATCCAACGTTGCCATCGGCGTGGCACGCCTGGGCCACACGTCCGCCTGGGCAGGGGCCGTGGGGGCGGACCCGCATGGCGAGTTCATCGTGACGCAGCTCCGGGGCGAGGGCGTCCACCTGCACCACAGCGTGCATCCGGACCGCAGCACGGGCGTGATGTTCCTGGAACAGCGCACCGCAGACCTCAGCAGGGCCTTCTACTACCGCGCAGGTTCTGCGGGCGCCACCATCTCACGGGACCATGTCGCTGCCGCGCTGGACGGAGGTGCCCGGATTCTGCACCTCACCGGCATCACGCCGGCACTCAGCGCCGAGGCTCGTGACGCGGTGGAGTATGCCGCCGAGCGGGCTGCCGGCGAAGGCATTGTCGTTTCCTTCGACGTGAACTACCGCAGCAAGCTGTGGTCCCGGGACCAGGCGAGGGCCGTGCTCGGCCTCCTGGCGCGGCACGCCACCATCGTCATAGCGTCCGACGACGAACTGGACCTGATTGCCCCACCCCAGGCGGGGAGCGGGGCGGCAGGGCGTCCGGGCAATACCGGCGCCAGCGACGAAGCCACTGCCGACGTCGAGGCTTGTGCAGCCAGGCGGCTGCTGGAGGCCGGGGTCCGGGAAGTGGTGGTAAAGCGGGGCGCCGCCGGCGCCGCCGTCTATACAGCCGAAGGCCTTCTCGAAGCGCCCGCCCTCGCCGTGACCTGCCTGGACACCGTCGGGGCCGGCGACGCATTCACCGCCGGCTACCTTTCGGCTCTGCTCGGCGGTGCAAAAGTTCCCGAACGCCTGCACCGCGGCATCCTTGCCGGCGCCTTCGCAGTCAGCACCCGCGGCGACTGGGAAGGGCTGCCCCGTCCCGAAGAACTTGCCCTGCTCGATGCCGCCAGGGGCAGCACCCAGCGCTGACCCCCGCCAGGCACATATTTCCCAGGTCCTGCCAACTCCAACCCGAAAGCCAGCCATGAAAATCATTGCCGCCGATGTGTTTGTGACCAGTCCCTCACGGAACTTTGTCACCCTCCGGATCACTACCGAGGATGGTGTGACCGGGATTGGTGACGCCACGCTGAACGGGCGTGAACTGGCTGTTGCGGCGTATTTGAAGGAGCATGTGGCGCAGTTGTTGATCGGCAAGGATGCGCACCGGATTGAGGATACGTGGCAGTTCCTGTACCGGTCTTCGTATTGGCGGCGGGGTCCGGTGACGATGGCGGCGATCGCGGCGGTGGATATGGCGTTGTGGGATATCAAGGGCAAGGTGGCCGGTTTGCCGGTGTACCAGCTCCTCGGTGGGGCGTCGCGGAACGGGTTGCGGGCGTACGGGCATGCCTCGGGTGCGGATATCGAGTCGTTGTTTGATTCGGTGCGGGAGCATCTGGAGCTGGGGTACAAGTCGATCCGGATCCAGACCGCGGTGCCGGGGATCAAGGCCCTGTATGGGGTGGCGGCGCAGGCGCAGGCGTCGGGGGAGCGGTATGACTATGAGCCTGCGGGTCGTGGTGCGTTCCCGGTGGAGGAGGACTGGGACACCCGGGCGT